>JADCDI010000099.1 GCA_020251025.1 Rhodobacter sp. | reverse complement strand
GGGGCCATCGCCCCTGCCACAGCGTTACGCTGGCATCATGACCGGCCGGGGGGCCAAAGGCCCCGGCCAGCGCCCGCCCCGCCCAGCGGGCGCTTCCCGCCCGCCGGGTCGGGCGCTGGCCTCTGTCCCTCCGGGACCTGCCGGTCTACGGGGCACCGTCTCGCGCGGGCGGGGAAACGCGGGTCGCGTTTCCTGTTCCCGCCCGAACTGACGACAGCACCGTCACGGCTTCAATGGCAGGGGCCATCGCCCCTGCCACAGCGCCACGCCGGGATCAGGACCGGCCGGGGGCCAAAGACCCCGGCCAGCGCCCGCCCCGCCACCGGCGGGCGGCCGCTGGCCTGCGCTTGGCGCGGGACGCACCGGTCCCGGCGGAAGCGTCGCGGCCGGGCGGGGAAAAGGCTGTGCGTTTCCGGGGCCTGCCCGCCGGGGCACGCCCTTTCCCGGGGCCGGGAAAATCTCAAGGGCAGGCAGGCGGCCGGATTGCTGTCTCAGCACCCTGTTTGGCCGCCCTGCCCCCCCCGCGCCTTTGCACAGGGCGCGGCCTGTCGCGTTGCGCCGTCAGATATCCAGCGTATTGTCCCGCTCCCACGCCGAGAAATGCGCGGTGTAGTCGTTCCATTCGCTGTGCTTGAGCTTGAGGAAGGCGGCCGAGAATTCATCCCCCATCATCGCCTTCAGCGTCTTGTCGCGGTCATACTCGCGCAGCGCATCCAACAGGTTCAGCGGCAGCTTCGGCGCCCCCTTTACCGTATGGCCTTGCGTGTACATGTCGATGTCATAACGGCGGCCGGGGTCCGCCCTGGTGCGCAAGCCGTCCAGACCGGCCGCGATGATGACCGCCTGCAGCAGATAGGGGTTTGCGGCACCGTCGGGCAGGCGCAGCTCGAACCGCCCCGGTCCTGGCACGCGCACCATATGGGTGCGGTTGTTGCCGGTCCAGGTCACTGTGTTCGGGGCCCAGGTGGCCCCCGAAACGGTGCGCGGTGCGTTGATGCGCTTGTAGCTGTTGACGCTGGGGTTGGTGATTGCGGCCATGGCGCTGGCATGCTTCATGATCCCGCCCAGAAAGTTGCGCCCGCGGTCGGACAGGCCCAGTTCCTTGCTGTCATCGGCAAAGGCGTTCTTTTTTCCCTCCAGATCCCAGACCGAGATATGCGCATGGCACCCCGACCCGGTCAGCCCCTTGAAGGGTTTGGGCATGAAGGTGGCGCGCAGCCCGTGCTTTTCCGCCACCGACTTCAGCATGAACTTGAAGAAGCTGTGCTTATCGGCCGTCTGCAGCGCGTCGTCGTATCTCCAGTTCATCTCGAACTGGCCGATCGCGTCTTCATGGTCGTTCTGGTAGGCCTCCCAGCCCAGCGCCAGCATGTAATCGCAGACCTCCGCGATCACGTCATAACGGCGCATCACGGCCTGCTGGTCATAGCAGGGCTTCACAGCGTTATCAAAAGGGTCCGACACCTGAGATCCGTCGGCGGTCAGCAGGAAAAACTCCGGCTCCACCCCGGTCTTGACACGCAGGCCTTCCTTTGCCGCCTCGTCCACCAGGCGCCGGAGCACATTGCGCGGGGCCTGATCGACCGTCCTGCCTTCCATCGTCGCCGTGGCGGCCACCCAGGCCACCTCCGGCTTCCAGGGCAACTGGATGACCGAGGACGCATCGGGCACCGCCATCAGGTCGGGATGCGCCGCCGTCAGGTCAAGCCAGGTGGCAAAGCCCGCAAAGCCTGCCCCGTCCACCGACATTTCGGCAATCGCCTGTGCCGGCACCAGCTTGGCCCGCTGGCCGCCGAACAGGTCGGTATAGGAAATCATGAAGTATTTGACGCCCTTGTCCTTGGCGAATCTGGCGAGGTCCGTGACCATTGCGGTATGCTCCCTGTCGTTTCTTGTTCAGAACCCGTTGCGTCCGGGAATCCAGTTTGTGCCGGCCAGCGGAACCCCCGCCATGGCGGCAGCTTCCAGCGTCAGCGCGCAAAGGTCTTCCGGCTCCAGGTTGTGCAGATGGCTCTTGCCGCAGGCGCGCGCGATTGTCTGGGCTTCCAGGGTCATCACCTTGAGATAGTTCTTCAGCCGCCGCCCCCCCAGAACCGGGTCAAAGCGCCCGTAAAGTTCCGGGTCCTGCGTGGTGATCCCGGCGGGGTCCCTGCCCTCGTGCCAGTCATCATAGGCCCCGGCGGTGGTGCCCAGCTTGTTGTATTCCGCCTCAAGTGCCGGGTCATTGTCGCCCAGCGCGATCAGGGCGGCGGTGCCTATGGCCACGGCATCGGCCCCCAGCGCCAGCGCCTTGGCCACATCGGCCCCGCTTCGGATCCCGCCCGAAACGATGAGCTGCACCTCGCGGTGCATCCCCAGATCCTGCAGCGCCTTCACGGCCTGCGGAATACAGGCCAGAATCGGCATGCCGACATTTTCGATGAAGACGTCCTGCGTGGCCGCCGTGCCGCCCTGCATGCCGTCCAGCACCACCACATCCGCCCCGGCCTTGACCGCCAGCGCCGTGTCGTAATAGGGGCGCGCGCCGCCGATCTTCACATAGATCGGCTTGTCCCAATCGGTGATCTCGCGCAGTTCCAATATCTTGATCTCCAGATCATCCGGCCCGGTCCAGTCCGGATGGCGGCAGGCCGAACGCTGATCGATGCCCTTGGGCAGGTTGCGCATGGCTGCGACGCGGTCGGAAATCTTCTGGCCCAGCAACATGCCGCCGCCGCCCGGCTTTGCCCCCTGCCCCACGACGATCTCGATCGCATCGGCGCGGCGCAGGTCATCGGGGTTCATGCCGTAGCGGCTGGGCAGGTATTGATAAACAAGGGTGCGCGAATGGCCGCGCTCTTCCTCGGTCATGCCACCGTCGCCGGTGGTGGTCGAGGTGCCGGCCTCGGTCGCACCGCGCCCCAAAGCCTCTTTCGCGGGGCCGGACAGCGCGCCAAAGCTCATGCCGGCGATGGTCACGGGAATATCAAGGTGGATCGGTGTCCTGGCATGGCGCGTGCCAAGCCAGACATCGGTCGCGCATTTCTCGCGGTACCCTTCCAGCGGATAACGGCTGATCGAGGCGCCAAGGAACAAAAGGTCATCGAAATGCGGCAGTCGGCGCTTGGACCCGCCGCCGCGGATGTCATAGATGCCGGTCGCTGCGGCGCGCCGGATTTCCGCGTTCACGTCATTCGAAAAGGTCCAGGACTGGCGCGGCGGGGTATGGGGGAAATCGGTCATCAGTGGCTCCGCGACACAAGGGAAAGGAATGGCGGGGTGGTTCCCGGACGGATCGTCGGTCTGCTCCGGGGGGGACAATCCCGCATGGCTCAGTAGGCGGCGGCGTTATCGATGTTGAACGTATAAAGCTTGCGCGCCGAGCCGTAGCGGCGGAACTCTTCGGGCTTTGCCAGATGATCGGCCTCGCCGCGTTTCAGCAGGTCGGCCAGCAACCGCAGATGTTCGGGGCGCATCTCTTTCTCGATGCAGTCCGCGCCCAGGCTTTTCACCGAACCGCGCACGAAAAGCCGCGCCTCGTAAAGCGAATCGCCAAGCGCCTCTCCGGCGTTGCCCAGAACCACCAGCGAACCCGATTGCGCCATGAAGGCCGACATGTGGCCGATGTTGCCATGCACGACAATGTCGATGCCCTTCATCGAAATGCCGCAGCGCGACGAGGCGTTGCCCTTGATCACCAGAAGCCCGCCACGCCCGGTGGCACCGGCGTACTGGCTGGCATCGCCGTCAATGATGACGGTGCCCGACATCATGTTTTCGGCAACCCCCGGCCCCGCGCTGCCCTTGACGCGGATCGTGGCCTGCTTGTTCATGCCCGCGCAGTAATAGCCGGTGGACCCGCGCACGGTGATGTCGACCGGCGCATCGACGCCGACCGCAATGGCATGGCTGCCCCGGGGGTTCACGATTTCCCAGGCCGTTTCATTGGTCTGTCCGCTCAGGCCGTGAAGCGTGGCATTCAGCGCGCGCAAGCCCTGCGCCTCAAGGTCAAAAACCTGCATTCTCAGCGTTCCCAGAAGTAGACGGTGGCAGGCTCCGGTTCCCAGACGCGGGCGGTCTCGATGCCCGGCAGGTTGACCATCGCCCGGTATTCTGACCCGAAAGCCACATATTGATCGGTTTCGGCCATCACGGCCGGTTTGCAGGCGATGGGATCGCGCACCACGCCAAAGCCGTCCCTGGTGCCGACGACGAAGGTGAAAAAGCCGTCGAGATCTGTCAGCGTGGCCTCCATCGCCTCGCCAAGGTTCGCGCCTTCATGCATCTTGTGGGTCAGAAAGGCTGCGGCCACCTCGGTGTCGTTTTCGGTGCGAAAGGTCATTCCGGCGCGCTTGAGAACACGGCGCACCGAATTGTGGTTGGACAGGGACCCGTTGTGAACAAGGCACTGGTCCGGCCCGGTCGAAAACGGATGTGCCCCCGCGGTGGTCACAGCCGATTCGGTGGCCATGCGGGTATGGCCGATGCCGTGGGTTCCCGACATCTTTTCCAGACCAAAGCGTGCGGCCACGTCTTTCGGCAAGCCCACCTCCTTGTAGATCTCGATCCCTTCGCCCGCACTCATGACCGTGGCAGAGGGACGCAAGGTTGCGATGGCCGCCCGCGCCTCCTCCAGCCGGTCTGCGGGCAGGTGAAGGACAATGTGGGTATCCTTGATGTCGCCCGTTACAGGGGCGCCGATCACCGCCGCAAGATCATCGGCCAGGCTTTTGAAATCTTTTCCCGGTTCCGGTGACTGCACGGTCAGCTTCGCTTGCCCGCGCACCGGATGGCCATAGATCGCGATGCCTGCGCTGTCAGGGCCGCGATCTGTCATGGTGATCAGCATCTCTGTCAGCATCGCCCCCAGCTTAGGTTCAAGCGCGGGGTCCTTCAGAAAAAGTCCGACGATACCGCACATGGTTCGACTCCCTCATCTTCTTGAAATCAAGGTTAGCATCGAAGCGCGCCCGGCTCAACTGTAGAGAAACTTTTTTTACTGCAGGGCAATTGATCCCAGCCTGATTCGGCGATTCTACGCCCCGGACGGACTTTCCGGGCCCGATGATCCGTCATGTCTGCCGCCCCAAAGGTACATCTTTTCAGCGGTCTTCCCGCCACAGAACTGGCCGCAAGGAAAAAAATTTCACCCAAGGCAAAAATTGCTTTGTCACAAGGGCCGCCTGCAGCAAGCTGACAGCGCAGGACCTTTCCTGAAACGGGGCTGCCCCGGTGATTGAGCGGTCGCTGCGGCTGCTGCGGGAACCGGGCCAACCCGCGCGGCGCAGACGGAAAGACGGCCCGACGGTGGGGATTGTTGCGACTTCGTTGCCGGACAGGTGCGGCCGGATGCCCGGATGGCCCGGGCCGGACGATGCCCGCAAAACGTTCCCCGCCCCGACAGAACAAGGGCCGGACAAGCCCGGACACAAGGGACGCCGGCCGGCAAGAAGACCTTTGACGTGGACGAACACTATGTGGCCGAGATGCGCGAACGTGCCCGCGTGCTGGCCGAAGACCCGCTGCGCTGCCAGTCGCTGCCGCACATGACGCTGGCGGGATGGGACCTGCTGGAACTGATCATGGAGGCGAAGGCGCGCGAGTATCCTGACTGGTTCAGCCTGCACCGCGACGGCAACCGCTGGCACTGGATCAACCGCCCGCTTCAGATCGAACAGAGATTCACCTTCCTTGATGAAACCACCCTGCCCTGCGGCCCGATGGAATACATCACGCGCCAGACCCAGGGCGATTTCAGCCTGCAGGACCAGCGCGATGAAAACCTGTGGATGGATGCCGGCATGGTCACCACCCAGGCCGACTGGAGCCTGGATTTCGACATCGGCATGAACTTTTTCGAATGGCACGCCCCCGTGCCGCTGGCGCATGAAAAGCAGATCTTCACCCGCGCCCTGAAGTTTCTGATGAACGTCCAGCACGGCGCACCGGCGCGCCGGTTCAACTGGACGATGACCATCGATCCCCTTCTGGACACCAGCCCCGAGAATTACCCGAAATGGGGCCCAAGCCGCGCCACGCTGACACCGGAAAACGTCGGCCGGCGCATGCATCTGCGGGTGGAATTGCAGACCTTCTTCCGCCTGCCCCGGTCCAACGCGCTGGCCTTTCCCATCCGCTGCTATCTGATCAGGTTCGAGGAACTGGTCACCCAGCCGAAATGGGCCCGCCGCCTGCACCGCGTGATCCGCGACCTGCCGGACGAGCTGGCCGCCTACAAGGGCTTTCTGCGCAACAAGCCGATCATGGTGGACTATCTGGCGCAATTCGATGACGGCACGCCCACCTCTCCCGGCTGGTGGGCCGAGGATTAGGTCAACCGGTTACGCCGGTTTTCTTCAGCCCTGCTTCACAAAGTCCGCGCATGAGGGACGCCCCGCCACCCCTCAAGGCGGGGCGCTGCAGGGCTCCGTCATGGATCGGCGGCGCGTCGGTTCTTCGGTCTTCGGCATCTGTCAGCATTCTCTGACAGGGCGCTGAAAGGAATCCCCGCCGCTTGCCGGCCAGAAGGACCATCCTGATCGGTCGCAAAGGCAGCTTGCCCATCCGGTCCGTGACCACCGCAGCCCGGGATAGGTCCCGCAAAAGCCCAGCGACGGGCCAGCGCCCGACCCGCCGGGCATGCTGCACGCGCAACGCGTGGCCGCGACGATGGCCCCGGCCAGACCCTGCGGGGCGCGCGCAGCCGGAAGAGTTCCCTGTTTTCCGGCCAAAGATCGATGCGACTGGCACGATTTCGGCGGCCCGTTACGCCTGCGGATACGAAATCACCGACAGATAGCGCGCGGGCAGCTTGACCAGAACCTCCGGGCCATGCCGGGCATCGGCGTCGAAGAACAGGCTGTCACCGGGGCGAAGGTGGAACAACTGATCCCCGTGGCGGTACTGCACCTCTCCCTCCAGCATGTAGAGCAGTTCGATCCCGTCATGCTGAAAGGTGGGGAACACATCCGATGCTTCGGTCAGGGTGATCAGATAGGGTTCCACCACCACGCCCGAGGAATTCGATCCGATATGGCCCAGCAGGTTGTACTGGTGCCCCGCCCGCGTGCCCCGCCGCTCGATCTCCACATGGTCGCCCGCCTTGACATGCTGCACCTCGCGCCGTTCCTCGAACCGGCGGAAAAAGCTGGTGATCGGCGTGGAAAAGGCATGGGCCAGGATCTGCAGCGTGGTCAGCGACGGCGAGGTGATGCCATTCTCGATCTTGGACAGCATCCCGATCGACAGGCCCGTCGCCTCGGCCAGATCGGCCACGGTCATGCCCTGCTGGCGGCGGCAGGCCCGCACCTCGCGCCCGATGGCCAGCTCAAGGTTGCGCTCGCTCAGCTCCCTGACGCGGTGCGGGTCCTGACTGAACGCGGGCTTGCCCAGGGGCAGGCTGGTGGCGTAGTCTTCCAGATCGTCGGGCATGGCTGTTGCCTTTGGGTGAAATCAGACCGGCATTTTCTTCCTTTAGGGGATCATACCCCGGTCGGGAAGAAATGCCACTGCCCGGACGGGGGCCGTTCAGAAAACACTGCGCAGGGCTGTAAGCAAGGCGTGGTGCAAAGACAGGGCTGCGGACCGCGGGCCCAGAACCGTGAAGCCGCCCGTATCCCGGATCACGAAGGTGCCAAGGTGCTCGATCACGGTCCGGCCGGCATCGCCCGGCTGCATCAGGCGGACATCCAGCGCACAAAGCCGTTCAAGGACGGGCGCAAGATCATCCCCGGCCAGATCGAACCGTACCCAGGCATCGGTCTGTTCGGTGATGGACGCCGCCGCGCCGAAGGCCGGGCGCAGGGCGGCAACGATATCCTCATGGGTCTGAAAGGCGGCCCCGACCATCCACTGGCCGGGGCCAAGCCAGAAGGCCGACCAGACCGGGCCGGCGGCATGGCGGCCCGGACCGGGCAGCGGCAGGCCGATGGCCTGTGCCGCCGCCGCGACATCCCCCTCGCGTCCGCGCCGGGCGGCAAGAGAGGCAAGGGCGGTATCGGTGCGCTCGGCCAGGGTGACGGGGCCGACGGTGACCACCATCGGATCGGGATGACCAAGTGCGGTCAGCGGGGCAAGGCGATGCTCAGGCACGAAGGCGGCTCCCTTCCGGATCGATGAAATGCGGGCTGACGATTTCGACCGGCGTATCGGTTCCGGCCAGCAGATTCACGGCGCGCAGCCGTTCGCCGATGCGCGCAGACCCGTTCCTGAGATAGCCCAGCGCAATGGCATGGCCAAGGTTCGGCGAATAGACCACCGAGGTCAGCCAGCCATCGTCATGCGCGGCCGTGGCCGGCGCGCCCTGCGCCAGAAAATGGCTGCCCGCCGTCAGGGGCTGCGCCGGATCAACCGGGCGCACGCCCACCAGCCGCAGTCCGTCTTCCGCAACCAGACCTTCGCGCGCCGACAGGGGCATGCCGATGGCATCCTTCCTGCGCGACACCATCTTGCCCAGGCCCATGTTCAGCGCCGTGCTTTGGCCGTTCAGCTCGTTCCCGGCCACATGGCCCTTTTCCACCCGCATGACACCCAAGGCTTCCGTCCCGTAAACCACGGCGCCGAATTCCTGTCCCGCAGCCACCAAAGCGCGGATCATGGCATCGCCGTAACGGGTCGGCACGGCAATTTCATAAGCCAGCTCGCCCGAGAACGAGATGCGGAACAGACGCGCCCGCAACCCGCCGCAGACCGTGATCGCACCGCAGGCCATATAGGGAAAGGCCGCATCCGAGATATCCTGGTCGACGATCTTTTCCAGCAGCTTGCGTGCGTTGGGACCGGCGACGGAATATTGCGCCCAGGCTTCGGTGGTCGAGATGATCTGAACGTCCAGATCCGGCCACAGGCACTGGCGGCAGAATTCCAGATGACGGAACACGCCCACAGCATTGGCCGTGGTCGTCGTCATCACATATTCATGTTCGCCCATGCGCGCGGTGGTGCCATCGTCAAAGACAATCCCGTCTTCGCGCAGCATCAGCCCGTAGCGCACCTTGCCCACGGCCAGAGTGGAAAAGGTGTTGGCATAGACCCGGTCCAGAAAAACACCGGCATCCGTGCCCTGAATGTCGATCTTGCCCAGCGTTGTGACATCACAGATGCCCACCGACCGGCGCGTCGCCAGCACTTCGCGGTCCACCGCCTGCCGCCAGGTGGTTTCCCCCGGCCGGGGCAGCCATTGCGTGCGCAGCCAAAGGCCCGCCTCGACAAAGACTGCGCCCTGTTCGGTGGCCCAGCGGTGCGACGGGGTCAGACGTGTCGGGCGGAACGCTTTGCCGGTGGACCGGCCCGCCAGCGCCGCAAGGTCGACAGGCGTATGCGGCGGGCGGAAGACGGTGGTGCCGGTCTGCGGAATGCTCTGCCCCGTCAGCCCGGCCATGATCGCAAGGCCCAGGACATTGCCGGTCTTGCCCTGATCTGTCGCCATGCCCAGCGTGGTGTAACGCTTCAGATGTTCGACCGAGCGGAAGTTTTCCTGATGGGCCAGCTTGATGTCCTTGACCGTGACATCGTTCTGCGGATCGATCCAGGCCCGGCCCTTTCCATGGGGCACATACCAGATCGGCGTGATCGAGACGGGCGCGTCTTCGGCCCGGGGCACCTCGGGGGCGACCGCCGCGAAGCCCAGGTCGGACAGCGCCTGCACCGCGCGGCCGGCCCCGGTCTGCAAGGCGGCATGGGTCGACATGTGGCCACCGGCCGCGCCGGCTACGCTCAGGCCCGGCGGGCCGTCCGGGCCCGGCACAAAGGCTGCAAGCCGCTCGTCCCACTGCGGGCGGCCGCGCTGGTGCGAGGTCAGGCCAAGGTTGGGGTTCCAGCCGCCAGAGACGCCCAGCGCATCGCAGCGGATGGTCCGCACCCGGCCCGACGCCTCGCGCAGGGTGATCGAGGACAGCCCCAGACGGCCCGCCGAACCGATGACCTCGGCCCCCTGAAAGTGGGGCATGCCCGCCAGACGGGGGCCGTCAGGGCGTGTGTCGATCACTGCGGCAATCTCCACCCCCTTGGCGGCAAGGTCATGCGCCGTGCGCAGGCCGTCGTCGTTGTTGGTGAAGATGGCGGCCCGCTGCCCCACGGCCACGCCCCAGCGGTTGGCATAGGCACGCAAGGCACCGGCCAGCAGAATGCCGGGACGGTCGTTGTTTTCAAAGGCGATGGGCCGTTCGATCGCCCCGCCGCACAGGATCGCACGGCGCGAATAGATGCGCCACAGCGTCTGGCGCGGCTTGCCCGGCAGGGGTTCCGCCAGATGATCCGACACGCGTTCGACCGCCGAATAGATGCCGTGGTCATAGGCCCCCAGCACGGTCGTGCGCGGCAGAAGCCGGACAGTCCCCATCTGCGCCAGTTCCGCCACGGCCTGCGCCGCCCAGTCTGCCCCGGACTGACCGCCGATGGCATGCGTTTCGGCATTCAGCCGCCCGCCCATGCGGAAATCCTCATCCGCCAGGATCACCCGCGCGCCGCTGCGCCCGGCGGTCAGGGCGGCGGCCAGGCCCGCAGGCCCCGCGCCGATGATCAGCAGGTCGCAATGCAGAAAGCCCTTGTCACAGGCATCCGGATCATCCTGCAGCGACAGTGATCCAAGGCCGGCCGCGCGGCGGATCAGCGGCTCATAGACCTTTTCCCAGAAGGCGGCCGGCCACATGAAGGTCTTGTAATAAAAGCCCGCCGCAAAAAAGGGCGACAGGCGGTCATTGACCGACAGCGCATCGAACCTCAGCGACGGCCAGCGGTTCTGGCTTTGCGCCTCCAGCCCGTCGAACAACTCGACCGTGGTGGCCCGCGTGTTGGGCTCGCGCCGCGCGCCGCTGCGCAGTTCCACCAGCGCATTCGGCTCTTCCGACCCGGCGGCAATCGGCCCGCGCGGCCGGTGATACTTGAAGCTGCGTCCCATCAGCCGCACGCCATTGGCCAGCAGGGCCGAAGCCAGCGTGTCGCCGGGATGCCCCTGATAGGGCAGCCCGTCGAAGGTGAAGCGCAGGCTGCGGCTGCGGTCGATCTGTCCGCCTGCGATCCGGTTGTCCTGTGTCACCTGCCGCGCCCCCGTGCCCGCGCCACATCGCGCGCCAGTTCCACCTGCGTGATCTCATGTGTCAGGGTGTTGCGCGTCACCACCAGCCAGGACCGGTCCCCCTGTTCGTGATACCAAAGCTCGCGGTGCAGCCCTGCAGGATTGTCGCGCAGGTAAAGATAGTCATGAAAGCGGTCGGCGGCATCTGCCGCCAGGCCATCGGGACGGTCGATCAGGGCGGCATCGCCCAGATAGACGAATTCCTGCGCGTCACGCGGGCCAAGAAGGGGGTGCGGGATGATCATGGCGCTTTCACCTTACGGACATTCATGTGTTCATACGTTCCGAAAGGGCTGCCAGGCCTGTCTTGCGCGAACCCTTCGGCCCCAGCCTTTCGGCCCGAACGCGCAAGGTGGGCATCATCGCCGGTCATCTGGCACCCCTTCAATGCAGGTTGGGCTGCGCGCCCTGCCCTTTTTCGTCGATCATCAGCCCCTTGCGGAACCGGTCGAAACGATAGGCCGTGGCGGTGGGATGCGGCGTGTCGGTGGCCAGCAGATGGGCAAAGACCCAGCCGCTGGCGGGCGTCGCCTTGAACCCGCCGTAACACCAGCCGCCATTGAAATAAAGGCCGCCGATTCCGGTCCGGTCGATGATGGGCGAGCCGTCCATCGACATGTCCATGATCCCGCCCCAGGTCCGCAGCAGCCGCGCCCGACCGATCATCGGCATCAGGGCCATGCCGCCTTCGGCCACATCCTCGACCACCGCAAGGTTGCCGCGCTGGGCATACGAATTGTAGCCGTCGATGTCACCGCCAAAGACAAGGCCACCCTTGTCGGACTGGCTGACATAGAAATGTCCCGCGCCAAAGGTCATCACACCATCGAGCACCGGCTTCAGACCTTCCGACACGAAAGCCTGCAAGACATGGCTTTCGATCGGCAGGCGCATTCCGGCCTTGGCCATCACCGTCCCGGACGATCCGGCCACGGCCACACCGACCTTTCCGGCCCCGATGAACCCCCGAGAGGTGTCCACGCCCAGAACCCGGCCCTGTTCGATGCGAAAGCCCGTAACCTCGCAATTCTGGATGATGTCCACGCCCCGCTGATCCGCACCGCGGGCATAGCCCCAGGCCACCGCATCGTGGCGCACCGTACCGCCGCGCTTTTGCAGCAGACCGCCCTTGATCGGAAAGCGGGCGTTGTCGAAGTTCAGGAACGGATACAGCGCGCGGACCTGATCGCGGTTCAGCAATTGCGCATCGGCCCCGTGCAGGATCATCGCGTTGCCGCGCCGGGTATAGGCATCGCGCTGGGCGTCGGTGTGGAAAAGGTTGAGGATACCGCGCTGGCTGACCATGGCGTTGTAGTTGAAATCCTGTTCCAGCCCTTCCCAAAGCTTCAGAGAGAATTCGTAGAAGGGCTGATTCCCGTCCAAAAGATAGTTCGACCGGATGATCGTGGTGTTGCGCCCCACGTTGCCGCCACCGATCCAGCCTTTTTCCAGCACCGCGATTCGCGCCTGCCGGAATTCCCTGGCCAGGTAATAGGCCGTGGCCAGGCCATGGCCGCCCCCGCCCACGATGACATAGTCATAGGCAGGCTGCGGTTCAGGATCGCGCCAGACGGCGGTCCAGCCCCTGTGGCCGGTCAGCGCCTCGGCAATCACGCGGAACCCTGAATAGCGCATCCTTCGGTCCTTCCCGGCCTGCCCCCAAGACCGTCACGGGACTTGCCGTGGGCGGGGGGCCTCGTTATTCTTGGCATTAAACATTTTTTCCGCAGACGAGACAAGCGCCAGAGGTAAGGCCAGATGCCGGACAGCTATCCCCGCGTCAGTCCCGGCCCGCCCCGGCCCAGCCGGATCATGACGCCTGCATCGCTGGCCCGCCATTCGGGCCGCGAACGTCATGAGGTGCCCGGTGCCGGTGCCCTGCTGATCCGTCTTGGCGCAGGCGACCGCGTGAGCCTGGCCAATCCCGAAGGCGGGCAGGTCTGCGAACTGGTCGCGGCCGATGCGCGGGGCCGCATCGATGCCGGCATTCTTGGCGTTGCCCCGAACGGTGATGCCCGCGGGCTGAAGGCGCTGCTCGCCGCCGGAACCGGATCGGGAATGGGCGGGCTGCGTCTGGGCATTGCGCGGCGGGGGATCGATCTTGCACAGGCGGGCGCCGTGGTTCTGTTCGGCGCCGACACCCCGGCGGGGACTGTGGAAAGCTTTACCGCAACCCGTGATGGCGTGCTGATCGTGGCCGCCCCGGCCCTGCCGATGGACCCCGGCGGTCAGGATACGGCAACGCCGCTGGTCGTCACCGTGCAGCGCAGCGCGCTGGTGCAGGTGGCAGGGTTTGATCTGCCCGACCCGCTGGCAGAGCCGGTTCTGGACCTGCGGGTAAAGTCCGCCACCGCAGAGGCCTATTTCGTGAAGGCGGGCGACTATATCCAGGTCATTGATGTGGATGGCCGTCAATGCACCGATTTTCAATGCTTTTCCGCGCGCAAGCTTGACCGTGGCATCGAACACGCGCTGGATGTGACCACGTCGCGCACGCTGATGGGACGTGCCTATTCGATGCCGGGGCTGCATTCCAGGTACTATGATCAGGATTTCCTTCCCCTGATCGAAGTGGTGCAGGATACCGTCGGGCGCCATGATGCCTTTGCCATGGCCTGTGCCTCGAAATACTATGATGACATCGGCTATCCGGGGCATGTGAACTGTTCGGACAATTTCAACCGTGCGCTGGGCCCTTACGGGGTTGCGGCCCGGCCGGGCTGGATGGCGGTCAACCTGTTCTTCAACACCGCCATAGATGCCCAAGGCGTGCTGATCAGCGACGAACCCTGGTCCCGCCCGGGCGATTACGTGTTGTTTCGCGCGCTGACCGACCTGATCTGCGTCTCCTCGGCCTGTCCCGACGATACCTCGCCGGCCAATGGATGGTATCTGAGCGACATTCACATCCGCAGCTATGACGGCGCTGAACCGTTCCGCCGCGCCGTTGCCAGCCGCGTCACCCCCGATCAGGAGCCCAGAATGACGAAGGATACCGCCTTTCATGCCCGCACCTCGGCGCTGACGCGGGACATGGCGGACTATCGCGGCTACTGGCTGCCCAATGCCTATTCGGGTACCGGACCGATCGGGGAATACTGGGCCTGCCGTGAAAAGGCCGCCGTCATCGATCTGTCGCCGCTGCGCAAGTTCGAAATCACCGGCCCGGATGCCGAAGCGCTGATGCAATACACGCTGACGCGGGATATCTCAAAGCTGGCGGTGGGTCAGGTTGTCTACTCTGCGATGTGCTATGAGCATGGCGGCATGATCGATGACGGCACGTTGTTCCGGCTGGGCCGCGACAACTTCCGCTGGATCGGCGGCGAGGATTTCGGCGGCATCTGGCTGCGCGAACAGGCCGGCAGGCTGGGGCTGAATGTCATGGTCCGCTCGTCGACCGACCAGTTGCACAACCTGGCTGTCCAGGGGCCGAACAGCCGCAAGATCATCCGGCGCATCCTTTGGACCCCGCCCGCACAGGCCACCGCAGACGAACTGGGCTGGTTCCGCTTCTCGGTCGGGCGGATCGGCGATGGATCGGGCGTGCCGGTGGTCGTGTCGCGCACAGGCTACACGGGCGAATTGGGGTACGAGATTTTCTGCCACCCGAAAGATGCCGTCACCGTCTGGGACGCCGTCCGGGATGCAGGCCAGGATCAGGGCCTGCGCCCCATGGGCCTGGCCGCGCTGGACATGGTGCGGATCGAGGCCGGGCTGATCTTTGCCGGGTACGACTTCACCGACCAGACCGACCCTTTCGAGGCGGGCATCGGATTCACCGTGCCGCTGAAATCGAAAACCGCCGATTTCATCGGGCGCGCGGCGCTGATCCGCCGCAAGGAGCATCCGGTGAACCGCTTTGTCGGCCTGGACATCGACGCGGCCATTCCCGTGGGCCATGGCGACGGCATCTATGCGGGCCGCGCGCAGGTGGGGGTTGTCACCTCTGCCACCCGGTCGCCGGTTTTGGGCAAGACCATCGCCCTGGCGCGGGTGGATGTGGCCCATGCGGCCCCTGACACGCCGCTTGAGGTTGGCAAGCTGGACGGCCAGCAGAAACGTCTGGCGGCCCGGGTCGTGGCCCTGTCGCATTACGACCCCGCCAAGACCCGCCCGCAAAGCTGACGGCAGGGGTCTGTCAGGTGCCCCCGGCCCTGACGGGCAATTCGCCTTGGGGTATTCGCGCGCGTGCAGGGGGCCAAACGGCCCGCCCGGATCACAGGATGCCGTCCAGCGTGCCCAGCGCGCGGTAGGTGTCCGGGCGCCGGTCCCGGAACAGACCCCAGCTGCGCCGCAGGGCAGCAATGGCATCCAGATCAAAGCGGGCCGTCAGCACCTCTTCCCCGTCGCGCGCGGCTTTGGCAACCAGTTGGCCGGTCTGGTCGGCGATGAAGGAGGAGCCGTAGAAGGTTACCGCGGTGCCCTCGGGGGCGGTTTCCGTCCCGATCCGGTTCGAGGCAAGGACAGGCAGGATATTGGCAGCCGCATGGCCGCGCATCACCATTTCCCAGTGCGGCGCGGAATCATAGCCCGGGGCAGGCGGTTCCGTGCCGATGGCGGTGGGATACAGCAAAAGCTCGGCCCCGCGCAGCGCCATGGCGCGGGCCGCCTCGGGGAACCACTGATCCCAGCAGATGCCAACGCCGATCCGGCCCAGGGCGGTGTCCCAGACCCGGTATCCGGTATCGCCGGGCGAGAAATAATACTTCTCCTCATACCCCGGGCCTTGCGGGATATGCGACTTGCGGTAATTGCCAAGCACCCGGCCGTCGGCGTCGATCACCGCAACCGAGTTGAAATGGGCCGCCCCGGCCCTTTCGAAATAGGACAGGGGAAGAACCACGCCAAGCTGACGGGCCAGGTCGGAAAACCGGGCAATCAAGGGATGGCCCGCCATGGGTGCGGCCAGATCGAAGTATTCCGGGCGCTGGGTGATGCAGAAATAGGGCGTGGCGAACAGTTCCTGGATCAGGACAAGACCGGCACCCCTGGCCGCAGCCTGGCGGACCAGCGCCTCGGCGCGGTCGGCATTGGCGGGCAGGTCCCAGCTGCAGGCGAACTGGGTGGCGGCAACGGTGATCGGGCGCATCGGAACCTCTTCTGGTGGCGGTGGCGGCACCTTGCCGCGCGGACGCGGCCGGGAAAAGGGCAAAGGCGCGTTTGGCACCGACGGGCGGTCAGACCCTGCGGCGCAGCGCCTGATGTCAGCCGGGACGGCGGCGCAGCCGCACGGACCAGCCGCGCGCATCAGGCGCAGGGACGCTGGGGTGGATCTGTTCGGACCGGTCCTGCCCGATCAGCCGGCGGCTGCGCAGCAGAAACAGCTTGCCCGCCCCCTGCCAGGTGCCCGCCATCGGGGCCTTCGGATCGCAGGGAAAGCGGCTGCGCCAGTGCGGCGGCAGCGGCAGGCCGCAGGCCCCGGCCCGGTCCAGCATCCAGACCAGCGGGATGTTCGACAGGGGGCGTGCCGCATCAAACCCGCCCAGTTGTCCGCCGATATCGCCATGCGCGCCCCGGAACCAGACCTGTTCGACATTCCCCGGCCAGTCAGGCGGCGATGCCCACAGCACCGGGGCAAAGGCCTGACGGGTTTCGTCCAGCGCCAGGGCGTGAAATCCATGCCGGACCGACCGGCCAAGATGCGGCGTGTGAAAGGCGTGCCTCGCTTCGGTCAGCTTCCACAACAGCGGCAGGCGCAGGCCCAGGGCCTTGACCGTATCCCAGACCCCGACCATTTCGATGTGCACCGCGTCATGGCAAAGGGCGGCGGCAAAGGCGCGGGCGGCGGGCGCATCCGGCGCGGTCCGGTAATGGCGATAGGCAAGGGTCACATTGCGTTCTGTCGCATGATCGGCCCGGATCAGGCCGACCCGGTCGATCACCCCGGCCAGAGAGCGCACGGCATAGGCCCCCCGGGAATAGCCGAACAGATAGATGCGGTCGCCCGGGCGATAGCGCGACGCAAGAAACCCGTAGGCCCGGCGAATCTGGCGGTTCATTCCCCTGCCCTGGATCACGTCCCGGGTCTGGGCCCAGCAGGTCCACTGGATGCCCGGCTCGTAGTACAGCGACATCCGCTGTATCCGCCCGCCCTCGCGCAGCAGGCGAAAGGTCAGCCCGGCATTGGTTTCCCGTCCCGGCAGCAGCGAGGACATTGTGCCGTCCAGGATCACGACATGATCCACCGCCCGGCGCCCGCCCCCCGGATCGGGCGGCGGGACGGGGCTGTGCAGCGCATGGGGCGCAAGGTGCAGCCAGCGGGATATCCGGTCAATAACCGGCAGCGCGCACCCCGTTCAGGCTTGTCCAGACACGGAACGGGGTAAAGGGCATGTCCAGGGACGCAACTCCGGCCGGGGCCAGGGCATCGTGCATCGCATTGGCAATGGCCGCCAGCGCGCCCACCGTGCCCGCCTCGCCGCAGCCCTTCATGCCAAGCGGGTTGGCGGTAGAGGGGACCGGCTCCGTGGTGAAGCGGACAAAGGGCAGATCCGTGCTGCGCGGCATCGCGTAATCCATGAAGCTGGCGGTCAGAAGCTGGCCCTGCGCGTCATGGACCGACAATTCGCACAGCGCCTGGCCAAGCCCCTGGGCCACCCCGCCATGAACCTGCCCCTCGGCCAGGACCGGATTCATCAGATTGCCGAAATCATCCGTCACCGTATAGCGAAGCACCGTGGTGCCGCCGGTTTCGGGATCCACCTCGATCTCGGCCAGATGGGCACCATTGGGATAGGACCGGCCCGGCAGCGTGGCGCGGGTCTCGTGCACCAGCAGATCGTCGCGCCCGCGCCGGCGGGCAAGATCGGCGGCCTCCAGAAAGGTCAGGGTCCGGTTCGATCCCGGGGCCCGGAAGGCACCGTCATCGAACAGAACCTCGGCCGTGCCAAGTTCGGCCGCCAGAAACGCGGAAAAAGCCGTGACCATCTGGTCAACGGCCGCCAGCGTGGCCACCGACTGCACGGTCACGGACCGCGATCCGCCGGTGCCGCCGCCGCGCGCGATGCGGTCACTGTCGCCCTGGATCACGCGGATCTGGTCAAAGGGAATGCCCGTCCGGTCTGACAGGAACCTGGCAAAGACCGTTTCATGCCCCTGCCCGTTCGACTGGGTACCGACGAAAAGCAGAACGGTGCCGTCACCCGAAAACTCCACCCGCGCCCCTTCCGAGGCATCACCCAGAATCGCCTCGATGTAGCAGCACAGGCCAAGTCCGCGCAGCTTGCCGCGTGCCGCGCTTCCGGCGCGGCGGGCCGGAAAGCCGGCGATGTCCGCCTCGGCCCGCGCACGGGCCAGCACGCGGGAAAAGTCACCCACATCAATGTATTCGCCGGTGGCACTGGTATAGGGGAAATGGCGGATGAAATTCGCCTCGCGCAGGGCCAGCGGATCGGTGCCAAGCTGGCGGGCGGCGTGATCCATGGCGCGTTCGATGGTGTAGATCGCCTCGGGGCGGCCCGCACCGCGATAGGCATCGACCGGCGTGGTATTGGTGAAAACGCCCCTCGCCGAAAGCGCGGCCACCGGAATGTCATAGACGCCCGTCAACACCTTGGCAAAAAGCTCTGACTGGATTTCCTGCCCATACATGGAATTGTAGGCACCGAGGTTTGACGAAAGCCTAACGCGGTAGGCGGTGATGCGATGGGCGGCGTCGAACCCCAGTTCGGCCCGCGCCACCAGATCGCGCCCGGCATTGTCGCTCAGCATCGCCTCGGTCCGGTCGGACGCCCAGCGCACGGGACGCCCCAGCAGCCGCGCCGCCTGGGCGATGACGACATATTCCGGATAGGTCATCGACTTCATGCCAAAGCCGCCCCCGACATCGGGGTTGGTCACGCGCACGGCGGCAGGCGGCAGACCCAGCATGCGCGCCAGTTCCCTTTTCTGTATCCAGACCCCCTGCCCGTTGACGCACAGATGCAGCCGCGCCCCGTCCCATTCGGCAAAGGCTGCGCGAGCTTCCAGCGAATTCACGATGACGCGGTTGTGGACGATATCCAGACTGACCCGGTGGGCGGATGCGGCCAGACTGGTTTGCACGGCGTCGTCATCGCCGATGGCCCAGTCAAAGGCCAGATTGTCCGGTGCCTCGGGGTGGATGGCCGCGCCCCCGCCTGTCACCGACAGGGCCACCGGCAGATCCCTGGTTTGCAGATCGATCAGCTCTGCGGCATCCTCGGCCGCTGCCATGCTGTCGGCAACAATCATCGCCACGGCTTCGCCGACATGGCGGATGCGCCCCCGCGCCAGAACCGGGCGTTCGGGGGCGGCCCCTTTGGACCCGTCCCGGTTCAGGACGGTTGCAAAATGCATGCCAAGAACGACGCCTGCGGCAGCCAGATCATCCGCCGTCAGAACCAGATGGACGCCGGGTGCCCCGCGTGCCGCCTGAACATCCAGCGTCAGGATTTCGGCATGGGCCACGGTGGCACGGAAGAAAAAGGCAAAAAGCGCGCCTTCGGGCACGATATCATCAACAAAGCGGCCCCGGCCGGACAGCAACCTCAGATCTTCAACGCGCCGGATCGCCTGGGATTCGCCGAATTTCGTCATCTTCCCCCCTCCTTCCAAAGAAGGCGCAGGGTAAACCCCCGGCCGGGTTTGTCCAGCCGGAGGGTCGGGTGATCAGATTTTCAGCGACAGAACCGTCGCGATGGACAGCTCTCCAAATCCGTTGAACCGCGTATTGGTTACGGTGGAATAGGCCCCCATGCCGAAGAACACCAGATGATCCCCCTCGGCAATGTCGCCGGGCAGCAACATCTCGCCCGGAAGCCGGTCGACCGAATCGCAGGTGGGCCCGAAGACGATCAGGTTGCGCGGTGCACCGGCCCGTTTCTGCCCCTCGGGCGTCAGCACGACGGTACGGTTGATCACGCCGATCATGTTGAGTTCGGTGAGCGAGCCATAGACACCATCGTTCAGAAAGACATGCGCCCCGTCGCGCACCGCCTTGACCGGGGCGGCGACGGCAAAGGCATCGGCCACAAGCCCGCGCCCGGGTTCGCAGACCAGCGCGGGACGGTCCGCGCCGAAAGTTTCGGTCGCGACCCGGTCGATCAGGGCAAAGATCGCCTCGAGCTGCGGGGGCTGCCCGTTCAGCCGGTGCGACGGAAAGCCGCCGCCCACGTTCAGCCGGGCAATCTTCACGCCCGCGCCGCGCGCAATCCCGCCCGCCGCACGGATGTAATGTTCCCAGGCCCCGGGATCGGTGCATTGCGTACCGGGGTGGAACGTCAGCGAAGGGATGAAGCCCGCCTCGGCCACGGTTTTCAGCAATTCCACCGAAAGGTCCGCCGTTGCGCCGAACTTGGCACCAAAGTTGTAGGCCGCCCCCGACACCGGCAGCTTGAAGCGGACGGCGATCTCGGTCCCCTTTGCGGGTACCAGATCGATCAGCTTGGCCAGCTCTGACCGGGAATCGACCGAATAGGAGGTGACCCCAAGCGACACCGCCACGCCGATTTCGGACCGCGACCGCACCGGGTTGTTGTAATGCAGCGCCGCTTCCGGGGCGAGACGGCGGATCATGCGCATCTCGAAGGGTGATGCCACGTCAAAGCCATGCACGCCCGCAGCGGTCAGGTTTTCGATCACGGTCTCTTCGGGGTTGGACTTGACCGCATAGGTCACAAGCCCCGGAAAACCGCTCAGAAACCGGCGCGCGGTTGCCTGCAGCGCCGCCGGGGAAAAGAACAGGACCGGCGTTTCGGGCCGGGTCGCGCGGAGAAATTCGGACAGATCCGTCCAGATCGTTTTCGAGAGTCCCATCGGCGTTCCTTTTGCTGTGCCAACAAGACGCAAGCTGCTCTCTTGCCCCGGCTCGACGGTTCGGGAGACGCTTTGCGCGTTCATTCCAACCAGGCCAGGTGCGTATGAGCCGCCCTTTCCCTGAAAACTCAGGATGCGGGATGTGTATGACATTTTCACCGATCAAAAGAGTAGATTTGCAGTGATCTTTCGTTATTATGACGTGCAAGACAGGAAAAACATATGGATGAACTTGAT
Source organism: Rhodobacter sp. (assembly GCA_020251025.1). Classification (GTDB taxonomy): domain Bacteria; phylum Pseudomonadota; class Alphaproteobacteria; order Rhodobacterales; family Rhodobacteraceae; genus Aliitabrizicola. The sequence continues at coordinate 27,585 of JADCDI010000099.1, read as the reverse complement.
CGCAACATCGTGGGGCTGCTGGGGGCGGATGCACGAATGTCAATCGCCACGCTGGCGCGGCGGCTGAAGGTGGCCCGGTCCACCATCCAGGCCCGGCTGGAGCGGCTTGAGACATCCGGCGTCATCGTCGGCTACACGATCAAGCTGGGCGAATCCGCGCGCGAGGGGCGTCTGCGGGCCAGCGTGCTGCTGACGGTGGAACCCCGCGCCCAGGCCAATATTCTGACCCGGCTCAAGGCGATCCCCGAGGTGGAGCGGGTGTTCACCACCTCGGGGCGGTTCGATCTGCTGCTTCAGATCGCGGCACCGTCGACGACGCTTCTGGATCAGGTCCTGGACCAGATCGGCGCAATGACGGGTGTGCGGTCTTCGGAAAGCCTGATTCACCTGTCCACCCGCATCGACCGCGCGGTCTAGCCCGGGATAGACCGTGCCAGAATACCGGCAAAGGCGCGCTCGCGGTCGGCGGGGGCAAGGTGCCGTATCGTGTCCATCCGCCCCGCCGCCATCAGATCTGCCAGGCCATGGGCCATGGCCCAGACGGCCGCAATATCGACCGGGTCTTCCCTGCCAGTCCTTGCGCCAACGAGGCGGCTCAGATGGTCATAGGCCTGCTCTGATCCGGCGGCCAGGTCGGGCGCGCCGAAATCAGGGCGGTCTGACGAAAAGATCAGCCGGAAAAGCGCCGGGCGTTCCGTTGCGAAGGCGATATATCCCAGCCCCGCCGCCACGATCTGTGCCTTGGGGTCCTGGGGTGCACGCGCCTGATGCGACGTCATCGCCGCAATGAACTGCCGGAACCCTTCTGCCGCCAGCGCGGTCAGAAGCCCGCCCACATCGCCGAAGTGATGCGCGGGGGCCGCATGGCTGACCCCGGCACGCCGGGCAACCCGGCGCAGGGAAAAGGCTTCCAGCCCGGTTTCGGCCAGTTCCGCCTCTGCCGCCGCCAGAAGTGCATCATGCAGCGCGCCGTGATGGTAGCGCGGCTTTTCGGGCACTTCGCAGAGGGGGCTTTCCGTTTCCATCGGACCTTTCGTCAAACGCTTCCGTTACCTTCCAGATATGATCTTGACAGCGACAAGTCAATCGCTAGGCTTTATCTTGCCACTGTCAATATGAGGTCCCCATGCCCACGGACTCCCTGTTCCAATCCGCCAACACGCTGGCCTTGATCGGCTGGATCGTGCTGGCGCTGTCGCCGCTGTCACCCCGCTGGTCCGACCGGATTTCCGGGCTGGCGATTCCGCTTGTGCTTTCGGCAGGCTATACGGCGCTGATACTTGCCTTCTGGTCGCGCGCACCGGGCGGGTTCGACAGCCTGCCCAACGTGATGCGGCTGTTCACCTTTCCTGAAATCGCGCTGGCGGGCTGGGTGCATTACCTCGCCTTCGATCTGCTGATCGGCGCCTGGATCGCCCGCATGGCGCGGGCCGAGGGGATACACCATCTGCTGGTGCTGCCCCTGCTGGCGCTGACCTTCCTGTTCGGCCCCGCCGGATACCTTGCCTTTACCCTTCTGCGCGCCAGCCGCAACCTGCGCGCGCCCCTGATGACGGAGCCCCGCACATGACAACCCTTGCCCTTTCCGCCCCGCGCTTCACCGGCTTTGCCCAACTCCGGCAGGATGCGCCCCTGTTCACCACGCTTGGCATCGCGATGGCCCTGTCCCTGCTGCCGACACTGGCCGCGATGCAGATCGATGACCGGCTGTTTCACGGCGAAAGCATCTGGGTGAAGCCGATCAAGTTCCAGATCGCGCTGACGATCTATCTGCTGACACTGGCCTTTTATGCCCGCTGGCTGCCGCTGGCGATGCGTCAGGCCCGCCTGTTCCGCATCTACTGTGGCATCGTTGCCGCCGCCATCATCGCCGAAGTCCTGTGGATCTCCGGGGCAGCCGCGCTTGGGACTGCATCGCACTTTAACGACTCCTCCCCGGTCTGGGGCGCACTTTACGGGTTCATGGGGGGTGCTGCCGTCACGCTGACCTCTGCCGCACTGGTGTCCGGCATCGCGATCTGGCGCAACCGGGCCAGCGGCCTGCCGGACGCGCTGCGACTGGCGGTGGCGCTTGGCCTTGTGCTGACCTTTGTTCTGACAGTGCCGGTGGCGTATTACATGTCGGCCAACACGGGGCATTTCGTTGGCACGCCGGCCGATTGGGACCGGGGGCTGCCGCTGATGGGCTGGTCACGCAGCGTGGGGGATCTGCGGGTGGCGCATTTCCTGGCAACGCATGCGATGCACGGAATCCCGCTGGCGGGGCTGATTGCGGTGCTGATCCTGCCCGTGCAGGCGGCACGCCGCGCGGTTCTGCTGGCCTCGGCAGGCTATGCGGCACTTGTCGCGGCGACCTTTGTGCAGGCGCTGGCGGGCCAGCCGTTTCTGTAAGCCCTTCCGGGCGGTGCGCAGGCCCGGTGCACCGCCCGCAAAGACGCTTTTCCTTCGGCACCGCGCGGGGTAGACACCGGGCAAAGACGCGGGATGCAGCCGATGCCGATGGAAAAGACCTTCAACGCGACCGAAGCCGAAGCGCGGATCTATGCCGCCTGGGAACAGGCCGGGGCCTTCCGTGCCGGGGCAAATGCATCGCGGCCCGAACCCTTCTGCATTATGATCCCGCCGCCCAATGTCACCGGCAGCCTGCATATGGGCCATGCCTTCAACAACACGCTCCAGGATATTCTGGTGCGCTGGCACCGGATGCGCGGCTTTGACACGCTGTGGCAGCCCGGAACCGACCACGCAGGCATCGCCACCCAGATGGTGACAGAGCGTGACATGGCCCTGCACCAGGAGCCCGACCGCCGCACGATGGGGCGCGAGAAGTTCATTGCCCGCGTCTGGGACCAGAAGAAGGCATCGCGCGGCACCATCATCGGGCAACTGAAACGCCTTGGCGCAAGCTGCGACTGGTCGCGCGAAGCCTTTACCATGTCCGGCGCGCCGGGCGCACCGGCGGGGGAGGAGGGGAACTTTCACGACGCGGTGATCAAGGTTTTTGTCGATCTTTACAACAAGGGGCTGATCTATCGCGGCAAGCGGCTGGTCAACTGGGACCCGCATTTTGAAACCGCGATTTCCGATCTGGAGGTTGAGAATATCGAAGTGCCGGGGCAGATGTGGCACTTCAAATACCCTCTCGCGGGGGGCGAGACCTATGACTATGTCGAAAGGGATGCCGACGGCAACGTCACGCTGCACGAGGTGCGCGACTACATTTCCATCGCCACGACGCGGCCCGAAACCATGCTGGGCGACGGGGCCGTGGCTGTTCACCCATCCGATGAACGATATGCGCCAATCATTGGAAAGCTTTGTGAAATTCCGGTGGGGCCAAAGGATCATCGCCGCCTGATCCCGATCATCACCGATGACTATCCCGACCCGGCTTTCGGCTCGGGTGCCGTCAAGATCACCGGGGCGCATGACTTCAACGATTATGCGGTGGCGAGGCGCCACGGCATCCCCTGCTACCGCCTGATGGACACCCGCGCCCGGATGCGCAGCGATGGCGCGCCCTATGCCGAGGCCGCCCGCATTGCCATGGACGTGGCAAAGGGCGAACGGACCCTGACCGAGGCGGAAGTGGACGCAATCAACCTTGTCCCCGACGACCTGCGCGGGCTGGACCGCTACGCGGCGCGCAAGCGCGTGGTGGATCAGATCACCGCCGAGGGGCTGGCGGTAACGGTCCTGAAAAAGTCCGTCGATACGGAAACCGGCGCGGAACACCTGGAACGCGTGCCTTACGTCGAAGCCAAGCCCATCATGCAGCCCTTCGGCGACCGGTCCAGGGTGGTGATCGAGCCGATGCTGACCGATCAGTGGTTCGTCGATACCGCGCAGATCGTCGGCCCCGCGCTGGACGCGGTGCGCAACGGCGACACCAGGATCATCCCGCCGAGCGGCGAGAAGACCTATTTCCACTGGCTGGAAAATATCGAGCCTTGGTGCATTTCCCGCCAGCTTTGGTGGGGGCATCAGATACCGGTGTGGTATGGGCCAACTTCTGCAACTGGCCGGAGAGACGCCGATGGGAATTGGCGGATCGGTAAGTTCTGGGATTGGGAGAAGCTTGAAGCGTTCTGTGCAAGCAATGAGACCGAAGCAATTCGTTTGGCAGAACAGCGCTACGGCTTGCCAGTTCGCATTTTGAAAGACGAACAGAGTGAACACTTGCGTGACCTCGCAGACTTGGGCCAAGCGGTTCTGATCTTCCGCGACCCCGACGTGCTCGATACCTGGTTCTCCTCCGGCCTCTGGCCCATCGGCACCCTTGGCTGGCCGGAAACCACGCCGGAATTGGCGAAATACTTCCCCACCTCGGTCCTCGTCACCGGGCAGGACATTCTGTTCTTCTGGGTTGCCCGGATGATGATGATGCAGCTGGCGGTGGTGAACGACGTCCCCTTCCGCACCGTCTATCTGCACGGCCTTGTCCGCGACGCCAGGGGCAAGAAAATGTCCAAATCCCTGGGCAACGTCATCGACCCGCTGGAAGTCATCGATCAATACGGTGCCGACGCCCTGCGCTTTGCCAATGCGGCGATGGCGAGCCTGGGCGGCGTGCTGAAACTCGATACCCGGCGCATCGCGGGTTATCGCAATTTCGGCACGAAGCTGTGGAACGCCTGCCGCTTTGCCGAGATGAACGGCGTGTGGGGCGGGCATGTCACCCGTGCCGCACCCCCCGCCGCCACCGCCACCGCCAACCGCTGGATCATCGGCGAAGCGGCCCGCGTGCGGGTTGAGGTGGATGCGGCGCTGGAAGGATACCGCTTCGATCAGGCGGCGAACGCGCTTTACGGCTTTGTCTGGGGCAAGGTCTGCGACTGGTATGTCGAATTCGCCAAGCCGCTCTTCGATGGCCCCGCGGCGGCGGAAACCCGCGCCACCATGGGCTGGGTGCTGGACCAGTGCATGATCCTGCTGCATCCGATCATGCCCTTCATCACCGAAGAGCTGTGGCAGACCACGGGCACCCGCGCAAAGATGCTGGTTCATGCCGACTGGCCTGACCATGACGGGACGCTGGCCGATACCGAAGCCATGCGCGAAATGCGCTGGGTGATCGCGCTGATCGAAGAGATCCGGTCGGCCCGCGCGCAGATGCATGTGCCGGTGGGGCTGAAGCTGGACATGCTGCACCTGGCGCTGGACAAGGCCGCGCGCACCGCCTGGGCGCGCAACGAGGCGCTGATCCGCCGCCTTGCCCGGATCGGGACGCTGACCGAAGCGGCAGCAGTGCCGAAGGGGGCGATCACGATTGCCGTCGAAGGCGGTACCTTTGCCTTGCCGCTGGACGGGGTCATCGACATTGCCGAAGAAAAGGCCCGTCTGAGCAAGACACTGGAAAAACTGGAAAAAGACCTGACCGGCCTGCGCGCCCGCCTTGCCAGCCCGGCCTTCCTGGCCTCGGCCAGGGAAGAGGTGGTGGACGAGACCCGCGACAAGCTGGAGCAGGGCGAGGATGAGGCGGGCAAGCTGCGCGCCGCCCTGGCCCGGCTGGCCGAACTGGCCTGAGCTCATGGCTTTTTCTGTTCAGAAACATCCCCGGGGGTGAGGAGCGATCAGAAACCTGCCCGTGGAGGGTTTCCGCGACGAACGCGCGGCACGCGCCCTGGGGGGCAGACAGCCCCCCCGGCCCGTCCGGGGTCAGGCGCACCCCTTGCCGGCTGCGGTCTTTTGCGCTTGTGATTGCGGCATGACCGGCCCCCGATACACCCCGCTGGCGGCATCGCTGCCCCCGACCGTGCCTTTTGTCGGCCCCGAAGCCCAGGAACGGGCGCGCGGGCGGGCTTTTGCCGCGCGTCTGGGGGCCAATGAAAGCGCCTTCGGCCCCTCTCCCCGCGCCATCGCCGCCATGCGGGCGGCTGCCCGCGATGTCTGGATGTACGGCGACCCGGAAGTGCACGATCTGCGCAGCGCCCTTGCCGCCCATCACGGGCTCAGCCCGGCGCATGTCGTGATCGGCGAAGGCATCGACGGGCTGCTGGGCCTGCTGGTGCGGTTGCTGGTTGGTCCCGGCGATACCGTCGTCACCTCGGACGGGGCCTACCCGACCTTCAACTTCCACGTTGCGGGCTTTGGCGGCGTGCTGCACAAGGTGCCCTATGCGGGCGATCACGAAGACCCCGGGGCGCTGGCGGCGCGCGCCGCTGCGGTGGGTGCCAGGATGGTCTATCTGGCGAACCCGGACAACCCGATGGGGTCCTGGCACCCTGCCCCGGTGATCGAGGCGATGATCGCCGCCCTGCCCCAAGGCACCCTGCTGGTTCTGGACGAGGCCTATGTCGATCTGGCCCCGCCCGGCACCGCCCCGGCCATCGCGCCGGACGATCCGCGCGTGATCCGGCTTCGCACCTTTTCCAAGGGCTATGGCATGGCCGGGTTGCGGGTGGGCTATGCGCTTGGCGCGGTGCCACTGGTGTCGGCCTTCGACAGGGTGCGCAACCATTTCGGCGTGGGGCGCATCGCGCAGGCGGGGGCGCTGGCGGCGCTGGCCGATCAGGCCTGGTTGGCGCAGGTGCGGGCCAGGGTTGCGCGCGCCCGGGCCGCGCTGGACCAGGTGGCGCGCGCCAACGGGCTGCTGCCCCTGCCGTCGGCCACCAATTTCGTGACCATCGACTGCGGCGGGGACGGGGCCTTTGCGCGGCGCGTGCTGCGCGAGCTGCTGGCGCGCGACATTTTCGTGCGGATGCCCGGCGTTGCGCCGCTGGATCGCTGCATCCGGGTCAGCACGGGACCAAAGGCGGACATCGCCGCCTTTGCCGCCGCCCTGCCCGGCGCGCTGGAGGCGGCAAGGGCGGGCTGACGCAATCGTGTGTTTCCTTCCCGCTGCGGGAAGGTGTGACATCTGCACACCAACCCGATCCAAGGAGCCTTGCCATGAGCCGATCCTTTCCCCTTGCCCTTGCAATCATCGCAACCGCCCTGCCCGCCCTGGCGCAGGACGGCGGCGGCATGGCCATGATGCATGAAATGGACGGCAGGATGATGATGATGGCCCCCGACGGGGCATCGGCGGCGACGCAGGGCTATGTCGATGCGATGAACGGCATGAGTGCGGGCATGATGATGGAATTCACCGGCGATCCGGACGTGGATTTCATCAGGGGCATGATCCCGCACCACCAGGGCGCGGTCGATGCCGCAAAGGTGGAACTGCAATATGGCACCGACCCCGAGGCGCGGGCCTTTGCCGAAAAGGTCATCGCCGCGCAAGAGGCCGAGATTGCCTGGATGAAGGAATGGCTGGCGGCGCGCGGGCAGTGACGCCTCAGCGGCCCGCCACCACGGCTGCGGCCGCATCAAGCGCGCCGGGGCCGTGGGCGATGCCAAGCGCCTGCATCCCCGCCTCCATCACCGCCAGCGCGCCCAGCGTCATGTGGGCGTTCACATGGCCCATATGGGCCACGCGCAGAAAGCCGTCGCCTGCCGGGTCTTCGGGGGTGGACATGCCAAGACCGATGCCCAGCGTCACGCCCCCCTGGCTTTCGGTCCAGCCGCGCAGCAGCGTGGCAGCGGGCGCGCCCATGCGCGCCGGGGTGACCGACCGGCCGCGAAAGGCCGGATCCGCCACGTTGAGCGCGATGGACGGATTGCCGGTCCCCCAGGCATCGAAGGCCGCCCAGACGGCCTGCGCCAGGGTCTCGTGCCGGGCCCAGACGGCCGCCATCCCTTCTTCCTTCAGCAGCATGTCCAGCGCCTCGCGCAGGCCATAAAGATGATGGGTGGGCGCGGTGCCGCAGAAAAGCTGCCAGAATTCGCTGCCCGTGCTGCGGGGTGTCCAGGCCCAATAGGGCGTGCGCAGGTCTGACCGGCGGCTTTCCTGCGCCGCGCGGTCGGAAAACCAGACAATGGCCAGTCCGGGCGGGGTCATCAGCCCCTTCTGGCTGGCCGCAACGGTCACATCCACCCCCCCGAGGCGTCCATGTGATATTCGTCGCAGCCCAGCGAGGCGATGCAATCCACCGCCAGCAGCGCCGGGTGCCCCACCGCATCCATCAGCGCGCGCAGGGCGGCCACATCGGTGCGCACGGAACTGGCGGTGTCGACATGGGTGACCAGAACCGCCCGGATCGCATGGGCCGCATCGGCCCGCAGGGCGGCTTCGACCCGGTCCATGCTGATCGGGGCGACACCGGAATCGATCAGGTCCACAGCCACGCCCAGGGCGCGGGCGGCGTCAGCCCAGGACAGGCCGAAACGCCCCGTGGCCAGCACCAGCGCGCGGTCGCCGCGCGAAAACAGGTTGGCATTCGCCGCTTCCCGGCCGGCATGACCATTGCCGATATACATGGCGACATGGCCCTTGGTGCCCGCCACTGTCCGCAGATCGTGCCAGATCGTATCGACCATCTCGTGCAGTGCGCCGGCATAGATGTTGGGTGCGGCGCGACGCATCGCCTGCAGCACGCGGTCGGGCAGGATGGCCGGCCCGGGAATGGCAAGACAGGGGCGTCCGCTGGCAAGGGACATGGGCGAAACTCCTGACGTTGCCCTTGCCTGGGGCGGCGGTCCGGCAAGGTCAACCGGCCCCCCCCGTTGTGACTGGCGCAGATGCCTGTATTCTGTGGCAGGCAAGGGGGATTGGCTGGATGGACGGCGAAAGAACGGACGACAGGGCGCTGATCGGCCTGTCAGGGGCGGATGCGCCTGGCTTTCTGCAGGGGCTGGTGACCAACGACCTGCGCCCGCTGGGCACGGGCGAGGGCATTGTCTGGACGGCCCTGCTGACGCCGCAGGGCAAGTACCTGGTTGATTTTCTGGTGGTCAGCACGGGCGGCCGGTTGCTGATCGACGTGAAGGACAGCTTCGCACCCGGCCTGATGAAGCGCCTTGCGATGTACCGGCTGCGCGCCGATGTGCAGCTTGCGCCCGTGGCCCTGACCGTCACGCGGGGCCTTGGGGTGCCGCCGCCGGGTGCCTTGGCCGATCCGCGCCACGCCGCCCTGGGCTGGCGCCGCTATGGCGGGCCGGAAGGGGCCGATCCGGCCATCGACTGGGACGCGATCCGCGTCGCCCATGTCATTCCCGAAACCGGGATCGAGCTGATCCCGGACGAGACCTATATCCTGGAGGCGGGGTTCGAGGCGCTGCATGGCGTCGACTTCCGCAAGGGTTGCTACGTGGGCCAGGAGGTGACCGCGCGGATGAAGCACAAGACCGATCTGCGCAAAGGTCTGGTCCGCGTGCGGATCAAGGGCGATGCGGGCCCGGGCGACGCGATTCTGGCAGGGGACCGCTCTGCGGGGCAGCTCTTTACCCGGTCGGGCGACAGGGCGCTGGCCTATCTGCGTTTCGACAGGATGTCAGAGAGGATGCGGGCGGGCAACGCCCAGGTCTGGCCGGACGCCTGACGAGGCGCACGAAGGCCCCCCGCGCATGGCCCCCGCGCCCTTCGCATGCCATCAGGCGCGTTCGGAATATTCCATCAGTTCGGTGTGAACCCAGATGTCCTCGTCCCGGCCGACGAAGGGCGGGACCATGATGCGCAGGCCATTGTCAAGGATCGCCGGCTTGAAGCTGTTGGCGGCGGTCTGGCCACGGACCACAGGTTCGGTCTGCACAATCCGGCACTTGACCTTCTGCGGCAGCCGCACCGACAGGGCTTCCTCGCCATGGTATTCGACCGTGGCCATCATCCCGTCCTGCAGGAAAGGGCGGCGGTCGCCCAGAAGGTCGGCATCGATTTCGGTCTGTTCGTAGGTTTCGCCATCCATGAACACCAGGCGTCCGTCGGTTTCGTACAGAAACTGCTGGTCCTTGTTGTCCAGCCGCACCTGTTCCACCCTGTCTTCGGACCGGAACCGTTCGTTCAGCTTGCGCCCGTCGCGCAGGTTCTTCAGCTCGACCTGGGCAAAGGCCCCGCCCTTGCCGGGCTTGACATGACTGACCTTCACGGCAGCCCAAAGGCCATGGTCGTGCTCCAGGATGAAGCCGGGCCGGATTTATTTGCCGTTGATCTTCGGCATGGAGGCAAACCCTTTACAAAAGGTTGAAGGAACCTTGCCTGCGCCTATATACAGGCGGCTTTCTGCGCACAAGCCGGACAGACGCTGTAGGTGTTTTGGAAAAGCCATGCTAAGAACGCATGGCAGTCATTCCAAAGTGTAAACACCGAATCAGGCGTACGTGGTCATAGTCGCCAGAACGCGCTAAAGACAAGAGCAGAAAGAAGGACGACGAGATGGTCGATTTCGTTGACAGCACCGCTTTCAATTACGAACAGGGGCAAAGGGCACGCAAGCTTTTTGCAGCCGTGGTGCTGGCCGCCCTGGACGATGCCATTGCGGATGACAAGAAATATGCCAACGGCCCCGAGCAGATTGCCCGCTGGGCAAGATCGCGCGACGGGCGCGAAGTGTTGTCCTGCGCAGGGATCGATCCGAACGAGCGGGTCGTGAAGGGTTTGATGGCATTCGTCAGCAAGGGCGTGCGCACGTCGGTCGCGCTGTCGCGTGAAGAAAGCGAGCGTCGTCATGCCATGGAACTGGATCGGGCCGAAGCGGCCTGAAACCGGTTCTTTGGGCAACAGGCCGGACGCGCCCCAAGGGGCGCGTCTGGCATTTCCTGAAGACAGATGGACGATGTCGCGCGGCCCTTCACCTCAGCCGTTCGGGATCAGGCCAGGTCCCGGACCGTCAGGGCACGGGCAAGCTCTGCGCGCACCAGCTTGCGAACGTTGCGGGTGATGCGCTGTCCCAGCTCGCCGCGCAATTCCTCGCGCAGAACATCCCGGATCAGATCACGAAGCAGGGCCTCATCGATGCCAGGCGCAAGGTCCTGCCCTGCCAGAGGGGCCGATGGCCCGTCTTCCGGCGGCTGGTCAGGAACAGCCTGATCTGCAAACCGGTCGGACGGCAGGGTTGCGGGACGATCCGCATCCGCCAGCCCTGACGCATCCCGAACCGCTCCGGATGGCGGCAGTGCCGACTGTGGCGGCACCTGAGGCACAGGTTCCGGCGCGGCCCCGGTGGCCCACTGCCCATGCGCTGCATCGGCAATCCCGAAAGACCCGGACAGACCGGCAGGCGGCTTTTCCCAGGGGTCCGGCGCCGGGCGCCAGGGTTCGGCCTGCTCTGCCGCCATAAGCGGCGCAGACCGGTGAACGGCCAGATAGGCATCCCAGCGGATGTTTTCCTCTGGCGTAATGTCCACTGCCGGTGCGGCGGGCGGTTCGGCAGGGATAAGCGGTTCGACAAGGATAAGCGCTTCGGCCCGGGCGGGCGGTTCGGCAGGGACGAGCGGTTCGGCAAGGATAAGCGGTTCGGCCCGGGTGGACGCTTCGGCTGGGACGGGCGCTGCGGCCTGGGCGGACGCTTCGGCTGGGACGGGCGGTTCGGCCTGTGCAGGCGCTTCGGCAAGGACCAGCGCTTCGGCAAGGACAAGCGGTTCGGCCTCGGCGGGCGCTTCGGCAGGGACGACCGCTTCGGCCTGTGCAGGCGCTTCGGCAAGGACGAGCGGTTCGGCAGGGATGATCGCTTCGGCAAGGATGAGCGCTTCTACCCGTGCGGGCGGTTCGGCAGGGATGGGCGCTTCGGCCTGTGCAGGCGCTTCGGCAAGGACGGGCGGTTCGGCAGGGATGATCGCTTCGGCAGGGACGAGCGCTTCTACCCGTGCGGGCGGTTCGGCAGGGATGGGCGCTTCGGCCTGGGCAGGCGCTTCGGCAAGGACGGGCGGTTCGGCCGGGACGGGCGGTTCGGCAGGGGTGAGTGGTTCTGCCGGGACCATCGCTTCGGCAAGGATGAGCGCTTCTAGCCCGGCGGGTTCCTGGGCAGGGATAAGCTCTTCGGCCTGGAAGGGCGCTTCGCCAGGGGCGGGCGCTTCGGCAGGGGCGGGCCGATGGTCAGCGGGCTTCCAGCCGACCGGGACGGCACCTGCCGGACCGGTCGCATCCGCGGCCTCGCTGTCTGCGGGAAAATCCCAATTCATGGACAAGCGCAGTGACGGCAGCAGTTCGCCTCCCTCAGGCTCCCAGTCGTCGCGGTGTCCCACAAGGGCCGCTTCAAGCGCGGCAGCCGCCTGATGCGCTGCGGATGCCGACGCATCCCCCTTCTGTTCCGGAACCGGCGTCACGGGTCCGGCGACCGGCAAAGGTTGCCCCACTTCCGGAAGGGCGGTCTCTATGCGCAGTGCCGGCGTCAGAACAAGCTTGTCGGAAGACCGGGCGACGGGCCGCTGCTGCTGCAACTGCTCCTCGGTCACAAGACGGCGGATCGAGGAAAGGACATCCTCGATTTCCGATTTTGACATCGTCCCCGACATCGGACCACCCCCTGCCACCTGTTTGCCGCCCCGCAGGACGGGATGCTACCGCCCCGCATGTCATCCGGCAAGGCGCGGTCGCGCCGGGGGCCGCCCGCAGCAGGTGCCGGCCCTGCCGGGGTCAGTCGTTCCCCACCGATTTCATGATGCGGTCAAGCTTTTCGCCCTGAACGCTTGTCGGCGCGCGCCGCACGGCGTTGTAATAGGCCGCCGGATCAAAGGTGGGGATTCCAAGTTCCAGATGGTCCGCCGTCAACAGGCCCATCGACGACAAAAGCTGATAGATGCCGATGTAACGCTGCGCCAGCGCCGACAGGCGCGCAGCCCGGGCATCAAGCAGGGCCTGTTCGGCATCAAGCACATCAAGGGTGGTGCGTGCGCCAAGGCTTGCCTCTTCGCGCACACCGTCAAAGGCGATCTGGGCGGCTGCGATCTGCTGTTCGGTCGCGGTGATGCTGGCGTCGGCCACGTCAAGATTGCTCCAGACCGTGCCGACATTCTCGGCCACCTCGACGCCGCGCTGCTTAAGCCCGGCAAGACTTGCATCGCGGTTCGCCATCGACTGGCGCAGCGCCGACGAAAGCGCGCCGCCCGAATAGATCGTCTGGTTGAAGTTGAGGCCAACCCCCCTTTGCTGAAGGCCGTCCTGATCGACCGACAGGTTTGCCTGGGCCGAAATCGACGGTCGCAGGTTCGCCCGGGCGCGCTCCACGTTCAACTCTGCCGCCTTCACCTCGCGCTGGGCCTGACGGATCGAAGGATGCGTGCGCAGCGCGACCGAGCGGGCCGCATCCAGCGTGTCGGCAGTGCGCGGGGGGGCTGGCGGGGCCGACAGCACGCCCGGGTAGTTTCCGGTCGCGGCGCGGTAATTCTCGCGGGCGATCGCCAGATCGCCCTGGGCCACGACAAGGTTGGCCCTGGCCTCTGCCAGGCGTGCCTCGGCCTGGGCCACATCTGTCCGGGTGACTTCGCCCACCTCGAACCGGTCCTGCGCCGCGCGCAACTGCTCGCCGATGACACGCACGTTGTTTTCGCGCAAGGATACGAATTCCTGCTGCAGGCGCACGTTGACAAAGGCGGATACCGCAGACAGCAGAACCTGCTGCTCGATCGAGATCAGCGCCTCGCGCGTGGCCAGAACGGTTTCCTTTGCCGCCTCGATGGCAAGCTGCGTGCGGCCGAAATCGAACAGGGTCATTTGTGCGGTGATCGAGTAGTTGGCAAAAAGCCTGTCCGAAGACACGGTGGTGCCCATGATGCGCTGTTCCGAATAGCCATACCTCCCGTCGGCCACGAAAGCCACCACAGGGCGCAGCGTTGCAACCGCCTGGGCCACGTTTTCATCCGCCGCGCGCAGAACCGCCTGATTCTGTGCCAGAAGGTTGCTGTTGCGATAGGCCGCGATCAGCGCATCGGCCAGGGTTTCGGCCCACACCGGCGGCGCGGCCCCGGCAATCAGCGACAGTGTCAGAACAAGGGTGCGGGCCGTTCTCAGCATAACATTCCTCTTTGTTTTCCCGCCTACAGCACGAACCCGCGCCGCAGTTCAAACCCCGGCAGGACCGGAGCCGTGGCGTTGAAGGCAAAGCGCCATGTGACAGCGCCGTCGACCTTGTAGCCCACACGGGCAACGCCCAGGGCCCCCTCCATGAAGACGCAGCCGATGCGGCCCCCGTCCTTCAACTGGTCGCAAAGGGCCTGCGGCAGCATTTCAATCGCCCCCTGCACCGTAATCACATCATAGGGGCCGTGTTTGGCGGCCCCACCGGCCAGCGGCCCGGCGATCACGGCGGCATTGTCGACACCCTCGGACGCCAGGGTCTTTTCGGCCTGCGCGGCAAGGGCCGCATCTTCTTCCACCGCGACCACCGCCTCGGCCAGGTGCGCGATGACGGCTGTCGAATAGCCAAGCCCGCATCCCAGATCGAGCACCATCTCGTCCGGCTGGATGTCCAGCGCATCAAGAAGTTTGGCCAGGGTCCGCGCCTCCAGCACCACACGGCGGGGGGCAATCACGAGATTTTCGCCGATATAGGCGGCCTCGCGCAGGTTGCGGGGCACATAGGCCTCGCGCGGGACCGAAAGCAGCGCCTTGATGACCGGAAACCTGGTGACGTCGGAAGGACGGACCTGGGTATCGACCATCACCATGCGCCGCGTGGCAAAATCCGTCATCTCTGCACTTTCCGGTCCCGGGGCGATCTTCAGGTGGTTTGCCACATCTGACAGGGCACGGCAACCGCAGGCGCGCAGCCGGATCAGGGGACTGCGATTTTTATCGGAATGAACCGCTCTTTCATCAGGGCGGGGGCGGCGGGCCTGCCCCGGCATCGGCACCTCAGCCGAACCGGCGCAGGGCCATCGCGACCCGGGACAAAGCGGTCGCACAGCACAGCGCGCCGAACACGAAGGCCAGCGGAGCAAAGGCACCCGGCAGAAGGCACAGCAGGGCAAAAAACAGGATGGTTTCCGTACCCTCCAGCAGGCCCGCGCTGTAATACAGCGATTTTTCACCCTGTTCGCGGGTCTCCAGCCCCCGCTTGCCGGCAAGCACCGCATAGCCCAGAAAACTTGTGCCGTTCACGTAAAAAGAGGCAAGCAGAAAGGCACCCGCCACCCCGTTGGCGGCCGGGTCGCGCAGCACGAAGGCCAGCGGCACCGCGCCATAGAAGACAAAATCGCAAAAGATATCAAGATAGCCCCCGAAATCGGTCGCGCCCCGCGCGCGGGCCACGGCACCATCCAGCCCGTCGCAAAGCCGGCTGAACGCCAGCGGGACCAGCGCCAGGGCACCGAACCCCGCCGCAAGCATCGCGGCCATCAGCAGGCCCAGCGCCAGACCGGCCAGGGTCAGGGCATTGGCGGAAACACCCAGACCGGCCAGCCAAAGCCCGGCCCCGGTCAGAGGCGGGTCGATCAGGCGCCGCATCCGGGCGTCAAGCATGTCTGCCCCCCTTTTGATCCGTCGCGCGGGCCTGGCCGCTTGCGTGCGGGCGGGCGGCCTTGCCTGCGCCTCACATCCTCGTGGGGGTTTGAGCTTTGGGTTGCAAGCGGTCAATTGCGATGTGTAAGGCGAAAAAGAACGATGCGTTTCGCCGGGGGGAATGTGCCATGAAGATGTCCGCTGCAGCCATCCTGTTGGCGGCCTGCACGGCCTTGCCCGCGGCGGCCCAGCCGGACCCGGCAGACTGGGCCGCCGTCCTGCAAGAGGCCAGGGGGCAGACGGTCTACTGGCACGCCTGGGGCGGTGACCCCAGGATCAATGATTTCATTTCATGGGTCGGGGAAGAGGCATTGGCGCGCCATGGCGTGAGCCTGACGCAGGTCAAGCTGGCCTCGACCGCCGATGCCGTGGCGCGGGTCGTCAGCGAAAAACAGGCAGGCCAGGATCAGGGCGGTGCCGTTGACCTGATCTGGATCAACGGCGAAAACTTTGCCGCGATGAAGGGCAAGGGGCTGCTCTTCGGCCCCTTTGCCGAACAGCTTCCCAACTGGCCCCTTGTGGATGTTGCGGGAAAACCGGCAACGCGGATGGATTTCACCGAACCGACACTGGGGCTGGAAAGCCCCTGGGCCATGGCGCAGCTGGTCTTTGAATATGACAGCGCCCGGGTGCCTGAGCCGCCGCTGGGGGCCGGGCAGCTTCTGGACTGGGCAAAGGCCAATCCGGGACGGTTCACCTACCCCCAGCCGCCGGACTATCTTGGCACGACCTTTCTCAAGCAGGTCCTTTACGGCGTCATCGATGACCCGGAGCTGCTGCTGCAACCCGTTGATCCGGCAAGCTATGACCGGCTGACGGCGCCGCTTTGGGCCTGGCTCGATCAGATCACCCCGGCGCTTTGGCGCCAGGGACGGGCCTATCCGGCGAACGAACCGGCGCTGGGGCAATTGCTGGCGGATGGCGAGATCGACATCGCCTTTGCCTTCAACACGGGGCGCGCCTCTGCCGCGATTGCGGCCGGCGAACTGCCCGGGACGATCCGCACCACTGTCTGGACCGGCGGGACCATCGGCAATGCCAGTTTCGTGGCCATTCCCTACAATGCCGCCCATGCCGCCGGTGCCATGGTGGTGGCCAACCTGCTGCTGGACCCCCAGGTCCAGGCCCGGGCGCAGGACCCCGGTGTGCTTGGCTTTCAGACCGTGCTGAACCTGTCCGCGCTTTCCGGCCCGGACCGCGCCCGCTTCGATGCCCTTGATCTGGGCGTCGCCACACTTGCGCCGGACGATCTTGGTCCGGCCCTGCCCGAGCCGCATGCAAGCTGGATGACGCGCATCAGCCAGGACTGGACGCGCCGCTACGGGGTTGCGCAATGACGGCAGACGGGGCGCTGCGGTTTGCGCCCCGGCTGACCCTTCTTCTGATGGCGGGACCCGTGATCGCGGGGCTGGCGGGCACCCTGCGCCCCGCCTTCGAAGCGGACGGCATGGCGCGGCTGCTTGACTGGCCCGGCCTGCCCCGGGCGGCGGCACTTTCGCTGGGGACCGGCATCGCCTCGACCGTTCTGTCGCTGGCGATTGCGCTTGGTCTGGTGGCGGCACTTCAGGGCGGGCGGCTTTTCACGCTGATCCTGCGGCTGCTGTCGCCGCTTCTGGCCGTGCCCCATGCGGCGGCGGCCCTGGGCCTTGCGTTCCTGCTGGCCCCGTCGGGGTGGATTGCCCGGGCGCTGTCGCCCTGGGCCACCGGCTGGACCCAACCGCCCGACCTTCTGATCCTGAATGATCCTGCGGGTCTTGCCCTGACGGCCGGTCTGGTGCTGAAGGAAGTTCCGTTCCTGCTGCTGATCCTGATCGCCGCCCTGCCCCAGGCCGACGCGCCGCGGCGGCTGATGCTGATGGCCAGCCTTGGCTACGGGCGCGTGGCGGGCTGGATGCTGGCGGTCCTGCCGGCTGTCTGGCCGCAGATGCGGCCTGCGGTCTATGCCGTGCTGGCCTATTCCATGACGGCGGTGGACATGGCCATCGTCCTTGGCCCTGCCCTGCCGCCCACGCTTTCGGCGCAGCTTGTGCTTTGGATGACCAGCCCCGACCTTTCCATCCACCCCGTGGCGGCAGCCGGTGCCCTGGTGCAGCTTGGCCTGGTGCTGGCGGCACTTGCCCTGCTGCGCTGCGCTGAAACCGGTCTGGCCCGGCTGGGATGCAGGCTGGCGCTGACGGGGCGCAGGCGGGTCTGGGCCGACCGCTGGCTTGGCCCCCTCGCCGCCGGGGGGGGCCTGCTTGTCGTGCTTGTCATGGCGGGCGGCATGGCGGGGCTGGCCCTGTGGAGCTTTGCCGGCCCTTGGGTCTTTCCCGATGCCCTGCCCGAACGTCTTGGGCTTGATGCCTGGGCGCGGGCCGCACCCGGCCTTGGCCCTGCGGCGCTGGAAACGCTGCTGCTGGCCGCCCTGTCAGCCGCGCTGGCCACCGGGCTTGTCCTGGCCTGTCTGGAGGCGGAGACGCGCTTTGGCCTCAAACCGGGGGGCGGGGCGCTGTGGCTGCTTTGGCTGCCGCTGATCATGCCGCAGGTGGCTTTCCTGCCGGGGCTTGCCGAACTGGGCCTGCGCAGCGGGGTCGAAGGCAGCACCTGGGCCGTGGCGGCGGCCCATCTTGTCTTTGTGCTGCCTTATGTCTTTCTGTCCCTCGCCGCGCCCTGGCGGGCCTGGGACCCGCGCTTCGCCGTGGCGGGTGCCGCCCTTGGCGCCACGCCGGGGCGCATCTTCTGGCGGCTGCGCCTGCCGATGCTGCTGCGTGCGATCCTGACCGCGGCGGCAGTGGGCTTTGCCGTCTCTGTCGGCCAGTACCTGCCGACGCTTCTGATCGGCGGCGGCCGGGTGACAACCCTGACAACCGAAGCCGTTGCCCTGTCGTCCGGCGGCAACAGGCGCATCATCGGAACCTATGCGATGCTGCAGCTTGCCCTGCCGCTTTTCGCCTTTGCCCTGGCCCTTGCCCTTCCCGCCGCCCTCTTTCGCAACCGGGCCGGCATGAGGCCGGGCGCATGAGCGGGCTTGTGCTTGACCGGCTGGAGGTGCGCGCCAAAGGCAAGCTGATCGTCGCCCTCGATGCCGTGGTGAAACCGGGCGAGGTGCTGACGATCATGGGCCCGTCGGGGTCCGGAAAATCAACGGCCCTGGCCGCGATCATCGGCACGCTTGGCCCGGACTTTGACCTCTCGGGCAGGCTGACGCTGAACGGGCGCGACCTGACCGGCCTGCCGACACGCGCGCGCGGGGTGGGGCTGCTGTTTCAGGACGATGTGCTGTTCCCGCATCTGTCGGTCGGCGGCAATCTGGCTTTTGCGCTGCCCGCCGCGCTGCGCGGGCGCAAGGCGCGCCGTGCAGCCGTCGGGGCGGCCCTGGCAAAGGCCGGTCTGGCGGGGTTCGCAGACCGCGATCCCGCCACCCTGTCGGGCGGCGAGCGGGCGCGGGTGGCCCTGATGCGCACCCTGCTGGCCGAACCCGGGGCGCTGCTGCTGGACGAGCCGTTCTCGCGCCTTGATGCCGACATGCGCGGCCGCATCCGTACCTTCGTTCTGGACCTGATCCGGGCCGAGCGGATTCCCGCAGTTCTGGTAACGCACCAGCCCGAAGATGCCCGCGCTGCGGGGGGCCGCATCCTCGACCCGCTGGGCCGCCCGGTTTCGCCCGCCGCCTGACCGGGTCAGCGGGCCAGGATGATCTCTGCCTTCAGCCCGCCGAGGCGGGCCGAGTCCGCCAGGGTCAGCGTGCCGCCATGGCTGCGCGCCACGTCGGCGGCGATGGACAGACCCAGCCCCACGCCCCCGCCCCGGTTGGGGTTGCGCGCCTCGTCCAGCCTTGTGAAGGGACGCATCGCCTCCTCCCGCCGCTCGCCGGGGATGCCCGGACCATCGTCCTCGATGCAGATCCGGATGCTGCGCTCGGTCACGGTCACGCTGACCTCGCATCTTGTCCCATAGCGCAGGGCATTTCCGATCAGGTTCTCGACCGCCCGCGTCACCGCATCGGGGCGCAACAGGGCCGTGCCCTCGCCATCGCTGTGCAGGCTGACTGACCCGCCCGACCGGCGGGCGTTTTCGGCAACCCGGGCCACCAGCGCGACCGGATCGGTTGCCACGGGGGTTTCCATGGCAACGCCGCGGGCAAAGGACAGGAATTCGTCGACCAGCCGCTCCATATCCGCAACATCGCGCAGGGCTGCCCTGACCTCGTCATCCTGCGGCATCAGGGACAGGCTGAGCCTGAGGCGGGTCATCGGCGTGCGCAGATCATGGCTGACACCCGACAGCATCAGCGTGCGCTGTTCCATCTGCCGTTCGATCCGGCTGCGCATGTCAAGAAATGCGGCCCCCGCCGCACGCACCTCCAGCGCGCCGCGCGGCCGGTAGGCCACCGACCGCCCCTTGCCGAAAGCCTCGGCGGCATCCGCAAGCCGCTTGATGGGGCGCAACTGGTTGCGCAGGAAGACATAGGAAATCACCGTCATCAGCACCGACGTCAGTATCATCCACACCAGAAGCTGATGCGGGTTTGACGCCGAAACCCGCCGCCGCGACACCGAAAGCGACATCGGGCCCGCATCTGTCTGCAACAGCATGCGCACATCCCCGCTGTCGGACAGCAGATCGACAGATCGCAGGTCCGGCAGGCCCTGGCGCAGCGTTTCGATCACCACCCGCCCGGACAGATCGTAGGCTCTTCGCCGGTCTGTCAGGTCCGGCCATATGGCGGGAAGCTCCAGCGTCATGTCCAGCGCGCGCGCAATCCCCCAGGCCCGCGCCCTGGCCTCGGCCAGCGATCCGCCCCGATCGGCTTCATCCAGAACGAACATGATCTGGATGACCAGACTTTGGGTCATCTGGCGCGTGACGCCTTCAAAATGGCGCTGGATAAAGGCAAGTGACACCACAAGCTGGATCGCTACGATGGGAACAATCAGGATCAGCGCGGCGCGCCCGTAAAGCCCTCGTGGCAGAAGCGGTTTGAAGAATGCGGACATGCCCGCGATCCTAGCGGCGGAACCTGCGGAAAGAAAGCCGATGCCCCGTCACGACATGCCTGCGCGTCTGAACCCCGACCTGCGGCTTGTCCGGGCACCCAACCCCTCTGTGATGACCGAACGCGGCACCAACACCTGGATTGTCGGCCGGGGCGCTGTGGCGGTGATCGATCCCGGCCCTGCCGACGGGGCGCATCTGGCGGCGATTCTGGCCGCCCTGGGGCGCAGCGAACGGGTCAGCCATATCCTTGTCACCCACGCCCATGCCGATCACTCGGCCCTTGCCCCGGCGCTGGCGCGGGCAACCGGGGCACCGGTGCTGGCCTTCGGAACAGCGCGCGACGACATGACGCCCGCCATGGCGAAGTTGGCCGGCGGCGGAACCGGGGGCGAAGGCCTTGACCATGGCTTCCGCCCCGACATCCGCCTGTCCGACGGCGAGACCGTGGCAGGTGCCGGATGGTCGCTGACGGCGATCCACACCCCCGGCCACCTCGGCGGACATCTGTGCTTTCGCTGGGGCATGCTTGGCTTTTCGGGCGATCACGTGATGGCATGGTCAACCTCGCTCGTCTCGCCGCCCGAAGGCGACATGGGGGCCTACCGGCGCAGCCTTGCCCGCCTTGCCAGCCAGCCCTGGACCACCTTCCTGCCCGGACATGGTGCGCCCGTCACCGACCCGGCGGCCCGCCTTGCCGGGCTTGCCGCACATCGCAGCCGGCGCGAGAGCGAAATCCTGGCCGCCCTGCACGCCGCGCCGGCCACGCCCGCGCGGCTGGTCAAGACGATCTACAGCGGTCTGCCTGCCGGTCTGCTCAAGGCAGCCGAGCGCAATGTCCTTGCGCATCTGATTGATCTTGCACAGAGAAACATCGTCGAAAGCGATGCCGCCCTATCGCCCGCCGCAGAATTCCGGCTGGTGCATGCAAAGCCGCCCTGAGCCTGCTTTTGTCTCTGGACGCCCCCCACCCGCCTTGCTATAGGAGCCGGGGCATTCCGGCGTAGCTCAGCGGTAGAGCAGTTGACTGTTAATCAATTGGCCGTAGGTTCGATCCCTACCGCCGGAGCCAAGAAAATCACGGAATGCGAGAGTTTTCCTGACATTCCAAGTGCCTGCCATTCCGGAAAGTCGGGTCTTGGGATGCTTGCTGCCGGCGGGCACGGAACAGGCCACCTGTCCCGATATGGCGAAAGGCCCATGGAACAGGTTTGGTGGCAAACCGGTGCGAAAGCAGGCCACCGCCCGTGTGGCCAAGGTCCGGTGGTGTCTGAGCGTGGTGAGGCTGGCACTTCACCGCAGGCCGTCCGGCCAGCGGCGGAAGACTGCCGCGGCATTGGCGCGCATCCCCATTGGACTGATCCCGGTTTCGGCATAGGCTGATACCGTCGTACTGGGGGGTGACGCCGCATGATCGTGGAGCTGGGACATTTCGCCTTGGTGCTGGCCCTTGCGGTCGCGCTGATCCAGTCGGTCGTGCCGCTGATCGGGGCGCAGCGGCGCTGGGGCACGTGGATGTCGGTCGCTGAACCGGCGGCCACGACCCAGGTCCTGCTGATCGGGTTTTCCTTTGCCGCGCTGACCTATGCCTTTGTGACTTCCGACTTTTCGCTGCGGCTGGTCGTGCAGAACTCGCACACGCTCAAGCCGTTGATCTACAAGATTTCCGGCGTCTGGGGGAACCACGAGGGCTCGCTTCTGCTTTGGGTGCTGATCCTGGCGCTGTACGGGGCCTGCGTGGCCTGGTTCGGCGGCAATCTGCCGCCGTCCTTGCGTGCCCGTGTGCTGGCCGTGCAGGGGATGATCGGGGTGGCCTTTCTGGCCTTCCTGCTGTTCACCTCGAACCCGTTCCTGAGGCTGGCCATTCCGCCGATGAACGGGCGGGATCTGAACCCGCTGCTGCAGGACCCGGGCCTGGCCTTTCATCCGCCGTTTCTCTACCTCGGCTACGTCGGGCTCAGCATGGCGTTTTCCTTTGCTGTCGCCGCCCTGATCGAAGGGCGCGTCGATGCCGCCTGGGGCCGCTGGGTGCGCCCCTGGACGCTGGTCGCCTGGGTCTTTCTGACCATCGGCATCGCCCTTGGGTCATGGTGGGCCTATTACGAACTTGGCTGGGGCGGCTTCTGGTTCTGGGACCCGGTCGAGAATGCCTCTTTCATGCCCTGGCTTTTTGCCGCCGCCCTGCTGCATTCGGCGATCGTGGTGGAAAAGCGCGAGGCGCTGAAAAGCTGGACGATCCTGCTGGCAATCCTGGCCTTCGGTTTTTCGCTGATCGGCACCTTCATCGTGCGCTCGGGCGTGATCACCAGTGTTCACGCCTTTGCCAACGATCCCGAACGCGGGGTGTTCATCCTGCTGATCCTGGGCCTGTTCATGGGAGGGGCGCTGATGCTTTATGCCGCCCGCGCCGCCGCGATGGAGGCTTCGGGCGTCTTTGCCCCGGTCAGCCGGGAAAGTGCCCTGGTGGCCAACAACCTGCTGCTGGCCGTCTCGGCCTTTGTCGTCTTTGTCGGCACGGTCTGGCCGCTGGTCGCCGAACTGGTCTTTGCGCGCAAGCTGTCGGTTGGGCCGCCCTTCTTCAACATGGCCTTTACGCCCTTTGTCGTGGCGCTTGCCGTGCTGCTGCCGGTCGGATCGGTCCTGCCGTGGAAACGCGGCGACCTGACGCGGGCGGCGCAGCCGCTGGCAGGTGTGCTGGTGCTGTCGATGGCGCTGGGTGCCCTTGCCTGGACGGTGCAAACCCAGCGCAGCATCCTTGGCCCCGTCGGCCTGGTTCTGGCGGCCTGGGTGGTGCTCGGGGCGCTGGCGGACCTGTGGCAGCGCGCCGGCCGGGGGCCGCTGGCCTTGCGGCCGGCACGGCTCACGCGGCTGCCCCGGTCTGACTGGGGCAAGGCTGCGGCGCATATCGGCTTTGGCGTTACCGTCTTTGCCGTGGCCGCCGTCACCGCCTGGAAGACCGAGGATATCCGCGTGGTCCGGATCGGCGAAACCTATCCGCTGGGCCCCTATGTCGTGCAGTTGCGCGATGTGCGCGATGTGCCCGGCCCGAACTACATGGCCACGCAGGCAGAGCTTGTCCTGCAGCGTGACGGGCAGGAGATTGCGATCCTGCGCCCGGAAAAGCGCATGTATCCCGTGGCCCGGATGCCCACGACCGAGGCCGGGATCGACCATTCGCTGCTGCGCGATATCTATCTGGTGATCGGTGATGAACAGGCGGCGGGCGGCTGGGCGGTGCGCAGCTATATTGAACCTTTCGTCAATTTCATCTGGATCGGCTGCTTTCTGATGGCCCTGGGCGGCGGGCTCAGCCTGTCTGACCGGCGTTTCCGTGTGGCCGCCGGCGCGCGGCGCAAGGCCCCGGGCGCGGTGGCGGCCGAATGATCCGCGCCGGTCTGCTGGCACTGGTGCTGCTGGCGGCTGTCCCTGCGGGGGCGGTGCAGCCGGACGAGGTCCTGGCGGATCCGGCGCTGGAAGCGCGGGCGCGCGCGCTGTCCCAGGGGCTGCGCTGCCCTGTGTGCCGCAATGAAAGCATCGACGAATCCCATGCCGATGTGGCGCGTGACCTGCGGCTTGTGCTGCGTGAACGGCTGGTTGCAGGGGACAGCGATGAAGAGGTGATCGATTTCATCGTGGCCCGCTATGGCGAATATGTGCTGCTCAATCCCACCGCCCGCGGATCGAACCTGCTTTTGTGGCTGGCCGGCCCCGCCATGCTGGGTGCGGGCGGGCTGATCGCGGCGCTTTACCTGCGCCGCCGCAGCAGCGCGGGCGACCCCGCCGCCGAAACCCTGTCCGAAACCGATGCCCGGCGGCTTGCCGAACTGCTGAAACAGTAACGCCCGTCCGGGCCGGGGGGTGCCCCGCAGGCCCTGTCAGGCCCCGCGCGCCAGGGCCGCCACACCGGTCCGCGCAAGCCAGCGCAGGCCCGGGGGGGCGCATCAGTTCGGCAAAGGCATCTATCTTTTCCGGCGTGCCGGTCATTTCGAAGACAAAGCTTTCCAGGGTCGAATCCACCACATTGGCCCGGAAAATCCCGGCCAGGCGCAGCGCCATGCGCGCAAGCTGCGCCTTGATCTGCCAGATCACCTGCGGCGTGCCGGTGGTGACCACGGTGATCCGGCTGCGGTGCCCCTGATGGTCCACCCCGGCCACAGTCAGGCTTTCGATGTTACGGCCCCGCCCCGAAAACAGCCCGGTCACGCGGGCCAGCATGCCGCTTTCCTTGTCCACCGGCACCGCCAGCGTATGGGTTTCATTCACCGGCGCATCCGGCTCGCGCAGGTCACAGGCCGAATGGCTGGACGAGGCTTTCCTGATGCTCAGGGGGGCACGCGAAATTCCTGTTCTGCGGCATCGCATGCCGTGCGGCGGGCGTGTTCTTTCCGTTTGCCGGCAAGCCACATCCTGACCGGTGCCGGACGGGGGCTGCCGCGCGCCATCGCCACCGCATCCACGCCGCGGACCATCAGCGGCGGGAAACCGACATTCACGCGGCGGGGCCTGGGATAGACGATGCGGCCCCTTGTCGGGTTGATGAAGGCGTCGGTCCCGTCGCTTGTCCCGCCCAATTGCCTGTCACCCGCCCGGCAGTGATCGACGTCGTGCCGTCATGGCTGCTGATCCGCCCTGCGTCCACCTTCGATGTCCCGGACCTGCCTTGTGACTTCCTTCGGTCCTGCGCGCCCGATTGAAACCGGGCGTAAGGATGCGCCACCCAGCGTGCCGTCTGCCGTTCAGAAATGAATGCAGGGGCGAGATGATCCCTTTACTGGCCGCGAACGATGGTCTAGATGGGGGGTGGGGCATAAGGCCTTGATAACAATGTACTGATGGCCCTTCCCGTACCGGCGGGGGAAACGTCAGAAGATCAATCGTTTGCCGAGCGGGTTGTTAGCTCAGTTGGTAGAGCGCTTCGTTTACACCGAAGATGTCGGGGGTTCGAATCCCTCACAACCCACCAGGTCCTGACGAGGCCCCAAGCAGGTAACCTGCGGCTTTCGGCAGATCGGTCCGGCTCACGCCAGTTCTTCGGCCAGGGGTCGCCGGTCGCGTTTGCGCACCAGTTCGTACAGCCCCAGCGTCGTCCAGCCCGACAGGCTGCTTTCCGCGCCGTCCGCCTTGAAGGCCGCGCGCAGCACCTGTTCCAGCAGGGCGCGTTCCTTTTTCGGAACCGGGGCAAAGTCCACCACCACCTGCCCGCCCAGGCCGCGCAGGCGCAGCTGGCGCGGCAGGTCCCGTGCGGCGGCGATATTGGCCTTGAGACCGGCAGCAGGAGAGGTATCGGGGCCGGTGTTCACATCCACCGCGATGAGGGCGCGGGTCGGCTCCACCATCATATGTCCGCCGCCGGGCAGGGGCACGCGCGGAGACAATACGTCAGCCAGGAACCCGTCCACGCCAAGGGCGTCAAAGGTTCCCTCGCCCTTTGCCACCTCATCCGGCGGCGGGTCGGCCCAGTCGCGCCAGGCCGTTTCCTGCGCCCCGGGACCGTCCACCAGCAGTTCCGGGCCGCCGGCCAGATCCGACAGCACCGCCCCGGCAAGACCGCGCATCAGCGCGATGTCCCGGGTCACCGCTTCGGGGTCCGCCCCGGCGCAGGCCGACCGCAGGATCAGCCCCAGACCGGGGGCGGCCCCGGCCATCGCCCCGGACGCAAGATCATCCAGTTCGGCCCGCACCGCCGCGTCGCGGATGCGGCGCGACACATTCAGGCCCGGTGCATCGGGGGTCAGGATCGCGTAGCGGCTTTTGAACAGCAGCCGCGCTGTCAGCGGCACGGCCTTGCCCGGCTCTGCCGCGCCGCTGACCTGCACCAGCACGGGGCGGCCGGGAACCAGGCCCGAGACCTGACGCAGAAAGCCGCTGGCCCCATCGGGAAGCTTCACGAAGACACCGCCCTGCCCCTTCATCGGGCGTTCGACGATGCCGCGATAGATCGCCCCCGGAACTGGCGCATTGTCGGGCGGATCGATCAGGAAATCCTCCAGCCGCCCGTCCACGATCAGGGCGGCGGCCTGTCGGCCACGCAAGGTGTCCAGGGCAATGACGCGGCCTTTCATGCGGCACTCCGATACAGCGGACAGCCCGCTGCCGCCAAAAGGGCGGCCGTCTCGGCCAGCGGCAGGCCGACGATGCCGGTGAAGGACCCGCTGATCCAGGGGATGAACGCCCCTGCCCGGCCCTGAATGGCATAGCCGCCGGCCTTGCCCATCCATTCCCCACTGTCGAGGTAGCTGTTCAGCTCTGCGTCCGACAGGCGCTTCATCTTCACCGCACTGACCGACTCGCGCAACCAGACCCGGTCGCCGCGGCGGACGGCGACGGCGGTGATCACCTGATGCCGCCGCCCGCCCAGCGCGGTCAGGAATGCCGCCGCCTCGCCGGCATCCGCCGGCTTGCCCAGGATGCGGCGGCCCAGCGCCACGACCGTATCGGCACAGAGCACGACATCATCCGGGCCGGCGACCGGCACCGCCGCCGCCTTTTCCCGCGCAAGGCGCGCGCAACAGGGGCGGGGCAACTCGCCCTTTCGCGGGGTTTCGTCGATTTCGGGGGGGATCACGGCGTCGGGGGTCAGGCCAATCTGGGCCAGCAGATCACGCCGGCGCGGGCTGGCAGAGCCAAGGATCAGCCGCACTTACTTGAAGCGGTAGTTGATGCGGCCCTTGGACAGGTCGTAGGGCGTCATTTCGACCTGCACCTTGTCGCCTGCCAGGACGCGGATCCGGTTCTTGCGCATCTTGCCCGCCATTGTCGCGATCAACTCGTGGCCGTTGTCCAGCTCGACCCGGAATGTCGCGTTCGGCAGGAGCTCCTTGACGACACCGGGAAATTCGAGCGTGTCTTCCTTGGCCATAGTCTCTCCAACAGCGTTCCGCCCGCGAGGTGGCGCGGGCACCGGCGCGATTTGCGCCGTCGGGGCGGTTTTTTCAAGCAGAAAATGCAAGGCCGGCCCGGTTGGCCCCAAGACCGGCCCGCCGCAGGATGCAGAACCATGCAAGCGACTGCGGCATTGTTTGTGATGATCCGGGCACAGTGGGGGGAATCCGCCACGACGGGCATCATCCGGGCCCGGTGCGATTGCGGGCGTATCCTCCGCCGCCCGGAACGGCGAAGGCACCATCAACGCTTCAATGGCAGGGGGCATCGCCCCTGCCACAGTACCACGCCGGGATCAGGACCGGCCGGGGGCCAAAGCCCCCGGCCAGCGCCCGCCCTGCCCCCGGCGGGCGCTTTGCACCCGCCGGGTCGGGCGCTGGCCTCTGTGTCTCCCGGACCTGCCGGTCTGCAGGGCACTGTCCCGCGCGGGCGGGGAAACGCGATGCGTTTCCTGATCCCGCCCGATGAGGCGT
>JADCDI010000098.1 GCA_020251025.1 Rhodobacter sp. | reverse complement strand
TGAAACGCGATGCGTTTCCTGATCCCGCCCGGACGGGCGACAGCCCCGCCCCCGCCTCAATGGCAGGGGCCATCGCCCCTGCCACAGCGCCGCGCCGGGATCAGGACCGGCCGGGGGCCCAAAGCCCCTGCCCAGCGCCCGCCCCGCCCCTGGCGGGCGCTGGCCTGCCGTTACGCGGGTGGAGACGGCCCTTGTGGCGCCGTCGCGCAGGGGCAAAGGAAACGCAGGTCGCGGCTCCGCGTCCCGCCCCGAGGGGCAATCCCTTTCCACGGACCGGAAAAGAGCTTCCCGCCAGGCATGCGGAGGGCGCTTTTCAGCGCCCTGCTAAAGAGAGCGATCACGCTGCCGCCGCTGCCCCCGTGCAGGCCGGCGGCGGCAGAGCGGGTGGACCGCCCTTCACCGGCACCCGTCCGGGGTATC
Source organism: Rhodobacter sp. (assembly GCA_020251025.1). Classification (GTDB taxonomy): domain Bacteria; phylum Pseudomonadota; class Alphaproteobacteria; order Rhodobacterales; family Rhodobacteraceae; genus Aliitabrizicola. The sequence goes on along the minus strand of JADCDI010000098.1, from coordinate 3,101 downwards.
CTGTCCCCCGTCATGTCGATCTGCCACCCCGCCCCGTTACCGGCAAAGCCGCCGCCATCCCCTTCGGCGCGGGCCTTGGCTGCCCCGGCGGGGATTGCACCGGTGTCATGACGGGCGGGATTTGCGCAAGGCCCCTTGCCCGCGGGCCTGCGCGCTTTGGCTACCGGGTCTGGCGCAGGTCTGACGGACCTTCGCTGTGCGATCCCCTGGCGGCAGCAAGCTTGCCGCGCCGTCATTCCCCTGCCGGGCGGACCGACACGAACCGGTCCCCGACCCAGGTCAGCGCCTCGAAGCAGGGGTTGGCATTGATCGTGTTGCAATCGGTTCCGCCCAGTGCCAGCAGCACAATCAGGGTGTTGCCCCAGCGCACGGTTTCATAGCCCTGCACCAGAAAGCTGCTTTGCGTGCCATTGGCAAGGATGTGGATCATGCTGCCGCCGCTGCCCGAAAAAAGGCTGGCAGCGGTGGTGCAGGTGAACAGCGCCTCATCGACGAGGGTGTCTTCCGTGCCGTCGCCGGTCATGTCGATCTGCCGCACGGCCCCTTCCGAGGCGAAGACGCCGTTGTCCTGTTCGGCGCAGGCCCTGGCCGCATCGGCAAGGATTGCATCGGCATCCGCGAAAGCAGCGGCAGGCAGCAGGCAGGCAAAAGCAAAAGCAGCAGTCAGACTGTGGCGCATCGGTCTTGGACCCCTTGTTGGCCTCAGGCTTTTCTTGCCCCGGTCCGGGGTTCGGTTCCCGCGCGCAGGCGCGCGATATTGGCCGCATGGCGCAGAAACACCAGCGCCGCCAGAATGATCACAAGGGCCAGCATCTGTCCACGCCCCAGGGCCAGCACCCAGATGGGTGCCGTGCCTGCCGCCACGAGTGCCGCCAGCGATGAAATCCGGCGGGCTGCAAAGGCAACAGCCCAGGTGGCGCAGGCCGCAAGGCCCACAGGCCAGGCCAGCGCCAGCAGCGTGCCCAGAAAGGTTGCCACCCCCTTGCCGCCCCGAAAGCCCAGCCAGACCGGATAGAGGTGGCCCAGAAAGGCAAGAAGTGCTGCCACCTGGGCCGCATCCGGCCCTGCCCAGGCGCGGGCCAGCAGCACGGCCACGGCCCCCTTGGCGGCATCCAGACCCAGCGTGGCCGCCGCCGCCGCGCGGTTGCCGGTGCGCAGCACATTGGTGGCCCCGATGTTGCCCGACCCGATCCGGCGCAGATCGCCCAGGCCAAGCGCGCGGGTGATGACAAGGCCGAAGGGGACCGACCCCAGCAGATAGGCCACCGCCGCGACCCATACCAGAACGGCTGTGCCCGCGTGGAAATCAGGCATTCTGTCCCGCCTCTCCGAAGACGCAATGCCCCCCGACCCAGGTGGCCAGCACGCGCCCTTCCATCCGCTGGCCGTCAAAGGGGGTATTCTTCGATTTGGAGCGCAGTGTGAAGCGGTCCAGCAGAAAGGGTGCTGCGGGATCAAACAGCACCAGATCGGCCGGCGCGCCGATGGCAAGCCGTCCCTGCGGCAACCCAAGCCGCCGCGCCGGGTTCAGCGACATGGCCCGGAACAGCTGCGGCAGGCTGAGCGCGCCCGAGTGGTAAAGCCGCATGGCAGCCGGCAGGAAGGTTTCCAGCGCCACCGCCCCGGCGGCGGCCTCTTCGAACGGCAGGCGCTTTGAGTCCTCGTCCTGAGGCGTGTGCATCGAACACAGGATGTCGATCAGCCCGCCCGCCACCGCCCCGACCACCGCAAGACGATCATCCTCGGGGCGCAGCGGCGGCGTGACCTTGAAGAAGGTGCGGTAATCGCCCACATCCAGATCGTTCAGTGTCAGGTGGTGAATGGATACCCCCGCCGTCACGTCAAGGCCTGCGGCCCTGGCGCGGGCAAGGGCGGGCAGGCTGGCCGCACAGGTGACCTGATCGGCGTGGTAGCGGGCCGCAGTCATTTCCACCAGGCTCAGGTCCCGCTCCAGTCCCATGCGCTCGGCCAAAGGATGCACAGCGGGCAGGCCGCGCAGGCTGGCGAACTTGCCCGATGTCACGGCGGCCCCCCGGCTGAGGTCCGGGTCCTGCGGATGGCCGATGACCAGGGCACCCAGGCTGCGCGCATAGGTCAGGGCGCGGGCCAGCACCTTGCTGTCGGCCACGACATGACCGGCATCGGTAAAGGCGACGGCCCCTGCATCCCGCAGAAAGCCGATCTCTGTCATCTCGCGGCCCTGGCGACCCCTGGTCAGGGCAGCCATGTGACGGATGCGCACCGGGCTGGCCTCGGCCGCGCGGCGGGTGACGAATTCCAGCGTTTCGGGCGTGTCGATGGCAGGGGCGGTATCGGGGCGGGCGATGATCGTGGTCACCCCCCCTGCCGCCGCCGCCAGACCGGCAGAGCGGAAGGATTCGCGGTGCCGTTCGCCCGGCTCGCCGATCTTGACGCCCAGATCGACGATCCCGGGGGCAAGGCAGTGCCCGCCGCAATCGATCACCCTTGCCCCCTTCGGTGCGGCGCTGCCCCGGGCGGTGATGACACCGCCGGCAACGGTCAGACCGCCCGCTGTGTCGGTCAGCGATTCGGGGTCGATCACGCGGGCATTGGCGAAATGCTGGATCATGGCGCTGACCTTAGCAGGCTGCTGAGAACGTGCCAACCGCATGGGTTGCGGGCCGGAAAAGAGGACCCCTCTGCAATGGCTCCCTGCGGTCTGGCCGGGGTCATCGCCCCGGTGCTGTGCCGGGCGTGGCGCGGGCCCGCCGGGGTGCAAAGCCCCCGGCCAGTGCAGGCCCCGTCCCCGGCGGGCGCTGGCCTCTGTCATTCCCGGACCGACCGGTCTACGGGGCACCGTCCCGCGCGGGCGGGGGAAACGCGGGTGGCGCTTCCTGTTCCCGCCCGAAGGGCCGGTCCTGTCGATTCCAAAACACCCCGCTTCAATGGCAGGGGCCATCGCCCCTGCCACAGCGCTGCGCCGGGATCAGGACCGGCCGGGGGCCAAAGCCCCCGGCCAGCGCCCGCCCCGCCCACGGCGGGCGCTTCCCGCCCGCGGGTCGGGCGCTGGCCTCTGTCCCTCCCGGACCCACCGGTCTACAGGGGACCGTTCCGCGCGAGCGGGGGAAACGCGATGCGTT
>JADCDI010000097.1 GCA_020251025.1 Rhodobacter sp. | reverse complement strand
TCGCCCCTGCCACAGCGTCCCGCTGGCATCAGGACCGGCCGGGGGCCAAAGCCCCCGGCCAGCGCCCGCCCCGCCCCTGGCGGGCGCTTCGCACCCGCCGGGTCGGGCGCTGGCCTCTGTCCCTCCCGGACCTGCCGGTCTACAGGGCACCGTCCCGAGCGGGCGGGGGAAACGCGGGTCGCGTTTCCTGTTCCCGCCCGGAGGGGCGCGTCCCCTTCCCCGGACCGGCAAGAGTATCCCGGCCGCCCATGCGCTCGCAACTCTGGTTCCGCACCCGGCTAGAAGTCCGTCGGCGCGCCACCTTCCTGTTTGCGCTTCGCAACAAAGCGCCGCAACTCTTCCTGATGGTCGCTGTTCATGTCCGGTGCCTCGAACTCGGCCAGGATTGCCTTGTAGATGCGATGGGCACGCTCGGGCGTCCAGACGGCACCATCGCCTTCCCAGGCCTCGAAGTTGCGCCAGTCCGATACGAAGGGCGCGTAGAAGGCGGTCGAATAGCGGTCCTGCGTGTGCTGGCAGCCAAAGTAATGCCCGCCGGGACCCACCTCGCGGATCGCGTCCAGCGCGATATCCTCTTCGGTTGTCGCAAAGGTTGCCTCTTCGAAGTAGCGCTGGATCATCTGCAGCACTTCGCAGTCCATCACGAATTTCTCCGGACTGGCGATCAGCCCGCCTTCAAGCCATCCGGCCGCATGATAGACGATGTTGGTGCGCGATTGCACGGCGGCCCAAAGGCTGTTGGAGGTTTCCCACATCGCCTGCCCGTCCGGCACGTTGGCAGCGCAGACACCCGAAGACCGCAGCGGCAGCCTGTAATGCCGCGCCAGTTGCCCGGTCATCTGGGTGGCGCGCATGTATTCCGGCGTTCCGAAGGCCGGTGCCCCCGATTTCATGTCCACGTTCGAGGTGAAGGTGCCGATCGCCACGGGACAGCCCGGATTGATGTATTGCAAAAGCGCAATCGCCGACAGCCCCTCGGCCAGCGACAGCGCCACGGCCCCGGACATGGTCACAGGCGCCATGGCACCCGCCAGGGTAAAGGGCGTCACGATCACCGGCTGGCTGCGGCGGGCCAGACGCATGGCCCCGTCCAGCATCGGATAGTCATGCTTCAGCGGCGAGACCGAGTTGATGTTGGTATACATCCGGGGCCGGGCGCTGAATTCCTCATGCGTCAGCCCGCCTGCGATGCGCGTCATTTCCATCACGTCTTCGACGCGCTCGGCACCCAGCGAATAGGCATGCACCACCTTGTCGGTCAGCGTCAGCTTTTCGTACAGGCAATCAAGGTGCCGGATGGACGGATGGATGTCGATCGGCTCCACCGGGTAGCCGCCGGCCACATGGATGCAGTTGAAATACTGCGTCAGCTTCATGAATTCCCTGAACGTCGCGAAATCGCCGGACCTCTTGCCACGTTCCAGATCCCAGGCATTCGGCGGGGAGGACACGTTGACAAACACCATATGCCTGCCGCCGATGGTAACCTCGCGGGCGGGATTCCGCGGGGTGATCGTGAAGCTTTCCGGCACAGTCCGCAGCATGTCCGTCACGAAATCCTCGTCCATGCGGACATTCGTGCCGTCAACCCGGCAACCGGCCTTGCGCAGGATGTCAACCGCCGCCGGGTTGAGAAACTCGATCCCGATTTCCCGGAGGATGCGCATGCAGCCCCGGTGAATGGCCATCACGCCATCCATGTCCAAAGGTTCGGTCGGGCGGTCGGGGTTGACGGGAATGCGCCAGGGCATCTGATCGATCGCGGCGGTTCCGGCGCGCTGCTTGTTGCCCGCACGGCCCCCTGCGCGGCGTCTGCGGCCTGAATCCTCGGTCATCGCTGTTCCCCCGGCATTACGGTCACGTCCCCGGGGTGCAGATTGACCGAAGGTCTCCCCGGATGGGAACCTGGTTTCCGACGCAGACATGTCGTTTTTGTCGCGCCGCGCTGGCGGCTTCCGTCATCCGGCGCGTTGGGCATCGATCCAGCCGGGCAGCGCCCCGATATCGGGCAGCACAGCTTCGGCCAGCGGAGCCAGGTCTTCGGCCGGCGCAATTCCGGTCAGAACCGCGACGGGGCGCATCCCCGCAGCCCTGCCCGCCATCAGGTCATGCCTGCTGTCGCCCACCATCAGCACGCGCGCGGGGTCCAGCCCGGTCTGCGCCGCAAAGGCCAGCAGCATGCCCGGGCCCGGCTTGGCCCCGTGCCCGGAATCATAACCGGCCACCAGATCAAAAAACCCGGCCACGTCCTGTGCCAGAAGATGGGCCCGGGCCGAAGCCTCGACATCATTTGTGGCAACCCCAAGTCGCAGGCCACGGCTGCGCAGCGCCTGCAACACCGGGCGCAGCGGAACCGCCGGGACCATCCGGGCAGCGCCGGCAAGCCGGTTCAACCGGGCTTCCAGCCCGGTCAGGCTTTGCTCCGGCAGCAGGGGCAGAAGGACACCGGCAATCTCGGCTGTCGAGGCGGCAATCACCGGGCTGTCGGCAAAGAAGCCGCCCGTCGCGGGATCAAAGCGAAGCACACCGGCCAGCGCCGTGGCATGACCGGGGTCGGTCGCAAGTTCCGCCAGCACCCCCTGCACCCATCCGCCCCAGCTTCGCCGGAAATCAAACAGGGTCCCATCCTTGTCAAACACGATGCCGTCGATCATCTCCGCCCCCTGTTACCGGTGCAGGCAGGGTGGCCCGCACCGCCGGGGAATGCAATCCTTGCCCGGGTCACGTCCAGTGCCCGGCCTGACCGCCGGAAAGAAAGGCCCGCGCCGTCAGCGGTTCGCTGTACCGGTGCCCGGTTGCCTCGCAAAAGGCGATCACCCAGGCATCATCGGTCAGAAGAAAATCAAGGACCGAAACCAGAAAAGCCTGATCCCCTGCCGCAGAAGCCATATCCGCAAGCGATGCCCCGCTGGCTGCCAGGAACCGGGCCAAAAGCGCGTCATTGCCCGCAAGCCAGCCAAGCGCCTGCAAAGCCAGCAGTTCGGCGGCATCTTCCCGCGATGGCATCCTGAAAGCCCCCTGCACAGTGGCGGTTTCCGAAAAGGATTCCTTAACCAATCCTGCGCAGAGTGAACGCAAAGCAAATGCAGGTAAAGCAAGCAACCATGGCGGGCCGGATCCTCATCATAGACGGCGTGGCAACGAACCGCATCGTGCTCAAGGTCATGCTGACCGGGGCGCGATATGACGTGCTGGTGGCGGAAGATGCCGCAACCGGCCTTCATCTTGCGCGCAGCCGGCTTCCCAGCCTTGTTCTTCTGGATGGCAACCTTGCCGGACCCGGGGGCGCGGCAATCCTGCGGTGCCTGCGGGATGACCCTGCCACGGCCGGCATCCCCGTGATCGTGATGCTGGCCGGCAATGATCCGGCTTCCCGCCTTGCCGCGCTGCAGGCCGGGGCGGATGACGTCATGGCCAAACCGATGGATGAACTGCGCATGCTGGCACGGCTGCGCGCCCTGCTGCGTTCCTGCGGCGTGACGGAAGAGATGAAGGCGCGGGACGCAGCCCTGGGCCCGATCGGCATGACCGAAGCACCCGGCAGCTTTGACCGGCCCGGTCTGGTGGCGCTTGTCGCGGAAAAACCGGCACAGGCGGTGCAACTGCGCGGGGCCCTTGCCCGGCACATGACCGACAGCCTGGTGATCCAGACGCGCGATGCCGCGCTTGACATCGCTTCGGAACCCGCCCGGCCTTGCCCGGATGTCTATGTGATCGAGGCGGACCTTGCGGCCAAAGGGGATGGCCTGCGCCTTATGTCGGATCTGCGAAGCCGCAGCGACACACGAAACACGGCGGTTTGCGTCCTGCTGCGCGCGCCGTCCGAAGGCGAGGCGGCGATGGCCTTTGACCTGGGGGCGGATGATGTGATCGACGCGGGGTCTGATCCGCGCGAAGTTGCCGTCCGGCTGCGCCGCCTTCTGGACCGCAAGCGGCGCGATGACCGGCTGCGCGCCACGCTGAGCGACGGATTGCGTCTTGCGGTGATCGATCCGCTGACGGGTCTGTTCAACCGGCGCTACGCGCTGGCGCAGCTTGGGCGGATCGCTGACCGCGCCCGGCAGGGCGAAACCGGTTTCGCCGTGCTGGCCATCGATCTTGACCGGTTCAAGGCGGTCAATGACGCCTTCGGCCATGCCGCCGGCGATTGCGTGCTGGTGGAAGTGGCCCGCAGGCTTTCCCTCAATCTGCGCGCCGGTGATCTTCTGGGCCGGATCGGCGGCGAAGAATTCATCGTCGCCCTGCCGGAGACCACGTTTGCCAGCGCGCTGGCCCTGGCGGAACGTCTTTGTGCGGCGGTCGAAGCGGTGCCGGTCCGCATAGATGCGGTGACGGCGATTCCGGTCACGATTTCCATCGGCCTGGCCGTATCCGGGCAAAGATCACCCGCAGAGGGGGCGGAACCCGTCACGACCGCCCTTGCCCGGGCCGACCGCGCCCTGCTGCGGGCAAAGGCCGGCGGGCGCAATCAGGTGACAACCGACAGGTCCGCCGCATAGGCGGTCACCCGGCGGGTGCAGGGCGCTGATCGCGCCGTCCGCCGCGTGCCATCATCTCCTCCAGGCGGTCGGCAAAGCGGGCCCGGTCATCGGGGGACATGGCGATGATGTGATCGGCCAGCAGGCGCTGGCCCAGATCCAGACGTTCCTGCCCGCGCTGCCGGAACCGCTCGAAGGCCGCGCGCAGGTCGGCCTCCTGCAGGGGCTCGGTGCGCAAGACCTGCAGCAGGATCCCGACCTCGGCGCGCATCATGTGGCGCATGGTCCGCGGATTGCCCCCGTCCCGCAGAAAGGCGCGGCGCAGTTCCTGCCGGTCCTGCGGCGACAGCGCTTCCGAAAAGGGGCCAAAGCCGATATCGCGCACATCCGCCCGGCCCCGGTCCCCGGCCCCGCGCAGGGCCGCGCCCCCCAGCACCCCCAGCACGCCCAGGTTGAAGGCCAGTGACAGGGCCAGAAGCACCTTCATCCAGCGCGGTGCACCGGACAGCGGCACAGGGCCGACGGGGGGCTTGGGTGTATCGGTCATCTCATCCCTCCAGTCCGAAGGCATCCAGCGGCGGGATCAGTTCGATCGCCCAGGGGCCCGCATCCGCCGCAAAGGCGTGCCGCAAGGTCAGTGTCAACGTCACAACCGGGGCCGGTTGCGCAAACCCAAGCCACAGGCCCGCCAGGGCGGCCGTGGCCAGCCCGGCCAGAACGCGGTGGCCGCCCATGGCGGCGATCCAGCCCGCCCATGGCCGCCGCCCGGCGGGGGTCGGGGCCGGTTTGAACCCGGCCTGCACAGCATCCGCATCCGCCGCGATCCGCGCGGTCAGGCCGGCCGAAGGGCTTGGGCGCCCGGCACGCGCTGTCGCGAAAAGACCTTCCAGATCCGTATCCTGCATCTCAACCCCCGTCTTCGTATCCAAGCTCTGCCCGTTGTCCGGACAAAAGGGCGGCCAGCCCCTTCTTGCCGCGCGCGACCAGACTTTCGACCGCTTCCACACCGATGTCCATCACTGCGGCAATCTCCGGATTGGTCAGGCCTTCGATGTGACGCAGCACGATGGCCTGCCTCTGGCGGTCCGGAAGGGCCGCAAGCGCCCTGTCCAGGGCCTGCATCCGGTCCGCCTCGATCAGCCGGGCGACAACGCCGGGCGCGGCATCTTCGGGTTCGGCCACGTCTTCCAGCCCGCGCGGCCGCGATTTGCGCAGCCGGTCCAGACACAGGTTCGACGCAACCCGGTACAACCAGGTCGACACCCCTGTCCCGCCCTGCCGCCAGTCGGGGGCCATGCGCCACAGCCGCAGCATCGCTTCCTGGGTTACGTCTTCTGCTTCGGTCCGATCCGCCAGCATCCTTGCGGCAAACCCCAGCAGGCGCGGGGCCAGGCGCAGCGTCAACGCCCGCGCCGCCCACGGATCGCCGTTGGCATAAAGGACAAGCAGCGCCTCGTCCGAAACATCCGAAAGGGCATCAAGGGCCATGGGCATCGTGCCTGGGCTCTATCCTGCTTTCAGCGGTCCTGAAAAGGCTGCACGCCCCGACCGGCGGGGCGTGCAGGGCGGATCAGTCGCCGTCGCCGCCGGACCAGCCGCCCATGTGCCCCTGACCGTCGCCGCCGTGCCCATGCCTGCGCTTGCCCTGCATCCTGTCGTGCATCTGTGCCTGCATGGCCTCAAGCTCGGCCTGCGATATGGCATCGTCGCCATCGGCATCCAGCCGGTCGAACATGCGGTCCGGCACCGGGCGGGCGATCAGCTCGGACACCGTCAGCATTCCGTCCCCATCCGCGTCCATCTCTGCCACCATCCGGGCGGCCCGGTCATTTGCCCGCCCGGCCATCCCGGCCATCTGCAGGGCGGCAATCTCGTCAACGCTGAGCTTGCCGTCGGAATTGGCATCTGCCGCCGTCACACGGGCAGTGCGCGCCGCCGCGATTTCGGCCCTGGTCACCTTGCCGTCCTTGTCGGCATCCAGGGTGTCAAAGTCGAACATCGGCCCGGCCCCGGGGCCACCCCCCATCATGCCTTGCCCCCCCATGCCCATGCCCATACCGTCCTGCGCCTGCGACGGCAGGCTGGCGAAAAGCCCGATGCCGAAAACCGCAGCCAGTGTCGTGCCCGTCAGTGCCTTGGTCCAGTTCATCACGATACCCTCTTTGTCAGCGGCCCCGTGCCGCGACCCATGCCGTTTGAACGCACGAGGCCGCCCTTTCCGTCGCGGGCTTCGGCAGAATCTTGCGACATCGCGCCGCAAGCCGCCCCGGCCCCTCTACATTTGCCGCTCTGGCGTCTAGAACGCAGGCTCAACGACAGGCGGACCGCGAATGAACAGCCAAAACATCCCGCCGGACGATGACGATCGCCCGATGCGGCCCGCCCTCATGCGGGGCTGGCGAAGGCGCTGTCCCAACTGCGGCGCCGGTCCGCTGCTGAGCGGCTATCTTTCGGTGCGCGATGCCTGCCCGCTCTGCGGCGAGGATTTCCATCATCAGCGCGCCGATGATGGCCCGGCCTATCTGACCATCCTGATTGTCGGTCACCTGATGGCCCCGCTGATCCTGTGGAGCTTTGTGCGCTTTCGCCCTGATCCGCTGATTCTGGCCTCGGTCTTTTCGGTTGGCGCGGTGGCGCTGTCATTATACCTGCTGCCCCGGTTGAAGGGCGTTCTGGTCGCGATCCAGTGGGCGCGGCGCATGCACGGGTTCGGGACCGGTGACTGATGCCCCTTGCGCCATTCGCAACGCGGCCACGATCGTGCTGATGCGCGGCACGGGGCCGGACCCGCAGGTGCTGATGGGCCAGCGTGGTGCCGGTGCCGTCTTCATGCCGTCGAAATACGTCTTTCCCGGCGGCGCGGTTGATGCGGATGATGCGCTGGTTGCTGCGGGGCCTGCCCTGCATCCCACCTGCGCCGCGCGGCTTGCCGCGCCGGGTGCCCCCCCGGCCACCGCCCTGGCTGCTGCCGCCATCCGCGAATTGTGGGAAGAAACGGGCCTTGCCCTGGGATGCCCGGGGCAGGCGGCGCTGCCGCCCGGCTGGGCCGGCTTTGCCGCGCAGGGCCTTGTTCCGGATGCCTCTGCGCTGCGCTTTTTCTTTCGCGCGATCACCCCGCCCGGCCGGACGCGCCGTTTCGATGCGCGTTTCTTTCTGGCCGACGCCGCCCGCGTCATCGGCGACCCCGATGATTTCTCTGCCGCGTCGGATGAGCTGGGGCATCTGCACTGGCTGCCGCTGTCACAGGCGCGCGAGCTTGACCTGCCCTTCATCACCGAAGTGGTGCTGGCCGAGGTGGCGGCCCTTGCCGGCACCGAAGGCCCGCCCCCGCCCGTACCCTTCTTCGACAACTCCGGTCCTGTTCCCGCCTTCCGCCGGATCGGATGATCAGGTGGCCGTCGCGATTGCGACGGTCATCACCGACGGACCCGTCCACCCGGTCTGTCAGATGCCGGGCCCGCAGGCCACGATCCTTGTCATTCGGCAGGGACGCGGGCCGGGGCGCTGTCTGATCCGGCGGTGGCCGGTTTGGGCGGCCACAGCGGATGCGGCACCGGATCTTTCGCGCGCAGAAGATAGCGGGCGAAAATTTCGGCATAGGACCGGTAGAGGTAGCCCTCGTTCCGGCGCAGGTAATGGTCGCGGTTGGCCCGGTAGGTGGCGGGCAGCAGATACCACGGCACGGAAGGGTGCATGTGGTGAACCACATGCAGATTGTTGTTCAGAAACAAAAGCGCCAGCGGCCCCCGGTCTTCGATGATCACCGTGCGCGCGCGCGCGGCCTCATGCGCGCGGTGTTCCAGAAAGGTCCGGATTTTCAGAAGGCTGTAGGCCAGATAACTGGCAAGAAGATAGGCCCAGACCGGCATGGATGCGACGCCAAGCAGCCACAGACCGATCAGGGCCACGCCGATGGCATGCAAGGCCCAGGCCCGCGCCACGCTGCGGTCCCCGGCGCGGGCAGCGGCCAGATCGCTGACGACAAGATGCCACGTCCCGATGGCCGGACCGACCAGCATGCGGCCCAGAAGCGTGTTGTTGATCTGATAAAGGGCGCGCAGGGGGCGCGACATGCGGCCCCAGACCGCCGGGTCCTGATAATTCGACTCCGGGTCATCATAGGGGTCGGTCAGGGCCGGGTCATGATGATGCGCAAGATGCAGATCGCGGAACCGGCCGTAAGGCACAGCCAGGTTCAGCGCAGGGAAGACCAGCGCCTCGTTCAGCGCGCGGGACCGGAACGGGTGGCCGTGCAGAACCTCATGCTGCAGCGACGAAAACTGCGCCATTGCCACCGCAGCAAGCCCGACCCCCAATGGCAGCCAAAAGGATGCCGCGAAGGTGGTTGCAATGATCCAAAGCAGGTAAGTGGCGACAAGAAGAAGCAGGGTCGGCCATTCCACCGCATAGTCGCGCCGCACCTTATCCCCCCCGCAAACCGGAACACCGGGATCATTATCACTTGATCACGCGACGCGGAATCTGGAAGATCGGCAACACCCTGTCAACAATGCTGATAATCGTGAACACAGGAGAGAGATTTTGGACAAGCGCCTTCGGGCCGACCTGTTTCGCGCCAGGCTGGCGCAGGCCATGGCGGCGCGGGGCGTGACGCAAAGCGCCCTGGCGCGCCGGATCGACGCGGACCGGTCCACAATATCGCAGCTTCTGGAAGCCGGGTCGGCCCGGCTGCCCAACGCACAGATTGCGGCAGAGGCGGCGGCGGCGCTGGACGTCACTGCGGACTGGCTTCTTGGCCTGTCGGACCGCCCCGAGCAGCTGGACCGGCTAATGGCGGCGGCCCTGACGCTGAGCGAGGCCCCCCGTGCCCTGATTGATGAGGCCATCTTCGGCTGGCATCAGGAAGCGGCGGGCTACAAGATCCGGCACGTTCCCGCCACCCTGCCCGACATGGTCAAGACCCGGGCGATGATGGAATGGGAATATGCCGCACAACTGGGCCCCGACGCGCAGGAGGCGATCAACGCTTCGAATGCGCGGCTGGCATGGATGCGCAACGCCAGGTCAGACTACGAAATCGCCCTGCCCCTGCACGAGCTGGCCGCCTTTGCGCGGGCCGAAGGCTATTATGCCGGTCTGCCGGCCGACATCCGGCTGGGACAGATCGACCGGATTCTTGATCTGGCCGAACGGCTTTATCCGGCCATGCGCATCTATCTTTATGACGCCCGCCAGACCTATTCCGCGCCGATCACGGTGTTCGGCCCGATCCTTGCCGTGGTGTACCTGGGCACCACCTATCTGGCATTCCGCGATGCGGAACGGGTTGCGGTCTTGTCCCGGCAGTTCGACGGGCTGATCCGCGCGGCCTGCGTGGGCGCGCGCGAGGTGCCCGCGCATCTGCGCGCCCTGCGCGACGCCATCGGCTGATCACAGCTTTGCGGCCACATCCTCGGGCACGTCGAAATTGGCGGTGACGGTCTGGACGTCATCATCCTCTTCCAGCGTGTCGATCAGCTTCATCAGCTTTGTCGCGGTTTCCAGATCCACATCTGTCCGCGTCTGCGGCTTCCAGATCAGACGGGCCTCGGTGCTTTCGCCCAGCGACCTTTCCAGCGCCTCGCTCACCTCGGCCAGGGCCGTGTCGGCGCAGTAGATCCAGTGGCCGTCCCCATCCGACTCCACGTCGTCTGCCCCGGCTTCCAGCGCTGCCATCATCACCGTATCGGCATCGCCGGCGGTTGCGGGATAGATGATTTCCCCCACACGGTCGAACATGAAACTGACCGAGCCTGTGGTGCCCAGATTGCCGCCGTGCTTGGTGAAATAGCTTCGCACGTTGGACGCGGTGCGGTTCAGGTTATCGGTCATCGTCTCGACAATAATCGCGATGCCGTTGGGGCCGTAGCCCTCATAACGGATTTCCGAGTAATCCTCGGCATCGCCGCCCTGCGATTTGCGGATCGCGCGGTCGATCACGTCTTTCGGCACGGATGCGGCCTTGGCCGCCTTGACTGCCAGCCGCAGCCGCGGGTTCTTGTCGGGGTCGGGGTCGCCCATCTTGGCGGCGACGGTGATTTCCTTTGCCAGCTTCGAGAACATCTTGGACCGCAGCTTGTCCTGCTTGCCCTTGCGGTGCTGGATGTTTGCCCATTTCGAATGGCCTGCCATGACCCGTCTCCGGAAATTGCGCCCCTTTGTGACCGGGCTTGTCTATATCAGCCGCCCCTTTGGCCGCAACCCCGCCAGCGGCAGGCGGTGCCGGGCACCTGCCGCAGCGCGTCACGCCTTGCGGCCCGTTGCCGGATCATGCCAGGGCCTTGGCCGGACCAGCGCCAGCCCCAACAGCATCACCGCCCCCGCCACCCAGATCAGCAGGCTGAACCTTTCGCCCAGAAGCAGCATCGCCCAGCCCACGCCCGCCGCCGTCACCACGTAAGAGGTCTGCGTCGCAAAGACCGCCCCGGCCGTGCGCGCCAGCCAGACGTAGCCGGCATACATGAAGGCATGGACCACCGACGACAGGATCAGCGCCTGTTCCGGCGCACCCCAGCCTTGTGTGGGGTCGATCCACTGGCCGCTGGCCAGCGTCAGCGGCAGCACCATGACCGCCCCGATGACCGAGGCCGACAGCATCGCCTGCACCGGGTCAAGGCCTGCCGTGCCCCAGCGCGCCACGACATTGCCCTCGATGGCGTAAAACAGCGGGCCGATCATGGCGAACAGCACCCACCCCGCCCCGGTTCCCGCCGGAAGGCCGGCCTGCGGCAGCGCGATCAGGACCACGCCGGTCAGCCCGCATCCCAGCCCGGCCAGGCGCAGCGCGCTGAAACGTTCCATCCCCAGCAGCAGGGCCAGCGGAAAGGCCAGGATCGGCACGGTGGAAATCAGGATCGACATGATCCCGGCGGGCAGATGGGCCACGGAAATGTAGAAGGCGGAATTGGGAATGAGGGTGCCGATCAGCGCGATCAGCGCACCGAACGCCAGCGTGCGCCGGTTCAGCGGCAGGCCCCGCCGCCGCGCCGCCTGCACGGCCCCCAGCACCAGCGCCCCGATCACAAGCTGCCAGAAGATCAGGCCGAAGAACCCATGCCCCGTGGACACCGCGATCTTGCCCAGCGATTGCGTGCTGCCCCAGCCGATCCCAAGCGTCAGCAGCACCCCCAGCAGCAAAAGCCGGTGGGGCGAAATCACGGCAGCGCCGCTTCCAGACGCCCGCCCAGCCGGATCATGCGGACCCGTGTTGCCAGCCCGGTGCGGTCATCGGTCTCGGCGTAGACGCCCGACAGCGTCGCCTCGCCCGCAGCCGGTTCAAAGCGGTCCCTGGACATCCCGGTGATGAAGCGCCGCAGCGGTTCGGCCTTGTCCATGCCGATCACCGAATTGTAGTCACCGCACATGCCGGCATCGGTCTGATAGGCCGTGCCGCCCGGCAGCACTTGCGCATCGGCGGTCGGCACATGCGTGTGGGTGCCCACAACCAGGCTTGCCCGCCCGTCGCACCAATGGCCCATGGCCATCTTTTCACTGGTGGCCTCGGCGTGGATGTCGATGATCGACGCCTGCGCCAGCCCGCCCAGCGGGTGCGCCTTCAGCACCGCCTCCACCGCCGAGAACGGATCGTCAAAGGGGCGCTTCATGAAAACCTGGCCCAGCGCCTGCGCCACCAGCACCTTGCGCCCGCCGGTCGCCGGATACAGCCGCGCCCCGCGCCCGGGGGCTGCCCTGGCAAAGTTCAGGGGCCGGATCAGGCGCGGCTCGCCATCGATGAAACCCAGCATGTCCTTCTGATCAAAGGCATGATCGCCCAGCGTCACGCAATCGGCCCCCGCCGCAAGCAGCAGCCGCGCATGATCGGGGGTCAGCCCGATACCGGACGAGGCGTTCTCGCCATTGACCACGACGAAATCAAGGCCCCAGTCCGCCCGCAGCCGGGGCAGCCGGTCGCTGATCGCCCGGCGTCCGGCACGGCCCATGACATCGCCAAGGAAAAGAAGCTTCATGAAACCTCCGATAGGCCCGGGCAGACCAAAGGGCAAGGGTGCCACACACGCCCTTGCGCCCGGCGTTGCTGCGGGGGTTTCTGCCCCCTGCCCCCTGCCCCCCGTCAGGTATTCGCGCGGACAGGAAGATGCCGCCCCCCGCCCCGCGCGGCAGGTGGCGCGGATCAGGACCGCAGTGAAACGCTCGTAATTGTTCTGCAATAGTGCACCAATGATTGAGGCACCGCAAGAAAGCGGTTTTTCTTTGGTTTTTCAAGGGGTTGGGGGTTGGCCGTTGCAGATTAATTGCGGACACGGGGGGTGGTGTGTAAGATATTGATTTTGTTCAATGTGGTTGGGATTGAGGACCCTATTGAGGAACCTTTTTCCCGGCTTGTAACTCGGCGTAGAAGAGACTTGCACACGCCCTGTACGCTGAATCGTTATCTGTCTCTTTCATGTATCTTGCGAGGTCTCCGCAAGCATCGGCGTGATATGATGCCAAGTATGCTGCGGCCCTGTGCCCCCTGTTCATGAAGGCAGAATAGTCCGTTCCGATATCCGAAAAATCACGGACTAACCGCGCCAGCGCAAGGACCATCGCCTCATTTTCGACATCGCTCCAATGCGAGGAATGCGTGTGGTAAGCTGCCCAAGCCGTCTCACCTTCTGCGATCCGCGCGTAGCGGTCGGGCACACTGTCACGGTTGCGCCAGTTGGCGATAGCGCTTCGACTTACTCGAAGCTTGGCAGCAAGGTCGATATCGGTCTCGACTGAGAACCGCTTCTTCAACCGGTCGATGATCTCGCCCGCACTGGATATCCCGCTTGACTGTCCCATTGTGAACACCTAATGTTTCATTGTGAACCATATGCCCCAACGGGACTGCCCTGCCACATGATTACCCCATCTGATCAGCTTTTGAAAGAAGTACGCGGCGAACTGGTTCGCCGGGGAACATCACTAAAGGCGTTCTGCGACCAACACGGCTACGTTCGGCAAGCAGTGAGCGCGGCATTGTCAGGCAAACGCGCCGGTCAGAAGTCGCGTTGCCTTGCAGAACGGTTCATCGAAGCCTTGGATGCAAGCAAATGATGTATCTTCGGCAGGATGCACCAATTTCTGCCGTCGAGTTTGCGGTGTTGGCGGGGATTACGAGGCGAGCTGCTTCGAAGGCATTCCTCTCGGCTTCGCAGGGCAAGCCGTGGCGCGGTCATCCTCTTCCAGTCGCGGCGCTTCCCGGTCAGCGTGGCGGGGCGGGCGGTGTGGTCTGGGGGCTTGCGCTGGACAAGGCTTCGCCGGAGCTGCGGGCGCTGTTGAAGGTGCCGGAAACCCTGTCTTCAACGCCTGTTGAACGCCGCCTTAAGGGGCGTCCCGATGACCGGCACATCGCCGGTGCGGTGGACAAGCAGCGGATCATCGCCCCGATTGTGGCGCATCCGAAGGGGTCGCGGGAGCGGGCGGCGGCGTTCGCGGAAGCGGCGCGGCAACAGCATATGGTCGGGCCGGGATGGTCGCGCTTCAGTGAGCGGACCTTGCGGGACTGGGTGCAGACGGCGGAACAGGGCGGGCCTGTTGCCTTGATGCCTGCGGGCTGTCGAAGCGACAAAGGCACCTTTCGCGTTCGGATCACACGCCGCTGGCAGGACGGCTGCGGCCTGCCGGAAGTGGTGCAGGACGCCATTGCAGCGAATCTGGAAGGCATCGCGCGCGGGCTGATAATGAAGGGGAACAGCTTCAGGCAAACGCGGAAGCTTGCAGGGAACGAGTTGCAGCGGCTGTCGGCAGAAGCCGGGGTGACGCTGCCAAAGGCGGGCCTTGCCGCGCTGTGCAAGCTGACAGGGGCTTGGGTGTCCCGCTATCGGGAAATGAAGGCGGCACGGGACTATACATCTGATCACAAGCGATATTCCGACCAACACGAAGCCCGCGTGAACCGGACTCTTACAGCGGTTCCCATGGAAGTGCTCATGGGGGACGTGCACCGGGTGGACATGACAATCCCCGATGCGATTGCGACAGGTGACCCGCGCCTTGTCATGGGGGCGAAGATCGCACAAGCCGCCGGCCGCAAGACTATTCGCCTTGCCATCATCGCCTGGATGGACGGGTCCAGTCACTACCTTTGGGCAACACCGGTCATTCTGGGGCCGGGGCAAGGCATCACGCAACAGGATGTGGCGCGGTCGCTTTATGAAGTGATTACATGCCCTTGGGGTGGCATCCCGCGCGAAATCATGATCGACAACGGCGGCGAATTCGCGGCCTTGGCCGATGCCGTGGCGCGATTCTGCGCGATGGCCGGGATTATGGGGCTTGGGGTTGTAAAGAGCGCGCCCTATTCGCCGGAAGGCAAGGGGCGGCTTGAGGGCGCATTCGGCATCTTGGAAAAGCGGCATGTCAGTGCCCTGCCCGGATACATCGCCGGTGACCGGATGAATTCCCCCACGAAATCCAAGGGAAAGCCGGTGGACCCCTATCCGCATGGGCCGGATCAGCTGCTGGCCGACATTCTGGAAGCGGTCAGGCAGTTCAATGGCACACCGCAGGACGGCCAGCTTGGCGGCTTGTCCCCCAAGGCAATGCTGGAAGAGAAGATCGCCGCGACCGGCTGGAAGGCACAAGGGATGCCGGATGAAGCGACATTCGACTTGGTGTTCAGCAAGGAAGTTCGCCGCGACGTGCGCAAGGGTTCGATCACGATCAACAACCGCGCCTATTCCGGGCCGGTGCTGGCAGAGCTGATCGGCGAAAAGCAGGTGCCTTTCCTTGTGCCGCTGCGTGACCCGGAAGGCCCGATCATTTGCTTCAGAAACAACGTGATCCACCAGCTTCACGCGGAGACCTTTGCCCTGAATGACCGGGACGGTGCCAAACACAAGGCCAAGATGGTGCGCCTGCAGAAAGCCGAAATGAAACGGCGCATCGCATTGGCCGACCCCACTGTGAACGTGCAGCAACTGCTGACGGCCAGCGCCGATATGGGGCCGGTGGCCTGCAATCCGCCCGATGTCTGGACCTTCGGTTCCATCGACAAGGCCGGGGTGATCGGCGCGCCGATGACAGAAGAGGCAGCTGCAGAGGCCGAAGAGGCCCGCAATCGGGAGTTTTACAAGGAATACCTCGCCAGCAGGCGCGGGGGAGAGCGAGGGGCCAGCGGCGGTAACCGCAACAGCCCCTCTTGTGCAACGTGACCTTGGAAGGGGCATCACACATGATAACGAGTACCATTGAAACCGTGGCCGGATCAATCCTTCGGGATGTGATCGCGGAAGTTCTGGACGGCGCGGGGCTTGCCATCCTTCGCGGGCCGGCCGGGATCGGCAAGAGCTTCGCGCTGGATCTGATCACCGCTGAGCTTGAGGCAGCGGGAGTGACCGTCATCCGCGTTACGGTATCGCCCGCGACGGGCGGTTCGATCAGTTCCTTCACGCGGGCTGTTCTGTCGCAATACCGGATCGAAACGGGTTCGACTGCGGACGGAGTTGAAGCCGTGGCCGAACTGCTGCGCGGGTATCCGTTCCGCGATGTTGGCCCGCGCGTCGTGTTCATCGTGGATGAAGCGCAAGAGCTGAAGCCCGCCATTCTGGAAACGATCCGGTCCCTTTGGGATCGGGGGGACCATGCGCGGCTGGGCCATGTGACGGAACCGGCCTTCGGCTGTGTCCTGGTCGGGAACGAAATGTTCATGGGAAAGGGCGGCAATCTACGGGTGGCAAGCTTCCGTCCCCTTATGTCGCGCGTCACCCATAACGTGCAGTTGCCGCGCCCGGACAAGAAAGAGATCGCGGCTTTGGCAGCTTCGCTGTTTCCGAAACAGCCTGATCTGTGCAGAGAGCTTGAAGAGCTTGGCGCTGTCACCGGCAATCTGCGGTCCCTCTCCGTCGCAGCGCGCCAGTCCCTGCGCGGGGCAAAGGGCGAAGCTGTGACGTTGCCGCTTCTGCGCCAGGCGATTCGAATGATGGGGGGCAAATGATGACCGATAACAGCTTCAATTCCAGCCCGGACGAGACCGATCATGAATTCCGCCTTCGAATGGCGCGGGAAGGGCGGGCGCTTTATGTGCCCGGCAAGACGGCGGAAGAGGTGAAGGCGGCGCAGGACGCGCGCGCGGCGGAAGCGGCGGAAATCCGGCCCTACCTTATCCATCTTTCAAGGGCGCAGGCGCAAAGCCTGGACACGGCGCTTGATGACACTCTGTCGCTGATCCGGGATGCAGCGGCGATCTTTGCCTTTCTGGGCGATGGGGCAATGGACGGCAACGAATATGCCGCAACGGCGCTGTGCCGGGTTGCCAGCCGCGCCCTTGGCTTTGCGGAAACGAAGGAAGCCCCGGCGATTGCCGTTCTGGACAGTGAGTTGCGCCGCGTGAGCGCCGCCTATGCGGAACTTCGCCTTCAACAGGGGGCAAACTGACATGCCGCTCAGCAGAAACCAGACGTCGCTTATCCATGTGGTCAAGGCCAAACTCGGATGGTCTGACGAAATCTACCGCGAGGTTCTGGCGCGGATCGGCGGCGTCACCAGCTCCACCGAGCTTGATCAGGACGGCTTCAACGCCATCATGGCCTTTGCCGAATACAGCGGCTTCCGCCCGACCGACAGCAAGACGCCGCGCTTTGGCGACCGGCCCGGCTTTGCGACCTTTGCGCAGCTGACCCTGATCCGGGAGTTGTGGCGCGAGGTTCACCGCCAGCGCGACTGTGACGATGCCCACCTTGCCGCGTGGCTGAGCAAGTATCACAAGGTGGATAACCTGCGGTTCCTGACCATGGATACCGCGCGCAAGGTGATTGTCACCCTGAAAAGCTGGAAAGCGCGCCGCAGCGCGTGACCGGGCAGGTTGCGAATGCGTCAGGAGCGGGCCGTACAGGCCCGCTTCGCATTTGGGCCACCCTGATACCCGGAAAGCAGAGAAGGCCCTTTAAGTGGTATTTAACGGAAGCCTCAGGGCCGGTTGCGGGGCGGGGCATCGCCCGTCCGGGTCTTTGGCGTTGAAGCCGTCCGGCAGATCACGTAAGAACTTGCAGCGTCCGAGTCATGCGGACAACCGGCGACGTGTGCCGCGATGGGGTTCCGGCCATCCGGGCGCGCTTGCAGTGTGGCGGAAGGCTGATATGGTGGTACCGGGCTGCGCCAAGTATCCCGTCTGACCGGACCTGTGCCGTGGGGGAAGTGACGTCCCCCCAGCCCGCCCCCGAAAACCTTCAAGGGTGACGTCCTTTCAGGGTTGACGCAGGTTTGCGCCATGCAAACCGACCGCACGCCCCACCTGCTTATTCCGACCTGCGCGCAGTGCGATGAAATCGCCGTACGTGAAATGCCGGAACTGCTGTGCGCCATCGAAGACAGGTTCGGCTTTGACGTGCTGAAGGCGTTCCTGTTTGAATTCGGCGGGCGGCAGTATTCCGTTTCGATACGGCCGAACGCAAGCCGGAAGCAATCCGCTCTCTCGGACCTGCATGACTGGCTGCATGAGCGCTGTGTTGCGGGCAAGATATCCGTCCCTTTGGGCAATCTTGCCCTGCAAACCCGCGTTGCCTGGACGATCGCCGTGCATCTGCGCAACGGCCTCTCACTTGCCGCCACGGCCAGAGCCGTGGCCTGCGAAGCCCGAACCGTGTCCGGTCACAAGAAGCGCCTGGTCAAAATCGGCTGGCTTCGCGCCACACTTCCCAACCCCGAAAGAAAAGCATCATGATCATCAATCCGGCCAACCTTGAACTTGCCTTCAAAGGCTTCAAAACCGTCTATACCGACGCCTACAACAAGACGCCCGTGCTTTACGACAAGATCGCAATGACGGTGCCCAGTTCAGGCCGCGACGAAACCTATGGCTGGATCGGCCAGTTTCCCAGAATGCGCGAATGGCTGACCGGCGAACGTCAGGTCAAAGACCTGGAAGCGTTCAAATACACCATCACCAACCGGAAGTTTGAAAGCACCGTCAGCCTGCAGCGCGAAGACTTCGCCGATGACAAGTTCGGTGTGTTCAAGCCGATGTTCGCGGAAATGGGCCAGACGGCGCGGCAGCATCCCGATGAACTGATCTTCGGCCTGCTGGCGTCGGGCTTCGCGTCGGTCTGTTTCGATGGTCAGTTCTTCTTCGATACCGATCACCCTTCGGTCAATGAGGCGGGCGCGGCAATCACTGTCAGCAACATGCAGGCCGGCACCAATGCTGCCTGGTATCTTCTCGACACAAGCCGCTTCATCAAGCCGATGATCTGGCAGGAACGGGAAGCCTATGAATTCGACCAGGTGAACCGGAACGAGGATACGCGGGTGTTCCTGACCGATGCCTATCTCTATGGCATCCGGGCACGGGTCAACGCGGGCTTCGGCCTGTGGCAGCTTGCCTTTGGCAGCAAGGCCCCGCTCACCGCCGCCAACTATGTGCTTGCCCGGAACGCCATGGGGGTACTGCGCGGGGACAAGGGCCGTCTTCTGGGCATCAATCCGAACGTGCTGGTTGTTCCCCGTTCGCTTGAAGAGGCGGGGCGGACGCTGCTCAAGGCGGAATTGTCTGGCGGGGGCAATTCTAACATCTGGGCCGGATCAGCCGAACTGATCGTCAGCCCCTATCTGTGAGGGTGACGTGATGGGCACGATCAAATCGCTCTTCGCCGAAGTGGAACTGCCCGGCACCGGGCAGGCCCCGGATTGGGTGCATCTGATTCCGGCCGGTCTGATCAGGGGCCGCGACGGGCGCAGCTTCACCCTTGGCGACCCCGCTTCCGTGGTGAAGGCATCTTCGCTTGGGGCCGACCTGCCGGTTGACTACGAACACCAGATTGACGATCCGGCGCAGCGCGGTGCCGATGGCGTGGTCAAGGCGGCGGGCTGGATCAAGGAACTTGCGGTGCGCGCAGACGGTATCTGGGGCCGGGTCGAGTGGACCGAAACGGCAAGATCGATGATCGCCGCGAAAGAGTACCGCTATCTCAGCCCCGTGCTGCTGCATACGCAAACCGGGTTTGAGGTTTTGCGTATACTTGGCGCGAGCCTTGTCCACCGACCGAACCTGCCGCTGAAGGTTCTGTCATCCGAGGCTGTCCCGCCTTCCGGGTCTACTGAGGCAGGCTTGCCGCAGATCGCCATGGCACTGGGGCTGGACGCTGGGGCCGGACTGGACACGATCCTTGCCACGCTGCGCGAGGGTCAGGCACCCGACCCGGCAAAGTATGTCCCGGTGGCAGAGGTGACCGCCCTGTTGCGCGAGCGCAATACCCGCATTGCCGCCCTCAGTGAACAGGCGGTGCAACGGCGGGTCGATGACGCCGTGCTTGCGGGTGTCATCTCGCCCGGAATGCGGGACTGGGCCACGGCGCTTTGTTCCCAGGACCCGGCAAGCTTCGACGCATTCGTGACGTCGATAGGCCCCGTCTTCGGCAACCTCTTCAAGCACCGCGAATGGACCCTGCCAGAGGGAACCGGCGTTGCCGGGTCTGGCGGGGACGCCGAAACGATTGCAGCGCAGCTGGGGCTGAAGGCAGACGCGCTGCGATGACCGGAATCGCGTGGGGCTTTCTTCAAGGTTTCCCCATGCGACTGACTGCCTGCGGGGTCACTCAGGGGCGGCCCCGCAGGCCCCTTCAGCGACAACCGCCTTGCCGGGCTTCGGGGGATTGATCCGGCAGAACTCTGTGGCGGCCGGTTCCGCTCACGGGCCGCCGCAGAAACCCCAATCGGGAAAGGCCGCGCAGATGGACAGGACCGGGGATGATCACCTTGCCCTGCTGAAGGCAGCGCAAGAGGCGCTGAACGAGGCCAGCCTTCGGATCACACTGGCCCTGAAGGCGACGGAAGTCGTGATTCTTGAAAGGCAGATGCGGCTTCAAGCCGCCGTTGAACAGGGTGTTGAAGACAGTGTTCAACGCCTGCCCTTGCCAGCCGTGCCGGTATCGAACCATCGCCGTGAACACCGCCCCGGCAGGCCGCGAATCATCTCATCCGATCCCGTCTTGCAGGCATTCATCGTCGCCCGAATCGACCGGATGACCTTCGATCAGATTGCCGAGGATGTGGCCCGCCACTTCCCGCCAGAGCGCCGCGTCCGCAAAAGCGCCATTCACTCCTGGTGGAAGGGATACCGCAAGTCACCCAAACCGATTGCCGGACAGCACGCGGACCATTCCGGATAGCCCGCGGACACCCAGGCTCTTCCGATGTCGTTGCAGCTTAATTCCGTGCATTGCAGAATAATTAAGTACAACACAGCAGCGGGATCAGGCCGGTTTCGGTCAAGACGGCGTCAAGCCGCTGATCGGTCGGCTCGACGGGTACCGCATCCACCTCTTGCGCCGCAAAGGCAAAGCCCAGGGCCAGCGTGGGGCCGCGCGCGCGCAGCCGCTCCAGCGTGCGGTCATAGAACCCCCCGCCATAGCCCAGACGATAGCCGCGCCGGTCGAAAGCCAGAAGCGGCACGATCAGAACCTCGGGTTGCAGCCATGCCCCTTCGGCGGGGATCAGCGCGCCGAAGTCGCCCTCAACCATAGGGCAGCCGGGCGTCCATTCGCGAAAGCGCAGCGCCATCCCCGGGCCCGGGATGACCGGAACGCAGACCGGCCCCTGATGCACCGCCATGGCCGGCAGGGGATCAATCTCGGTCCGCATCGGCATGTAGCCCGACAGCACCCGCCCCTTGTGATCGCCCAGGAAATCGGCCAGCAGCTCTGCCGCCTGGCCCTGCCCCGCCAGGAAGGCCGCCTTGCGCGCCGCATGGGCGGCCCGGCGCGCCCCTGCCTTTTGCGCCGCAAGGGTCACAGCAGCAGCACCGTGGCAAAGCCAAGGAAGGCCAGAAAGCCCATCACATCGGTCAGCGTGGTGACAAAGGTGCCCGAGGCCAGCGCCGGGTCCAGACCCATGCGGCTGAGTGTCAGCGGCACCAGCACACCGCCCAGCGCGGCCACGACCTGATTGCAGATCATCGCCATCCCCAGCACGATGCCAAGCCGGTGGTCCCCGAAGATGACAAAGCCCGCAAGACCCAGGATCACGGCAAGCGCCACGCCGTTCAGCGCGCCCGCCCCAAGTTCGCGCAGCACCACACGCCTTGCGTTCTGGGCCGTCAGATCCCGCGTGGCCAGGGCGCGCACCGATACCGCCAGCGATTGCGTCCCGGCAATGCCGCCGGTAGAGGCGACGATCGGCATCAGGGCGGCAAGGATCACAAGGACGGCAATGGTGCCTTCGAACTGCGCGATCACCATCGCGGAAAGGGATGCGGTAAACAGGTTGATGACCAGCCAGGGCAAACGCCGCCGCGCCGTGGCGAAGGGGCCGTCCGAGACGTTTGACTCGTCGTTGACCCCCGCCAGACGCAGGATGTCTTCCTCGTGCTCTTCGTCCAGCACGTTCATCGCGTCATCGATGGTGATCACGCCCACCAGACGGCCGTCCGCATCCACCACGGGGCAGGAAATCAGGTGATACTGGTTGAAGATATAGGCCACCTCGGCCTCTGCTTCGGTGACCCCGACGGTTCTGAAGCTGTCTTCGACAATGTCGCGCAGCCGCACGTCGCGCCTTGAGGACAAAAGCCGCCCCAGCGTGACATAGCCCTGCGGCTTCATGCGGGGATCGATCAGGATGACATGGTAGAACTGGTCAGGCAGCCAATCGGCCTTGCGCAGGAAATCAATCGCCTCGCCCACGGTCCAGTGTTCGGGCGCGACCACCACCTCGCGCTGCATCAGCCGCCCTGCCGAGCCTTCGGGATAGGCCATGGCGGCCTGCACGGCGACCCTGTCGGCAGCTTCCAGCGCGTTCAGGATCATGTCCTGCTGCGGCTGTTCCAAGTCTTCCAGAATGTCGACGACATCGTCGGTTTCAAGCTGCCGCACCGCGTCAGCCAGCACATCGCGCGGCAGGAATTCGATGACCTCCTCGCGGATCGAGTCGTCGATTTCCGACAGGATCTCGCCGTCGATCCCGCCCGACCAAAGCTGCAGAATGCCGCGCCGTTCCGACGGGCTGACCTGTTCCAGAAGGTCGGCGATATCGGCGGCATGCAGCGGTGCCATCAGGCCGGAAAGACGCTTTGTGTCCTGCGCATCGACAGCAGCCAGAATCGCGGCGATACGCACCGGATCAAGGCCCATCAGTTCCTCGTCCATGCCGTCGCGATCCGGTGCCAAATCTGCCATGTCATTCCCGTTCTGACTGGCGCGACCTTATCGGAAGGTGTTTCAAAGAAACAGGGCTGCGGCGGAAATTTACGCCGCCGCACAAAGCGCCTAGTGTTGCAGGGCGCAACGGGGACCGGGGGCGGAATGGCAAGGCTATTGCTGGGACAGGTGCTGTGGTTCGCCGGCGATCCCATGATCCTGGGCGAGGCGGCCGCACGGCACGAAAGCCACGGCGGCGTTCTGGTGGATGCCGGCCGGATCGTGGCGGCAGGCCCGGCGGACCGGCTGCGCGCGGCCCATCCGGGCGCAGCCGTGACTGATTACGGGCGCGACCTGATTTCAGCAGGCTTTGTGGATGCCCATGTCCATTACCCGCAGACGGCCATCATCGCCAGCTGGGGCAAGCGCCTGATCGACTGGCTCAACACCTATACCTTCCCCGAAGAGATGCGCTTTGCCGATGCCGGTTACGCCGCCGCGATCGCGGCGCGCTATCTGGACCTGACGCTGGCCAACGGCACGACCAGCTTTTGCACCTATGCCACGATCCACCCGCAAAGCGTCGAGGCGATCTTTGCCGGGGCACAGCAGCGCGGGCAGCGGATCTGGGCAGGCAAGACCTGCATGGACCGCAACGCGCCCGACGGGCTGCGCGACACCGTGCAATCGGCCTATGACGATTCGCGCCGCCTGCTGGAGAGATGGCACGGGCGCGACCGTCTGTCCTATGTGATCACACCCCGGTTTTCCCCCACCTCGACCCCCGAACAGCTTGCCGCGCTGGGGGCCTTGTGGCGCGAACATCCCGATTGCCTGATGCAGACGCATCTGTCCGAACAGACCGACGAAATCGCCTGGGTGAGACAGCTTTTCCCGCAATCACGCGATTATCTTGACACCTACGAGGCGCAGGGACTGCTGCGCGAAGGCGCGGTCTATGGCCACGCCATCCACCTGACCCGAAGGGAACGCGACAGGCTGGCCGAGGCGGGTGCCAGCCTTGTGCACTGCCCGACGTCGAACACCTTCATCGGGTCCGGCCTGTTCGATATGGGGCTTGCCAGACGCCTGCGTGTGGGCCTTGCCACGGATACCGGGGGCGGATCGTCGTTTTCGATGCTGCGCACCATGGCGGCCGCCTATGAGGTGGCGCAGCTTCGCGGGCAGTCCCTGCACCCTTCGCAACTGTGGTGGCTGGCAACGCAAGGGTCCGCCCGCGCGCTGCGGGCCTGCGACCGGATCGGCAATATCGCCCCGGGGATGGAGGCGGACCTTGTGGTGATCGACCTGGCGTCGACCCCGGCCATCGAACAGGCGACGCGGCGGGCCGGGGATATCTGGCAGGCGCTGTTTCCCACGATCATGATGGGCGATGACCGTGCGGTGCGGGCGGTCTGGGTGAACGGGGTATTGCACAGCCCCCATCCGAAGTGGCAGTGAAGAAACGGGTCGCTGCGGGTGTATTCGGGGCAGGGTGCAGCCGGACAGGCCACTTTAAACAGGGGCGGGCAAGGCGTAACATGGCATCCGTTTCCCTGACGAAAAGGTCATGGGCCGTCTTCCCGGCAAAGATCAACCGGCAGAGAGCATAGGCCTTCGGATGAGCTGGATTGTTCATTTCCTGAACGCACGCGGCGCCTTTTCCCAGACCGGGGCGGGCCTTCGGGCCGCTGTTGAGGATGCCCGGACCCTTCTTGAGGCAAGAAGCGCGCCGAAGGCGCTGGACGTGATCGTCAAGGCATCAACCCATGCAGCGCGATACCCCTTTTCCGTCGGGGGGGCATGCTATGAACCCGGCTGTATCGAACTGACCGTGGATTTTTCGCGGAACGCGGCACTTGATACCCTCCGGGAAGAGATTCTCAGAACTCTCTGTCACGAGTACCACCATGCAATCCGCTGGGATGGCCCCGGATATGGCGACACCCTTGGGGAAGCGCTTGTCAGTGAAGGCCTGGCACAGGTGTTCGTGCATGAGGTCATCCCATGCCCTCCCGAGCCGTGGGAAATCATGCCCCCGGACCTGGACCTGCGGAAAACCTGCAAGCGCGCATATGACGGATTTGACGATGCGGACTATGCGCATGACGAATGGTTCTTCGGTTCCGGCTCTCTTCCGAACTGGACAGGCTATGCCCTGGGAAAGGCACTGGTTGCCAGGCACCTGCAAACTGCCCCCGGGAAAACGGCACTCGATCTGGCCCTTGAGCCGGCCGCCGTTTTCCGCGAAACGCTGAAGGTGCTTGCAAAGGATCGGTGAGCGCTGCCTGCGGATCATCCGCGCAGCAAAGGATGGGCAGACGGCTTGCCTTTGCACTTTCCCCGGGACCGGTCGCGGGATTGCCGGCAGGTCGCAGGCTTTCACAAAAGGCGCGGCTCCGGGATCGGGATGGCGGCAAAGCGCCTGGGCATCCCCTGTCTTCGCCGTGCGGACCGGATCGCAGCGGGCCGGCCGGCTGCGCCTGCGCCGCGGCAAGGCGGCCCGGGCGGCCACCGCCCTGGTGGGGGGCCGCCTGCCTTTGGCGGTGCTTTCAGGTGCCCCGGCAAAGCGGCGGCGCGACCTGCCGCATCGGACCCTTACCTTCCGGGCGTGTCACAGGGCTGGAACCGGGACAGGGGGCACGACGGGGGCGCGGATCAGGCCATCAGCGCGCGGGCCAGCCGGTTCTGCCGTTCGATCACGGCAGGCAGATCGACGGTTGTCATCCGGCCGCCGTCCACGATCTGCCGGCCTTCAACGAACAAATCCCGCACCCGCATCGGCCCGCACAGGACAAGGGCCGCGACCGGGTCCCAGGACCCGGCGGCTTCGATGCCCGATACATCCCACACCGCGATGTCGGCCCGCCTGCCAGGCTCGAGCGCGCCGCAATCAGTCCGCCCCAGAACGCGCGCCCCGCCGAGGGTCGCGATTTCCAGCGCCTCGCGCGCGGCCATCGCATCGGCCCCAAGGCGCACCCGCTGCAGCAGCAGGGCCTGACGCGCCTCTCCAATCAGGCTGCCCGCGTCGTTCGAGGCTGATCCATCCACGCCAAGACCCACATTCACCCCGCCGTCCCGCATCTCACGGATCGGGGCCAAGCCGGACCCAAGACGACAATTCGAACAGGGACAGTGGGAAACCCCGGTCATTGACCGCGCGAAAAGTTCAATTTCCGACAAATTGAGCTTGACGCAATGGGCATGCCAGACATCGGCACCGGTCCAGCCCAGGTCTTCGGCATATTGCCCCGGCCGGCACCCGAACTGCGCCAGGGACCAGGCGACATCCTCGTCATTCTCGGCAAGATGCGTGTGCAGCATGACGCGCTTGTCCCGCGCCAGAAGGGCCACCTCGCGCATCAGGTCCCGGCTGACCGAAAAGGGCGAGCAGGGCGCAAGTCCGACCCTGACCATCGCGCCTTCGCGGGGGTCGTGAAAGGCATCGACCACGCGGATGCTGTCTTCAAGGATCGCGGCTTCGCGTTCAACCAGACTGTCCGGCGGCAGGCCGCCGACACTTTCCCCGATGCTCATGGCACCGCGCGTCGGGTGAAAGCGCAGGCCCACCTCGGACGCGGCCGCGATGGTGTCGTCCAGCCGCGACCCGTTGGGAAAGAGATACAGGTGATCGGAGGTCATCGAACAGCCCGACAGCGCCAGTTCCGCCAGCCCTGCCTGGGCCGAAACGAACATCTCCTCGGGGCCGAAGCGGGACCAGAGGGGATACAGTGTCTTGAGCCAGCCGAACAGCAGTGCGTCCTGTCCGCCCGGTACGGCGCGGGTCAGGGTCTGGTACAGGTGGTGATGGGTATTCACCAGGCCGGGCGTCACGACGCAGCCGCGCGCATCGACCACCCGGCCCGCCGTTTCAAGGCCGACACCCACGGCGGCAACCACACCGTCCCGGATCAGAACATCGCCCCCGGCAATCTCGCGCCGGGCCGCATCCATGGTCACGACGCAGTCGGCCCGCCGCAGCAGAAGTTCGGTCATCGGCCCCTCCCTTGCCCCACAGGGTCAAACAGCGTTCAGCACCTGCAGCGCTGCGGCGTGAATCCCGCGGTTTGCGGCGGCCAGCACCTGTCCGCCGTCATGCGCGGGGCCGCCCTGCCAGTCTGTCACGATGCCGCCCGCGGCCCGGATCACGGCAATCGGTGCCATCAGGTCATAGGTCTGCAATCCCGCCTCGACCACCAGATCGATCTGACCCGCCGCGATCAGGGCATAGGCATAGCAATCCATGCCATAGCGCGTCAGACGGACCCGGGGCACCAGGCGGCGGAACGCGGCCGCTTCCCCGGGCGTGCCGATTTCGGGAAAGGTCGTGAACAGGATGGCATCGCCCAGGGCACGGGCCGGACGGCAGCGCAGATCGAACCGCCCCATCGGCCCGGTGACCTCGGCCCGGCCAAGACCCCCTTCAAAGCGCTCGCCGATGAAGGGCTGATCGATGATCCCATAGATCGGACCGGTCTGATCTGCGACGGCAATCAGAACGCCCCAGGTCGGTGTGCCCGACAGGTAGCCGCGCGTCCCGTCGATCGGGTCCAGCACCCAGGTCAGGCCCGACGAGCCTTCTGTTCTGCCGCGTTCCTCGCCCAGGATGCCGTCACGGGGGCGGCGGCGGGCCAGAACCTCGCGCATGCGGTCTTCGGACAGACGATCCGCCACGGTGACCGGATCGAAGCCGCCGTCGGTCTTGGATTCGGCCCGCAGCGCGCCAGACCGGAAGTGGCCAAGCGTTGCCACCCGGGCGACATCGGCAAGCTCTGCGGCCGTTGCGATGATATCCGCCGTTTCGGCATCGGTCAGATCGGTCATGGCTTTCCCCTGCTTGGCCTTCCCCGCCGCTACCGGCTGCGGCGGGACCGGTCAAGCGGGGTGTCGCCGGATCAGGCGGCCGCGTCGCTGAGCGCACGGGCCAGGTCGAAAAGACGGCGGCGCTGTGCTTCGGGGATAGCGTAATAGGAACGGACCAGATCCATGGCCTCCTTGTCGCCCATGATATCGCCTTCACCTTCGCGGACGGCACTGCGCGCGTCGTCCAGTCCTTCGAAGAAGAAACTGATTCCGACACCAAGCGCATCGGCAATTTCCCACAGCCGGGATGCGCTGACCCGGTTCATTCCGGTTTCGTACTTCTGGATCTGCTGGAACTTGATGCCGACCTTGCCGGCCAACTGCTGCTGGGTCATGCCGATCATCCACCGGCGGTGACGAATACGCTTGCCCACATGGGCGTCTACTGGATGTTTCATACTTAGCTCCGCTTGAAAGGGTACACCCCTGCCTGCCTTATAAGCAATTTCCGTGCCAAAATCCGCTTGCCGCGCAGTTGCCGCAAGGAAAGGCTGCCGAAGGAAAAAACCTGTCTTTTAAGATATGTCTAATAATGCACCTGCAAGGACTGTCGGCCTGATCGCGCTCTGCGTTCCTGAATTCCGCGCGACTCACGCCAAGGTAATACTGCATTTTGCGTAGCGTTTTGCAATAGTTTGGCATTAAGCTTTGCTTTTTGCAACAAATCTGTGGCTCGATCTTTGCAGGGGGCGGCGTTAGACTCGCCGTTGTCTGCAGGGGAGTGCGCATGAGGGCGCTACAGATCAGCACGTTCGGACTTCCCCCCGACCTGCGGACAGTTCCCGTTCCGGACCCGGGGCCGGGCGAGGTTCTGCTGCGCACGGCGGCGTGCGGGCTGAATTTTGCCGATCTTCTGATGTGTGAGGGACGCTATCAGGAGACGCCGCCCCTGCCGTTCACGCTGGGCATGGAGGTTGCCGGAACGGTGGAAGCCTGCGGCCCCGGAGTCACCGGCTTTGCGCAGGGTGATCGGGTTGCCGCCGTTCCGGGCAGCGGCGGGCTTGCTGATCTTGTGGCCGTCCCGGCAGCGCGCTGCGTGGCCATTCCCCCAGGCATGAGCTTTGTGCAGGCCGCTTCTTTCCAGATCGCCTACGGCACGTCGCATCTGGCGCTTGATCACCGCGCCCGCCTGCGGCCGGGCGAGACACTGCTGGTTCTGGGAGCAGCCGGCGGAGTGGGGCTGACGGCGGTGGAGATCGGCAAGCACATGGGGGCCAGGGTGATCGCCTGTGCGCGCGGGCAGAACCGCCTGGCGGTCGCGCAGCGGGCCGGGGCGGACATTCTGATCGACAGCGACGCGGCCGGTCTTCGCGACAGGCTTCGCGCCGAAGGGGGCGTGGATGTGGTCTTTGACACGGTCGGCGGCCCCGCCTTTCTGCAGGCTTTGCGCGCGACCCGGCCGGAAGGGCGCCTGCTGTGCATCGGCTTCGCGGGCGGCGATGTTCCGCAGATTCCGGCGAACCTGTTGCTGGTGAAGAACCTTTCGGTGATCGGCCTTTACTGGGGCGGCTATCTTGCCTTCCGCCCCGGGGTGCCGGCCGCCAGCATGGCCACGCTGTTCGGCTGGTTCGGGGACGGCATCCTGCGGCCCCACATCAGCAACGTTCTGCCCTTTGACCGCGCGGCAGAGGGGCTTGATCTGCTGCGCGGACGCAAGGCGACGGGCAAGGTGGTTGTTACATTGCCCTGACGATCTGCGGCAGCGGCGGTTGCAGGCCAGCAGGATCAGCGCCGCCCTGCCCGCATCCAAAGGCGGCCGGGAACCCGGGCATCCCGGGACCAACCGGGGCACCCCGGTGCCCAAGGCCCTGTGCGAACCTGGTCTGGCCATATGAACGGGCGCAAGACCGGCCTGTGCCCGCAGGGCTGCGCCCGGCCCGGCAAGGTGCTGAAACCGCACTCCGGCCTCGGGGGCGGCCGGGAAACCCGCCCCGATCCGGGAAGGGACTTGTCTCTTTGGGCGGGGGAAACGCAGCGCGCTTCCCCCGCCCGCGCGGGACGGTGCCTGTAGACCGGCAGGTCCGGGAAGGACAGAACCCGGCGCCCGACCCGGCGGGGACTGGCCGGGGGCTTTGGGACCCCGGCCTGTCCTGATGCCAGCGTAACGCTGTGGCAGGGGCGATGGCCCCTGCCAATGAAGCGGTGATGGTGCCTTCGCCGGTTCGGGCGGGAACAGGAAACGCGGCCCGCGTTTCCCCCGCCCGCGCGGAACGGTACCCTGTAGACTGGGACGTCCGGGCGGGACAGAGGCCAGCGCCCGACCCGGCGGGTGCGAAGCGCCCGCCGAGGGCGGGGCGGGCGCTGGCCGGGGGCTTTGGCCCCCGGCCCGTCCTGAT
>JADCDI010000096.1 GCA_020251025.1 Rhodobacter sp. | reverse complement strand
TGCGCTGCGCGACGCGTTGGCAGCCAGGGGTGCAGAAGCCCAGATCAAACCCCTCGCGCGCCGAAATCCGATGCCCGCCTTCGACAGGACAGCCTACCGCCGACGCAACCGGCTCGAGCGGTTCTTCAGCAAGATCAAGCAGTTCCGAGCCATCGCCACAAGATACGAAAAGCACGACGAAAACTTCCTCAACCTCATCCGACTGGCTTCAATCCGTATCTGGTTGCGCCATAATGAGTCGGTGGCCTAGGCCCCGCCCATGACCCCGAAGGGCATCATCACGCGCCCGTCCTTTTTCAGCATTGCGGGAATGATCGTATGCATCGGCCGCTTGCCGCCGCCGGCCTCGTTCGGATGGCCTTGCGTCAGGACGAATCCCGCCCCCCGGTTCTGAAAGTTGATCCCGTATCTGGCCGACGCCAGCCCCGAACCGAAGCTGTGAAAGACCGAATAGATCAGCGACACGGCCATGCGGTTCCTGTCCACGACCGCAAGGCAGACCGTCTCGCGGTGGACCGCCCCGGCCAGCGGGGCGGCGGCCGGCATGGCCCGGCGCGGATCGATCAGCGCGGCCAGGCGGCGGGCCGTTTCCGGTGACAGCATATGGTCCAGCCGGGTGACGTGGCGGCTGTCGGCGACAAAGCGGTTGCGGGCATCATAGGCCAGCTTTGCCGCCTCGGCTTCCAGATGCGCGCGCTCTGCACCAAAGGGGTCAAGCGCGCGCAGATCGAAGTGCGACAGGATGCCAAGCATCAGGATCGCCGTTGCCCCTTGCCCGTTCGGCGGATGTTCGACCAGTTCGACCCCCCTGTAATGGCCGCAAATCGGTTCATCCCAGGTGCAGGCCGTGGCGGCAAAATCGGCCAGCGTATGGCAGCCGCCCGCTGCACGAAGCGATGCCACCATATCTTCGGCCACTTCCCCTTCGTAGAATCCGCTGCGGCCTTCGGCGGCGATGCGGCGCAGGACATCGGCTTGCCCGGGGGCACGAAAGACCTGTCCGACGCGGGGTGCCGCGCCCTGAAGCAGATAATGGCGCCTTGCGTCGCCCTGCAGATGATGGGCCGCCTCTGCCCAGTCGCGGGCGGTGCGCGGTGCAACCGGCACGCCTTCTTCGGCATAGCGGATCGCCGGGGCAAGCGTCTGCGCCAGCGGCAGGCTGCCCCAATCGGCGGCCAGCCTGCAGAAGGCATCGACGGCCCCCGGAATGGTGACGGATTCGGGGCCGTAAAGCGGCATGGTGCTGCGCCCCCTGTCCCGCATCCCGGCCCCCGAAAGCCCGCCTGGGGCCCGCCCGGACCCGTTGAGGGCCAGGACACGCTCTTCCCCGGCCGGTTTGAGCAGAACGAAGCAGTCGCCGCCCAAGCCGGTCATCTGCGGTTCGCACAGGCCCAGCAGGATGCCCCCCGCGATGGCGGCATCCACCGCGTTGCCGCCCGCTTGCAGGATGTCGATGGCGACCCTGGCCGCCAGCGGATGCGACGTGGCGCAAAGGCCGTTGGCGGCAAAGACGGCGGAACGGCCGGGAAGCTGAAAATTGCGCAAAGTGCACCCCCGTAACGGTCGGGGCCAAGACTACGGGCCGCCGCGCGGAATGCCAGCAAAAGAAATCGCGTCGGCGCGGGGGGCGATGTCAGCGGGCCGGACCCCTTTGCAGCCGCAGTCCCGATCTGTCGGGGAAGGGCGGCCAAGGTTGCGATGATGTCACTGCAAAAGCGCGGCCATGCCGGAAATCCGGCGAAAGACCGGGATATCAGGCCAGATCAAGCCGGAAAGACAACTGGTTGCAACCATCCTGACGCCGGTAGTCGACCTCTTTTGCCAGGGCGCGAATCATGGGCCACCCGAAGCCGCCTTCGGGCAGGTCGCCCTGCGGCCCATTATCGCCCGTTTGGCCCGGCGTCAGCACATGACCGGGCAGTTCTTTGCCGCGATCAACCACCCTGAACACCAGCGACCTGCCGCAATGCGCGACTGTCACTTCGATGTCGCCGGCACGGTCGGCATAGGCATGTTCGACCACGTTGTTCAGAACTTCGGCAAGAAGAAGTTCGGCCGTGCCGCGCTGATCGTCGGGCAGGTTTCCAAGGCGGTCATCCCGGAACAGGCCGGACAGGGCGCGGCGTACCGCCAAGGGGGTGCTTTGCAGGGCAAGCCGGACCTGCCGGACACCGGCATCAGACTGCATCGCGCAGGTCGCCGGGGACAGTGCGGTGAACGGTGAAGACCGTATCCATCCGCGTCAGACGGAACACCCGTTCGACCGCAGGCGTCAGTCCGCACAGTTCCAGCCGCCGGTCCGGGCCCAGCAGCTTCATCACCGCGACCAGGGCCCCCAGGCCGCTTGAGTCAAGAAAGGTGACGCCGGACAGGTCCAGCATCACGCGGGGCGGCGCGGCCTTGACCAGATCGCGCATGTGTTCCTTGAACTGGATCGCCACTGCGGCGTCGATCCGGTTGTCCATTGCGCGCACGATCAGAATGTCGTCGCGCGGTTCCGCCAAAAGCTGCATTCCGTCCCACTCCACTGGTCCCGGTGCAAAGCCTAGGCTGCAAGGCTTATCATTTCGTAACCGCAGCCCGGTCCGGCTTTTCCTTGGCGCCCCTGTCGCATAGCATGATGCCGCAAGGAGAGAACGGGTGATGGATTACGACAGTCTGGCCAACTCGGTGCGGGCGCTGTGCCGGGGCGAAACCGATGCGGTGGCCCTGATGGCCACGGTCGCCTGCGAGGTGCATCATGCCCATCCGATGGCGGACTGGACCGGCTTTTACCGGGTCACCGGGCCCGGGGTGTTGAAGATCGGTCCCTATCAGGGCGGGCATGGCTGCCTTGTCATTCCGTTTTCGCGCGGGGTCTGCGGGGCGGCGGCACGCAGCGGGCAGGTGCAGCTTGTGCCGGATGTCGATGCCTTTCCCGGCCATATCGCCTGCGCGGCATCGACAAGGTCAGAGCTTGTGCTGCCGGTCCGCAACGGGGCAGGGACGCTCTTGGGCGTGCTGGATCTGGACAGCGACACAAAGGCGGCCTTCACGCAGGAGGATGCCGACAGGCTGGCCGCAATTCTGGCCGAGACGTTCCGGGATGCGGTTGCATAAAGTGGCGGCAGTCCGCCGGTGGGAAGGATGACGATGCAGGGATCATGCCTGTGCGGCGATGTGGTCTTCCGGGTGACGCCACCGCTGCGCGATGCGGTGGCCTGCCATTGCACGCAATGCCGCAAGGTATCGGGGCATTACTGGGCCGCCGCTTCGGTTCCGATGACGGGGTTTCGGCTGATCCGGGCCGACGGGCTGGCCTGGTACCGGTCATCGCCCGCCGCGACGCGCGGTTTCTGCCGCACCTGCGGGGCCACCCTGTTCTGGAAGCCTGATGGCGAAGACCGGATGAGCTTTTCGCCCGGCGCGCTGGATGGCCCCACCGGGCTGACGGTGGCAGAGCATATCTTTACCGGCGATGCGGGCGACTATTATACGCCCGCCGGCCCGCCGCCGGTGCCGTCACCGGCACCGCCCGTGTTGCATGCATCCTGCCTGTGCGGCGGGGTCCGGTTTTCGGTTCCCCGTCCCGGGGGCGGCATCACGGCCTGCCATTGCACGCAATGCCGCAAGCTTTCGGGGCATTACCCGGCCAGCTTCGATGTGCCGGAGGCCGGGGTTTCGTTCCAGGCACGGCAGCCTCTGGCCGAATTCGCCACCCCCGGCGGCGGGCGGCGCGGCTTCTGCACTGCCTGCGGGTCGGGCCTTTACTTCTGCGCCCGCGATGGTGCCTTTTCGGTCGAGGCGGGGGTGGTGGACGGGCCGACGGGCAGCAGACTGGCCGGGCATATCTTTGTTGCGGACAAGGGCGATTACTACAGCCTCACCGATGGCCTGACGCAGCATCCGGGGTGGGATTGACCCCCTGTCGCCTGCCGGGAAATCTGATATCGCTGCGCTGCAAGGGGAAGGGGCGCGGATGACGCATCTTTGGGTCAGGGCCGAACAGCGGCCGAACGAGGAACGTGTGGGCCTGACGCCCGAAGGGGCCGCAGCCCTGATTGCCGCTGGCGTCCGCGTGACGGTCGAGCAAAGCCAGGTCCGCGCCATTCCCATCGACGGGTACCGGGCTGCCGGATGCAGGATTGTGGCCGGGAACCTGTGGCCCAAGGCCCCGGCGGATGCGATC
This sequence comes from Rhodobacter sp., assembly GCA_020251025.1. Taxonomy (GTDB): domain Bacteria; phylum Pseudomonadota; class Alphaproteobacteria; order Rhodobacterales; family Rhodobacteraceae; genus Aliitabrizicola. The sequence goes on along the minus strand of JADCDI010000096.1, from coordinate 6,270 downwards.
ATCTTCGGGCTGAAGGAACTGCCCGAAGACGGCACACCCCTGACGCACCGCCATATCATGTTCGGTCATGCCTATAAGGGGCAGCCTGCCGGGCGCGTTCTGCTGGACCGCTTCAGGGCCGGGGGCGGCACGCTTTATGATCTTGAATATCTGGTGGATGAAACCGGGCGGCGCGTTGCCGCGTTCGGCTATTGGGCGGGGTATGCCGGGGCGGCGGTGGCGCTGAAATGCTGGGTGGCGCAGCAGCGGGGCGCCATTGCCGGGCCGGTCCGCAAATATCCCGGCAAGACGGCCTTGCTGGCCGATCTGGGCCGCGAACTGGCGGCGATCGGCCCGCAGCGCCCGCGCGCCATCATCATCGGCGCGCTGGGCCGGGTGGGCGGCGGGGCGGCGGATCTGTGCGCGGCAACGGGCGTGCCGGTCACGAAATGGGACATGGCGGAAACCGCCCGTGGCGGGCCGTTCCCGCAGGTGCTGGCGCATGAGATTTTCCTGAACTGCATCCTGGCCCGGCCCGGATGCCCGGTTTTCGTGCCCGCCGGGGCCGTGACTGCGCCGCGCGCCCTGACGGTGATCGGTGACATCGCCTGTGATCCGACGTCGGATTTCTCGCCGATCAAGGTCTATGACCGGGCGACGGACTGGGACGCGCCTGCCTTGCGCGTGCATGATGCCCCGCCCCTGGATGTGACGGCGATCGACAATCTGCCCTCGCTGCTGCCGGTGGAAAGCAGCCAGGATTATGCGGCACAGCTTCTGCCCTCGCTCCTGACGCTGGGCAGCCTGGAAACCGGCGTCTGGGGCCGGGCAATGGATGAATTCCGACGCCACACGGCAGGTCCTTGAAGGGGGGGGAACCGAACATGACAATCCATTGGTGCGGCACGGGCCTGTCTTCTGTTCCGGGTCTGCGGCGGCTGATCGGGGCGGGGTATCCGGTGACGGTGTGGAACCGCACGGTTGACAAGGCCCGCGATGCGGTGGGCGACCTGACACAGGACATCCGCGCCTATTCGCTTGCGGCGCTGACCGACGCGCTGCAACCGGGCGACCTGGCTGTTTCCATGCTGCCTGCCGATCAGCATGTCGCCATAGCAAGGGCCTGCCTTGCGAAAGGCGCGCATTTCGTGTCGTCCAGCTATATCGCGCCCGAGATGCGCGAACTGGATCCCTCCTTCCGCGCGGCGGGGCTGGTCAGCGTGAACGAGGTGGGTCTGGACCCCGGCATTGACCATCTGATGGCGCATGATCTGGTGGCGCGCTACCGCGCCTCGGCGGCCTGTGACCCGGCCAATGTGCTGTCTTTCACCTCCTATTGCGGCGGGGTGCCGAAGGTGGCCAACCCTTTCTGCTACAAATTCAGCTGGTCGCCGCTGGGTGTGCTGAAGGCGCTGCGGTCACCCTCGCGCAGCCTGCGCAGTTTCACCGAACTGCGGGTGGACCGGCCCTGGGATGCGATCAGCGCCTATGACGCGCCGCTGCCCGTGCCGGAAAGCTTCGAGGTCTATCCGAACCGCGATTCGCTGCCCTTCCTTGCCGATTACCGCTTTGACCCGGCCTGGAAGGTGAAGGATTTCGTGCGCGGCACGATCCGCCTGAAAGGATGGTCGCAGGCCTGGTCCCCGGTCTTTGCCGAGATTGAAACGCTGCAAGGCCCGGCGGGCGATGCGCGGCTGGCAGAGATGGCGGCGGCCTTCTGGCGCGACAATGCCTATGGCCCTGATGAGCCTGACCGGGTGATCCTGTTCGTCTCGTTAAAGGCGGAACGGGACGGGCGCGCGGTGTTCCACCAGACCTGGGCCCTGGATGCCTGGGGCGACGCGCGCGGCACGGCCATGGGGCGTCTGGTGTCTGTGCCCGTGTCGCTGGCGGTCGAGGCGGTGATTGCAGGGGAGATTCCGCCGGGCGTGCATGCCGCGCCGCATGATCCCGGGCTGCTGTCGCGGTGGCTGGGGCAGGTGGCAACCCTGGCGCAATACATGGCGCGGGTCGATCACCTGACCTGACCAGGGTCATCCCGACCTGAAGGCATCAGCCGTCAGGTCCGGTGCCGGGCACCCCGGAAGACGCTTCTGCCGGAAAGCGCCCTTTCCCGGAATTTCCGGCCGAAGCTTATCCGAAGGAGTGCCCATGCCCCGCCGTATCGCCATGGTGTCGCTGATTGCGCTGCTTATGACCCGGCCCGCCGCCGCTGAAGAGGTGGTCGTGTTTGCCGCCGCGTCGCTGAAAAACGCGCTGGATGCGGTTGCCGCCGACTTTCAGGCGGACACCGGTCATCAGGTGACGATCAGCTATGCCGGTTCGAACGCCCTTGCCAGGCAGATCCTGCAAGGGGCACCGGCCGATGTCTTTATCTCGGCTGCCGTCAACTGGATGGACGAGGTCGAAAAGGGCGGGCTGGTTCTGGCCCGCCGCGATCTGCTGGGAAACAGTCTGGTGCTGATTGCCAGCGGCAAGGATGCGCCTGCCGTTGTGATCGCGCCGGGATTTGACCTTGCGGGCCTGCTGGGGGACGGAAGGCTTTCCATGGCGATGGTGGATGCCGTTCCCGCCGGCCAGTACGGCAAGGCCGCGCTGGAAGCCCTGGGCGTCTGGAAGACAGTCGAAGGGGCCGTGGCGCAATCCGAAAACACCCGCGCGGCCCTGGCCCTTGTGTCGGCGGGCGAGGCCCCTTTCGGCATCGTCTATGCGACCGATGCGGCGGCAGATGACAATGTGACCGTGGTGGGCACCTTTCCCGAAGACAGCCATGCGCCAATCATCTACCCGGCCGCATTGCTGCGCGGTGCCTCCGACCCGGCCGACCGGGCATTCTTTCAGGCCCTGTCGTCCGACAAGGCTGCCGCGCGGTTCAGGGAATACGGCTTTCTTATGCCCGACTGAGGCGCGAAGGGCCGGTGCCCCCGGCCCCCGCGCATTTCCGCGCCATGTCCTGCGGCCCTTATCGGAAGCTCTCCGAATCGGCGCAAAGGCTGCTGTCCGGAACGTCAGGGAAAGACCACAGGGACAACGGCAGCGTAAACCCCTGTCTTGTCTGCGGCGCGGCCTGCTTCAGTGCCAAGACCGGAGGCGTCGGAAGACCGGCAACCGGGGCCTGCATCCTTCACTTCGCCACGGTCTTGCGGTTCATGCCATGGGTGCCGAAAGCCGCCGGTCTCTTTTCCCCATGCCGGGTTGCCCGGCGGACGGCTTCTGTCGTGGTGGCGCTGCCGGGCCGAACCCGTCCCGCAGTGCCTTTCTCCATGCCGGGGAAAGGATTTCACCGGCAAAGGCCGGGATCAACCTGCGCAAACGGGTTCACCGCAAACCCGCACCCGTCCGGTACCGGGGCGGCAATCGCACAGCATGAGGGCATGGCCGGGGCCGGGTTCGGCCAGGGCAAAGGCCGCCGGACCCGGGGCGATGTGCTGCCTGGCCGGGGCCTGCATGGGCTGGCTGTCACGGGGCCGCACCAACCATTGCCTGTCGCCCGTCTGGGCGCGCGTGGCCCCCGGCAAAGCTGCCCCTTGCCCTTACTTCTTGGCGGAGCGGACCGAAAGCCAGTCCATTGCCGCCAGCATGACCCCCGATACCACAAAGGTAAGGTGGATCACCACGAACCAGTAAAGCTCGGTCTCGCCGAATTTGGCATCTGCAACCGAATCCCCGATTTCCATGAACCGCTTCAAAAGGTGAATGCCCGAGATCGCCACGATCGAGGCGATCAGCTTCATCTTCAGGCCCGAAAAATCGACCGTTCCCATCCAGTCGGGCCGGTCGCCGCCGTCGTCAATTTCAAGTTTCGACACGAAATTCTCATAGCCGGAAAACAGAACGATCAACAGCAGATTGGCCGCAAGCGTCAGGTCGATCAGCGTCAGCGCCACAAGGATCACCTGCTCGGCACTCATCGTCATGATCTGCAGGGCATATTTCCACAGATCCCGCAGAAAGACGACCATCAGCATGCCCAGCGTGACGACCAGCCCCATGTACATCGGTGCCATAAGCCAGCGCGACAGGAACAGGACCTGCTCGAATTTCTGTTCGACCTGGTTCTTGGGCAGCATGGCTGATCTCGCTGACTGGCGTTTCACGCGGTGGACATGGCGCGGGTCCCTGCGCCCGGCACCCCGGCTTCTTAACGATTGGCCGCAAGAAATCAAAGGGCCGCTGCGGGTCTGCCCGCAACGGCCCATGCCCCTGCGCCGGGGCGCGGATCAGTTCTTGGCGTAGTATTCGACGACGAGGTTCGGTTCCATCTGCACCGGGTAGGGCACATCGCCCAGCGCCGGGGTGCGGACGAATTTCACGATCAGCCTGGAATGGTCAACCTCCAGGTAATCGGGAACATCCCGCTCGGTCAGCTGGATCGCCTCAAGGATCAGCGCCATCTGCTTGGATTCCTGACGGACCTCGATCACGTCGCCTTCCTTGACGCGGTAGGACGCGATGTTGACGCGACGCCCGTTCACCAGGACATGGCCGTGGTTGACAAACTGGCGGGCCGCGAAGATCGTCGCAACCAGCTTGGCGCGGTAGACGACGGCATCGAGGCGCCGCTCGAGCAGACCGATCAGCATCTCGCCGGTGTCGCCCCTGACGCGTTCGGCTTCACCGTAGATCTTTCGGAACTGCTTTTCCGTCAGGTCGCCGTAATAGCCCTTGAGCTTCTGCTTGGCGCGCAGCTGCGTGCCGAAGTCCGACAGCTTGTTCTTGCGGCGCTGGCCATGCTGGCCGGGACCGTATTCGCGCTTGTTCACCGGGGACTTTGGACGGCCCCAGATGTTTTCGCCCATGCGGCGGTCGATCTTGTGCTTGGCAGAGGTGCGTTTGGTCACCGCTGATCTCCTTCGTTGTGACCGGCTTCCGGCTGTTCCGGAACCCGTTTCGCGATTGTTCAGGCCCTTGCCCGGTCGAAGGGCGTTGTCCTCTCCGGGTTTTCCCGGCGACAGGCATCCCCTTGCGGGGGCCGCCAACACCAATGAAAAGCCCCGGGATCAACCCGGGACGCGCGGCTTATACAGGCCAAAGCCGCCGAGTCAACAGCCCCTGCCGATTGTCAATCCGCAGCGACTGCGCCAGTCTGCCCGCGTGAAGGAGATACACATGACCCAGGAACACATCGGTTTCATCGGCGCCGGCCTGATGGGCCACGGCATGGCGAAGAACATCGTCGAAAAGGGCTACCCCCTGGCCGTCACCGCCCACCGCAACCGCGCGCCCGTGGAAGACCTGATCGCAAGGGGCGCTGTCGAGACCGCGCTGGAAGACCTTGCCGCCCGCTCCACGATCATGTTCCTGACCCTGCCCGGCTCGCCCGAGGTGGCCGGGACGGTTGCGAAGATGACCCCCCACCTGCGCCCCGGCACGGTGATCGTCGACTGCTCCACCTCTGACCCCACGGTCACCGAACGCCTCGCTGCAGAGCTTGCCGCCAGGGGCGTCCACTTCGCCGACGCCCCCCTGTCGCGCACCCCGAAAGAGGCATGGGCGGGCACACTGGACTGCATGGTCGGCGCGACACCTGAGGTGTTCACCCGCATCCGGCCCGTCATCGCCACCTGGGCCGGGAAGATCGTTCATATCGGGCGCGTGGGCGACGGCCACCGGATGAAGCTTCTGAACAACTTCCTTTCGCTCGGCTACGCCGCGATTTATGCCGAGGCGCTGGCCCTGGCCGCCAAGGTCGGCATCTCTGCCGCCACCTTCGATTCGGTAATCCGCGGCGGCCGGATGGACTGCGGTTTCTACCAGACCTTCATGGGCTACGCGCTGGAAGGCAACCGCGAGGCCCACCGCTTTACCCTCACGAACGCCTACAAGGACCTGCGTTATCTGGAAAGCATGGCCAACGCCGCCACCGTCACCACCACGATGGCAAGTGCTGCGAAGAACAGCTTTGCCGGGGCGGTGGCGCAGGGAGGGGCGGGGCCGGACGACTATGTGCCGCATCTGACGGATTTTGTGGGAAGGGCGAATGGGGTGAAGTGACTTGAGACACGGCAGAACAAACAGCCTTCTTCGCAGCATCGTTCTGTTATGCCCACTATGGGCCGCAACTCCGGTATTCGCTGAGACTATCTCAGAACTTGCATCTTCGGGTTACGAGGTGCTTTGGGAAGGCTATTGGCCCGTTACTAGGGTCCAGACTCATTGATCGTCAAAGCCAGAACAAGACGGTTTCGGCCAGTGCGACGGCGGAGAGGAAGGTCTTCGCACATCTGTCGTAGCGGGTAGCGACGCGGCGCCGGTCCTTGAGCCTGCCGAACATGATCTCGATGCGATTAC
>JADCDI010000095.1 GCA_020251025.1 Rhodobacter sp. | reverse complement strand
GGGGGCTTTGGGCCCCCGGCCCGTCCTGATCCCGGCGTGGTGCCGTGGCAGGGGCGATGGCCCCTGCCCTTGAAGCGGTGAAGGTCCCTTCGCCTGTTCGGGCGGGAACAGGAAACGCGACCCGCGTTTTCCCCGCCCGCGCGCGACAGTGACCTGTAAACCGGCAGGTCCGGGAGACACAGAGGCCAGCGCCCGACCCGGCGGGCGAGAAGCGCCCGCCGAGGGCGGGGCGGGCGCTGGCCGGGGGCTTTGGCCCCCGGCCGGTCCTGATCCCGGCGCGGCGCTGGGCCAAGGGCGATGGCCCCTGCCAGAGAGACCGGGCATCGTGCAATACGCAGGAACGCCCCTCCGGGCGGGAACAGGAAACGCATTGCGTTTCCCCCGCCCCTGCGCGACAGTGCCACCTAGACTGGCAGATCCGGGACGTACAGAGGCCAGCGCCCGCCGGGGGCGGGGCGGGCGCTGGCCGGGGGCTTTGGCCCCCGGTGGGTATGCGTGACGCGCACGGCATGGCCGGGGCCATGGCCCTGGCCAGAACCTGCGGGGGAAACCTTTGCCTTTTCCGGTCCGGCAGCTGCAGGTGCCCCCCCTTTTTTCCGTTCCCCGACAGGTCCACTCACCCGGTCGGGCCGGGGCTGTTTTCTGAACTGCGACCGGTGCAGGCATGGGACTGATCCGTGACGACATTCTGGCTGCCGCCCGGCGCGGGCGCGAGTTGATCGCGGCCGGTCTCGTCGCGCTGGCCGGGCTTTGGCTGATGTGGCTGGGCGGGTATCTGCTGTTTCCGGCCGGGGCGGTGATCCTGGCGATCTGCGCGGTCTGGGTGCGGCAGACCTTGCGGCGGCTGCGCTTTTCGCAGGACCAGGGCGCGCCCGGCCTGGTCGAGGTGGACGAAGGCCAGGTCGGCTATCTTGGCCCGGCCTTTGGCGGTTTCGTCGCCCTGCCTGAACTGACAGAGCTGCGTATCCTGACCCTTCAGGGGCAGCGGCTGTGGCGGCTGAAGCAAGGCGACGGGCAGGCCCTGCTGATCCCGGTCTCTGCCGCCGGGGCAGATCGGTTGTTTGACGCCTTTGCCAGCCTGCCCGGCATGGACAGCCAGGCACTGGTTGCCGCTGCCGGGGGCAAGGCGGGCGATGGTGTGATCTGGCGGCGCGGGCGCGGAACCGGTGATGTGCCGCTGGCCGGGAACTGAACCGATCCGTTCGGCTGCCCTTGACTCGGGGTGCCGGAGGCAGCACCTGTAGCAGCCGTGAACGAACGGCAAAAGCATCGGAGCACGCCCCATGTCCATCCCACAATCCGGCGGCGGGCTGATCCAACACGAAAGCCAGCTTGCCGAATACCTGGAGTCGGGGTCAAAATCGCCCGACCAGTGGCGCATCGGGACAGAGCACGAAAAGTTCGGGTGGCTGACCGACACGCGCCTGCCGCTGCCTTATGCGGGGGAACGGTCGATTTCCGCGCTGTTTGCCGGGCTGGAAGCCCGTTTCGGCTGGACCCCGGTGCGCGAGGGCGAAAACGTGATCGGCCTTAACCGCGATGGCGTGAACATCAGCCTTGAACCCGGCGGGCAGTTCGAGCTTTCTGGCGCGGCGGTGGAAACGATCCACCAGACCGATGCCGAAACCCGCCTGCATCTGGCGGAAGTGGCCGGGATTGCCGGCCCGCTTGGCATCCGCTTCATGGGGATCGGGGCGGCCCCGCAATGGCGGCACGACCAGATGCCGGTCATGCCCAAGGGGCGCTACCGCCTGATGACCGATTACATGGGCCGGGTCGGCACGCATGGCACGCAGATGATGTACCGCACCTGCACGGTGCAGGTGAACCTCGACTACGGCTCCGAGGCGGACATGGTGAAGAAGCTGCGCGTGGCGCTGGCCCTGCAGCCGGTGGCGACCGCGCTTTTTGCCTCGTCGCCCTTTTTTGAGGGCAAGCCGAACGGCCACAAATCCTGGCGCAGCCGCATCTGGCGCGGGCTGGATGACAGCCGCACCGGCATGCTGCCCTTTGTCTTTGAAGAGGGGATGGGATTTCAGCGCTATGTCGACTGGGTGCTGGATGTGCCGATGTACTTTGTCTACCGCGACGGGCGCTACATCAACGCCCTGGGCCAAAGCTTCCGGGATTTCCTGAAGGGCCGGTTGCCCGCCCTGCCGGGGGAAAAGCCGACTCTGAGCGACTGGGCCGATCACATGACCACGGTCTTTCCCGAGGCGCGTGTGAAGAAATACATCGAAATGCGCGGGGCCGATTGTGGCGATGTCGCTCACCTTGCGGCGCTGCCCGCGTTCTGGGTGGGACTGATGTATGATCAGGGCGCGCTGGATGCCGCCTGGGATCTGGTGAAGGGCTTTGACGCACAGACCCGCGAAGGGCTGCGCGTGGCTGCCAGCGTTTCGGCCCTGCAGGGCGAGGCGGGGGGCGTGAGCCTGCTGGAGTTGTCGCGGCAGGCTGTGGCGCTGTCGCAGGCGGGCCTGCGCGCCCGCGCGCGCGCCGGGGCCGGGCGGGCCGATGAGGCCGGGTACCTCGATGTGCTGGCGGAAAGCCTCAAGACGGGGGCCGTGCAGGCCGACCGGCTGCTGGCACTGTACCACGGGGCCTGGGGCGGGCGGCTGGAGCCGGTGTATGAGGCGGCGAGCTTCTCTTGAGAAGAACCCCTGCTTCCGTGCGGTACGGGAGCCGCTGCCTGGCACGGCATTCATGCCGGGCAGCGGCAGAGGCTGGATCGAAATGAGCTGGGCCTTGCAGGGCCGTTCAGCAGTTGGATCACCCCCGCCTGCTGGGTCAGGTCCAGCTTGCGTCGGCTATGGGATTGGGTCCGTGGGCGTTTTCGGCCGGATCCCCGCGCTTCGTCATCCAGTAGATCAGGATGAGAAACCCGACCAGGGGAACAAGACCGATCAGTATCCACCAGCCTGATCTGCCGAGGTCGTGCAACCGTCGCACCGTCACCGAAAGCCCCGGCAGCAACAGCGCCAGCGATGCAAGTGCGCTGACCGGACCCAGTTCCGAATAAGTCGGAAAGGCTGTGCCGTCGATGATCATGGCGACCGCACCGATCAGTGTGGCGAAAAGCGTCCACCACCAGTATTCAGCGCGCCGCGCGCGACCGCTGAAGGTCGCGTAGTTCTGAAAACAGGCCCGGATTGCCTCTGAAAAGCCCATGTCACACCCATACCACGGTTGCCTGCTTACCAAGAGGAAGGGTTTCATGCCGGATGTCAGATGTAAAGGACACAATGCCCCGTCCCGGCAAAGACACAGCCCAGTGTGGCGCCACCGCCGTACCTGTGACTTTTCTGGCCCGACCCGACGGGATGGGCGGCCCGGATCAGGGGCGCTGAACGCGCGGAGCGCTTCGGCCAGGGCCGTCACCGGGACGCATGGTCGGATCGGGGCCACAGGCATTCGGGCCCGTCTCGCCGGGCTGAACCAGCCAGAAAAGCAGCACCGGCACGCCGATCAAGGGAATCAGGATGACCCAACACCAGCCCGACCGTTCCCGTGTCATGCAGGCGGTGTATCTGCGCGGACAGCCGGGAATGAAGATCTCGATCAAGAAGACGCTGCCCGGAAGCGATACATCCGGCACGATGCTGCCAAAGGGCGCGCTGTCGGTCACCCCGGCAATGGCCGGGCCGATGACGGTATAGGGACGAATGACCCGTATTCCGACCTTCGGGCGCGCCCGGGAAAGGTCGCATCTTGCGAAAGACAGCTGCGGACGGCGTCCTGGAACGTCATGTCCATGGCCCTGTTCCTCATGCAGACGCAAAAGGCGTGGCCGCTGGCCCACCGATGTCAGTGCCGTGAACGCCGGTCGGCGGCGATGGTGTTGCCATCGGTGCCCTCCAAGGCCGACCGGACGATCAGCCTGTCCGCCCGGCGCAGGGTTTCAAGGCGCTGCCCCGGAAACCCGCCTGACGTGCCGTTGATTGACAGGGCGCTGAAAAAGTGCCGGCCGCATGGGCTGCCTGACCGGAAAGCGGGGACCTCTGGCACCTGCGCGGGCCTTGATCATCCTGGCGGGGGCCATCGCCCCTGCCACAGCGTTACACTGCCCCTTGCCCGGCCGGGGGCCCAAAGCCCCCGGCCAGCGCCCGCCCCGCCCCCGGCGGGCGCTTCTCGCCCGCCGGGGGTGGGCGCTGGCCTCTGTGTCTCCCGGACCTTCCGCTGTACGGGGCGCCGTCGCGCAGGGGCGGGGGAAACGCGATGCGTTTCCTGGTCCCGCCCGAACGGGCCTTCCCGCGAATGCCCGGTCACTCTGGCAGGGGCCATCGCCCCTGCCACAGCGCTGCGCCGGGATCAGGACCGGCCGGGGGCCCAAAGCCCCCGGCCAGCGCCCG
>JADCDI010000094.1 GCA_020251025.1 Rhodobacter sp. | reverse complement strand
GGCCGGTAGCGCAAAGCTCGAAGTATCAGTAATCTGGTTCATGGCGTGATCTCCCTGCCGGTTGCTGCCGCCGCTTGGGTGGGTGCCAGTTCACCCGGAGACTACGCCGCCATCGAATTTCCACCAACTCCGAGACACGACCTCTGGCACGCCCGCCGTCCGGGCAGCCCAAGATGGGCCTTCAGATGCGCGGCAGCCTCGCGCTTCGCTTCGGGTGTCACCATTTTTCCTGAGGGGCTCGCGCGTCGCCGCCATGTCCGGCATCTGCTCAGCAAGCAATCTCTTCAGCTTCGCATTCCCGTCTTCCAGCACCTTCAGCCGCCTCGTCTCCGACACCGTCATCCCGGAATGCTTCGCCTTCGAGGCATGGAACGCGCCCCGGGAAATCCCGGGCCTGCGGCAGGGATCAGCGCATTGCGCGCACGCCTCATGCTCCTGCAGAATGCCGGTGATCTGCTCTTCCGTCAGCCGTGCCTTCTTCGTCGTCCGTCCCCTCCATGGGCCGGACACTGATCGCAGATGAAGGAAAAATCCCATGGCAGGTCAGACGGGGTTGCAACCCTGCGACACCTCCAGTACACCCCCCGCAGCAAGACCACCGTCGCGGAGAGGTGCCGGAGCGGTCGAACGGGGCGGTCTCGAAAACCGTTGACCCTTTGCGGGGTCCCAGGGTTCGAATCCCTGTCTCTCCGCCAGCATCCCTGTCGCAAACACGGACAGGCACCGGTGATGGAGCGGAACCGGTTTTGTTTTCCGGGGATTTGCCTTGCCCATGCGAACCGGACCGGCATAGCACCGGCAGTCGTGTGCCTGCCGCTGACGGCCGCCTGCGGGCGGCCCGTCGCTGCGGAACACCTGATCATCGCACTCCGCTTGGCCGTGGCACAGCTTCGCCGCGTCCTGAGAGCGCAAGATGTAACGCCCGATGCCGAGGTCCCGCTGGGGAAGCGGCCGGACCGGGCGCTTGATGCAAAGCGGGCGCACGGCATCATGCCAGGGCTGATCGTGGCGAAAAGGGCGGATTGGTCTTGTCGCGCTTTGGTGCCGCTTCTTTGGTGGCCTGGTCTGCAGCAAAGGAGACAAAGCATGGGCGCAGTCGGGACGGATGGATTTCGCCGGGATACGGTGCGGATCGCGCCGGCCGGCGGGCAGATGCTGTCCCCGTGATCGGTGCAGCCGGCGCTGACCGTCACCGTGATGCCCGGCGCGGGCCTGCGTGATCAGGATGCTGCGGCGGGCAGGGTGATGACAGTATCTTTGCCCATCAGCGCGATGGTTTCCGGCGTCATCTGTCCTGCCCGCTGGACGGCCCGCTCCCCCTTCTGTTCAAGGTGCAGCGCGCCGGCGGGGCGGACGATGGCGTCGTCATCCGGGAAGATGCCTGCTGGCTTTGTGCGGGGCCTGATCCCGCCGTTCCGCCGCTTGATCGGGTTGCTGCCGTGCAACCTGGCCCGGTGTTCGCCGGGGGGAAGGACATGCAGGCCGGCACGTCATGCCCGGCCCTGTCCATGAGGGTGACAAGCTTGGGCACCCTGGCCCGGATTTGGCCAGCGACGGCACGCCACCGGGTGCTGGCGGCCCCGGCGTTATCCCCGGGCAAAGGCGGTGGCGCTGAAGGCGCAGACCACCCTTCGTCCGCTCCTGCCGGCCTTGGCAAGGGCGTTGCGCCGGAAGTGGGACGCGACAGCGCTGCCAGCTTGCGCCCACGACCTTCGGGACGGCGGCCTTGCCCCCCCTCGCGGGCGTTGCCGATAACCGGCTTCACGCCCCGCAGGCCGCGCCGCGTGCGCTTGCGCAGGAACGTTCTCCGGATCGGCCCGGCCCTGGAAGCGCCCGTCTCCCAGCCCGGGACCCCGCGGCGGCCGTCGCTGTTCCCCCCGGTGGCGATGATGACGGCGGCCGACACGATCCGCCCACCGCGACCGACCTTGAGGCAGGTCGCGCCGATTCACAGGCAGGGCTGTTCCCTTCACGGGGCCGGTTCAGCACGGCCTTCACCTTGCCACCGGTCTTTTCGCAGGGCTGCGGGACCCGGCTGTTGCTGATCCCCGCCATGCCCATGGCCTTGACGCGACCATCGACGAAGGCGCGTCGGGATGCCCCTGAACGCGGGCCTTCTGGACCGCCGCCGTCAGCGTTCGCCCGCTTTCCCGGACCGGTGGCATTCGCGGGATCACTCCCGGCCATGCGCCGCAGTTCGGGGAAACCCGGAAGGCAGCCGCCCTTTCCAGGCTTCGCAATGCGCCGCTCAACCGTCCCGGCCCCTGTCTTCCAGTCCCGGACGCGCTATCCGTTGCGCTGCGCGAGGCGCGCCGGGTCCTTCCCGCCACAGGCCGCGCCCGTCACCGCGCCGGCCTGCGGTTCCATCAGCCGTTCGGCGGCAAAGCCGATCATCCCGCGCAGAAAAGCGGTGAAGGTGCCGTCGCCCGTTCGGGCGGGAACGGGAAAGGCATCGCGTTTCCCCGCCCGCGCCCGACGGTGCCCTGTAGACCGGCAGGTCCGGGAGATACAGAGGCCAGCGCCCGACCCGGCGGGGGCGAAGCGCCCGCCGGTGGCGGGGCGGGCGCTGGCCGGGGGCTTTGGGCCCCCGGCCAGTCCTGATCCCGGCGGGACGCTGTGGCAGGGGCGATGGCCCCTGCCATTGGAGCGGTGAAAGTGCCTTCGCCAGTTCGGGCGGGAACAGGAAACGCACCGCGTTTCCCCCGCCCGCGCGGGACGGTGCCCTGTAGACCGGCAGGTCCGGGAAAGACAGAGGCCAGCGCCCGACCCGGCGGGCGGGAAGCGCCCGCCGG
>JADCDI010000093.1 GCA_020251025.1 Rhodobacter sp. | reverse complement strand
TCAGGTTGCCGAACTCCAGGTCCGCATAGGCGTCCTCAACGGCTACACCGCGCTCGGCATCCCCGTCACAGAGGCCGTGGGATAAGTCTGTCCGGGGAAAGGGGTACCTCGGTCGTCAGGTGATTTGCGCAACAGAGCCCCTTTCTGGGTCTGACGACGTACAGCCTTCAAAACCATCTCAGAACAACCGTCCAGGGTATCGGGCAGATAGAGATAGACGAGCTGTATGTCGGACTCGACAAAAGGGGATGTCATTACATCATTCCCGTACAGGCCAAGGGCGGAAAGGATCAGATCGGGATCGTTCAGACGACTCAGGATTTGCGCTTTGTGGAACAAAAGTTTCCGGGCCTGCGTGCCCGCGCGATTGCCGCGCAGTTCATGGAGGATAAGGTCATTGCCCTTTTTGAGCTTTCACTTGTGGACGGCGAAGTGAAGGTTGTCGAAGAACGCCACTATCGTTTGGTTGCGGCGCGTGATCTGGACAGGGATGCAATCCGCGCCTACCGGGACGGGTGATGACTGGGTCTGGTCCAGCGTCATACATTATTCTGCCTACCCGAACCGCCCGTGGCAGAACCAGCCGGGCGACAGGTCGGCCCCATGGGCGAAGAACAGCCACAGCCGGTCGCCTGTATCGGTCACGACGCGCCAGTAATCGCGCGGGCCGGACCGCCATTCGGGATCGTCCAGCCACCATTCGGGCGCGATGCGTTCCGGGCCGGTCGCGGTCAGCACCCGCAGGTCGCGCCGCCGCCAGCGGAACGCTTGCGGCACCGGCGGCACCTGGGGCGCTGTCACCGCTTCGGGGCGGAACAGCAGCAGCGGGCGCGGGGCGCGCGCGGCAGGCCAGGGGCCGGGGGCCGGGGCGGACCAGGCGGCGGTCAGAACCTGCACCGATTTTTCGGGGATATGGCTTTCGGCCGGGTGCAGGCGCGTTACCGCATCCATCCCCAGCCGCGCCCCCAGCCTGCCCAGGAGATCCTCCAGCGCCAGGGTGCCGGACCGCTGCGCCCCGGCCGCCGCTGCGGCGTCCTGATGGCCGCTGTGCCGGGTGGCGTGCACGGGTTCGGTTTCAACCGCCTCCAGGCGCAGGCAGTCGATGCCGAAGCCCGGATCGATCCGGTCAAGCTTGAGCCAGAGCAGCGGGCGGATGCGGGCCGGGTCGGCGGCGGGGCGCGCCAGGCCCACCTCGATCACCTCGATCCGGCCATCGCTGCGCAAGGCCTGCACCCGCACCCGCCGCGCCCCCCGCCCCTTTTCGGTCAGCCGCGCCGCCAGCGCGGGCAGCAGGCGGTCCAGCCCCGCCTGCACATCCGCAAGCAGGCCGATGGGATCGGGGAAGGTGATGCGGGCCGCAAAGTGCAAGGGCGCGCGGGCCGGGCTGACGGGTTCGGTTTCCAGACCCAGCGCCTGATCCAGACGGCGCAGCGTTTCCGTGCCAAAGCGGCGGGCCAGTGCGGCGCGGGGCAGGCCCGTCAGATCGCCCACACGGTGCAGGCCCAGCCGGGCAAGGCCCGCCACCGTGTCGGGCGGCAGGCGCAGCGCCGCCACCGGCAGGGGTGCCAGCACCTGCCGCATCTGGCCCGGCTGGGCGATCACGCCCTGTGGCACCGGGTGGAATGGTTGCGCAGGGGGCAGACCGCTGCGGTCCCAGGCCCGCCGCTTTGCCGCGCGCGACCGGGTGGCGCGGGCTTCCTGCATGATGTCATCGCCGCTGCGCGACGGGCTGATGCCATTGCCGGCAAAGCGCGCCAGGGCCCAGGCCGCCCCCGGCGTATCGGCGATGCCCGCCCGCATCGTCAGGCCCAGATCGGCACAGTCCAGCTCCACCTGCGCCAGCAATGCGGCCTCGCCGCCGAACAGATGGGCGCAGCCGGTCAGGTCGATCAGCAGGCTGTCGGGCGGTTCCTCCGCCACCCAGGGCGAGAACTTGCCGGCCCAGCGGCGCAGCACGGTCAGAAAAGCGGCCTCGGCCAGCGGGTTGGCCGGGCGGGTCAGCAGATCCGGGCACATGGCGGTCGCATCGCGCAGGGGCTGGCCAGGGCGCAATCCGGCCCGCTCTGCCCCGGCGTCAAGCGAGACGATCACCTGCGCCCCGTTGCGATCCCCGGTCACGGCAAAGGGCCGGGGCAGCGCATCGCCAAGCCGCCGCAGGTAGCGTTCTGCGGCAAGCCTTGGGAACCACAAGGAAAGAATCCGCCGCTGCGCCATAAATGTTCCTTTTTTGTTCACACTATGCCATTCCTTCGGACAAAGTCGAGTCCGCCATGGCCGAAAACATTCCGGCGACAGGGGCTTTCGTCCAAAGACTGGCTTCCGTGACACAGGGTCACAGGCTACTGTCCGGGGTGCACACAACCGCGCAGTGTCAGGAGAACGATATGAAGCCAGTGACCAAAACCATTCTTGCCGGTGCCCTCATCCTTGCAGGCACGGCCTTTGCCAAGGAGGGCGTTCAGGATCCTGCCGTCAAGGCGCGGATGGAGCTGATGGATGTCATTGCGGCCAATACCAAGGTGCTGGGCGAAATGGCCGGCGGCAAGGCCGCTTTCGATGCGCAAGCCGCAGCGACCGCCAAGGCGAACCTTGCCGCCGCCGCCGCCGGGATTCCGGCAAAGTTTGAACCGCAGGCCACGGATCCGGCGTCCGACGCAAAGTCCGAGATCTGGACGAACTGGGACGATTTCCTGACAAAGTCCGAAGCGCTTCTGGTTCAGGCCGAAGCGCTGGATGCCACGTCCCTTGAAGGTGTCCAGGCTGGCATGGGTGGCATCGGCGGGGCCTGCAAGGCCTGCCATTCGCTCTACAAGAACTGATTCAGCCGCAACGGAACGCCACCATGCGGCCGTCTGCGTCCAGCAGGACGTTCAGGCGCAGGGGGTTGTAATCCATGGTCACGGGCTGGCCCGGCCGTATGACGCGCGCCGGGCCTTGCCGTGCCTGTGCATTGAACCGCGACAGCGGTTGCCCGACCAGGGATGCAAGACCTGCCGCGCCGCAGGTATCTTCGGCGGCAGGCGGCACCGGGCTGGCCGTACGGGCCGGGGCAGGTCCGGCGCAGGCGGACAGGGCCATCAGGCAGAACAGCGGGGCGGCACGCATCGGGGCAACCTTTGAAAACATGACACAGCCACACTGCCATGCCGCCCCCGCGCTGCCAATCGCCGCAGTTCCCGTTGCAGCCGCGCCAGCTTTGCCGCACTGTCAGCACATAGCGTAAGGGGAGGAAGAACATGCGCACCCGCGCCGCAGTCGCCACAGCCGCCGGAAAACCGCTGGAGATCATGGAGGTCAATCTTGACGGCCCGAAGGCCGGCGAGGTCATGGTGGAAATCCGGGCTACGGGCATTTGCCATACCGATGACTTCACCCTGTCGGGTGCCGATCCCGAAGGCCTGTTTCCCGCCATTCTGGGCCATGAAGGGGCCGGGGTTGTGGTCGAGGTGGGTCCAGGGGTCACCAGTCTGAAGGCGGGTGATCACGTCATCCCGCTTTACACCCCCGAATGCCGGTCCTGCCCGTCCTGCCTCAGCCGCAAGACCAACCTCTGCACCTCGATCCGCGCCACGCAAGGCCAGGGCGTGATGCCCGACGGCACTTCGCGCTTCTCGCTGCCCGATGGCACGCGGGTCCTGCATTACATGGGCTGTTCCACCTTTTCCAATTACACCGTCCTTCCCGAAATCGCGCTGGCCAAGGTGCGTGAAGACGCGCCCTTCGACAAGATCTGCTACATCGGCTGCGGCGTGACCACCGGCATCGGTGCGGTCATCAACACGGCACAGGTCGAAATCGGGGCCAAGGCCGTGGTCTTTGGCCTGGGCGGCATCGGGCTGAACGTGATCCAGGGCTTGCGCCTTGCAGGGGCCGACATGATCATCGGGGTCGACATCAATCCGGCCCGCAAGGAATGGGGCGAACGGTTCGGGATGACCCATTTCGTCAACCCGGCCGAAATCGATGGCGGCATCGTCCCGCACATCGTCAACATGACGAAAACCCCGTTCGACCAGATCGGCGGTGCGGATTACTCGTTCGACTGCACCGGCAACGTCAAGGTCATGCGCGATGCGCTGGAATGCACCCATCGCGGCTGGGGCGTTTCGGTGGTGATCGGTGTCGCCCCTGCGGGCGCTGAAATCCAGACGCGCCCGTTCCAGCTGGTCACGGGCCGGGTCTGGAAAGGCACCGCCTTTGGCGGCGCGCGCGGCCGGACGGATGTGCCCAGGATCGTGGACTGGTACATGGACGGCAAGATCCAGATCGATCCGATGATCACCCACACCCTGACGCTGGACGAGATCAACAAAGGGTTCGACCTGATGCATGCGGGCAAAAGCATCCGCAGCGTGGTCGTTTTCTGACCCCACCGGCGGGCCGCACTGCTGCCTGCGGCCCCTGTCTTGCCCTGCGCCGGCGGGGCAGAGCAGACCGTGCCGGGCCCCGAAGCGCCTTTCCCCGCCGCGCCCTTTCAGGCACAAGGGCGCAAAGCCGAAAAGGACGTCCACAATGGCCGAAAACCGCGCCCCACGCCTTGCCGTTCTGATCGACGCCGACAATGTCCCCGCCGGTTATGCCGACGCGATATTCGAAGAGATCGCCGCCCTTGGCGAAGCCTCTGTCCGGCGCATCTATGGCGACTGGTCGGCGGCGCGGCTGGGCGGCTGGGCCAGAAAGGTGGCCGCCCTGGGACTGGTGGCGGACCAGCAGTTTTCAAACACGAGGGGCAAGAATGCCAGCGACATCGGGCTTGTCATCGCCGCGATGGATTTCCTGCATTCCGGTCTGTTTGACGGCTTTGTTCTGGTCAGTTCCGACAGTGATTTCACCCGCCTGGCGGCGCGGGTGCGCGAGCAGGGGCTGGATGTTTACGGCATCGGCGAAAAGAAAACGCCCGAAGCTTTCCGGATGGCCTGCAAACGCTTCATCTATGTGGAAAACCTTGGGGCGATTGTCGCGGAAGACCCCGCCCGCAGCCCGGCGCGCAGCGAACCGGCACAGCCGGGGATTGAGGTTCCGCCGGCCGAGCCTGCGGCCCGATCCGCCACAAAGGAAGCGCCGGCCAAAGCCATTCCCCTGATCATCGCCGCCATGCGCGCCATCGATCCCGAAGGCGAATGGTATTCGCTGGGCCAGATCGGCCAGTATATCACCCAAGGCACCCCGGATTTCGACACGCGCACCTATGGCAGCGCCAAGCTGAGCGACCTGATCAAGAAGATCAGCCGGTTCGAGGTGAAGCGGGGTCCAAGCGGCCAGCTTCTGGCCCGTGACAGGGCCTGACGGGCCTTAGCCCGCAACCCCGTAGCGCGCCAGAAACGTCTCGACCGCGCCGGTGATGACGCGGGCACGGTCTTCGGCGCTGATCGGGCCGCCGATCCCGAAGACAAGACGGGAAAACAGATCGGCCTTGCACAGCTCGGCGAACTGATCGGCAGCAAGGTCTTTGTCCGTGATCCGCAGTTCGCCGCGCGCCTCTGCCTCGTGGAAGTAGTCGACAAGACGGGCCCGCGCCAGGGCGGGGCCGTTTCTGTAGAATTCCCGGCCCAGTTCCGGGAACCGGTCACTTTCCGCCACGCAGATGCGGAACACCCGCATGCCGAAATCCGACAGGAAAAAGTCGACCATGCGTGTCGCGGCACCCGTCAGAACGGTGACAGGTGCCGCCTTGCAAGGAATAAGGTCCGAAGATTCTGTCGCCTGACGGCAGCATTCCCCCTTGGCCACCTCCAGAAACAGCAGCCGCTTGTCGGGAAAATAGCTGTAGAGCGTGGCTTTCGAAACACCGGACTCGCGCGCGATGTCGTCGACGCTGGCCCCTTCAAAGCCGTCGCGCCGAAAGACCTCCCATGCCCCGTTCAGCACCTGGCCGTATTTCCGGCCCCGCTTGATCTCTTGGTTCGCCGCGTTCATCAAAGCCTCCCGGTCCGGTGCCGGACCGCCCTGAAAAGATGAACCGGGCAGTTCAACTTTTCAAGCCCGCCGCCCAACTCTTCCGCCCGCCGGTAAAAGCGGCCCGTCCGCAGGCAAGGGAAACCCGGGCGAATGAACAAGGGTGTCTGCGCGGCGGCACTTCAGAGGGCAAGCCGTGCCCTTCCCGGGGCACCCCCGGCAACAGGGGCGGCAGATCGACGGACTTGGTATTGCGCCGGATTTTGTGCACAAGATCAGCGCAACAGATCAGGATTTGGGGATCACACCAATGCCGTACCAGTATGACGACACCAATATCTTCGCCCGCATCCTGCGCGGCGAGATTCCGAACAAGACCGTTCTGGAAACCGGATATACGCTGGCCTTCCATGATATCCGCCCCCATGCGCCGTCGCATGTCCTGGTCATTCCAAAGGGGCGGTATGTGACCTTCGATCACTTCGCTGCCGAGGGCTCGGCGCAAGAGCTTGTGGATTTCCACCGCACGGCGGCGCAGGTCTGTGCCCTGCTGGGCGTTGCCCCCGGCGCGGGCGGTGCGGGATACCGCGTGATTGCGAATTCCGGTCCCGACAGCAATCAGGAAGTGCCGCATTACCATCTGCATATTCTGGGCGGGCGCAATCTGGGGCCGCTTCTGGCCTGACCGGCGGGAAAACGCAGGCTGCGGGCCGCCTGACAGGGTGCTGAAACAGCAACCCGACCGCTTGCCGGGCGGGAGATTCTTCTTGCCGGGCGGGAGATTCTTTGTGATCCGGGGAAAGGGATGGTCCCTTCGGGCGGGACCAGGAAACGCATCGCGTTTCCCCGCCCGCGCGGGACGGTGCCCTGTAGATCGGCAGGTCCGGGAGACACAGAGGCCAGCGCCCGACCCGGCGGGAGCGAAGCGCCCGCCGGTGGCGGGGCGGGCGCTGGCCGGGGGCTTTGGGCCCCCGGCCCGTCCTCATCCCGGCGCGGCACTGTGGCAGGGGCGATGGCCCCTGCCATTGCAACGTTGAAGGTTCCCTCCCTCGTTCGGGCGGGAACAGGAAACGCATCGCGTTTCCCCCGCCCGCGCGCGACGG
>JADCDI010000092.1 GCA_020251025.1 Rhodobacter sp. | reverse complement strand
GCCTACCGCCGACGCAACCGGATCGAGCGGTTCTTCAGCAAGATCAAGCAGTTCCGAGCCATCGCCACAAGATACGAAAAGCACGACGAAAACTTCCTCAACCTCATCCGACTGGCTTCAATCCGTATCTGGTTGCGCCATGATGAGTCGGTGGCCTAGCCGGCCGGCCTGCGTTGGAACCCACTCCCGGCGTCCCGGTGGCGCAGGTTTGTGTGCCACTCTGGCCACCCTGCGGTGGGGGAAAAAAGGGTTGCGCGCCTTTCGCCGGATTTGCCTTTGCCGGTTGCGTCAGCGTTGGAAAAGGGTTGGACCCGCGCCCGACCGTTGGCATGCCGGCACAGACTGGTATCGCAGGGTTTGACGGGTGATTATGGCGGGCGGCGCGTGCTTTCGGTCGTTCGGACTTGCGGCAGGCTTCGCATCTGCTTCCGGACGCTCCGCGCGGGCAGGGTCCGGCTGATCGGCCTGCGACGGGCGGGAACAAGGGAAAGGGCGCGGCAATGGCAGAGCGAACCGTCGCACGGACCAAAGCGGCAAGGCGCAGGCACCGGGCAAGGTCTGGCCCACAAGGGCCGGGTCCGCCGCCAGCATCCCCGATCTGTCCGCGCATTTCCGACGCCAGGGCCTGCCCTGCCCGGCGCGGACCGCACGACATGCCTGGCACGGCAGCCTCGGGGCGATGTTGCGGCGCGGATCAAGACCGGAAGGCGGCCGACAGACAGGGGCAAATGCGGCCCTGCGCCGGGCACCGGGTTGCAGGGGCGTCACCCGGCAGCCCGTCGCGGCCCGCCTGAACGGCTGCAATGCGCGAAACGGTGCCGCCGCCCGGCACGGATTGGCAGGGGGGATGCCCCCCTTGCCTCAGTTCTTGGGAACCTGCAGGCCTTGCACATACTGGCCAAGCTGCACCAGCCGGACCGGTGTCGGCGTGGCGATGCCGTCGCCGCTGTCGAACAGAACAAGGTTGCCGTCCAGCAGCGGGGCGAACCTTGGCATCACCCGGCCGTCCTCTTGCGCATAGCCCCAGATATGGGCCATCACGCGCGTCATCGGAAACGTGCCGCCGTTGCGCGCCGAAATCGTGGTCAGGTTCGCCGGGGCCTTGGACAGCGAGCCAGCCGTTTCCCCGTCGCCCGCACCGCCCGAGCCGTGGCAGGTGGCGCAATAGCTTTGGAAATCCTGCGCCCCCGTCGGGACCGAACGGTCGGTTTCGGTGTTTGCGCCGGGAACACAGGCCGCAAGACCGGTCACCAGCGCCAGCGGCGCGATCAGGGCAAAGGGCTTTACAGGCTGCATCGACACCTCCTTGTTCTGTTTTGCCGGATCAAACCATTTCGGCCCGCGTCGCGCAATCATGTTGCGCCAATGCCCGTGCCCGGACCTGCATCTTCGCCAGGCCTGAAAGGGCCCCTGCCCCGGTTTGGCCTTCCGCCGTCCTTCGGCCAGGGGCCAGGGCCGGGGCCGGGGCCAGGCCCGGCGCGGCACAGGCGCGCCCGCCCGTCCGGGTCCGGCAATGCCCGGTCAGGCCACCACGCGCCCCGCCTCCAGCCGCACGATCCGGTCCATCCGTGCCGCCAGCGCCGGATTGTGTGTGGCAATCAGTGCAGAAAGACCGGTTTCGCGCACCACCTGCATCAGGGTTGCAAAGACCTGATCGGATGTCGCGGGGTCCAGATTGCCCGTAGGCTCGTCGGCCAGAAGCAGCTTCGGCCCGTTCGCCAGCGCCCGGCAGAAGGCCACGCGCTGCTGCTCGCCGCCCGAAAGCGCCGCCGGGCGGTGCCCGGCCCGCGCAGCGATGCCGACGCGGGACAGAAGGTTCATCGCCCGCGCCTCGGCCGCGCTGCGCGCCTCTCCATTGGCAAGCTGCGGCAGGATGATGTTTTCCAGCGCCGAGAATTCCGGCAGCAGGTGGTGGAACTGGTAGATGAAGCCGACCTCGGCGCGCCGCGCGGCCGTGCGGGCGCGGTCGCCAAAGCCCTCGGTCACCCGGCCTGCCAGCCGCACCTGGCCCGCATCCGCCGTGTCCAGCAGCCCGGCGATGTGCAGCAGTGTCGATTTGCCGGCCCCCGACGGGGCCACAAGCGCCACAACCTCGCCCGCCGCCACCGCCAGCGTGGCACCGCGCAGCACCTGCACCTCGCCGGGGGTGCCCGCGTTGTAGGTCTTGGTGATGCCCTCCAGCACCAGCATCGGATCATTCATAGCGCAGGGCCTCGACCGGGTTCATCCGGGCCGCGCGCCGCGCCGGAAAGATGGTGACGATGAACGACAGGCCCAGAGACAAGGCGACGGCAGACAGAACGTCGCCCGGTTGCAGCTTTGCCGGCAGCGCATAGATGCCCCGGATCGACGGGTCCCAGACCCCGCCGCCAGAGACATAGTTCACCAGCGAAAAGACCGGATCGATGTAGACCGCAAACAGGCAGCCCAGGATCACGCCCAGAGCGGTGCCGGTCAGCCCGGTGAAGGCCCCGCAGATGAAGAAGATGCGCAGGACCGATCCTTCGGTCAGCCCCATGGTGCGCAGGATGCCGATGTCGCGCCCCTTGTTCTTCACCAGCATGATCAGCCCCGAAATGATGTTCATCGTCGCGATCAGAACCAGGATCGACAGGATGACGAACATCACATTGTCCTCGATATCCAGCGCGCGCAGGAAACTGCCCGCCGACTCGCGCCAGGACCACAGCAGGGTGCGCCCGTCGCCAGCCGCCAGCAGCGCCGGGGTCAGGTCATCAACCCGGTCGGGGTCGGCAACCATCACCTCGATCTCATCGGCCATGCCCTCGCGGTTGAAATAGGCCTGGGCTTCGGCAAAGGGCATGTAAACGCGGGTCTGGTCAATGTCCCACCGGCCCGCCGTGAAGATGTAGACCACCTCATAGGCATTGACGCGCGGGCTTGTGCCGAAGGCGGTCTTCACCCCGTCGGGCGCAATCAGCCGGATGCGGTCGCCCACCGTCACCCCCAGTTCGCGCGCCACACCCGCGCCGATGGCAATCCCCTGGTCAAAGCGGGCGATGTCGCCTGCGGTTTGCGCCGAGGGCGAAATGCGCGGCAGCGTCCGCAGGTCTTCGCTGCGGATGCCAAAGACCTGCACCCCGGCATTGCGCCCGGCCAGTGTGGCCATGGCCTGCCCCCTGATCAGCGGGGCCGCGCGGGTAACACCCGCTATGTCGCGCAGGCGCGCCGCCAATCCGTCGTAATCCTGAATGGTCCGCAGCGTCTGGCCGGTCTCGGACACCCAGGGGGCGGAATAGACGGTGACATGGGCATTGGCCCCCAGGATCGTGTCGACAAACTCCGCCCGGAAGCCTGCCCGTACCGCCAGCGTCGCGATCAAGGCAAAGACGGCCAGGGTGATGCCGATCAGGCTGATCCAGGTCATGACCGAAATGCCGCCCTCGGCCCGCCGGGCGCGCAGATAGCGCCAGGCGATCATCCATTCAAAGGCGGCGAAGGGGGTTGTGCGCGTGGCCAAGACGGCTCCTGAAGCGGCTTCGGGCGGTCATAGCCGCCCTCGGTGCCCGAGGTCAAGCAAGGCCCGGTTCGGGTTGCACCAGCCGCTGCACAGCCTCGCGCGCATGTGACAAAGGGGCGTCCGGCCCGAACATGCGCCGCACCGCCCAGATCCCTTCCAGCAGCAGGAACACGCGTTCCGCCGCCGCCCTTGGCGGTGTCAGCCCCTGCGCCGCCGCGCGAAGCGCCAGCTCTTGCAGGACGCGGTCCTTCACAGCAAGCGCCGCCGCGTGGGTGGGGTGATTCACGTCGCCGAATTCGGCCGCCGTGATCTGATAGATGCAGCCCAGGCAGGCACCCTGATGCGCAATGTCGATCATGGCGTTGGCATAAGCCGTCAGCGGTTCGGGCACATCCGGGCCGGGGCTGGAAGCGGCCAGCATCTGTTCTGCCCGGCTGATCCAGGCAATGATCAGATCATCCTTGGATTTGAAGTGGTTATAGAACGTGGCCTTGGCCACGCCCGCCTCTTCGATCACGCGGTCAACGCCGATGGCGCGGTGACCCTCGCGGTAGAACAGCGGTCCCGCCACATCCAGAATGCGGTCCCGCGCCGGGGCTGATTTCTCACTTGACACCTAGACAGACCTGTCTGTATTGCCTTTACAGGATAGACGAACCTGTCTGTCTGTAGCATGGGAGACTGCAAGTGAAAATAGCCGTTCTGGGTGCCGGGTCGGTCGGCCAGACAATGGGTGCCGCCTTGGCCGCGCGCGGCCACGATGTGACGCTGGGCATCCGCAACCCCTCGGGCGAGGAACTGTCGCGCCCCCGGTCGCAGGCAGAGGCGCTGACGGTTTGGCAGGCCCGCACCAAGGCCGCCGTGGCGACCCTTTCCGATGCGGCGGCGGGTGCCGGGCTGATCATCAACGCAACGCAAGGTGCCGGATCTCTGGAGGCGCTGACCGCAGCCGGGGCGAAGAACCTTGCCGGAAAAGTGCTGATCGACATTGCGAACCCGCTTGATTTCTCGCGCGGGATGCCGCCCTTTCTGATCGCAGGCCTGAGCGGCCCGACCAGTCTGGGCGAGGAGATCCAGCGCGCCTTCCCCGCAGCCCGCGTGGTGAAGGCGTTCAACACCATCGCCGCCGCCGTGATGGTGGACCCCTCACTGATCCCCGGCGCGCATGATCTGTTCATCGCGGGCAATGACCCCGATGCCAAAGCCGCAGTCAGCGATCTGGCCCGCGCCTTTGGCTGGACCAATATTGTTGACCTTGGCGGAATCGACGGCGCGCGGGCCAGTGAAAGCCTGCTGCCCATCTGGGTGCGGCTTTACATGACCGGCGGCAGCCCGCTTGTGAATTTGCACGTCGCCCGCGCCTAAGGGTCAGACCCCGGCATAGATGGCGGTTACCCTCGCCACCGCCTCGTCCGGGGTCAACTCCTCGCTGATCCCGGTCCGTCGGCTTGTCAGTTCCACCTTGCCGGCGGCCAGGCCGCGCGGGCCGACCGTGATCCGCCAGGGCAGGCCGATCAGGTCCATCGTGGCAAACTTGGCCCCCGCGCGTTCGTCGCGGTCGTCATAGAGGGGGTCAAGCCCCCGGGCGGCCAGCGCCTTGTAAAGGTCGGCGCAGGCGGCGTCCGTGGCACTGTCGCCCTGCCTGAGGTTCACAAGGCCAACGTGGAAGGGCGTCACGCCTTCGGGCCAGATGATGCCCCGGTCGTCATGGCTGGCCTCGATGATCGCGCCCAGCAGGCGCGACACACCGATGCCATGGCTGCCCATCTGCACCGGCACGCGTTCGCCCTTGTCGTTCACCACGACGGCACCCATCGGTTCGGAATACTTCGTGCCGAAGAAGAAGATCTGCCCCACCTCGATCGCGCGCGAGGATTTGCGGCGCGCCTCGGGGATGGCGGCATAGATCGCCGCGTCATGCGTTTCGTCGGTGCGGGCATAGGGGGTGGTCCATTCCCTGACGATGGCCGCACATTCGGCGCGGCTGTCGAAATCCACCACCCGGTCGCCGAAGGTCAGGTCGGTGATCGCCGAGTCATAGAAAACCTCACTTTCGCCCGTGGCGGCCAGCACCAGGAATTCATGGGTGTTGTCGCCGCCGATGGGGCCAGAGGCGGCGCGCATCGGGATCGCCTTCAGCCCCATACGCTCATAGCTGCGCAGGTAGCTGACCATGTGGCGGTTGTAGGCGTGCAGGGCAGCGTCAACATCGATGTCGAAGGTATAGCCATCCTTCATCAGGAACTCGCGTCCGCGCATCACGCCAAAACGCGGGCGGATCTCGTCGCGGAATTTCCACTGGATGTGATAGAGGGTCAGCGGCAGGTCCTTGTAGCTGGTGACATGGGCGCGGAAGATGTCGGTGATCATCTCTTCATTCGTCGGCCCGTACAGCATGTCGCGCTTGTGCCGGTCGGTGATGCGCAGCATTTCCTCGCCATAATCGTCATAACGCCCGCTTTCGCGCCACAGGTCGGCGGGCTGCAGGGTGGGCATCAGAAGGGGGATGTGACCGGCCCTGATCTGTTCCTCGTGCACGATCTGTTCGATCCGGCGCAGCGCCTTGAAGCCCAGCGGCAGCCAGGAATAGATGCCTGCCGCCTGCTGCTTGATCATGCCCGCGCGCAGCATGTAGCGGTGGCTGACGATCTGCGCCTCGGACGGGTTTTCCTTCAGCACGGGCAGGAAATAGCGGGACAGACGCATCGGGCACCCTTTCGGCTTGGCTTTGCCCGTTCCTAGCGGGAAGCCCTGGGGCAGGCAAGCGGGCTGACCGGCGCGGGGCGGCGGGTGGGGGCTGCGGGCCAAATCCAGCAGGAAGAGGAAGCAAAGCGCAGCGGCGGGATGAACCCCGCCCGATCTGCGCAACGCCTGTTTCATCGCCCCGGCCCGGCCAGCGGACCTTGCGGTGGAAGGTCCGCCGGGCCGTTGCCAGGGGGCGCAAGTCCGAAGGCAAGGGGCCATCGGCATGCCTGACGTTTGGGAAATCCGGCCGCGCCTGCCCGGGCGGGCGCGAACGCGCCTGCCCCCGGGCGGGCAGGCGCGGCTGGATTTGGCGCGGGCCAGATCCAGCGAAGAAGAGGGGAGCCGTGTGGGTGCTGGGCCGGGTGGAATTGGGGGCTATCGGGCGATCCCTGATTTTGCTCGGGAAAAAAGCGCAGCGGCGGGGTGAACCCCGCCCGATCTGCGCAACGCCTGTTTCATCGCCCCGGCCCGGTCAGCGGACCTTGCGGTGGAAGGTCCGCCGGGCCGTTGCCAGGGGGCGCAAGCCCGAAGGCAAGGGGCCATCCGCTGGCGCAGACAATGGTAAATCCGGGGGCGCCTGGCCGGGCGGGCGCGGCCATCGGGGCGATGCCCCGACCTGGCGCGGGCCAGATCCAGCAGGACAGGGGACGAAGGACAGGTCCGGGGCCGCATGGCATCCGGGGCGGCCGGGGTGAAAAGACCCGAAGCCTGCCACCAGGCCGAACCCGCCACGATGCTTTCCGGTCTTGGCGCATGCAAACACCTGCCCCGCGCCTCATGGCCTGTCCGTTCCGCCTGACAGCTTGTCCACGGCCCGCCTTCACGCATCTTTCACATGGATTGGGCCGCGCGCCCCCTTGCCCGCTGCCGCCGGGTCGTCCAGAAGGGGCTGGCAGCTTGGGGATATGTGCAGATGGCCTTACCGGTTCAGGACCAGCTGAAATACTGGGGCATTGCGGCGATCATCTTCTTCGCCCTGCTCTATCTTCTGGGCGATGTGATCCTGCCCTTCATCGTCGGCGGGGCGATTGCCTATTTCCTCGATCCCGTGGCGGACCGGCTGCAGCGGCTGGGGCTGAGCCGGGTGGCCGCGACCGTGGTGATTTCCCTGCTGGCCCTGGTGGTGATCGTGGCCCTGGTCCTGTCGGTCATCCCGACGCTGATCAGCCAGCTGAGCGCGCTGGTTTCCGCCGCCCCCGAAATCACCCGGCAATTGCAGACCTTCCTGCTGGAGCGGTTTCCGGAACTGAGCGACAGCACCAGTACGATGCGCCAGACCCTGACCCAGATCGGCGAGGCGATCGGCGCGCGCGGCGGGGCCTTGGTGAACGGGCTGGTCACATCGGCGCTGAACCTGATTTCGGTCGTGGTCTTCATCGTTGTCGTGCCGGTCGTCGCCTTTTACCTGCTGCTGGACTGGGACAAGATGGTGGCGCGCGTTGACAGCTGGCTGCCGCGCGACCATGCCCCCGCCCTGCGCCAGATCGCCCGCGAGATTGACGTCGTCCTGGCAGGTTTCGTGCGCGGGCAGGTCAGCGTCTGCCTGATCCTGGGCACCTTCTATTCGGTGGCGCTGATGCTGGCGGGGCTGCAGTTCGGGCTGGTCGTGGGGGCGATTGCCGGGGCGATCACCTTCATCCCCTATGTCGGCTCGCTGGTGGGCGGCGCGCTGGCCATCGGTCTTGCCCTGTTCCAGTTCTGGGGCGACTGGATGTCGATCGGCCTTGTCGCCGCCATCTTCGCCATCGGGCAGTTCTTCGAGGGCAATATCCTGTCGCCCAAGCTGGTGGGCGGATCGGTGGGCCTGCATCCGGTCTGGCTGCTGTTCGCCCTGTCGGCCTTTGGTGCCCTGTTCGGCTTCGTCGGCATGCTGGTGGCCGTGCCCGTGGCGGCGATGATCGGCGTGCTGACCCGTTTCGGCATCACGCGCTACCGCGACAGTCTGCTCTACCGGGGGACAGAAGGCCGCAGTCCCGCGCGCGGGGATGAAGGCAGGCCGTGACCCGGCAAATGGCGTTCGATCTGCCCGTGCGCGCGGCGCTGGGGCGGGAAGACTTCTTCGTTTCGCCGGCAAACGCGCTTGCCCTGGACGCCCTGGAAGGCTGGCGCGGCTGGCCGGGGGGGCGGATGCTGCTTGTCGGGCCGGAGGGGGCCGGCAAGACCCATCTGGCGCATGTCTGGGCGGCTGCGGCGCGGGCCGTGATCCTGCCTGCCGCAGGTCTGCACACCCGTCCCCTGCCGGACCTTGCCGATCACGGCGCCGTGGTGGTCGAGGATGCCGGTCACCTGTCCGATCCCGCCGATGAAGTGGCGCTGTTTCACCTGCACAACCTGCTTGGGGCCCAGGGTGGGGCGCTGCTTGTGACCGCCGCAACGCCGGTGCGCGACTGGGGCCTGACGCTGGCGGACCTTGCCAGCCGGATGCAGGCCATCGCTGTCACCCGGCTTGACGCGCCGGACGATGCGCTGCTGTCGGCCGTTCTGGTGAAGCTGTTTGCAGACCGCCAGATCACCGTGGCCCCGGCGCTGATCCCCTATCTGGCAAGCCGGATGGACCGGTCCTTTGCCGCCGCCCGCGATCTGGTGGCGCGGCTGGATGCGCTGGCGCTTGCCGAAGGGCGGCCGGTGACGCGCGCCCTTGCGGCCACGTTGCTGGACAGGTCCCGACCGGACCTGTAGCCTTGGGGCATGAACAGGGCGGGCAGGACCACCGGGCAGGACCACGATGACGCAGGCCGATTTCCTTCGAACCGCCGCACCGCCGCCGGTCATGCTGTCCGAGGCGGAAACGGCCGGGCCGAAGCGCTATTTCAACCGGGAACTCAGCTGGCTGGCCTTCAACTGGCGCGTTCTGGACGAGGCGGCGAACCCGCGCGTGCCGCTTCTGGAACGGCTGCGCTTCCTGTCGATCTCGGCCACCAATCTGGATGAATTCTACACCGTGCGCGTGGCCGGCCTGCGGGAGCTGGCGCGAGAGGGCAATGCCACGCTGTCGGACGACGGGCTGACCCCGGCAGAACAGCTTTTGCTGATCAACGCCGATGCGCGCCGCCTGATGCAGACACAGCAAGCCACCTTCAACCGCCTGAAGCGCGAGATGGAGGCGGAAGGGATCACCCTGCTGACGCGGTCCAAGCTGACCGCGCGCGACTTCAGGTTTCTGGAGACGCATTTCCTGGCAGCGGTGTTTCCGCTGCTGTCGCCACTGGCCATCGACCCGGCACATCCCTTTCCCTTCATCCCCAATACCGGCTTCTGCCTGGCGCTGCAGCTGGAGCGCAGCCGCGACGGGCGCCCCCTGCAGGCGCTGCTGCCGATCCCGCAGCAGATCGCGCGCTTTGTGCCCTTGCCCGCCAAACCGGGCGAGCACCGGTTTCTGCCGCTGGAGGAGCTGCTGCTTTTGCATCTGGGGATGCTGTTTCCCGGCTATGTCGATCTGGGCCATTGCACCTTCCGCGTGCTGCGCGACAGCGACCTGGAACTTGAGGACGAGGCCGAGGATCTGGTGCGCGAGTTTGAAACCGCGCTGAAGCGGCGGCGGCGGGGCGAGGTGATCCGGCTGAAGATCAGTGCGGGCGCCCCCCGGGACCTGGCAGCACTGATCATGCAGGAGCTGCACGTGACCGAGGCCGACAAGGTCGAGGTGCGCGGTCTGCTGGGCGTTGCCGACCTGAAGGAACTGGTGCTGGACAGCCGCCGCGATCTGCTGTGGCCCGCCTTTACCCCGCGCGTTCCCGAAAGGGTGCAGGACCATGACGGCGACATGTTCGCCGCGATCCGCCAGAAGGACATGCTGCTGCATCATCCCTACGAGACCTTCGATATGGTCATCCGCTTTCTGCAGCAGGCGGCGCGCGACCCCGATGTGCTGGCGATCAAGCAGACGCTGTACCGCACCAGCCGCGACAGCCCCATTGTCGAGGCGCTGTGCGAGGCCGCAGAAGCGGGCAAATCGGTGACGGCCCTGGTCGAGTTGAAGGCACGTTTCGACGAGGCGGCGAACATCCGCCAGTCGCGGCGGCTGGAACGGTCCGGCGCGCATGTGGTCTACGGCTTCATCAACTACAAGACCCATGCCAAGATCAGCACCGTCGTGCGGCGCGAGGGCGAGGCCCTTGTCACCTACACCCACTACGGCACCGGGAATTACCACCCGATCACGGCGCGGATCTACACCGACCTCAGCCTGTTCACCTGCGACCCCGCGCTGGGGCGGGATGCGACCAGGGTGTTCAATTATCTGTCGGGCTATGTGCAGCCCGAAGGGCTTGAAAACCTTGCGATTTCGCCCATCACCCTCAAGCCGCGCCTGCTGGAGCTGATCGCGGCAGAGGCGGCGCATGCCGCCGCCGGGCGTCCGGCAGCGATCTGGGCGAAGATGAACAGCCTGATCGAGCGGGATGTGATCGATGCCCTTTATGCCGCCAGTGCCGCAGGGGTGAAGATCAGCCTTGTCGTGCGCGGCATCTGCGGTGTGCGGCCCGGCGTCACGGGATTGTCCGAAAACATCCGGGTGAAGTCCATCGTCGGGCGGTTTCTGGAACATTCGCGGATTGTCTGCTTTGGCAACGGTTCCGGCCTGCCGTCGAAAAAGGCGCGGGTCTTTATCTCTTCTGCCGACTGGATGGGGCGCAATCTGACCCGGCGGGTAGAGACGCTGGTGGAAATCATGAACCCGACGGTCAAGGAACAGATCGTGGGTCAGATCATGGTCGCCAACCTGGCCGACGAGGCGCAAAGCTGGGTGCTGCAGCCCGACGGACGCTTTCTGCGCGATCTCAAGGGGGGGGATGGACCCCTGTTCGACTGTCACCGGTTCTTCATGGAAAACCCGTCCCTGTCGGGGCGGGGTACGGCCGGGGCAAAGGACGTCCCCAAACTGGCACAGACGGCGGACTGAAGGGACGGAGAAGGCGGGATGGCACAGGGATGAAACCGCCTTTTCCTGTCACGGGCTTGGGGGCTGCACGGTAAAGACCAGCCCGATGACGGGCGCAGAACGCGGGACAAGACGGGCGGGGTTTCAGGAAGGCCGCCGGTATCCGCGGCCCTGACAGGGTATTGCAAAGTGTCGTCCGCATGGGTTGCCTGACCCAAAAGCGGCAAGCTTTTCCGTCTGCGCGCCCCGCGCATTCTGGCCGGGCCCCTCGCCCCTGCCAGGGCGCTGCGCCGACCCCACGCCAGCCAGAAGCCGGAAGCCCCCGGCCAGCGCCCGCCGGGCGCTGGCCTGCCGTGGTACGGGCTGCACCGGTCCTGACGAAAGCGTCATGCGCGGGCGGGGAAGGGTTTCCCGGCAGGCGGTCGGTCGGGTTGCAGTTTCAGCAGATCGTGCCCCGCCGGGCGCGGTGCGCCGGACTGTCTGCACAAGGCCGGCACATGGCAGCCAGAAGGCCCGGCAGCCGACCGGGCGGTCCGTGCCCGCCTGCGGGCGGTGCAAAGAAGACCGCCCGCCTGGTGGCGGCGGCGCGCGCTGCCGGCGGCCATGTATCCGTGGCGCGGCAGCGACCTGGCGGCGAAACCGGTGTCCTTGACCCGCCGTGATCCCGGCGGCGGGCGCGCGCGCCGGGGACTCCGGCGGGGATATTGTTGAACAGATAATCGGGGCGTCAGCGCATGTCGGGGCGGGCAAGCGGGATCACGTCGCGGACAATGGCATAGTCCAGATAGCCCAGACGGCCGACGGGGTGAAAGCGCGTCACGTCGAAACGCCCGTCCACGATGCAGTCGTCGCGCAGATGGATGCCCGTCACCTCGCCCAGGATCAGGATATTGTCGGTGCCGCGCAATGCAATCTCCTGCACGAGGGTGCATTCCAGCGCGGCAGGCGCGCCGTCAAGCCGCGGGCAGGGGATGGTGGTACAGGGCTGCTTGCGCAGACCGTTCAGGGCGAATTCATCGACATCGCGCGGCAGCGTGGCCGAGGTTTCGTTCATGGCGTACAGCATCGCCTCTTCAACGATGTTCACGCAGAAGACACCCGTCTGCCGGATGTTGCGGACCGAATCCTTGATGCCGGTTGAAGCGAACATCACCTGCGGCGGCACATAGGCCACGGCGTTGAAGAACGAATAGGGTGCCAGATTGTCGCCCAGCGGTCCGGTTGTGGACAGCCAGGCAATCGGGCGCGGGGTGATGATGGCATTGAACGGATTGTGCGGCAGGCCGTGACCTTCGGCGGGGCGGTAGAACATGGAGGACCTCATCGGGGTTTGCCCCCTGCCTAGCCCCATGTTACCCGCGCATCCAGAGGATTCGGGATAGGCTGCCGTGTACCGCCTGGAAGAGGAAACCGCCGGCGACTGGTGGGAGGTTGAGGCCCTTCTGGACCTGTGCTTCGCGCCGGGCCGCACCGCGCTGTCGTCCTACCGGCTGCGCGACGGGGTGCCCATGGTGGCGGGCCTGTGCCATGTGCTGCGCGATGCCGACGGCGTCCTTGCGGCGGCGATCCGGTTCTGGCCGGTGCAGGTGGCCGGGCAGCCTGTGCTGCTGCTGGGGCCGGTGGCGGTGCACCCGACGCGGCAGGGCGAAGGTCTGGGCGCGTTTCTGATTCACGAATGCCTGACAGAGGCGCGCCGTCTGGGCTGGACCCGGGTGATGCTGGTGGGGGATGCGCCCTATTACGGGCGCTTTGGCTTTCGCCCCCTGCCGGATGTGATCATGCCGCCACCCACAAATCCGGCCCGGGTGCTGGGGATCGAACTGGTTCCGGGGGCCTGGGCCGGCATTGCCGGGCCGGTCGGGAAGGCCGCTGTCGAATAAGGCCATTGTGCAGCGGGCCGGGGGTTCCTACCTTTGCGCCATGACCAGTAGCGACATTGCCCCGCTTCCCGCCGTTCAGTCCGATCTGCCGGCAGAAATTGCACGGCTGGCCGCGCGCTACCGGCGGGCCAACGGCCCGGTGATCGTCCTGATGAACCGCCTTGGCGGGCGGATCGAGGACCGGCTTGGCGGCTTGCCGCCCGATGTCCGTGCGCGGATCGACAGCATCACGCGCAGCGCGCTGGAAAGGGGCTATCACCTGGCTGCCAGCGGCCGTCACGCGCCCGACCTTGGCCCGCGCGGACCGATGGCGCTGGCGGCGCTGACGGGGGCTGCGGGCGGGGCGGGCGGGCTTGCCACCTCGATCGCCGAACTGCCGGTGACGATCACGGTCATCCTGCATGCCATCCGGCGCGCGGCTGCGGACGAAGGGTTTGACCCCGACGATCCCGCGATCCGGCTGGAGGCGCTGCGTGTCTTTGCCGCCGGAAGCCCGCTGGCAACGGATGACGGGGTGAACACCGGGTTCCTGGGGGCCCGGATGGTGGTCACGGGGCCGGCGCTGCAGCGTGTGCTGGCGGGCGTTGCGCCGCGCCTGGCCACGGCGCTGGGGCAAAAGCTGATGGCGCAGGCGGTGCCGGTGCTGGGGGCGGTGGCAGGGGCCGGGCTGAGCGCGGCCTTTCTGGGCTATTACCGCGAAGTGGCGCATGTACGCTTTGGCCTTTTGCGCCTGGCGGAACGCCACGGCGCGGAAAAGGTGATCGCGGCCTTTGGCAAGGCGGTGCAGCCGGTGCGGGTGACGCGCGGCTGACTGGCCCGGCCGGCCTGGCGCAGGACCCTGGCGGGACCCGTTGCGATGAACGCCTTTTTCCCGTCCGGGGCGCAGAAACGGCCTGCAGAGCGGTTCTTGGGGGCTGTGATCCCCGCTACGGCAGGGACGGCGGCCCTCATTCTTCGGCCCAAGGGGGCGCAGGCCCGCCCAAGCGGGGTGCAGGGCGAAGCATCACCCGGGCTGCGCCGCCAGCCACTCCGTCACCTGCGGGCGCACCGATTGCGCGCCCGAGGCCATGGCGGTGTCGATCACGCCGCGCACCTCGGCCAGATCCATCCGGCGCAGCAGGCTTTTCACCGGCCCGACCGAGGCGGGGCGCATCGACAGCATACGCAGCCCCATCGCGGCCAGGCACAGCGCCTCCAGCGGGCGGCCGGCGTCCTCGCCGCAGAACGACAGGGGTGTTCCGGCTTTGGCACAGCGGCGCACGATATGGTCAAGAAACTGCAGGAAACCGCTGTTGAGCGTGTCGTAGCGCCGCCGGACCAGCTCGTTCTCGCGGTCGGCCGCAAAGAAGAACTGCTTGAGGTCATTGCCCCCGATCGAGATGAAATCCACCATCCCGAAAAAGCTGTCGGGGGCAAAGGCAAGCGAGGGTGTTTCCAGCATCGCGCCCACCTCGACGCTTTCGGGGATCACATGGCCAAGGGCCGCCTCGCGGTCCAGCTCGCGCATCAGATGGGCACGGGCGGCGGTGAATTCGTCCGGTTGGGCGATGAAGGGAAACATCATCGTCAGCTTGCGCCCGTTGGCGGCGCGGATCAGCGCCTGCAACTGCATGCGCAGCACGCCGGGCCGGTCCAGCCCCACCCGGATCGCCCGCCAGCCCATCGCCGGGTTCGGCTCGTCCTGCGGCTTGAGGTAGGGAAGGACCTTGTCCGATCCGATATCCAGCGTGCGGAAGGCCACGCGGCGTCCCCGGGCGGCGTCCAGAACGCGCGAATAGATCGCCGCCAGCTCGCTGCGCCTGGGCATCTGGCTGCGCACCAGAAACTGCAATTCGGTACGGAACAGCCCCACCCCTTCGGCACCCGAGCCTTCCAGGCTGGGCAGGTCGGCCATGAGCCCCGCGTTCATGTGCAGCGCCGTTACCGTGCCGCATTTCGACTGTGCCGGCAGCCCCCGCAGAGAGGCATAGCGTACCTGTGCCTCTGCCTGCATGGCGATTTTCTCGCGGAAGGCGCGGGTCACCTTTTCATCCGGGCGCAGATGCACGATGCCCTGATCCCCGTCCACCAGAACGGGGTCGCCGTTCAGCGACTCGGAAGTGATCCGTTCGGCATGGATGACCAGCGGAATCGCCAGCGCGCGGGCGACAATGGCGGCATGGCTGCCGACCGAACCTTCTTCCAGCACCACGCCGCGCAGCTTGCGCCCGTATTCCAGCAACTCGCCCGGGCCGATGTTGCGGGCGACCAGCACCGGGTTTTCCGGCATCGCCGCCCCCGTATCCCTGCCCTGGCCGGTCAGGATGCGCAGCAGGCGGTTGGACAGATCATCGAGGTCATGCAGGCGCTCGCGCAGATAGGCATCGCCCACCTGTTCCAGGCGGCTGCGCGCGGTGGACTGTTCCTTTTCCACCGCCGCCTCGGCGGAAAGGCCCGCCGCAATATCCTCTTCCATCCGGCGCAGCCAGCCGCGCGAATGGGCGAACATGCGATAGGCTTCCAGCACCGCGACCTGTTCCTTGTCCAGCGTTTCCACCGACAAAAGGTCATCGACCGACACGCGCAACTGCCCCACGGCGGCGCGAAGCCGTTCGGTTTCCGCCACCGGATCATCGGCCACCGGGTTTGTCACCACCACGCGCGGCTCGTGCAGCCAGACGCGCCCTTCGGCCGCCCCTTCCTGCCCGGCGGCCCCGCGGAACAGCACCGGCTGCTTGTGCTTGGCCGACATCGCCTCGCCCTCGCCGGTGAAGGCACCCAGTTCGGCCATCTCGGCCAGAACCATGGCCACCACTTCCAGGGCATAGACCTCGTCTTCGGAAAACTGGCGGGCGGTCCTGGACTGTACCACCAGCACGCCCAGCCGTTCACCGACCCGCTGGATCGGCACGCCCAGGAACGAGGAATAGATCTCCTCCCCCGTCTCGGGCATGAAGCGGAAGCCGCGCTCGGCGGGGGCATTGCCGGTATTGACCGGGGTGGCGGTGCGGGCCACGCGGCCCACCAGCCCCTCGCCCAGCTTCATGCGGGTCTTGTGCACCGCCTCGCGCTTTAACCCCTCGGTCGCGCACAGTTCCAGCGTCTCGGGGTCGCGGAAAAGGTAGATCGAGCAGACCTCGGTCCCGATGGAGTCGGCGATCAGATGGGTGATCCTGTCCAGCCGCTCCTGCCCCTGACCGGGTTCGGCCAGGGTATCGCGCAGACGGCGCAACAACTTGCGGCTTTCGGTTTCCAGGCGTTCGGGCATGTGACTTTCTGTCGGGCGTGGCAGCATTCATGTGCGGTGGCGGAAGTTTAGATCACATGCTGCGGAAAGGAAACGCAGGTTCGTCCGCATCCAGGGGTTGCCGGGAAGGGGGCGTACCTGCAGGCGCCATCGCCGGGATTGGATCAGGCCGGCGGTGCCTTTCCTGATCCTGCCGGGAAAGGCGCGTTCCTGTGCATTTCAAAAGGCCCGGCAAAATCGGCAAAGGCCATCGCCTTTGCCGCCGCGCCACGCTGACATCCCTCTTGCGGCCGGGGGCCAAAGCCCCTGCCCAGCGCCCGCCCCGCCCCAAGGCGGGCGCTGGCCTTCGTTCCGCGTGCTGGACCGGTTCGGTGGGGCCGTGGTCTTTGGCCGGGCGGGGAAACGCGGCGCGTTTCCCGATCCGCCCGGAACGGGGCATCCTTCTTCGCCCGGCCTTGCGCGGGCTTCGCATCCGGCAGCCTGTCAGGGACGACAAGCGGTAAGACAACGCCTGACCGGCACAGGCTTTT
This sequence comes from Rhodobacter sp., assembly GCA_020251025.1. GTDB lineage: Bacteria > Pseudomonadota > Alphaproteobacteria > Rhodobacterales > Rhodobacteraceae > Aliitabrizicola. The sequence continues at coordinate 19,268 of JADCDI010000092.1, read as the reverse complement.
GCACAGGCTGTCCGGCCTCAACGCGACAGTCACGCGCGAACCGTGACGATTGAACGTGCATGGCCCAGGCCATGCTTTCCGGGTTGGTCAACAGGATCATGCCAGACCCGGCGTGGATTTCCTGCACCTTCGCGGATCAGAACCTTGCGAAGCAGACTTCTGGTCTCAAGGTCCGGAAACTCCATTCCGGGGGGTGAACAGACCCCGGGCGACAAGGCGCCATTCCTTTTCCCGACACTGCCTCACTTGCCTTGTGGAAACGGGGTGAAAGGGGCCTTCGGCATGTCCGGGCCATTCCGGTTCCCCCGGCCCCCCTTACCCCCGCTCCAGCTCAAACGCATCATGCAGGGCCTGGACCGCAAGCTCCATATACTTCCGGTCGATGAGCACGGAAATCTTGATCTCTGACGTCGCAATCACCTTGATGTTCACATTCTCTGCCGCCAGCGCCTTGAACATGGTGGCGGCGACCCCGGCATGGCTGCGCATCCCGATGCCCACGACCGAAACCTTGGCCACATCGGTGTCCTGCACCAGATCGGCATAGGCGATCAGCCCCGCCGCGCGGGCGTCTTCCATCGCCTTGCGGGCGCGGGCCACCTGGTTGGTGGGGCAGGAAAAGGTCATGTCCGTGACCGCGCCGCCATTCCCGATTTCCGAGATGTTCTGCACGATCATGTCCACATTCACCCCGGCTTCCGACAGGGGGCCGAAGATCGCGGCGGCGATGCCGGGGCGGTCCTGCACCTTGACCAGGGTCATCTTCGCCTCGTCCCGCGAATAGGCGACACCGGAGACAACTTTTGATTCCATGATTTCATCCTCGTCACAGACCAGGGTTCCAGAATGCTCATCCGTCTCGCCGAACGAAGACAGCACGCGCAGGCGCACCTTGTAGCGCATCGCAAGTTCCACCGACCGCGTTTGCAGCACCTTGGCCCCCAGCGAGGCAAGCTCCAGCATCTCCTCGAACGCGATCCTGTCCAGCTTGCGGGCCTTTTCGGTGATGCGCGGATCGGTGGTGTAGATGCCGTCCACATCGGTATAGATATCGCAGCGTTCCGCGCCAAAGGCGGCGGCAAAGGCAACAGCGGTGGTATCGGACCCGCCGCGCCCCAGCGTGGTGATGCGGTTTTCGGCGCTGACGCCCTGAAAGCCCGCCACGACCGCCACACGGAAGCCTTCGGCGAACTTCGCGTCGATATTGGCGCGCGGGATATCCGTGAACCGGGCCGCAGAATGGGCCGAGGTGGTCAGGATCGGCACCTGCCAGCCCTGCCAGGACCGGGCCGGCACGTCCATTTCCTGCAAGGTCAGCGCCATCAGCCCCGCCGTGACATTTTCGCCGGACGAGACCACGGCATCATATTCGCGCGCATCAAACAGCGGCGAGGTCTGCTCGACCCAGCCCACCAGCTCGTTGGTCTTGCCGGACATGGCCGAGACGATGACGATCACGTCATAGCCGCGCGCAACCTCGCGCCTGACCTTTTCAGCGGCATTCCTGATCCGGGCCAGGTCCGCCACCGAGGTGCCGCCGAATTTCATGACCAGAAGCGGCACTGCCCGTCTCCTTCACCGCCCGCGCAAAACCGCCCGCTTCTTAAGCGGGGCGGGGAAGCGGCGCAAGCGGAATGGACGGATGGACCGGGCCCGCCGGTACGGGAAGAAAACAGCGCGGCGGCACCCTTCCGCTGCCCCGGCCTTGCGGCCCTGTCGCCCGTTACAGCCCGCGCCAGCCGATGTCGCGGCGGCAATAGCCGCCGGGCCAGTCGATGCGCTCCACCAGGGCATAGGCCCTGGCCCGCGCTTCGGCCAGCGTCGCGCCCCGGGCGGTGACGTTCAGCACGCGCCCGCCCGTGGCGATGATCTGGCCGTCGCGCCCGGCGGTACCTGCGTGAAAGACCATGTGACGGCTGTCTTCCGGCAGCGCGTCCAGCCCCCGGATCTGGCTGCCCTTGGCAAAAGCGCCGGGATAGCCCCGCGCGGCCAGCACCACGGTCAGCGCATGGTCCGGTGCCCAGGCGACGCGGGCATCATCCAGCCGCCCTTCGGCGCAGGCCAGAAGCAGGTCCAGCGCCTGCGCGCCCAGGCGCATCATCAGCACCTGGCATTCGGGGTCGCCGAAACGGGCATTGTATTCCAGCAGCCGCGCCCTGCCGTCCGCGATCATCAGCCCGGCGTAAAGCACCCCCTGATAGGGCGTGCCGCGCCGCGCCATTTCGGCAACCGTGGGGCGCACGATCCGGGCCATCACCTCGTCTGCGATCGCTTCGGTCAGCACCGGGGCCGGGGAATAGGCCCCCATGCCGCCGGTGTTCGGGCCACTGTCGCCGTCGAAGGCGCGCTTGTGGTCCTGTGCGGTGCCGAGGGGCAGGCAGGTGGTGCCATCGGTCAGGATGAAAAAGCTCGCTTCCTCGCCGCTCATGAACTCTTCGATCACCACCTCGGCGCCGGCCTGCCCGAAGCTGCCCGCGAACATGTCGTCAACCGCCGCCAGCGCCTCGGCCAGTGTCATCGCCACCACCACGCCCTTGCCTGCCGCCAGCCCGTCGGCCTTGACCACGATCGGCGCACCCTTGGCGGTGACATAGTCCCGGGCCGGGGCCGCTTCGGTGAAGCGCGCCCAGGCGGCGGTCGGGGCACCGCAGGCATCGCAGATGTCCTTGGTGAACGCCTTGGAGGTTTCCAGCCGCGCCGCCGCCGCCGAGGGGCCGAAGGTCAAGAGCCCCGCCGCGCGGGTCGCGTCCGCCACACCGGCCGCAAGCGGTGCCTCGGGGCCGATCACGACGAAATCAATGGCATTCTCTTCGCAGAAGGTCACAACCGCTGCCCCGTCCAGAATGTCCAGATCGGCGCATTCCGCCAGTTGGGCAATACCCGCATTGCCGGGGGCCACGATCAGGCGGTCGGTCCTGGGGTTCTGCTTGATCGCCCAGGCCAGGCTGTGTTCGCGCCCGCCCGCGCCAAGGATAAGGATATTCATGTCTGTGCCCGCTTGGCCTTTGCAGGCCCGCGTTCTAGGGTCTGGGCATCCCGTTCACAAGGCAGCTTGCATGACCGACCTGTTCGAAGATCCCGCGCCTGCCGGAAATGCGCCCGAATACACCGTGTCGGAACTGTCCGGGGCGGTGAAACGGGTGATCGAGGGCGAGTTTGGCCTCGTTCGGGTGCGCGGCGAGATTGGCCGGGTCTCGCGCCCGGCATCGGGGCATTCCTACTTTGACCTCAAGGATGACCGCGCGGTGCTGGCCGCGATTTCATGGAAGGGCCAGGTCGCAAGGATGCAGGTCAGGCCGGAAGAGGGGATGGAGGTCATCGCCACCGGGCGGCTGACCACCTTTCCGGGCCAGTCAAAGTATCAGCTGATCGTCGAGGATCTGGTGCTGGCCGGGGCCGGGGCGCTGATGGCGCTGCTGGAAAAGCGGCGCCTGGCGCTGGCGGCGGAAGGGCTGTTCGACGCGGGCCGCAAGCAGGCGATCCCCTATCTGCCGCAGGTCATCGGCGTTGTCACCTCGCCCTCGGGGGCGGTGATCCGCGATATCCTGCACCGCCTGCGTGACCGGTTTGCGCGCCATGTGCTGATCTGGCCCGTGGCGGTGCAGGGGGCCGGTTGCGCGCCCGAGGTGGCTGCGGCGATCCGGGGCTTCAACGCCATCGCGCCGGGCGGGCCGGTCCCGCGCCCTGACCTGATCATCGTGGCGCGCGGCGGCGGCAGCATCGAAGACCTGTGGGGCTTCAACGACGAGGCGGTGGTGCGCGCCGCCGCCGACAGCGCCATTCCCCTGATTTCCGCCGTGGGCCACGAGACGGATACGACCCTGATCGACTTTGCCGCCGACCGCCGCGCGCCCACGCCGACGGCGGCCGCCGAAATGGCCGTGCCGGTACGGCTGGACCTGCTGGCCACGCTGGACGGACAGGCTGCGCGCCTGTCGCGCGCCGTGGCGCAGGCTGTCAGCCAGCGCGGCCAGCGCCTGCGCGATCTGGCCCGCGCCCTGCCACGGGTCGAGGCGCTGACCGGACCCGCGCGCCAGCGCTTTGACCTGTGGTCGGGGCGCCTCGGGGGGGCGCTGCGGGCCGCCAATGCCCGCAAGCGCGCGGCCTTTGATCCGCTGGCCGCGCTGATCCGGCCGCGCCTGCTGGACGAGGTGCTGCGCCGCCGCCGCGACCGGCTGGATCAGGGGGCGCGCCTGCTGTCTGCCAGCTTCACCCGCTTTCTGGCCGACGCCGCGCGCAAGACCCGGCAGGACCGCACCGATCTGGCCGCCAAAGCCGCGCGGATGGACACCGCCATGCGCCAGCGCTTTCGCCAGCTTGCCGACCGGCTGGAGGCGCTGGAGCGCACCCGCGCCTCGCTGGGCCATGCCGAAACGCTGAGACGCGGCTTTGCCATCGTGCGCGGCGACGGGGCGGTGGTGACAACCAAAGCCGGGGCAGGGGCCGCGACCCTGCTGGAGATCGAGTTTCAGGACGGCCGCCTGACCGTCGGCGGCAGGCCCCGCAAGGGTGCAGGCGGCAAGGGGCCGCAGGGGCAGGGATCGCTGTTCTGACGCGGCCCCCCTATACCCCCGGAACAGGCCCCGCGCAGGTCAGGGCGGCGCTTTCCTGCACCTGCACCGGCTCTGCCCCTTCGGCATCGCCGCTGAACCGGGCCTGCAGCCGGTCGCCGTCGCGGCTGAAGGTCCAGCATTGCGCCCCCGGTTCATCTTCATAGACAAAGCAGATCTGCCCGCCCTCTTCGTACCAAAAGCCCTTGCGGCACTCCTGGCCCCTGAAAGCCCAGATCACCTGCCGCCCCGGCAGGTACTGTTCTGCCCCGTAAACCGTGCCGCCCATAGCGTAGCTCAGCGTCTGGCCGGTGGCAAAGGCTTCGAACGCGGCCCCGCTTAGCGGCTCTTCGCCATAGGCGGGCAGGGTCAGGGCCAGAAGGAACAGAAGGCTGCGGCACATCGGGCGGACTCTTGCGCATTTGCCCCAGCCTGCCAGATTGCCGCCTGCCGATCCAGCCCCGCCGGGGTCGCAATCGCGTGACCCCGCCGTCAGGGCCGCCGGGGCCTGCGGTCAAACCCTTTCCCTTCGGCACAGAAGCGATTAGGTCAGGCACAGGCGCCCGGCAGGCGGGCACAAGGCGGGTGGCGATGTCTTTTTTCAAGAAACTCCGCGACCGGATGTTCAAATCCTCGGACAGGATCGCCGGGGGTCTGGACAGCATCGTTGCAGAGACCTCTCCGGCTGCCCCGGAACCCGAAGCCCCCGCAAAGCCCGGCCTGCTGGGCCGGCTTCTGGGCAGCGGCGAGACGGCGCGGCGGGTGCTGGACGATGCCATGCTGGAAAGCCTGGAAGACCTGCTGATCGGGGCCGACATGGGCGTGGACACGGCGGGGCGCGTTGTGGCCAACCTGGCGACGGACCGTCTGGGCAAGCGGGTATCGGCGGCAGAGATCAAGCTGGCGCTGGCCGACGAGATTGCCCGGATCATGGACCCCGTGGCACGCCCGATGCCGCTTTATCCGACGAAACCCCAGGTGGTGCTGGTGGTGGGGGTGAACGGATCGGGCAAGACCACCACCATCGGCAAGCTGGCCAGCCAGTTCAGGGCCGCCGGAAAATCTGTGGTGATCGCGGCAGGCGACACCTTCCGCGCCGCCGCCGTGGAGCAGTTGCAGATCTGGGGCGACCGCGCCGGGGTGCCGGTGATGACCGCCCCCGAGGGGTCCGACCCCGCCAGCCTGGCCTTTGACGCGATGACGCGGGCGCAGGAAACGGGCGCGGACCTGCTTTTGATCGACACCGCCGGGCGGTTGCAGAACCGCACCGACCTGATGGAGGAACTGGCCAAGATCGTCCGCGTGATCCGCAAGAAAGACCCCACTGCCCCGCACAACACGCTTCTGGTGCTGGATGCCACAACGGGGCAGAACGCGCTGCTGCAGGTCGAGATTTTCCGCAAGATCGCCGATGTCTCGGGCCTGGTAATGACCAAGCTTGACGGCACCGCCAGGGGCGGCGTGCTGGTGGCGCTGGCCGACCGCTTCGGCCTGCCGATCCACGCCATCGGGGTGGGCGAACAGATCGACGATCTGTCCCCCTTCGACCCGCAGGATTTTGCCCGGGCGCTGGTGGGGGTTGACGCATGAGCCGTCCGCCCCGTCCATTTTCTGTTCAAAAATATCCCGGGGGTGCGGGGGCAGCGCCCCCGACCCGCGCAGGGGGAAGCAATGACTGAGCCGAAAAAGATCAACCCCTGGCTCAAGCTTGCCCTTGAACTGGGACCCATCGCCATCTTCTTCATCGGCTTCAGCCGGCTGAAGGACGCGACCTTTACCCTGGCGGGGCAGGAGTATGACGGCTTCATCCTGATGACGGCGCTTTTTGTGCCGCTGATGCTGCTGACCACCGCCATCCTGTGGAAGCTGACGGGCAAGCTGTCGAAGATGCAGGTCGCCACCGTGGTTCTGGTGGTGATCTTCGGGGGCCTGTCCGTCTGGTTCAACGACGAGCGCTTTTTCAAGATGAAGCCGACGATGATCTATGCCCTTTTCGCGGCCATCCTTGGCTTTGGTCTGTGGCGCGGGCAAAGCTATTTGCGGCTGGTGATGGACGAGGCCCTGCCGATGCAGCCCGAAGGCTGGATGATCCTGACGCGGCGCATCACCCTGTTCTTTGCCGCCCTTGCGGTCGCCAACGAGGTGATCTGGCGTCTGATGAGCACCGAGGCCTGGGTCAACTTCAAGACCTTCGGCCTGACGGCGGCGCTGTTCCTGTTCTTCATGACGCAAGGCAAGCTGCTGGAAAAATACGGCATCGAAGGGGATGAGACGCAGCGCTGATCTTGGCCGCACCGCCGGTCTTGCGCGCCCGGAACCCGCCCGCCCGCAGACCGGCCCGGCAGGCCTTGCGCCACAGCGGGACGCCGCCGACCGGCCCGCGGCACATCCCGGCCCGGTGCCGGGCAGGCTTTGTCGCTATGCCTGCAAGCCAGCCGGGGGGCGGGACCGGCGGGTGCGTGCGGGCCGCGCTTTGGTGCCGCCCGGTCGCCCCCCGGGGATGTGCCCCGGCTGGTGACGCGCAGAAGGGCAGGCTTTGGCCCCGCATACCGGGGGGGTGCAGCCTGCACAAACCCGGCAAAGGGGGGATGCCCTTTTGCCGCTGCCCCGGTGGCAGGCCTGCCGCCCCTGTTGACGCAAGGTGCGTCCGGGCGTATTGCGGCTTGCGTGGTGCTTTGTTGCCGGATTGCGGGCCACGTTAAACAAGCCGCTAAAGAGGTCTGGGTCGTTCTGCCCCCGATGCCTCTTTCATGGCCGGGGGCTTTTGTTTGCGCGGGCAAGCCCGCGAAGGGGACTGTGATGACCAGGGACTGGAACCGCCGCACACAACTGGTGCACGAGGGCAGCCGCCGCAGCCAGTACGGTGAAATGGCCGAGGCGATCTTTCTGACCCAGGGTTTCGCCTATGACAGCGCCGAACAGGCCGAGGCACGGTTCCTGCAGGCCGGGGCGGACGAATTCATCTACGCCCGCTACGGCAACCCGACGACGCGCATGTTCGAAGAGCGGATCGCGGCCATCGAGGGCACCGAAGATGCCTTCGCCACCGCCTCGGGCATGGCGGCGGTGAACGGGGCGCTGATGTCGATGCTGCGCGCGGGCGATCACGTGGTCTCGTCGCGCGCCCTGTTCGGGTCCTGTCTTTATATCCTGGAAGAGGTGCTGGAGCGCTTTGGCGTCCGGGTGAGCTTTGTCGACGGCACCGATCTGGACCAGTGGCGCGCGGCGGTCGTGCCCGGCACAAAGGCCGTATTCTTCGAGTCGATTTCCAATCCCGCACTTGAAGTCATTGATATTGCTTCTGTATCAGATATTGCCCATGCCGCCGGTGCGTTGGTGGTTGTCGACAATGTCTTCGCCACGCCGATCTTCAGCCGCGCGGTCGATCAGGGGGCCGATGTGGTGGTCTATTCCACCACCAAGCATATCGACGGGCAGGGCCGGGCGCTGGGCGGGGTGATCTGCGGCACGGTGCCGTTCATCCGCAAGGTGGTCGAACCCTACATGAAGCACACGGGCGGCTCGATGAGCCCCTTCACCGCCTGGATCATGCTGAACGGCATGGTGACGCTGGATCTGCGCTGCCGCGCCATGGCCGGGTCTGCCGCAAAGATCGCCACCGTTCTTGCCGGGGACAGCCGCCTGTCGCGGGTGATCTTCCCCGGCCTGCCGTCGCATCCGCAGCATGCGCTGGCCTTGCGCCAGATGGGATCGGGCGGCACGCTTCTGGCCTTTGACATCCCCGGTGGCAAGGAGGCGGCGTTCCGTTTCCTGAATGCGCTCAAGATCATCAGGATTTCCAACAATCTGGGCGATGCCAGAACCATCGCCACCCACCCTGCGACCACCACGCACCAAAGGCTTGCCGAAGACCGGAAGGCAAGGCTTGGCATCACGCCCGGTCTTGTGCGTCTGTCCGTCGGGCTGGAAGATACCGACGATCTGATTGCCGACCTTGATCGCGCCCTGGATGTGATCTGATTGGCGGCAAGCTGCGTATCTGTAATGCTGGGTGCAAAACCTGCGCGATGCGTTCATCTATGCGTCTTCGCCTGTGAACCGGAAAGGGTCCTCACATGAACGTCCGGATGCCGATAGTCCAAGCCAAGCCAAGCCGTGTCGAGGCCGAGGCCGCCCTTGCCCTTTTGCGGCAATGGGCGGACGCATCGTCGGATGCCGAAATTGCCACGCTTGACGCCTCGGTGGCCCTGCTTGTTCCGGGGCAAGGTTACCCGGCGCTGAGCCGCGCCTACCCGGACGCCTTCCAGGCGGATGACGCCTACAAGGCCAGCTTGCCGGACCTGCAGAACGGCCCTGCCAGCCTGATCAAGGGGGCCCGCCGCCAGATCCAGCATGTCGGCATTTCAAATTTCCGCCTGCCGATCCGCTACCACACCCGCGACAGCGGCGATCTTCTGCTGGAAACCAGCGTGACCGGCACGGTCAGCCTGGATGCAGAAAAGAAAGGCATCAACATGAGCCGCATCATGCGGTCCTTTTATGCCCATGCCGAACGCAGCTTCAGTTTCGAGGTGATCGAGGCGGCGCTGGATGACTACAAGCGCGATCTGGACAGCTTCGACGCCAGAATCCAGATGCGGTTCTCTTTTCCGGTGCGGGTCAGCTCGCTGCGCTCCGGCCTGTCGGGCTGGCAATATTATGATATCGCCCTGGAACTGGTGGATCACGCCGGGGTCCGCAAGAAGATCATGCATCTGGATTATGTCTATTCCAGCACCTGCCCCTGTTCGCTGGAACTGTCCGAACATGCCCGCCGCGAGCGTGGCCAGCTGGCGACGCCGCATTCACAGCGCTCGGTTGCGCGGATATCGGTCGAAGTGGCGGGCAGGGATTGCCTGTGGTTCGAAGACCTGATCGATCTGGCCCGTGCCGGCGTGCCCACCGAAACCCAGGTGATGGTCAAGCGCGAGGATGAACAGGCTTTTGCCGAGCTGAATGCGGCGAACCCGATTTTCGTCGAGGATGCCGCGCGCAGCTTCTGCGAGGTGCTGCTGTCCGACCCGCGGATCGGCGACTTCCGCATCGTGGCCAGCCACCAGGAATCGCTGCACAGCCATGATGCCGTCAGCCTGCTGACGCAAGGCGACACCTTTGCGGCGGAAAGTCTGGACCCGCGGCTCTTTGCCTCGCTGATCCACGCAGGGTAGGCGCGCCGAGCTGGCGGAGATGGCATGACCCGCCAGCGCATCTTGACGACAGCCGCCGGCAAAGACATTGCGTCGCGCATGATCGACCTGCGTCCTATCGGCCATATCGTCGGGATCATGATCGCCGTGCTGGGCGTTCTGATGCTGATCCCGGCTGTCGTGGACGGGATGTCCGGCTCCGGTGATGGCAGGGTGTTTGTGACCTGTGCCACCGTGACTTTCGGCATCGGCGGCCTTGTGACACTGGCCACGCGGAATTCGGCGGGCCAGGCGCTGTCGGTCCGCCAGGCGTTTCTTCTGACCATCGCCATCTGGACGATGGTGCCTTTGTTCGGCGCACTGCCCTTCGTTCTGGGTGCTACCCAGTCGCGCTTCATCGACGCCTATTTCGAGGCCGTGTCGGGGATCACCACCACCGGGTCGACCGTGCTGGTGGGACTGGACCGGTTGCCTGCGGGCATCAACCTGTGGCGGGGCATGCTCAACTGGCTGGGGGGGCTGGGCATCGCGTTCATCGCGATGATCTTTCTGCCCGTGATGCGGGTGGGGGGCATGCAGTTCTTCCGGACCGAGGGCTTTGACACGCTGGGCAAGGTCTTGCCGCGGGCAACCGACATCGCGGTCAGTCTGCTGGGCATCTATGCTGCCCTGACGGTGGTCTGCGCGCTGACCTATCTTGCCATCGGCATGACCACGCTGGATGCTGTGGTGCATGCCATGGCCTCGATCGCGACGGGCGGTTTTTCGCCCCGCGACAATTCCTTTGGCAACTACACCGGGGCGGGGGAATATGCGGGGGCACTCTTCATGATCCTGGGAAGCCTTCCTTACATCCGCTATGTGCAGCTCGTCAGCGGCAGCGCCCGCCCGATCCTGCGCGACAGCCAGATCCGCGCCTATCTGCGCTGGCTGGCGATGGCGGTCCTTGCCGTGACGGCCTGGCGCGTTCTGACAACCGGTGCCCCGCTGGAGCCCACCTTCCGCGCGACGCTGTTCAACCTGACCTCGATCATGAGCAGCACGGGTTTCTTCACCGGCGATTTTGCCGTCTGGGGCAGCTTTTCCATGGTTGTGGCCTTTATCATCGGTGTGATCGGTGCCTGTTCGTCGTCCAGTGCGGCCGGTCTGACCGTGTTCCGGGTGCAGGTGATGATCGCCGCCATCGGGGCGCAGCTGCGCCTGATCGCAGCGCCAAGCCGGATTGTCCCGGTGAAATATGAAGGCCGCAGCGTGGATGGGGAAACGATGCGCAGCATCATCATGTATGTCTGCGCCTTTATCCTGCTGATCGGCATCCTCAGCGTGGCGATCACCCTTCTGGGGGTTGATGCCGAAAGCGCGCTGTTCGCCGCCTGGACATCGCTTGGCAACATCGGCTACGGCTATGGTCCCTTGGTGGCGCGGACGGGTACCTTCATCGATTTCCCCGACGGTGCCATCATTCTGATGACGATTGCCATGCTGATGGGCCGCCTTGCGCTGCTGGCGGTGTTCGTTGTGCTGCTGCCCCGGTTCTGGGTTCGCTGACGGCACGCTGCCGCTTGCGCGGCCTTTGTGGCCGAAGTCCGGCTGCCGTTCGTCCTTGTCCTGCGGATGCCCCGCGTCCGGCGCGGATGCCCCGGACGGGGTGCCTCAACTGCATTCCGCCCGCAGGCCGGGGGGCCGTTCCGACCCGGGGAAAGGGGGTACCATACCGGGCGCGGAATGCGGTTGCATAACGACCGTCCCGCCAGGCGCACGAAGGCTGCCGCCCGCCTGCCCCCGGCTTGCAAGGGTCATTGGGGCGATGTGGCAGGGGCGATGGCCCCTGCCGGTCAGGCGGTGAGGGTGGTGTTATCAGGTCAGGCCGGGGACGGTCCCCTGCAGACCGGCAGGTCCGGGAGAAGCAGAAGGCCAGCGCCCGACCCGGCGGGCGGGAAGCGCCCGCCGGGGGCGGGGCGGGCGCTGGCCGGGGGCTTTGGCCCCCGGCCGGTCCTGATCCCGGCGGGACGCTGTGGCAGGGGCGATGGCCCCTGCCATTGAGGCGGTGAGGGTGCTGTCGCCCGTTCGGGCGGGATCAGGAAACGCATCGCGTTTCCCCGCCCGCTCGTGCCGGTGCCCTGCAGACCGGCGGGTCCTGGAAGGACAGAGGCCAGCGCCCGACCCGGCGGGCGAGAAGCGCCCGCCGAGGGCGGGACGGGCGCTGGCCGGGGGCTTTGGGCCCCCGGCTGGTCGTGATCCCAGCGCAGCGCTGTGGCAGAGGCGATGGCCCCTGCCATTGAGGCGGTGAAGGTGCTGTCGTCCCTCTGGGCGGGAACAGGAAACGCGACCCGCGTTTCCCACGCCCGCGCGGCGGTGCCCTGCAGTCCGGCAGGTCCGAAAGCAGCGGAAGTCCGGCACAGGTTCCGCGCCGCAGGGTGCGCAGACGGTCCCTGCCCGACCGGGCAGGGCGCGCAGATGCAAGCGACTGCGGCGTTCCGTCGCTGCGGCCCCGGTGGCCGGCACGCATTCCGAACCCTGCTAGTTCCAGCAGGCGACCCGCACCGTCATGTCCCGTGCCAGGCGGTTCAGATCATCGGGCGCAAGCGCGCCCTGCGCAGGGGCCTTCCGCAGCACGATCCCCTCTGCGGCAAGCCGCCGTTCGATGCGCGACGCGGCAAGGGCGAAGGAGACATCGGGCGGCAACTGCCGCGCGGCATCCTCTGCGCGGGGCAGCATCATGCCGATCACCGCCCCGGTGCCATCCACAACCGGCCCGCCTGCATCGCCCGCCAGCGCAGGCAGGCTGAACCGCTTCAGGTCCGCCTCGCCGTCCAGCCCCTCCAGCGCCTCGAGAAAGCCGAAGGTCAGCGCAGGAGAGGTCAGGCGGTCCTCATAGGGGTATCCGGCCACGGCAACCCCGGTTCCGGTCCGCTGCGGCGCGGTCTGAAAGGCCGCTACACCCGGCGGTGACAGCGGGGTCCGGGGCACAAGCACCGCCAGACCGGTTTGCGCATCCGACAGGGCCACCGACATCGGCAGATCCCCGTCAATGGTGACGCGCGCGCAGGATTGCAGCACATCAACCGTGGTCAGCACCGTCCCGTTTGACGAAATGAAGAAGCCCGACCGCGACAGCGCCGGGCGGCGCACCTCAAGCCCGGTCAGCATTCCGTCGCGCCGCGCGGCATCCATGGGGGCCAGTAACGGGTCCAGGGCCCTGTCCCCGACCGGGCGGAAGCCGGCCTTCATCACCTTCAGCACCTGCGCCATCCTGGCGGCATCGGCCGCAGGCCAGACCAGCGTAAAGCCCTTGACCAGCCCGCCCGACAGTGCGGCATAGGAATAGCTTTCGATGCGCCCGTTGCGCCCGGAGATCTCAAAGCTGTCTTCCCCGATGCGGCGCTGTCCGGCCGGGGGCACGATTTCCAGCCGTTGCATCTGGTCATAAAGGCCAAACAGCGTGGCTGCATCCCCCGCCTGGCTGATCAGCAGCACCGTCACACCGCTGCCGTCCACCTCGCCATACCGCACGAAGGGCGGCTCGTAACCGTCGAACCGGACCATCGCCAGCGGCAGGTCAATCGCGATTCCGGCCTCGGGTTCGGTCACCCGCTGCAGGCCCAGTTCCGCCAGGGCACTGCGGTACCCCGACAGCAGCGCGACCCGCTGCGCCGTGGTCAGAACGCCGGTCGCCCGCTGTGCACCGGCCTTCTGCCAGGCCGCCATCGCGTTGCGCGTTGCCGGGCCGAAAGCACCGTCGACCACGGCGCTGTAAAAGCCGAACCACTCCAGTGCGGCCTGCACCTCTTTGCGCTCGGGCGCGCTCAATGCCGCCTCGGCGGCGCGGGCTTCGTCCGGCGTCTCGTCATCCGGGACCGGCGTCTGTGGCAAAGGCATGGCTTGGGGTTGCGGGGCCGGGGCTTGCGTGACCGGGCCGGAATCCGGCAGGGGGGCGTCCGTTGCGGTTCCCTCCGGCCAGTAGCGGTCGCGGAACCTCTGGCCGTCGGTCAGGAAACTGTCGGAGGCAATCAGCCCCTCGCCGCGCAGATCCCGCAGCTTCATCGCCGCCTCTGCCCCGCCATAGGGGCCAAGAACGATGCCATACCACCCCGAGGTCAGCGCATATCCCGCCACATCGGGAAAGACTGCCGCATAGGCGCGGGCGCGGTCCATCGCCTCGGCCCGCGTCGGTTGTGCCTCGATCTGGATCCAGGCCCGGTCCTGCGCCCGGGCAACCCCGCCGGCCAGAAGGGCCATCACAAGTGCCAGCCATGCCAGGCGGCCCGCAGTCGTCTTGGTCACGTAAATCCCCGTCCCCGTCTGGGCCTGTCACAAAGGTGACCGGATGCTAGCAGAGCATCCGGCGGATGCACGTCAAATCCGATGCGGCGGGGGGGCGGTGCATTGACCCTTCGGCACGCCTTGCCTATGCAGAGGGCGCTTTTGCAGGAGATGCGCCGATGTCTGCCCCCCCGCGCAGTTTTCAGGAGATTCTGATGCGGCTTCAGGCCTATTGGTCAGGGCAGGGCTGCGCCATCCTGCAACCCTATGACATGGAAGTGGGGGCGGGCACCTTTCACCCGGCCACGACCCTGCGCGCGCTGGGCACGCGGCCCTGGGCCGCCGCCTATGTGCAGCCGTCGCGCCGGCCCACCGACGGGCGCTATGGCGAAAATCCGAACCGCCTGCAGCATTACTACCAGTTCCAGGTGCTGATCAAACCCTCGCCCCCCGACATGCAGGATCTTTATCTTGGCTCCCTGACTGCCATCGGCATCGACGCCGACCTGCACGACATCCGCTTTGTGGAGGATGACTGGGAAAGCCCCACGCTGGGTGCCTGGGGTCTGGGCTGGGAGGTGTGGTGCGACGGCATGGAAGTGTCGCAATTCACCTATTTCCAGCAGGTCGGCGGGCATGACTGCCGCCCGGTTTCGGGCGAGCTGACCTATGGGCTGGAACGGCTGGCGATGTATGTGCTGGGCGTGGGCCATGTGATGGACATGCCCTTCAACGATCCGCAGTCGCCGATCGCGCTGAGCTACGGCGATGTCTTCCGCCAGACCGAACGGGAATACAGCCGCTGGAACTTCGATCAGGCCGATACCGACATGCTGTTTCAGCATTTCAGGGATGCCGAGGCCGAATGCGACCGCATCCTGACCGCCGCCCAGCCCGACAAGGCGGGGCGCACCATCATCATGGCGCATCCCGCCTATGACCAGTGCATCAAGGCCAGCCATCTGTTCAACCTGCTGGACGCGCGCGGCGTCATCAGCGTGACCGAACGGCAGGCCTATATCGGGCGGGTGCGGTCGCTGGCCAAACGCTGCGCCGATGCTTTTGTGATGACCGAGGCCGGCACATGAACGGCCGGATTGACAAATCCCAAGCAACGAACTACCTGACACTTAAACGGCTGGGAGGGTTGCGTTTTTGTGATCCGCTGGGACTTGGCTCCCGCCCGGCTGCCTTCTGACAGATGTATCTTCTTTATCTTGACGATGCCGGCACGGTCGCCGCAACAGATCAGCGGCACTTTGTGCTGTCTGGCATATGTGTGTTCGAGCGTCAGGTGCATTATCTTTCTTCCGCTCTCGAACGGCTTGCAGCGGAATTCTGCCCCGAAGAACCTGATCGGCTTGAGTTTCATGGCAGCCATATGCTTCCCGGCAAGGGAGTCTGGCGGTCGGTCAAAGACAGGCCAGCACGCCGGACCGCGATTTGCAAAGCTCTTGCAACCTCCCATGATCTCAGGGGACACTGGGCCTTGTTCGGTGTGGCGGTCGAAAAGGCAGCTCTTGCGGGGCAAGACCCGGTAGAGTTTGCTTTCGAACAGATCGTGGCACGGTTTGATACGTTTCTTAAGCGTCAATTCCACAGGGGAAACCCGCAGCGAGGCCTGATTATTCTGGACAAATCCACTATGGAAACGCGACTTCAGACCCTTGCCCGTGATTTCCGGAAGAATGGTCATCGCTGGGGGGTTCTTTCAAACCTGGCTGATGTTCCGATGTTTGTCGATTCTGCCGCAACACGGGCGGTCCAATTCGCTGACCTCGTGTCCTACTCACTTTGGCAACGCTTTGAGCGCGGCGATACTGCGTTCTTGGATGTTGTAAAGCACTCTTTCGACGCGGAAGGAGGGGTGGTTCACGGCTTGCTGTACAAGGCGCTGCCAGGTACAGCTTGCGACTGCCCTTACTGTCGGACACGCACACGACACGAGATCAAGGAATGACCGGCAAGCTTGTCGCGGGTGCCATCGTGCTGACGGGGCTGGTTGCGGGCATCGCGATGTACTGGCTGCAGGTCTATGCCTTTTACAGGCCGGTGGCCTTCATCCCCGGTGCGGAGATCACGCTTGTTCCCCGCACGGCGGACCTGCCCCGGGCCATCGCGGTGGATCGCATCGAAGGTATTGATGCCGCGTCATCCCCCCTGCGGTTCCGGGCCTGCTTCACCACGCCGCTGAGCCAGGCCACCCTGACGGAAACCTTCCGGCGTTACGACAGGCCCACCCCGCTGACCGCCCCCGGCTGGTTCGACTGCTTTGATGCCGAAGCCATCGGTGCGGCGCTGGAACGGGGCGAGGCGCTGGCCTTTCTGTCGCAGGCCAATATCTCCGGGGGCGTGGACCGCGTGGTTGCCGTCTTTCCCGATGGCCGGGCCTTTGCCTGGCACCAGCTTAACGACACATTCAAAGAGTAAGCCCATGCCTGATCTGCTGCTGGAGCTGTTCTCGGAAGAAATCCCTGCGCGCATGCAGGCCAGGGCGCGCGAGGATCTGCGCCGCCTGGTAACCGATGGTCTGGTTGAGGCCGGCCTGACCTATGCCGGGGCCGGGGCCTTTTCCACCCCGCGCCGCTTGGTGCTGACGGTGCAGGGGCTGACCGGCGAAAGCCGTGCCGTGCGCGAGGAACGCAAAGGCCCTGCAATGGGTGCCCCCTCGGCAGCCCTTGAAGGGTTCCTCAAGGCTTTTGGCGTGGACCATCCCACGGCAAAGGAAGCCCTTGATTCCCTTGCGCTTTCCGGCCCGGGCCGCGCGTTTGAATTGAATGGAGTGAAGTTCGAGAACCGCGACGTCAAGGGGAAGCAGTTTTACTTTGCAAGCTGGGAGAAACCCGGCCGCCTGGCGGCTGCTATTGTGGCCGAGGTGGTGGAAAGCACCATCCGCAGCTTCCCCTGGCCCAAATCGATGCGCTGGGGCAGCGGCACATTGCGCTGGGTGCGCCCGCTGCATTCGATCCTGTGCCTGCTGACGGATGAGGGCGGGGCAGAGGTTGTTCCGCTGGAGGTGGACGGGATTGCGGCGGGCAACACCACCGCCGGGCACCGCTTCATGGCCCCGGCGCGCTTTGCGGTGTCTTCGTTTGACGATTGCCGCGCCAGGCTGCACCGCGCCTTTGTGCTGCTGGACCCGGCAGAGCGCGAGGCGCAGATCTGGCACGATGCCACCACCGCCGCCTTCGCCCAGGGGCTGGAGGTGGTGCCCGACCCCGCCCTGCTGGCCGAGGTGGCGGGACTGGTGGAATGGCCCGTGGTGCTGATGGGGTCGATCAGTGCCGATTTCCTGGGCCTGCCGCCCGAGGTGCTGCAGACCAGCATGAAGGAACACCAGAAATTCTTCTCGGTCCGCAATCCAGGTACGGGGCGGATCGAGAAATTCGTCACCGTCGCCAACCGGGAAACGGCGGACCATGGGGCCACGATCCTTGCAGGCAACCAGAAGGTGCTGGCGGCGCGGCTGTCTGACGCGAAGTTCTTCTGGGAGAATGACTTGCGGGTCGTTCATGATGTGGGGCTTGAAGGCATGGCGGCGGGGCTGGCCGATGTGACCTTCCACAACAGGCTGGGCAGCCAGGCTGACCGCGTGGCGCGGATCGAGGCATTGTCGCGCGACATTGCCCCCCTTGTCGGCGCATCGCCGGACCTTGCGGCGGAAGCCGCCCGCGTGGCGAAGGCCGATCTGCAATCGGCCATGGTCGGCGAGTTTCCGGAACTGCAGGGCACGATGGGCGGCTACTATGCCCGCGCTGCCGGTCTGCCCGAAGCGGTAGCAGCGGCCTGCAAGGCGCATTATTCGCCCCTCGGCCCCTCGGATGAGGTGCCCACCGACCCGGTTTCGGTCGCCGTGGCGCTGGCCGACAAGATCGACACGCTGACGGGGTTCTGGGCGATTGATGAGAAGCCGACAGGGAGCAAGGACCCGTTTGCGTTGAGGCGGGCTGCGCTGGGGGTGATCCGGCTTGTGTTGGGGAATCGGGTGACAGTTAAGCTGGAGACAGTGCTGCATGATCCGATGGATCGTTGCCTTGTAGCTGCGCGGTCTCATACAATCGATGACATAAAGGATTTTGACAGTATCGATGATGTTGACTCTATAGGCATGTCCTCGACAAAGTCTTGTCCGGAATTGGTCCTCGACCTCCTTTCCTTCCTCCACGACCGCCTCAAAGTCTACCTCCGCGATCAGGGCATCCGGCATGATGTCATCGACGCCTGCCTGGCCATGCCCGGCAACGACGATCTGACCCTGCTGGTCAAGCGTGCAGAAGCGCTGTCGGCGGTGCTGAAGACCGAAGACGGGGCCAATCTGCTGGCGGGGTTCCGCCGCGCCAACAACATCCTGACCCAGGCCGAGGAAAAGGACGGTGTCGAATATTCCTATGGCGCCGATCCGAAATTCGCCGAAACCGGTGCCGAGCGCGCCCTGTTCACCGCCCTGGACCAGGCCGAAGCCACGATCACCCCTGCGCTGCAATCGGAAGATTTCGCCACCGCCATGGCCGCCATGGCCGCCCTGCGCGCGCCCATCGATGCCTTCTTCACCGATGTGCAGGTCAACAGCGACAACCCGGTGCTTCGGCGCAACCGGCTGAACCTTTTGCACCGCATCCGGTCGGTCTGCGGCCAGGTGGCGGACCTTGCAAGGATCGAAGGCTAAGCCTTTTTCTGTGTTGATGACTGCCCCATGGGCGTCGCCGTCCGGTCCGGGATTGGTGTGAAGGGCGGCTGAAAGGGCCCGGCGCATGGACCGCTGGCCGAAGAAGTGGAAGCTCTTCCGCAAGCGCCTTACGCGGTCTGGCCGCGGGCATCGCCCCGGCGATGCGGTGCCCGTGCTGCCCGCCAGCCCCGCCCCCGGCGGGCGCTGGCCTCTGCTGGCCCCGAACCTGCGGGTCTGTGGGGGACCGTCCCGCGCGGGCGGGCAAATGCAGGTCGCGGTTCCTGTTCCCGCCCGAACGGGGGAAAGCGTTATCACCGCCTCAATGGCAGGGGCCATCGCCCCTGCCACAGCGCCGCGCCGGGATCAGGACCGGCCGGGGGCCAAAGCCCCCGGCCAGCGCCCGCCCCGCCACCGGCGGGCGCTTGCCTCTGTCTTTCCCGGACCTGCCGACCTACGGGGCACCGTCCCGCATGGGCGGGGGAAACGCGATGCGTTTCCTGTTCCCGCCCGGACGGGCAAAGGCACCCTCACCTTCCCGCCGGAACTGATGACAGCACCTTCACCGATTCAATGGCAGGGGCCATCGCCCCTGCCACAGTGCTGCGCCGGGATCAGGACCGGCCGGGGGCCAAAGCCCCCGGC
>JADCDI010000091.1 GCA_020251025.1 Rhodobacter sp. | reverse complement strand
CCAAAGCCCCCGGCCAGCGCCCGCCCCGCCCCCGGCGGGCGCTTCCCGCCCGCCGGGTCGGGCGCTGGCCTCTGTCCCTCCCGGACCTGCCGGTCTACAGGGCACCGTCCCACGCGGGCGGGGGAAACGCGGGGCGCGGTTCCGTGCCCCGCCCGCAGGGGCGAAAGCCCTGCCCCCGCTTCAATCGCCCCTGCCGGAAGGCGCAAAGCGCGCGCGGGGCGCGCAAGAGTGTCCCGCCTTCCGGTCGTGCAGCCGCGCCCTGCCAGCCGCAAGCTTTCTGCCGACTTCAGGATGTGACCGGAGCGATCCGGCACCGCCCCCCCGGTACCGCCCCCCCCGCGCGTCCCCCCTGCGCCAGCGCAGCCGGACCCGTCGCCTTGCGCACATCCGTTCCGATCCATGTCCGGCCCCGCATGCGGTCCTTCCCCATGCCTGACGCCCCGCACCCGCCCACAGGCCCCCCGGACAGAAACCGCCGCAGCAGAGGCCAGGAACCCCGCCAGTTCCGAAAGCGATCATGGGGGCCGAGGGCACAAGACCGTCAGCGCCACGGGCCGGGCGCGCCAAGGCCCGCGCGGCCGTCACGCCCCCGGAGTGCCACCGATGACCACGTGCCACCACCGGGGGCGGCGGCCGGCGTAAGAATGGCCGCCAGGCACAAGGGCCTTGCGGTTCGGCGCATCGAAGCTGCCGATGACCAGGGCGACGACGCCGCTGTCATCCAGGGCACCCAGGGTGCTGCCGCAGGTGGGGCAGAAGGCGCGGCTTGACCCCTTGGAAGAGCGCCATGTTGCAGGCAAGCCGCCGGGGCCGGTCCAGTCCACGTGACCGGGCGGGAATTCCGCCCAGCACAGGGTCGGTGCCCCCGAATGCCGCTGGCACATCCGGCAGGAACAGGTATGGGGCCATCCCGCCGGGCCCCTGGCCCGGAACCGGATCTGCCCGCACAGGCATCCGCCCTCATATCCGGTGGCAGCCATCCGACGTCCGCCCTTTCAGCGCCTTCAAATACGGCAGCTATGCGCGGACATACGCCGTTCAAGTGCGCTTCGCCCGATTTCCTGCCCTGCAGCCCGGAAAAATTCTTGCCGTCCCTGTGTGCAGAACGCAAAGTTTCCACGCGCTGGGACAGGACCGCCCTTCAGGGGTCTTCCGGTTCGATGCGCCGACGCCCGGCAGCAGGCAGAGAGCTATGCGCCACGACTGGATCTTTGATGTTCTGACCGATCTGCGCAGCAATGCCTTGCAGAACGGGCTGCTTGATCTTGCGCACCAGGTCGACATCACCCTGAGCACGGCACGGCGGGATGTGGCTTCCGCCGAACGGCCCAAGGGCGGCACCGACGCCCTGCTGCAAACCGAAACACCGACGCCGCGCCGCAGGCATTGAGGCGCGAAAGCGGTTCCACCCCGTATCCGAACTGCGTAAGGTCGCGCCATGTCCGTGACGCTTCCCACCCTGTCCGAAGACCAGGCCCAGGCCTGGGATCGCCTGTGTCACCAGTTGCAGGGCATGGGCGTGGACCTGACGACAGGCACGATCACGCCCCAGGCCGGGGGCAAGGCCGCCGTGCTGGCGGTGGTGGGCAAGGCCGGATCGGGCAAGACGATGCTGCTGGCCAGCCTTTACAAGTCCCTGGCCGCTGCGGGTGTCGACATCATTTCGGGCGACTATGAAGGGCGCAGGCGCAAGGACCGCCGGACACTGGCCATCCTGGCCCCCACGAACAAGGCGGCCTCGGTGCTGCGGCTGCGCGGCGTGCCGGCGACCACGATCCACCGCATCCTTTACACCCCGCTCTACGATCCGCAATACGAACGCATTGCCGAATGGCTGGCGGGCACAGGCCCGCGCCCTGCGGTCGAGGGGCTGACCGAACTGGCCCTGGACCGTGCGAAAACCTTCCATGACCAGGTCCCGTCGATTCCGGGGGCCCTGGCTGCGGCCGGCCTGCGCGGATCGGATTTCATCAAGGGCTGGAAGCGCCGGGACGAGCCGCTGGACATCGGGCTGGTGGATGAAAGCTCGATGCTGGACGAACGTCAGTTCGACGACCTGCGCGAGATCTTCCCGACGCTGATCCTGTTCGGCGATCCGGCGCAGCTTGCCCCCGTTGGCCAGTCGGGCGAGATGGTGTTCGATCACCTCGGGGCCACGCGCAAGCTGACGCTGAACCGCATCCACCGCCAGGCGGCAGACAACCCGATTCTGGACCTGGCCCATGCGCTGGGCAATCCGGACCTTGACTTCGATGCCTTCGGGCGGATGGTGGAAGAGGCGGCCGCTCGTGATCCGCGCATCATCGTGGCGCAGCGGGTGAACGCCGATCTCATGGCCCGCTCGCCGGTCCTGGTCTGGCGCAATATCACACGCATCCGCCTGATCACCGCGTTCCGGACCGCCCAGGGGGCCCCGGATGACCGGCTGATTCCGGGCGAGCCGCTGATCTGCGACGGGATCGAACTGCCCCTGAAGCACCGCAAGAAGCGCATCGACCTTGAGGCACGCGGCCTGATCAAGGGCGCGCAAGCGATCTATCTGGGGCCGGGAACGCGGGATGGATTTGCCCGGCTGCATCTTGTGGGCGCGGAAGAGCCGCAGGTATCGGCCGCGTCGATCATCAAGATCGAAAGGCCGGACGAGGCGGAGCCCTTCATCCCCTCGGCCGCGCGCATGGGGGCAGCCTTTCTGCACGGGGCGGCGGTGACCATCCACAAGGCGCAAGGCAGCCAGTGGGAGGATGTGCAGGTCTTTGCACCCGATCTGTTCGCCGCCGCCCAGGCGGGCCGGATCGAGGCAGGCCTTCCCCTGTGGAAACGCCTCGCCTATGTTGCGATCACCCGCGCCGAGCAGCGCCTGCACTGGGTGGTGCGCAGCCGCCTGGCCCTGCCGGCCCTGCCGCTGGGGATTGCCGATCTGCCGCAGAAACCTTCCGCCCTGGCGCTTGCCGCAGGCGATTGACGGCCCCTTGGCTTGGTGCCCGGCGCGGCCTACTGTAGGTGCGATGTTCGAAAGGAAGCCCAGATGCGTTGCGTCTTTGTCCAGTTCCGCTGCACCCCCGGCAAGACATATGAGGTGGCGACCGCGATCTATGACCGCGAAGTGGTGTCCGAGCTTTATTCGACATCCGGGGAATATGACCTGATCGCCAAGGTCTATATCCCGGAAGACGAGGATGTGGGCCATTTCCTGTCAGGACGCCTGTTCGACATTCCCGGAATCGTACGCACCCTGACAACCATGACCTTCAAGGCCTTCTGACAGGGTGCCAGGAAAGCATTCCCGCCGCCTGCCGGACGGGAAGATCATCCTGATCCGCCGGAAAAGCGGCTTGCCATTCCGGGTGGAGCCCGAAACACACCGCGTTTTGCCGCCCCGTCAGAGACCACGGTTCCAGAAGGACCCGTCACGCAGGCGCAACGAAAGGCCGGTGCCCGACCCTGCGGGGTTAATGCGCCCGCCGGGGGGCTGGCATGGGTTCAGCGCAGCATTGTGGCAGGGCTTTACGTCGGGACGTCCTCCGACACCCGATGTTCCGATCCTTTCCGGATAGCGCAAGGCACAAACGCGCCTCCGGACGGGAACAGGAAACGCAGCGCGTTTCCCCGCCCGTGCGGGAAGGTGCCCTGTAGACCGGTGGGTCCGGGAGGGACAGAGGCCAGCGCCCGACCCGGCGGGTGCGAAGCGCCCGCCGGGGGCGGGGCGGGCGCTGGCCGGGGGCTTTGGGCCCCCGGCTGGTCCTGATCCAGGCAGGACGCTATGGCAGGGGCGATGGCCCCTGCCATTGAAGCGCTGAGGGTGCTGTCGTCCGTTCGGGCGGAAACAGGAAACGCACCGCGTTTCCCCGCCCGCGCGCGGCGGTCCCCTGTAAAACGGCAGGTCCGGAAGACACAGAGGCCAGCGCCCGCCGTGGGCGGGGCGGGCGCTGGCCGGGGGCTTTGGGCCCCCGGCTGGGCAAGGGGCAGCGCAGCACTGTGGCAGGGGCGATGGCCCCTGCCAGGATGCGCAAGGCGCGTGCAAGGCGCAGGAGTTTCCCGCTTTCCGGTCAGGCAGCACATGCGGCCGGTGCTTCTGCAGCACCCACCTCAGCGCTTCCGGATTGCCGCCACCGCCGCGGCGTACGGTCCTGTCGCCTGCCCGACAGTCACAGCCGCCGTGTCCCGGCGGGGGTGGAAAAGCTTGCCCGCAGCGCCTTCTCGGGCCCCTGCACGATCCTCACGCGGGTATCCTCCAGCCGCCCGGACAGCGCCTTGCGCAGCGCGGTCGCCTGCGGATGGACAATGTCCAGCCCCAGCAGCCTCAGGCCCGAATCGGGCAGACGCTGCACAGGATGAACATCGCCTTCCCACTGGATCAGCGCCGGAAAGGCGCCGTCAAACGGCAGGCGGCCCGTGGGCGGCACGGCCATGATCCAGCGCAGATCGCCGCGCGACAGCGCCACGGGCAGGCCAAGCCCATCGGGTCCCGCCGCAAGTTCTGCCGCCAGATCATCGCAGGCGGCGACCCAGTTGGTCAGACGCGGCGCGCCGCTGAACCGGTCCAGATCGAACCAGCGCGGCCAGGCCGGGCGCTGTGCGGACGGGTCTGCGGCAATCACTTCCAGATAGACATCGCCCAACCCCAGAAGCCGGTTGTGCGTGGCCATGTGCGGGTGCCGCCCGCCGGGGGCCAGCCTTACGCCCAGGGCCGCCCCGACATGGGCAACCCCGTCTTCAAGCGTCAGGGCGGATACTGCCAGATGGTCCAGCCGCATCACGTCACCGCCGGCGTGACGGCAGGCACCAGCTTCAGCGCTTGCGCCAGCGAATTGAACCGCGCCTGCGCCACTTCGCCGAAGAGGCCGGTGCCCAGCGGGGTCAGCGCAAGCTCCAGTTCCCGCTTCTTCATCTTCGGCTTGAGCGTGCCCGCAAGCTGCGGATCAGCCACCGCAAACATGGCACCAAAGCGCATGGCCTTGCCCAGCACCTCGGCGTCACGGACCTGCTCGTCGGTCAGCAGCCGAAACAGCGGCTCCAGCCGCGATCCGGCGCGCGAGTTCTTGTAGCGGTGCAGCAGGGCCAGACCCAGAAACACCCGCCCCGGATGGTCCAGCCCGCCCAGATTTGCCCGAGTCGCATTGTCGAAACAGACTTCGGCCCGGTAATCGGGATGTGCCCGCCAGGCGGTGTCATGCAGCAGGCAGGCTGCATGGATCAGCCGCATCCGTTCGGGCGGGACCCCGTCGAACAGCGGTTCCAGAAAACCGAACAGCTTCTTGCCGAAGCCGGGGATGCGCGCCGAGGTGGCCTCGGCCATCCGCGCCGCCTCGATCAGGGGGTCGCGGGCGCGCAGACGTTCCGGCATCTGTTCATAAAGCAGCCCCTCGCGGATGCCGTAAGCCGATACGTCCACCTCGCGCGGTTCAAACACCTCTACCAGACCGCGCAACACCTCGCTGGCCAGAGGGACCAGTTCCATCCGTTCCTGCGAGGTTCCGGTCAGCACCCGCAGGATCGGCAGGTCGCTGACCGCAATCCAGTCCAGCGTTTCCAGAATCTGCTGCGGCAGCATCCGGTATTCGTGCAGCACGGTCAGGGGATAGCCGCGCCGCTCCATGTCCAGCCGGGCGACAACGCGCCATGACCCGCCCACCAGATAGATGCGCGGATGCCTGTCGGGGAATTTCTTCTTCATGTCGGCCAGGATGCCGTGGATATGCTGGCGCCTTGCCTTTTGCCCGCCCTGCACCTGCTGCAGCCGGAACGGCCCCAGGGGCGAGGTCGCCCTTGCCCCCACCTTGCCGCCCCCCACCTGCGCCAGTTCCATCGACGATCCGCCGATGTCGCAAACGATACCCCTGGCATCGGGCCAGCCCAGCAGCACGCCCTGCGCCGACAATCGCGCCTCCTCGTCGCCATCGATCACCCACAGGCGCAAACCGGTTTCCCGCAGCACCTCCTCGCAGAAGGCCCGCCCGTCGGCAGCCTCGCGCACGGCGGCGGTTGCCACCACGGTCAGCGGGGCCATGTTCATCCCTTCGGCCAAAAGCGCGAATCGCCGCAGCGCCGCCAGCGCGCGGTCGCGTCCGCGCGGGTTGAGCCGCCCGGTTTCGGCCAGGCCAAGGCCCAGACCACACATGACCTTTTCGTTGTAGAAATAGGCGGGGGACCGGGCCGCACCGTCAAAAACCACCATCCGGACAGAGTTCGAGCCAACATCCACAACGCCGACCCGGCGCAGCGCGCGGGCCGACGGATCGTCGAAAAGCGGCCTGGCAAAGGGGCCGTGATCGTCGGAAGAAGGCTCGTTTCGGTCGTTCATTCTGGCCTCGACGGTTGCGGGCAGACCATGCCGCCCCGCGCAGGCAGGGTCAACCTTGCGGGCGGCGCGGGCAATCGGTCGGTGTGCAGTCAGACGGGCCTGACCCGGCCCTTTGGCGGATCCCAGGCCGCCGGTCGCGGAACCGTCCTGCCCGGGTCCCGGTCAGGGGCGCATCGAACGCGCATCGCCCACACCCCCGGCCCCGCTGCCGTGGCAGAGGTCATCGCTTTTTCTTTCTGCCACAGCGACGCCTCTTGCCAGCCGTGGGCCAAGGCCCCCCGGATCAGCGCCGACCGGGCGGAAACATACTTTGCCTCTTTCCGGTCCGGAACGGCCAAGCCATTTCCCCGGATCGGGAAGATCTTCCGGCCCGGCGGGCGAGGGACGCGCGCTTTCAGTCCCCTGTCAGGGGGCCAGTTCGGCAGCGGCTGCCCGCGCGTAATCCGGCGCGCCGCGATCGGCTTTCCAAAGGCAATGCGCGGCCATGCGCCAGCGATAGAGCGGCCGCAGGCGCAGGTAGCGGGCCGTGACGGCCGGATCGGGATAGGCCGCAAGGAAGGCGTCGGTTTCCTGCGCGGTCAGCACACTGCCGCGGTACAGCCATTGCATGGCAGGTGACAGGAAGGTGGCAAGGTCTTCGGTGGGATCGCCGGTTGCGGGGCATTGCCAGTCGATCAGCGTCACACCGCCGGGCCCGTCGATCAGGTTTCCCGCAACCGCATCTGCGTGAATAAGGCAGGGTCCTGGCACCGGCGGAACGCCGGGGTCCTGCGGTGCGGGCGGCAGGCGGGTGCGGCAGGCGGCGGCAATGGCCTGTGCCTGCGCCAGCAGGGCAGCACTGCCTGACGCAACCTGGCGAAAGCCGGGGGAAGGCTGCCGGTGCAGGCGGGCGAGCATCCG
Organism: Rhodobacter sp.; assembly: GCA_020251025.1. Classification (GTDB taxonomy): domain Bacteria; phylum Pseudomonadota; class Alphaproteobacteria; order Rhodobacterales; family Rhodobacteraceae; genus Aliitabrizicola. The sequence continues at coordinate 4,621 of JADCDI010000091.1, read as the reverse complement.
GGCAACCGGGGTGGGGTCCGCCCGCCAGACCCGCCCGGCAACATGGGAATAGGCCAGCCAGCCGTCACCCGCAGCGATAAGGTCGGGGGCAAGGCCAAGCGGACCCAGAAGCGCAAGCGCCCGTGCCTCTGCCTCCGGAGAGTTGGGAAACAGCGGCGAGGCGGCGGCAGGGTCATAGGCCTTGATCACCGTCCGGCCCACGCGCCAAAGCCGGTTGGTGCGACCGCCCGGCAAGGGCAGCCACGGCAGGCCCTTCAGCGCGGGCAGCCGGTCAATCACGGTTTTCAGAAAGGCAGGGGATGGCGGGATCATCTGGCGCGCAGATTAAGGCATGCCGCCGTCAATTTGAACCACGGCTTTATGGCTGGTGACTGCGGGGGGCATGAACGCCAAGGGGCGGGGTGAATGCGCGATTGTTCCTGATGGGCAGGGTCGGGCGACCGGGGTGGACGGAAGATCAGGTCATTGCCCGGCGCGCCAGGCCGGGGCGGGTTCGCGCGCGGTGCGGGTCGCCAAGCCGGTGCGCGTCATTGCGCGGTCGCACATCCAGGGTCCGATCAGACCACAATGGGCGAGGGCCGCAATAAAGGGTGAGGGGTGCCCGGAAATCCGTCCGCCGGGCAGGGTCCGGCACCGAAGGGGCGGCACCCCGGACAGGCTGCGACAGCGCGCCACCGGCATGGAGTGACCTTTGCCGCAAGACTGTCGCGGCCACGCGCGGATACGGGCTTGCCTTCCCTGGCCATCCCGCCTATACGCCCTGCCATTGAACTGGTCGCCAGAACCGGGATCGCTTGAGGACTGCAGGGTCGGATCACCTCCGGCCCTTGTTGTTTTGCGGTATTCCGGCGGTGCCAGACCTTAGACCTGCGGAGCCAACCGCATGGCCAGTGAAACACACGAAAAGGAACCTACACCGCATGTGCGCCAAAGCAACCATGGAAGAATTCGAAGCCCTGCTGAAGGAAAGCTTCGAGATTGACACCCCCGAAGAGGGTTCTGTCGTAAAGGGCAAGGTCATCGCCATCGAGGCGGGCCAGGCCATCATCGACGTCGGCTACAAGATGGAAGGCCGCGTTGATCTGAAGGAATTTGCCGATCTGGGCGGTACCGCCGACATTGCCGTGGGCGATGAGGTGGAAGTCTACCTCGACCGCGTCGAGAATGCCCGTGGCGAGGCTGTGATCAGCCGCGACAAGGCCAAGCGCGAAGAAGCCTGGGACCGCCTGGAAAAAGCCTATGCCAACGAGACGCGCGTTGACGGCGCGATATTCGGTCGCGTCAAGGGCGGCTTCACGGTTGATCTGGGTGGGGCCGTGGCCTTTCTTCCCGGCAGCCAGGTCGATGTGCGCCCCGTGCGCGACGCAGGTCCCCTGATGGGCATGAAGCAGCCCTTCCAGATCCTGAAAATGGACCGCCGCCGTGGCAACATCGTCGTGTCGCGCCGCGCGATCCTGGAAGAAAGCCGCGCCGAACAGCGCGCCGAGGTCATCTCGAACCTCAGCGAAGGGCAGACCGTGGATGGTGTGGTCAAGAACATCACCGAATACGGAGCCTTCGTTGATCTGGGCGGTGTTGACGGCCTGCTGCATGTCACCGACATGGCCTGGCGCCGCGTCAACCATCCATCGGAAATCCTGTCGATCGGCGAGACCGTGAAGGTTCAGGTCATCAAGATCAACAAGGAAACCCACCGGATTTCCCTTGGCATGAAGCAGCTTCAGGCCGATCCCTGGGATGCCGTGGAAAAGGCCTATCCGCTGGGATCCGTCCACAAGGGCCGCGTGACGAATATCACCGATTACGGGGCCTTTGTTGAGCTGGAAGCAGGCGTCGAAGGCCTGGTCCATGTGTCGGAAATGTCCTGGACCAAGAAGAACGTCCACCCCGGCAAGATTGTTTCCACCTCGCAGGAAGTGGATGTCATGGTGCTGGAGATTGACAGCGCCAAGCGGCGCGTGTCGCTGGGCCTGAAGCAGACCCAGCGCAACCCCTGGGAGGTCTTTGCCGAAGCCCATCCCGTGGGATCGGTCATCGAGGGCGAAGTCAAGAACATCACCGAATTCGGTCTGTTCGTGGGCCTCGACAACGATATCGATGGCATGGTCCACCTGTCGGACCTGTCCTGGGACCAGCGCGGCGAAGACGCGATCCAGACCTACCGCAAGGGCGATACGGTGAAAGCCGCCGTGACCGAAGTGGATGTCGAGAAGGAACGCATCTCTCTGTCCGTCAAGGCTGTGGGGAATGACACCTTCACCGAGGCTGTCGACGGCGTGAAGCGCGGCTCGGTCGTGACCGTCAAGGTCACGGCCATCGAAGAGGGTGGCGTCGAAGTGGAATACAACGGCGCCAAGTCGTTCATCCGCCGCTCCGACCTGTCGCGTGACCGTTCCGAACAGCGCCCGGAGCGTTTTCAGGTCGGCGATCACATCGATGTGCGCGTGACCAACATCGATCCGAAGACCCGCCGCCTGGGCCTGTCGATCAAGGCGCGCGAGATTGCGGAAGAAAAGGAAGCGGTCGAACAATATGGCTCGTCCGATTCGGGTGCCTCGCTGGGCGATATCCTTGGCGCGGCCCTGAAGGGTTCCGACAAGAGCTGATCCGGGGCAAAAGCCGCCCCGTCCGGGGCCTCACCGCAGGGTGGGGCCCCTTTCTTTTGCGCCGGGCCGCCCCGGGCATCCGGGGCTGGCCGGGTTTTCCTGTTTGTGCGGTTGAATTTATTGCCTATAGTCGCCGGATGATGTGGCGGTATATATGAGACCACAGGGGGGGACACATCTGATGATCCGGTCGGAACTGATCCAGAGAATCGCCGAAGAAAACCCGCATCTGACACAGCGGCACGTCGAGCGTATCGTGAACACCGTCTTCGAGGAAATCATCGAGGCGCTGGCCAAGGGTGACCGGGTTGAACTGCGCGGGTTCGGCGCATTTTCGGTCAAGGCCCGCGATGCCAGGCTGGGCCGGAACCCCCGCACCGGTGAGGCCGTTGAGGTGGACCGGAAAAACGTGCCCTTCTTCAAGACAGGAAAGCTGCTGCGCGACCGTCTGAACGGCAAGTGAACCCGGCAAGGGACCCGGCCCCATGATCCGTCTCCTTCGCTACCTGCTGCTTGCGCTTCTGGCGATCTGCCTGCTGACCGTCGCCATCGCAAACCGTGAACCGGTCACACTGCAGGCCCTGCCGCAGGATCTGGGGCTGTTTCTGGGCCTGTCCTGGTCCATCCGGCTGCCGCTGTTCCTGGTGATCTTTGGCGGCATCGGGGTGGGTCTGCTGGTTGGCTTTTTCTGGGAATGGGCGCGGGAATCCAAGCACCGGACCACAGCCTTGACCACAGCGCGCGAGGTTGCCCGGCTGGAACGCGAGGTGACAAGGCTGCGCGCCGCCCGGCCCGAACCCGAGGATGAGGTGCTGGCCCTGCTGGAACCAAAGCAGAAGGCAGGATAGCCCTTGGCCGGAATCCGCGTGAAGATATGCGGCCTGCGCACGCCGGCCGATGTTGCCGCGGTTGCGCGTGCGGGGGCGGCCTATGCCGGCTTTGTCTTCTTTGCAAGGTCGCCGCGCAACCTGACCCTGTCCGAGGCACGCCTTGCCGCGCTGTCTGCCCCGGTCGGACTGGCGCGGGTGGCGCTGACCGTGGATGCCGATGACGCCACCCTGGATGCTGTTGTCGATGCCGTGCCGCTGGACATCCTGCAATTGCATGGCACCGAATCGCCCGGCCGGGTGGCAGAGCTGCGCAGCCGCTACGGCCTGCCGGTGATGAAGGCGCTGGGCGTGGCGGATGAAGGCGACCTGCCCGCGATTCTGGAGTATTCCGCCGTGGCCGATCAGCTTCTGATCGACGCGAAGCCGCCGCGCGGGGCGGCCCTGCCCGGCGGCAACGGCCTTGCCTTTGACTGGCGGCTGCTGGCGGGCCGGCGCTGGCTGCGCCCCTGGATGCTGGCCGGGGGCCTGACGGCAGGGAATGTGGCCGAGGCGGTGCGACTGACCGGCGCGCGGCAGGTCGATGTCTCGTCCGGGGTCGAAAGCTCGCCGGGGGTCAAGGACGCGGCCCGGATTGTGGCATTCGTGGCGGCGGCGCAGCATTGCAAGGAGAGCTAAAGCATGGGGACCAGGAGCCTTTCGAGCCCAATTCAGGAAATTCCGATTTCTGATGACGAGATGCTCTTGGTGGGGCGAATTTCTCTCGTATGGGCCCAGCTTGATTTCTTGGTCGAGAACATCCTCTGTCGCTTGGGTCAATTTGATGTAGATTTATTGAACTACTACTTCGGGAACAAAACGATTGCGCCAAAACTAGACGCGATCGAGTTCTATGCAAGGCGGCGCGATCACAAAACTAAACAAGCCCTTGATGAAGTGGTAAGCAGTACGAGGGCATGCAATGCGGAAAGAAATCTTATGGCTCATGGTAAATGGGGCTGGCATTGGGACGAGACAGTTGGATGTTGGCGGTCTGGTGCGTATGACGTGGCTCTGTTGCACAAATCCCGTGAGGGATTCATCTGGTGAATCCAGTGTGGTAGCTGGTCTGCATGAGCAGACACACACCCCCGACCTACAGAACCAGGAACTGGCCGGCTTATAACGAAGCGCTCAAGCGCCGGGGCT
>JADCDI010000090.1 GCA_020251025.1 Rhodobacter sp. | reverse complement strand
TCAGGTTGCCGAACTCCAGGTCCGCATAGGCGTCCTCAACGGCTACACCGCGCTCGGCATCCCCGTCACAGAGGCCGTGGGATAAGTCTGTCCGGGGAAAGGGGTACCTCGGTCGTCAGGTGATTTGCGCAACAGAGCCGTTGTCGCGGATCATCGGCGGCATGCAGAACGACATCCGCTTCACCGGCACCGACCGCGCGGGCGGCACCCTCTCTGACTACGTCAACATCGGCCCGCGCACGGTTGCCGAGTCCGGCGTGACCCCGGACATGGTGGAGGCCTACCGCGAGGGCACCAAGCTGGACCGGCTCGCGCTGCAAAAGCTCGATGCCGAGAATACGCTGGCCGACCTTGCCATAAGCAATGCCGAAGAGCTGATGACCACGACGTTCGAGCAGGTCGCCGCCGGGGCCGAGGCGGCCGTGCCCGCCGTCGCGCGCGCCGGTGGCGCGGCCCGGCAGGCCGGGCAGGACGCGGCGGACGGCGGCAAGGCGGCGACAGCGGGCTGGGCGCTCGCCGTCGAGGCCCTTGATCAGTACGCGGCCAGCGCGCGCGACATCGGCAAGGACATCGGCGCGAGCCTTGTCGGGGCCTTCCGCTCCGCCGAGGACGCGATCGGCAACTTCGTGAAGACCGGCAAGCTGGATTTCGGCAGCCTTGTCACCAGCATGATCACCGATCTCGCAAAACTTGGCGCGCGCCGGTTCATTCTCGGTCCGCTGGCCAATGTCCTGTCGGGGGCGCTGGGCAGTGGCGCGGTCGGCCAGGCGCTGGCGGGCGTCTTCCATCAGGGCGGGATGGTCGGCGCGGGCGGGGTGAGCCGGGCCGTCCCGACCGCCGCCTTCCTCGGCGCGCCGCGCCTGCATTCGGGCGGCTGGGCGGGCCTTGCCGCCGACGAGGTTCCGGCAATCCTGCAGCGCGGCGAGCGGGTGCTGTCGCGCGACGAGGCCCGGGGCTACGGCCAGGCGTCGGTCAACGTCACCATCCAGGCCCGTGATGCGCAAAGCTTCCGGCAGTCGCGCAGCCAAGTCGCGGCAGATATCGCGCGCGCCGTCCAGGCCGGGCGGAGAGGACTGTGAGCGATAACCATGAATAGGCGTGTACTTTCAAATGGCCGCCGCCGCGGCGCGCAAAGCTTCCGGCAATCGCGCAGTCAGGGTGAGGCCGAAGAGCGGAACGTCCGGGGGACGTTCCGTCGGCCGAACGCGGATATCGCGCGTGCGGTGCAGGCCGGGCGGAGGAACCTCTGATGGCGTTTCACGAGGTCCGGTTCCCGGACACGATCAGCCGCGGCGCGCGCGGCGGGCCGGAACGGCGGACCCAGATCGTGGCGCTGTCCTCGGGCGACGAGGAGCGGAATGCGTCGTGGGCGAATTCCCGGCGGCGCTACGACGTCGCCTACGGCATCCGCCGCGCCGACGATCTGGCTGCGGTCGTCGCCTTCTTCGAGGCCCGCAATGGCCGCTTGCACGGTTTCCGCTTCAAGGACTGGTCGGATTTCAAGTCCAGCCTGCCGTCCATGGCGCGGGGCTTCGCCGACCAGGCCATCGGCAGCGGCAGTGGGGCGAACCGCTTCTTCCAGCTGGTCAAGACCTACACCTCCGGCGCGCAGTCCTGGACGCGGGCCATCGTCAAGCCGGTGGCCGGAACCGTCCGCGTGGCGCTGGGCGGCGTCGAGCAGCTGACCGGCTGGACCGTCGACACCACGACCGGGATCGTGAGCTTCACCACGGCACCGGGATCGGGCGTGGCGGTGGCGGCGGGCTTCGACTTCGACGTGCCGGTCCGCTTCGACAGCGACTCCATGGACGTAAACCTCGACATCGAACGGCTCGGATCGATCACCTCGATTCCGCTGATGGAGATCAGACGATGAAGGCTTCAGTTTGTGCCGAGAAGTGCCTCAATCTCTGCGATCCGGGCCGTGAGCGTCATCGGCGCGACAACGGACCCGGTGAAACCGCAGGCAAGATAGAAGTCGCGCGCCCTGTCGTTCAAGGCATGGACAAGAACGGCGGCGATCCCGACCTCTCGCGCGGCCGCAGAGATGCGAAGAAGTGCATCGCGCAAGAGCGCGCGTCCGAGCCCGGAACCCTGTTCGGTGACGTCGACGGCCAGACGTCCGAGGACGATGACCGGGATCGGATCGGGCATGTTCTGCCTGAGCTTGCGCGGCACAAGGTCATGGCCGACCGATCCGGCGGCAAGTGCGTAAAAGCCCACCACCCGGTCGCCCCGGCAGAGCACGTAGGTCCGCGACGCCCCCGAGACCTGATTGGTGCGCGCCTTACGCACCAGCCAGGCATCAAGAGTGGAGGCTCCCGAGGTGAAGCCGTCAAGCCGGTGGCGGTCCGCCAGAAGTTCCGGTGGCCTGAGCGGCTCGGAGCCGGTCACGTCTCCCAAGGCGCGGGCGTCGCAAGAAGCGCGCGCAGCCGGGCGTTTGGCGCGAGAGGGGCATCCAGCTGCGCAAGGAACGCCCCGAAGCGGTCCGCGTCGAGGCGGAAGTGCGACCGATCCAGAAGCGTGTCTTCGGCGGCCTGCCGCGAGGCATCCAGCATGAATTCCGAGCGGTTCTTCCCGAGAGACTCGGCGGCACGGTCGATCAGATCGCGGTCCCTTGGGGGGACCCGCAGATTGATCAGCGACCGGCGCGCGGCCTCATCCTTGCGATGTGCGGCAACCATGATGGCACCTCCTGTCTGACGTTGATTCCGATTGTAAAGACGAACGCTTTACAAATCAATCCCGGACCATCGGAAAGATGGGGCCGAAAGGAAAAGGTCCGTTCCTGTGAAATCCCTCCCTCTCGCCCTGCAGGCGCATCTGGACGACGGCACGACCACGCTTGCGTGGTGCTGGCGGATCTCGCGGGCGGACGGCGTTGTCATGGGCTTCACCGATCATGACCGCACGCTGGCCTTCCTCGGCACCAGCTTCGATCCCGACAGCGGGCTGATCGCCTCGGAAGTCCGCTCGGGCTCGGACCTGTCCGTCGACGCGCAGGATGCCGAAGGCGTGCTGATGTCGGGCCGGATCACCGAAACCGACATCATCGACGGGCGGTGGGACAATGCCACGGTCGAGGCCTGGCGGGTGAACTGGGCGGACACGCCGCAGCGGGTGCTGATGCGGCAGGGCAATGTCGGTCAGATCAGGCGCGGGCGGCTGGCCTTCGTGGCCGAGGTGCGCAGCATGGCGCACGCGCTCGGGCAGACCGTGGGCCGGACGTTTCAGACGGCCTGCGACGCGGCGCTCGGGGATGCGCGCTGCGGCGTGAACCTGGAGGCGGCGGGTTACAAGGGCACCGGCGCGGTCGCCACGCTGCTGCGCGACCGGGCCTTCCTTGCCTCCGGCCTCGGCAGCTTCGCCGACACCCTCTTCAGTTTCGGCACGGTCGAATGGACCAGCGGGCCGAACGCCGGGCGGCGGACGGAGGTCATGATCCACGAGAAGGCAGGCAGCGACGTGATGATTACGCTTCTGGGCGAGCCGGTCCGTGCCATCGCCGCCGGGCACGCTTTCACCATCCGGGCCGGGTGCGACAAGCGGATCGCCACCTGCGCGGCGAAGTTCGCGAACGCGGTCAACTTCCGGGGCTTTCCGACGATCCCGGGGCAGGATTCGGTCCTGCGCTATGCGGTCCGCGACGCCGGTCACGACGGTAGCGTGCTCTGATGCCCGCCGATCCGGCCCGCGTGATCGCCGCCGCGCGCGGCTGGCTTGGCACGCCCTACCACGATCAGGCCAGCGTCAAGGGTGCAGGCTGCGACTGCCTCGGGCTGGCGCGCGGCGTCTGGCGCGAGGTGGTCGGGCCTGAGCCTTTGCCGGTGCCCGCCTACAGCCGCGACTGGGGTGAGGCCGGGCCCGTCGAGGTGCTGGCCGACGGCGCGGGCCGCTGGATGCTGATGGTGCCGGTGGCCGAGGCCGGGCCCGGCGCGCTGGTCCTGTTCCGGATGCGGCGCGGGGCCATCGCCAAGCACATCGGCATCCTGACCGGCCCCGCCCATGGACCCGCCACGTTCCTACATTCCTATGAGGGGCTGGGCGTGGTCGAGGAACCGCTCACCCCCGCCTGGGCCCGGCGGATCGCGCTGGCCTTCCTCTTTCCTGCGACTTCGGAGGCCCGCTGACATGGCGACGCTGGTTCTCGGCGCTGTCGGCTCGGCCATCGGCGGGGCCTTTGGCGGCACGATCCTCGGGCTGTCCGGTTCCGCCATCGGCGGGCTGGTCGGTTCCTCGATCGGCTCAGTGATCGACAGCTATCTGCTGGCCCCGCTGACACCCGGCCAGCGCATCGAGGGCGCGCGGCTGGACGGGCTGCGGATCACGTCGGCGACCGAGGGCACGGTCCTGCCGCGCCTCTTCGGGCGGATGCGGCTGGGGGGCAACATCATCTGGGCCACCGATTTCCGCGAGGAGGTGGTCACGACCGAGACGCGGGCCGGGGGTGGCAAGGGCGGGCGGCGCGGGCCGACGGTCACGACGACAGAGTATCTCTATTCGTCGTCCTTCGCGGTTGCCTTGTGTGAAGGCCCGATCACAGGGATCGGGCGCATCTGGGCCGACGGCGCGCCGATGGATATGGCCGGCGTGGTCTGGCGCTGGTATCCCGGCAGCGAAAGCCAGGGTGCTGACCCGCTGATCGCGGCCCGGATGGGAGCCTCCGTCACGCCCGCCTATCGCGGCACCGCCTATGTCGTCTTCGAGGAGCTTCCGCTCGCGCGCTACGGCAACCGCCTGCCGCAGCTGTCCTTCGAGGTGTTCCGCCCGCTGGCCGGGGCCGATACCGCCGAGGGGCTGGTCGGTGCCGTCACGCTGATCCCGGCCTCGGGCGAGGCTGCCTATGCGACAAGCCTGATCCGGCGGGACGGAGCGGGTGCGGAGAACTGCAATGCGCTGGCCGATGTGCCGGACCTTGACGTCTCGCTTGATCGCCTCTCCGCGCTGGCACCGGCGGTGCAGAGCGTCTCGCTGGTCTCGGCCTGGTTCGGCGACGATCTTCGGGCGGGCGTCTGCACGGTGAAACCGAAGGTCGAGGTGGCGGCAAAGACCACCACGCCCGCCTGGTCGGTCGGTGGGCTGCCGCGCGCGTCCTATGGGGTTGTGAGCCAGATCGACGGGCGGCCCGTCTATGGCGGCACGCCGTCGGACGCGAGCATCGTAGAGGCCATTCAGGAGCTTCGCGCACGGGGCAAGCGGGTGACCTTCTACCCGTTCGTGATGATGGATATCCCGCCCGGGAACACGAAGCCCAACCCCTACAGCACCAACGCCGCCGGTGTCGGCCAGAGTGTGTTTCCCTGGCGCGGGCGGATCACCTGCTCGCCCGCCGCCGGTTACGCGGGATCGCCGGACAAGACAGCAGCGGCAGCGACGCAGGTCGCGGCCTTCTTCGGGGCGGCGCTGCGGACGCAGTATTCGATCAGCGGCACGACCGTTACCTTCACCGGCACGGCCAGCGACTGGGGCCTGCGGCGGATGATCCTGCACTATGCCCACCTCTGCGCGGCGGCGGGCGGGGTCGATGCCTTCCTGATCGGCACCGAGATGCGCGGCCTGACCCAGATCAGGAGTGCTGCAGGCACCTATCCGGCGGTCGCCGCCTTTCAGGCGCTGGCGGCGGATGTGCGCGCGATCCTCGGGCCCGCTACCCGCATCAGCTATGCCGCCGACTGGTCGGAATACTTCGGCCACCAGCCGCAGGACGGCACGGGTGACGTGTATTTCCACCTCGACCCGCTCTGGGCCGACGCGAACATCAACTTCGTCGGCATCGACAATTACATGCCCCTGTCGGACTGGCGCGACGGCACCGAGCATCTGGACGCCGCGATCTGGCCGGATGTGTACGACCGCGCCTATCTCATGGCGAATGTCGCGGGCGGCGAAGGCTTCGACTGGTTCTATGCCTCCGACGCCGACCGCGCTGCACAGGTTCGCACCGCGATCACCGACGCCGGAATCGGCAAGCCCTGGGTCTTCCGCCCCAAGGATCTCCGCGGCTGGTGGAGCAACCCGCATTTCGACCGGTCGGGCGGGGTGGAAAGCGGCACGCCGACGGCATGGGTTCCGCAATCGAAGCCCTTCTGGTTCACGGAAGTCGGCTGCCCAGCGGTGGACCGGGGCAGCAACCAGCCGAACGTCTTTGTCGATCCGAAGTCGTCGGAAAGCTTCGTGCCGTATTTCTCGCGGGGCTGGCGCGACGACGCGATCCAGCGGGCCTATCTCGAGGCGACCTGGGCGTTTTGGGGCGGGGCCGCGAACAACCCGACCTCGGGCGTTTACGGCGCGCCGATGGTGAACCTTGCCGAATGCGCCGCCTGGACCTGGGACGCCCGGCCCTATCCGTTCTTTCCCGAACGCGCCGACGTCTGGACCGACGGACCGAACTGGCGGCTCGGTCACTGGCTGACCGGACGGCTCGGTGCCGTTTCGCTGGCCGCACTGGTCCGGGCCCTTTGCACCAGGGCGGGCCTGTCCGCGGCGAACATCGACGTCTCGGGCCTCTGGGGCGCGGTCGAGGGCTATGTGATCTCCGCGCTGGAAAGCCCGCGCACCTCGATCGATGTGCTGGCGCGGCACTTCGGCTTCGACGCGGTCGAGAGCGAGGGCAAGCTTCGCTTCGTCAAGCGGGGCCGCGCGCCGGTCCTGTCGGTCACGCCGGACGGCATGGTCGCGGGCGGCGGGGGCCCGGGAAACGAGGGGACAGGCGAGCCACTGGAAATCGTCCGCGCGCAGGAATCCGAACTGCCGCAGGCGCTGAAATGGACCATCGCGCGGGCCGACGAGGACTATGACGCCGCCATCGTCGAGGCGCGCCGGATCACGGTCGACAGCACCCGGATCGCCGCCGAGGCCTTTGCGATTGCCGTGCCGCCCGAGGAGGCCGAACGCCGCTGCCGCCGCGCGCTGGTCGAGGCCTGGGTGGGGCGCGAGACGGCGACCTTCCGGCTGCCGCCCTCGCGGCTGGCGCTGGACCCCTGCGATGTGGTCGGCCTCGGGATCGACGGGCGGACGCTGCAGATGCGGATCGCGCAGACGGCGGATGCGGATGCGCGGACGCTGGAAACGGTCCGGCAGGACCGCGAGGCCTATGATCTTCCGCCGGGCGAGCCGCGCCTCGCGTCCATCGCGCGCCCGGTGGTCTTCGGCCAGCCTGACATCGCGTTCATGGACCTGCCGCAGCTGCGCGAGGACGTGCCGGCCCATCGGCCCTGGCTCGCCGCCGATGCCGCCCCCTGGCCGGGGGCGCTCGGCGTGTATCGCAGTCCGGCGCTCGACAGCTTCGCCTTTCTGACCGGCGTCGACGGACGCGCGCGGATGGGCCGGCTCGCCTCGGGGCTCTTTCCCGGCCCCGTAAGCATCTTCGATCTGGGCAATTCGGTGCTGGTCGACCTGGCCTATGGCACGCTTGCCAGCGTCACGGATCTCGATGTGCTGGGCGGCGCGAACGCCTTCGCGATCGAAAGCGCGCCCGGCACCTGGGAAATCCTGCAGGCGGCGACCGCCGAGCTGGTCGCGCCGGGGCGCTACAGGCTCTCGCGCCTCCTGCGCGGGCAGCGCGGCACGGAATACGCGATGGGCAACCCCGCCCCCGTCGGCGCGCGGATCGTGGCGCTGGACGATCTGATCGTCCCGCTGCCCATCGCCGAGGCGGAGATTGGGCTGGCCTGGAACTGGCGCGTTGGCCCGGCCTCGCGCGGCGTCAGCGATCCGACCTTCACGGGGAAAGCGTTCACGCCTTCGGGCCGGGGCCTGCTGCCCTTCTCCCCGGTCAACGTCGAGCAGCCGTGGCGGACCGGGCGGGTGCCGGGTGATCTGACGATCCGCTGGGTCCGCCGCTCGCGCGATCTCTCGGCGGACGCTTGGGAAATCGGCGAGCCGCCGCTTGGCGAGACGTCGGAAGCCTGGGAGGTGGAAATCTGGCACGGCGCGACGCTGAAGCGCACCTTGTCGTCGAGCAGCACCTCCGCCCTCTACAGCGCCGCCGCGCAGACCGCCGACTTCGGCGCACTTCTTGGCCCCGGCCAGTCCTTCACCGTCCGCATCTTCCAGGTTTCCGCCCGGCTCGCGCGGGGCACGCCTGCAATCGTCACCCTGTTCACCTGAAGGGACTCCGATGCCAAACCCGACCAGCAACCTCGCGCTGCCGCAAATCCTGTCGGCGCAGGCGCAGAAGCACGTCACGCACAACGACGCCCTGCGCCTGCTCGACGGGATGGTGCAGATCGGTGTCCTGAGCCGGGTTCTGACCGCGCCGCCGGGATCTCCGGCGGAGGGCGACCGCTACATCGTGGCCAGCGGGGCGACGGGCCTCTGGGCGGGCTGGGACCTGAACGTCGCCTTCTGGACCGACGGGGCCTGGCTGCGCCTTGTGCCCCGGCGCGGCTGGGTGGCCTGGAGCGTGGCGGACGCCGCGCTCTACGTCTGGAACGGCACGGCCTGGACGCCAATCGGCGGCGGCATGTCCGACGGCGACAAGGGCGACATCGTCGTGTCGGGTGGCGGATCGGTCTGGACGCTGGACCCGGCGGCGAACATCGTGGTCAACCGGGTGGGCGTGGGCGGGGCAACCCCGGATGCGACCAACCGGTTGTCGGTGAACAGCCCCGCCGTGCTGCTGAACAACGCAGGCGCGTCGATGCGCGCCACGATCAACAAGGCGGCTGCGGCTGACGATGCCGCGCTCGCCTGGCAGACCGGGTTCAGCACCCGCGCGCTGGAAGGTCTGCTCGGCACCGACAACTGGCAGATCAAGGTCAGCCCGGACGGATCGACCTTCTACGACGCAATGATCGCGGATCGCAATTCGGGCCGGGTGCGCTTCCCGGTGGGCGTGGCGCTCGACCCGCTGGCGGCTGATCCTGGCACGCCCTTGGACGGCTGGCTCTGGTTCAACAGTGCCTCTGGCCAGATGCGCGCCCGACTGGGCGGGATCACCCGGTCCCTGGCGGACGAGGATATCCCCTGGCTTTCGCCGATCGCGGGCGACTTCCTGCTCACCACGACCGGCGCGGGTGGGGCGGCACCCGGCACGCTTGCGGGCGCGGCGAACCAATTCGACCTGTTCCCCTTCAGCCCGCGCGCCGACGTCACGGTCGACCGCCTCGGGATCAACGTCACGGCGGCAGTCGCTTCGGCCCTGGCAAAGATCGCGGTCTACACGTCGGACGCGAACGGCCGCCCCGACCAGCGCCTGACCGAGACGGGCGATCTCGACTGTTCCACCACCGGAACCAAACTCGCGACGGTGTCGCTGACCCTGCGGCGGGGCACGGTCTACTGGATCGGCGTCCGGCATAACTCGACCGCCACACTCTCCGCCTGGGCCGCGACCGCGACCCCGGACATCAATGGCGGGGCCATCGCAACAACAGCCCGCAAGGTGCTGCGCCGGACGCTGACCTATGCGAGTGCCGCGCCCGCCAGCTGGGCCTTCGTCTCAAGCGAGATCAACGCAGGACCTGCAACAGCCGTCTGGCTGCGTGCCGCATGAAAGTTTCCCAAGTCCCTTCCCGAAGGAGACGCCCATGACCGAACGCCCCGATCTGATCAACTGGCTCTGGACCGAGCCGGGCAAGGCAGCCCTCGCTGGGGCCCTCGGCGGCATCGTCCGCTGGGTCACCCTGCGCGAGCACTGGCGCGATGGCGTTCTCTCCCTGCTCGTCGGGTCCATCTGCGCCGTCTATCTCGGCCCGCTCGTCGCCCCGATCCTCGAGCCGGTGATCGGCAAGCTGGCCCCGGGTGGCGACAGCGCCGGGTTCTCGAGCTTCGTCGTCGGCATCGGCGGCATGTCGATCTCCGGTCTGATCATCGACATCTTCCGCGCCCGACGGGCCGATACGGCCAAGGTTGGCACCAAATGGAAGGATGACGATGCGCAGCCGTGACTTGCCCGCCCTCATTCGCCGCGAGGGCCGGGTCTGGCTCGTCGCCCTCGCCTGCGGCGTGGTCCTGTTCCTGATCCTCTGAACTGTACCCGCCTTGCGATCAACCCGCCCGCCCTTCAGCGGGCTTTTCTCATGGAGAATGCCAATGACCGGACCCCCGATGATCCTTCAGGGCGCCGCCCGCTACCCCGTGCGCGAGATCATCCTGCATTGCAGCGCGACCCGGCCGGAGTGGATGGGCGCCTCTTCCCTCGCCGCCAAGCGCGCCGAAATCCGGCGCTGGCACATGCAGGATCGCGGCTGGCGCACCATCGGCTATCACTGGCTGATCGACTTCGACGGCCAGCGCGCCGCAGGACGCCCCGAGACCGACATCGGCGCGCATGTCGTGGACCACAACCGCGGCACCATCGGCATCTGCCTGATCGGTGGGCATGGCGCCGATGCCGATGACACGTTCGGCGATCACTTCACCCCTGCGCAGGCGCGGACCCTGCGCGCCCTGATCGCCGATATCCGCAGCCGGACCCAGATCGAACGCGTCACCGGCCACAACACCTATGCCGCGAAAGCCTGCCCGGGCTTCCGCGTTGAGGGCTGGATTTAGGTCCGCCTGCAAGCCCCGCCTTTCCCCAATCCAACCCGAACCCGCGGCGCTGTGCCGTCGGGACTGGCGCGAGCGCGCCCCGAAAGGAGACTTCGATGCTGTCCACGATCGACGGATACAAGACCTACCTCGTGATGGCCGCCCTTCTGGCGGTGGTCGTACTGGAAAAGGGCTTCGGCCTCGACGTGCCCGGCGTGGCTCTCGGCCAAGACTGGATGCTGGTGGTGATGAATGCCATCGGCCTCGGCACCCTGCGCCACGGCATCCAGAAAAGCGGGCTTTGACCGACCCCAGGGCAACTCCGCTCCGCGCTGCAACGCCCCCTCGGTTCCGCCGAGGGGGCGTTTGCGCATGCGGTGCCCCCCAGAATCGAGGCCCGGGATGACCAAGCCCTTCACCTATCTCAGCGTCTGCAGCGGGATCGAGGCGGCCTCGGTCGCCTGGAAACCCCTCGGCTGGCGGCCGGCAGCCTTTGCCGAGATCGATCCCTTCGCCTGCCATGTGCTGGCGCATCGGCAGCGCGCGACGCGGCCGATGTTCATGCCCGCGCCGGGGGCCGCACCCGGCTTTGTCGACCGGCGCAAGCGGATGGCCGCGATCAAGGCCGTCGCCGGACTCCCAGATCCGGGCACGCCCAACCACACCCCGAACTTCGGCGATCTCGAAGCTTACAGGACCTGGCCCGATGCAGCTTTCGATCTTCTCGTTGGTGGAACCCCCTGCCAGTCCTTCAGCGTCGCAGGCCTGCGACAGGGACTGGACGATCCGCGCGGCAACCTGGCCCTCGTCTATCTGGGCGTGGCTGACCGATATCGGCCCCGTTGGCTGGTGTGGGAGAACGTGCCCGGTGTCCTGTCATCGGGCAAGGGACGGGATTTTGGTGCCTTCCTCGGGGGTCTGGGCGAACTCGGGTATGGCTGGGCCTACCGAGTGCTGGATGCTCAATACGTGCGAACATGCCGCTTTCCCGGAGCCGTTCCCCAACGGCGACGACGTGTGTTCGTTGTCGGATATCTTGGAGACTGGCGACCTGCCGCAGCGGTTCTTTTTGACGCCGAAAGCCTGCGCGGGAATCCTCCGCCGGGCCGCCGGGCGCGGCAAAGCGCTGCCCCCACCCTTGCAGCGCGCCCTTCAGGCGGTGGCGGGCTCGGCACCGACTTCGATCTCGACGGCGGGCTGATCCCGGCGGTGTCGAGCGCGCTGGCGGCGCGGGATGCGAAGCTGCCGAGGGCCGAGGACAATGTCGGGATCATCCCGGTCGCGCATGCGCTGCGCGCCGGCGGGTTTGATGGTGAGGAGGACCAGCAATCGGTCCGGGGGACCGATTGCCCGACGAACGAAGACGGCACAGGGCGCGGCACGCCGCTGGTGCCGATTGCCTTCTCCGCCAAAGACTACGGCGCCGATGCGGGCGACACCGCCCCAACCCTCCGGGCCATGGGCCACGCCGCGAGCCACGCCAACGGCGGCGGCCAGATCGCCATCGCCATTCAGGAACGCGCCGTCAGCGAAAACCCTTCCGCCGGCGTAGACGGGGCCGGGTTCCGGCAGGACGGCGCGGCCTACACAGTTCACCCTGAACAATCCCCATGCCATTGATTTCGCGTTGAAACGGGACGGTTTTTCTCGCCTCTGACTGCAGGGTTCTGTATGATTTCGGTCGAAACCCTGCAATTTTGGTCCCGCCCATGAAGCACCGCCCGCGCGCTGAGGAACAGGATGATCTGCTGCGTCCGCGTCTGGTTGATATGATCGACCCGCGGCACGAGCTGGTGAAGCTGGCAGGCCTGATCGATTGGGAGGTGTTCGAACGGGAGTGGGCGGGGTTCTTTCCGTCCGGCAAGGGGCGGCCGGCGACGCCGCCGCGGCTGGTGGCGGGGCTGCTGTATCTGCAGCATGCCTGTCGGCTGTCGGACGAGGCGGTGGTCGCCCGCTGGGTCGAGAACCCGTATTACCAGCACCTCACCGGCGAGACCTTTTTCCAGCATCGTCCGCCGATTGACCCATCGTCGCTGACCCGATGGCGGGGTCGGATCGGCGAGGAAGGTGTTGAATGGCTGCTGACCCAGACGATCCGGGCCGGGCAGAAATCCGGTGCCATCGGCGAGGACAGCGTGAAGCGCGTGGCGGTGGATACGACCGTGATGGAGAAGAATATCGCCTATCCCACGGACGCCCGGCTTTATGAACGTGCGCGCGATCAACTGGCGGCGCTGGCGCAGGAGGCCGGGGTGGAGGTGCGGCAATCCTACGCCCGGCTTGCCCCGAGGCTTGCGCTGCACGTGGGCCGCTACGCCCACGCCAAACAGTTCAAGCGGATGCGCAAGGCATTGAAACGGCTGAAGGGCTACACGGGCCGGGTCATGCGCGATCTGCGCCGCCAGCTCGCGGACATCCCCGAGGGCGGCCTGCGAGACCGGATCATCGCCAGGCTCGCCCTGGTGTCACACCTGCTGCATCAGCCGCCCAAGGGGGCCGACAAGATTTACGCCCTGCACGAGCCCGAGGTCGACTGCATCTCCAAGGGTAAGGCCCGGGTGCGCTATGAATTTGGCTGCAAGGTCAGCGTCACCACCACGCTGGATGAGGGCTTCGTGGTCGGCATGCGCAGCTTTCCAGGCAACCCCTACGACGGCCACACCCTTCGGCAAGCCCTCGAACAGGTGGCGATCCTGACCGACCAGCGCCCCGATCTGGCCGTCGTCGACCGTGGATACCGCGGCCACGGCATTGAGGCGACCCGCGTCCTGATCAGCGGCACAAGGCGCGGCCTGACGCCCAAACTGATCGCCGACCTGCGCCGCCGAAGCGCGATTGAGGCAGAGATCGGCCACATGAAGACCGATGGTCGCCTGTCCCGATGCCCCCTGAAAGGCACCATCGGCGACACGGTCTTCGCCGTCCTGAACGCCTGCGGCCACAACATCCGCAAGATCCTGGCCCACCTCAGGGCTTGGCTTGCCTGGATTGTCGCCGTGATATGGACCCCGGAAATCCCGCCAAACCGCCGCTATCTGATCGCAAAAGCCGCGTGACAGCTTTGTTCAGAGTGAACTACACACTCGAGGCGCGGACAGTGCCGCAGGCAGTCGCGTTCGATCTGCGCGGGCGCGACGGCGGTGCCATGCCGGAAGCGCCGCACGACACGGCCAGCATGCGCGCGGCGTCCGGTGGGTCATCCCGCACCTATGTGGCGCAAGAGGCCGAGGAACTGGTCTGGGCCGTCCGGCGGCTCACCCCGCGCGAATGCGAGCGGCTGCAGGGGTTCCCAGACGACTATACCGACGTGCCCTGGCGCCGCCGGAACTCGACACCGGACGGGCCGCGCTACAAAGCGCTGGGAAACAGCATGGCGGTCAATGTGATGGGGTGGCTGGGGGAAAGGATCGTACGGGTCGAAGACGTGAACTGCGCCGGGTTTGACGGCAACTATATTCAGGTTGACTGAACCTCCCGGAAGTAGGTGCCTTCCGCGACCATGCTGTTGAGCACGCTGAGCAGCTTCCTGGCCGTCGCAGTCAAAGCGGCTTTCACCTGTTTTCCGGCCTCCTGCAGCTTCTGCCGGAACGCTCTGAACATCGCCGAGTGACGGGAGGCATGCAGGGCGACGAGATAGAGGGCGGTCCTGACGGTTGCCCTTCCGCCACTGACCCTCTGTCTCGAAAACCGGCCGCACCGCCCACTCGCGCACCTCAGGGGAAAACTTGTTCGTGGTCTTGCTCATGATGCTCGATCCTACTCAAGAGTTGGAGCCTCCGGCAAACCCGGGGCGGTTCAGAGATTCTTGATCCTCGAGGGTGATGACGGATACTGCAGCATTCTGAGTAGGAAAAAGATCGAAGTCGCGCAAAACGAGTTTCCGAATACACCCGACATAGTCCCCAAAGCTGTAGAGTTTGTCATGTTCTTCCTTGAATGCCCTGTTCAAAGACTTGTAGAGTTCGGGATCAGCAGAAAGGCGTCGCATTCTCAACGCAAGTTCCGAAACCATCTCTTCTTCTGATGCGAATATGTTGTAATACTTCAAGAACTCGTCTGACGGAAAAAACTCTTCGCGATACACCGTCAACCCGATACCTCCCTGCTGAATAGGCTGGGCGACGTATCCGTCAAAGCCTTCGCCAAATGAAATCGAGAACTGGCAGTCCGTCGCAAGCTGCATGTATCGATCAAAGGACATGCCCCGGATTTCGACCAGTTCGTAGTCGCTGAACTCCCGTTCGAGAATGGCGAGACATGCCCTGCGGTGAGGAGCCTCATCCTGGGAATAAATGATGAGCTTCCGTTTCTCCTCGAAAGTTGATCCAGGGTATGGGCTTAAATCAGTGTAGGCGGGCAGGAGCAGCGTTGGAAGATTATAGCGATCAGCAAAATCCTGCCCGAAATAGGCGTGATGGGCAACAGATTGTGAAATTTCCGTTGCAAGCCCCCTCAGATTCCTAAACACCGACGCCTCAGGCATCAGCTTGATATTCTGGTTCATGATGTTGATGTAGAGCTTCTTCCGGGTTTTCAGATACTTCAGAAGTTCGGGAGACAGAAGATCGTAGAAGTATCGCGCCGCATATTCCGGAATATGGAGGTATAGCTCCTCGACCTTGTCGCAGAGCAAGATCTGCTCAAACCTGTAGACTGTCTCAGCGTTACGAAAGGCCTTCAGCCTCACGTAAGTATGTCCCGTCTCGTTCGGTCGTGTCATGACAAGCACGTCATAGCCATGGATGCGCCTCATGGCATGCATCTGGTTGGCAATCGAGAAGAAGGAATAGATTCCGCCACTCATGTCGTTGTGCTCGGGCACGACCATGACCATGAGGCGCCTCGACTTCATAGCGCTCACTGGAAACAGGAAGTCCTGTGCGCGTGTCAGGACTGCAACCTCGCTGAATGTCGCGAGCGCATTCGACTCCTTCCTGACGTGCTCTTTGGTCTCTCCCAGGATTCTACGCCTGATCCTGCGGCGTGCATCTTTCGTCGGCCCGAAGAAGGCCGCGATGTTGGCGAAGAACTTCATGGGCTTGCTGGGCATAGAAATTGCTCTTCAACCTTGATTTGTGCGCGCTCGATGAGCGAAGCCTACCGAGGGACGACGCAGGGGAATCGCGTTTGAAACTGTCAGGGCGTCTTCATGAAGAGATCTGGTGAAATCCGTTGGATCACTCGACCAGAAGCGCGCCATTGTTCTATGTATGTTCACGTCTGGAAACACCGAAATCTCAAAAACGATGGCCCTGAGGGAGGACGGAGGCCCGCATTCAGTGTGCGCATAGCACCTGCCTTGCCTGTACTCTTGCGCCTAGTACATGTTTGTGGGAACGTTTCCTCTCTTTGGAAGCTATGCCCAAGCCTTCCTTATTTAACGTAATCAGGAGCGCTTCGCAATAGCCCTCTGAAGGACAGTATGCGTGACCTGCCCCCCCCGTTCGTCCCTTGGTCATGACGAGAGTCGCTGTGGCTGATACTGGTAGGTTTCGGGTTAGGCAGGCGCGCCAGGCGATTGCCCAAACCATGCTCAGGGCAGAGGAATCACTTTTGAAACTATCAGGCCGTGTTCATGAAGAGATCTGGTGAAATTCGCTGTAGAACTCGACCAGAAACGCCCCATTGTTCCACGTATGTTCACGTTTGGAAGCACCAAAATCCCAAACGCAATGGCCCTGCGCTCAAGGGATCAAGCACCTGAGTGGCTCCGGTCGCGGGATGTGACAGAGCGCAGGACCCGCTTCGCCGTTCTGTGCAAGATGAACGGCAACGGTGCCGACGCCGTTCTGGGCAGTTTCACGCGCCAGATGAAACGACTGCCCGACGCACTGCTCAAGAGCATGACCTATGACCGCGGATCCGAGATGGCCTGCCATCCGGAACTGGCGCGCCGCCTGAAGATCGACATCTGGTTTTGCAATCCGCACGCCCCCTGGCAACGTGGCAGCAACGAAAACACCAACGGCCTGCTTCACCAGTTCATGGCCAAGGGCACCGATCTGAGCGACGTCAGCCAGACCTGGCTCAATGATGTCGCCGCATTGATGAACAACCGCCCGAGAAGGACACTGGGCTGAAGAACACCCGCCGAAGCTATGGCCGATGAAATCGCGGCCTTCAGATCAACCGTTGCACTTGAAACTTGAGACCAAGCTGTGCCATTTCAGTGCAGAGCCCGATTTAATGCGGCACGCAGAGGATCCGAACATGATCGCATCAACGCTCGAAGAAGCAAACCAGAAGTACGAGGAGCTTGTGCTTGCTCTTCAGTACACGATTGCCCAGCGAGAGCGCTTGAAGAAGCTCCTGCAGATAGCGGGTCGCGCGGTTGATATCTATCCCTCCGCAAACGCGTCGGAGATCATCGACATGATCCTGAAGACACCGGCCGAACATGCGCAGGATGTATTCGCCTACATCTTCAGCGGTTGCAAGCGAGAGGGTTTTTTCGTCGAATTCGGCGCCTGCGACGGAATGGCCATTAGCAACACCCTGTCCCTCGAGCAGCGCTTCGGTTGGACGGGCATCCTCGCAGAGCCCTCAAGGTACTGGCGGGAGAGCCTGCCGCGCAACCGGAGGGCCGCCATCGATTTCAGGTGCGTCGCCGGCAAAACCGGGCAGCAGGTCGGCTTCTTCGAGTCCGACAGGCCCGGCAATTCTTCGTCGCAGGAAGACCATACGTACCTCGGAAGCGTCAGAGCCTCCTATGATGTGGACACGATAAGCCTTATGGATTTACTGGACTACCATTCCGCGCCGGGGCACATTGATTACATTTCCATCGACACCGAAGGGTCGGAGAAGGAAATTCTGGAGGCCTTCGATTTCAGCAAGTATAAGTTTGGCTTCATCACCGTCGAAGAGCACGAAGGCGTGACGTCGGAGAAAAGCGTCCAGCCACTGCTCGAGCAGGCCGGCTACCGGGTCATCGTCGCCAGGGAAGCAGGGCGGCCGGTTCCCATGCAGATCTCCGGAGTGGACAAGTTCTTCGTCCCGGCCGACCATCCCGCGTTGACCTGGGGCATCGGTTAGAGCGCCTCTCGACCTGACTGAACGGGACGGGGATCGCGCAGCGCTTTTGGCGGCATTGTCGGATAGAGACGTCCTCTGCGCTGCTCGTGCAGAGGCAGTCTCGGATCGGGACGGTGCGCGCCGTTATCCATTGAAACATCTTGGGTACGCCTTGGCTGCGTGGCTCTGCAAACGCTGAGGGCACGGAACACGCAGCTGTGTTCGGATATTCTCACGTGCCATGAAACACAGCCCGGATATCCTCAACATCCTCGTCCTTCACTCCGCTGAAGAACGGCAGGCAAAGGACCTGAGACTTAACCTCGGAAACGTAAGGTGTGTTGCGCGTTGAAACAATCGGGAAGCCGCGGTAGGGGGCGAAGTCCGTGCAGATGGGGTGAAAGTACTTCCGTGACAGGATGCCGCGCTCCTTCAGCGCAGTATAGATCGCGTCGCGGCTCCGCCCAAAGATATCCGCGTTGATCACAACGGGATAATACTGTTCCGACTGACCTACGCCTGACTGCACCGGTTGCAGTCCTATGCCCGGAAGGCCCGAGAGTGCTGCGTCCAGCTTTGCACGCAGACGCGTCCTGGCTTCCCGTTCAACCGGGGCTTTCGGAAGGTTCAGAAGACCAATCGCGGCCTGGACCTCGTTCATCTTTCCGTTGATGCCGATCGAAACGACTTCTTCCTCGCTCTTGATGCCAAAATTCCGCAGGAAATAAATCATCTCATGGTCGGCGGAGCGGGGCGTTGCGATCGCTCCACCCTCAAGCGTTGTGAAGAGCTTGGTCGCATGAAAGGAAAAGACCGATGCATCTCCGAACACGGCAACCGGCTGCCCGTTGATGGTCGTGCCGAAAGCATGGGCTGCATCATAGATCAGCCTCAGTCCATGACGGTCGGCGATGTTCTGCAGCGCATCGACGTCACAGACCGTGCCATACACATGCACCCCGAGAATGGCCGACGTCATGGGGGTGATCGCCTTTTCGACCGATGCAGGATCGATGGTCAGCGTGTCGGGAGATACGTCAGCGAAGACGGGCCGCAACCCGTTCCAGTGAATAGAGTGAGCGGTCGCAGCGAAGGTGAGGGGGGTCGTGATCACCTCGCTTCCCGGCGGCAGACCGAAGAGCTTCAGGGCCACAAGCAGGGCGATCGTACCATTGTTGAAGAGTTCCACAGTCGGCACGCCAAGGGTCTCTTTCAGGGCGCTTTCGAGTTTTTCGTGAAAGGGCCCCCCGTTCGTTACGAACTGTGTCCGCCATATCTCACCAAGCATCGCGTTTACGTCACCGAGATCGGGCAGCAGAGGCCGGGTTACATAAAGAGGTCTGGACATGATTACCCTTTAGCGGTTTGGTCGGACACAGGCTTGGAACGGCTAACGTGGCCAACAGAAACTGGCATGGTACTGGCGACCAATTCTTAATCAACCCTATAGGCTTGTCGCTCGATAAACCGGCGATACATCTTGATCAACTCCTGGCGATCCGGTGCTTCGCAGAAGAGGATTCCTGCACGGTTGCCTTGCCGCGCGAGCAGTCTCTGGCCCATAGACAATAACGGGAAGAACGAATGAGTCGGCAGGGAGCGATCCAGCTTCAGCCCGCCATAGACACTGTCGGCACCCGATGTCACGGTGTGGCGCAAGATATGTCGGCGGCTGCCGGGTGAGGCGGCCATCCGCCCTCCCACGAAGTACGAGGCGTAACGGGCGGCATAGGGATAGCCGGTCGAAAACTCGATGAGCAGAGAATAAAGGTCGCCGGGACAGCGGCGCGAAACTTCGACGACATAGGCACCATCCTCGGCAAGAATGAACTGGGTGTGCAAAAGCCCATCTGCCAGCTTCAATTCGGCGGCCAGCGTTTCCAGGCTTTTCTCAAGTTCTGCGCGATAGGTTGGCGAAACCTCGTCCGTAACATAGCTTGTGTCCACGGCGAACGGATTGGCAGATGAACCCTCGATGACGTAGAAGGTATCGACCAGATGTCCTCTTTCGAGGAAACCGGAGCAGCTGTACAACTGCCCCTCAACGAAAGTCTCGATCACGGATCGTCCGGACGGGCTTGCAGCACTTGCGATATCCAGCGCCCTGCGCAGTGCCCCCGGCTCAGACGCCTCAAAGACGGAAATGCCGCGACCGCTGAAGGCATCGACTGGCTTGCAGATCAAGCGACCCGCGGCGGGGAGCGCCTCGGGCTTAACGACCCTTGGGGCGCGCATCCCGATGCGAGCACTGATCTCTCGAAAGCGGGCCTTGTCGCTTATGGCCGTGTTGATATCGCCCGCATCCATGTGCCCCTGCATCACGGAAAGATGGGCACATGTCGTGATGGAGACATCCGTACACCCTGGGATTACCCGTGCGAACCCGCCTGCAAGAACTTTAGTCTCGACTGCGACGGCATCGCTATAGTCCTGTTCGATCCAGCGCCCCCGGGCGCGCTGTGCTAACAGATCTTGGGGTCGGTTGCCCATGACCCAGACCTCATAATCGGCTGCAACGAGAGCGTCGTATATGGGCGCTGCGGCGAAGGCCGTATCGAGCAGCAGAACTTTCATCCGCAGTCTATCCTACTCGGTTTCCAGTTCGGCCAGTTCTACGATTCTCGCCTCACGAATGGAACGGGTGATCGCTTCGATGACGAGCATGTTTCTGTAACCGTGATGTGCCGTGACGATTGGTTCCTCTTCGCCCTTTACAACGGCGATGAAGTGATCAAGTTGCGCCGCAAGCGGGTCCTTACGCACGGTCGCCAGTCGTCGTGAGACGAATGGAACCCACCAAGATTGATCCGCTTCGCTGGAGTAGCTGCGGACACGCATGCTGGGGAAGTCGAGCGATCCTCGTGTGCCGGCGAAATGGTAGCAGTCTTCGTCCGGGAAGTTTGGGTAGGCGGGGTTCTCGCCTGCAGTCATCTCCCAACTCTTCGAACTTGCGGCCGTATCAGACAGCATGAAGGTACCCAGTGCTCCATTGGTGAACCGAAAGCTGATCGACACGCTGTCCTCAACTTCGAAATTCCGGACAGAACTGCTGGCCAAGGCGACCACCGAGAATATCTCGCCGCAAAAGTGCCGCATCAGCCCGATCTCGTGAATCAGGTTGATGAGGATCGGTCCCCCACCAATTCGTGTCCGCCAAGCACCATCGGCGAAGTATTGTGTTGGCTTGTAGAACTGAGCCGATCCCATGACCGAGACAAGTCGCCCAAAGTGCTCCGACCGCAGGAAATCATCCGCGACGGACAGCAGGGTGCTATACGTGCGATGATGCCCGACCAGCACGGGCACCTTGGCCAGCGCGGCCCGGCGAGCGAGTTCACGTGCGCTGACAAGCGTATTGGTGACTGGCTTTTCGACCAAGACCGGTATCTTGCGTTCAATACATGCAAGAGCCTGATCAAAGTGGACGGCATTGGGCGAGCTGATGATGACCGCGTCAATTCGGGTGCCCGAATCACCGGTCTTGCCTAGCGCCTCCTCTAGTGAGGTATGGAACGCCGCGCCGAAACCGGCAGCTGTAGCCCGGTTCTCGGGCGTATCTGGAGCGACAACAGCCGCCAATTCGCAACCCTCTCTATCGCGGATTAGCGCGCAGTGCTTCTTTCCGATCAGGCCTGGCCCCGAGACAAGAAAACGGATGGGGATACTCATGCTTGCCTCCGACGAAGCCTTTTCATGATTCATTCCCCCTAACAACAACATTGCAGCCGAGACACGCGTAACAGAAGGGAGTTCCGAAGGCGATAGTGAGTGCTGTCGGCCTGCGGTATTCATGGAACCCCTTTCCGAGAGGGGCTGCGGTCGGTTCTGAAGCCCACGATGGCCTTTTTCTGGGTCTATGAGCGGCCTTGGTCGATGGATTGTGTCTCATGAGGTGGTGCAGCTTCTGGTGCCGACCATGATCCCGGAGATGTCCGGGCTGGTCAAGCGCCGGGGACTGCCGGGAGCATGACGATGGTGACCTGCCCCCCGGAAAGTCCCTGAACGGCGAGATCAAGCGCCGCACCGACGTCGTCGGCATCTTTCCGAACGATGAGGCCATCGTGCGGCTGGTAGGCGCTTTGCTGCTGGAACAAAACGATGAATGGGCCGTCCAGCGCGCACGATACATGACGCTGGAAACCATCGCGCCGATGGGCGAAGATGCCGTCATCAGCCTGCCCGCCCTAACATCCTGATCAAGCAGGCCCGCGCCGAACATCACGGTGACGATCAGCGCCAGCTACACCATTCCACGGGACAGCATCGTTCGCGCGAGACTTGTGAGGGGCCTCAAGTTCCTCGGGATGGCGAATGGGAGGCCCGAAAGCATGGGCTGCAGCGCTGTCGTCAATGGCGCAAGGTCCGTGTGGCTATGGACACTGCCACTTCAGACATCCGGGTGGTGGAATTCATCCCCAACAGCGATGGTTACACTCCCGTGATGCCGGACGTGCCGGACCAGTTCGCCGAAGGCGAAGTGATCGGTACGGTGACCAGCCGACGGCACCTATCACACCAACTGATAAAGCACGCTTCCGTGATTCCCGAGACGTTCCCCCTTCGTCCCGCCCGAAATTTCACCTTAACATATTGATTAAAATAAACAAAAATCCGGATTGCAAATCCGTGAAGACCGGTTCGATTCCGGTACCCGCCTCCAGTTTTTCCTGCAGCGAAGAACGGCAGCGCCCTCTGGAAATGCCGTGGTCTGGCTCCGTCGCCCATGGGCCGGACCGGAACAGGCCCAAAAGCTACGGCGCCGATTGCGCTGCCCTTTCTGCCGGAAATGTGTCGCAAGCATCGGATTGCCTGCCCGAAGGGAACAGCATTCTCTTTCACCCGCAAAAAAGGTGCGTGATTCTTTCTTGCGAAACACGACAAACTTGGTCGATATTTACGACACAAGGGAACGTCGGGGTGACGGTCCGGCCGCAAGAGGCCGGTCGCCCGGGCAGACGGCCCGCAGAGAGTTTCGGAAAAGGAGCGTCACATGACCTATGCGATCTTTGCCTTCAACCCGGCCCGGACCACCGTGACGGGGCAGGACGCGACGGGGCCTTCCCGCCGGGCATCGCGGCTGCGGGCCTTGGCCGCTGCGGCCGGTCTGTCCGTTCTTGCAGGTGTGGCAAGCATCGCCCCCGCCCTGGCACAGACCACTCTGCTGAACGTCAGCTATGATCCGACGCGCGAATTGTACCGCGAGGTGAACGAGGCCTTCATCGAGGAATGGGTCGCCCAGGGCAACGCGGTGCCGAAAATCGAAACCAGCCACGGCGGGTCGGGCAGCCAGGCCCGCGCCGTGATCGATGGCCTGGAGGCGCAGGTCGTGACACTGGCGCTGGCATCGGACATCAACAAGATCGCCGAGGCCGGAAAGCTTCCCGCAGACTGGCAGTCGAAACTGCCGCACAACTCTTCGCCCTATACCTCGACCATCGTGTTTCTGGTGCGCGAGGGCAATCCCAGGGGCCTGAAGGACTGGGGCGATCTGGTGGCAGATGGCGTTCAGGTGATCACGCCGAACCCGAGGACCTCAGGCGGGGCGCGGTGGAACTATCTGGCCGCCTGGGCCTGGGCCGAAAAGAACGGCCAGGACCCGAAAGAGTTCGTCGGCAAGCTTTACAGGAATGTGCCGGTGCTGGACAGCGGCGCACGCGGATCGACAACAACCTTTGCCCAGCGCGGAATCGGCGATGTGCTGCTGGCCTGGGAAAACGAGGCTTTCCTGGCTTTGAAGGAGTTGGGCGAGGATCAGTTCGACATCGTCGTGCCAAGCCTGTCGATCCTGGCCGAACCGCCGGTGGCGATTGTGGAATCCAACCTGAAAACCGAAGAACAGCGGGCGCTGGCCACGGCCTATCTGAACTTCCTTTACAGTCCCAAGGGGCAGGCCCTGGCCTTCAGGAACTTTTACCGGGCCTGGGATGCCTCGGCGGCAAACCCCGAGGATGTGGCGCGGTTCCCGAAGCTTGATCTTGTGGGCATCGATGCCTTCGGCGGCTGGGGCAAGGTGCAGCCGGAACATTTCGGCGATGGCGGCATCTTTGACCAGATCTATGTCGCGAAGTGACGGCGCCGTGACCGCACGCAGGTTGATCCAGCCGTCCCCCATGCCAGGCTTCGGTCTGAGCATGGGGATCACCATGACCATGCTGTCGCTGGTCGTGATCCTGCCCATCGCGGCCCTGCTGTTGAAGGGGGCCGCCTTTGGACCGGGCGAGGTCTGGCGGGTGGTGAATACAGAACGGACCTGGGCCGCGCTGTCGCTTTCGTTCCGCCTGTCGCTGCTTGCCGCCCTGTTCAACCTGGTCTTCGGTGTGCTTCTGGCCTGGGTGCTGGTGCGCTACCGCTTTCCCGGGCGCAGCCTGCTGAACGCGGCAGTCGATCTGCCTTTTGCGCTGCCGACGGCGGTGGCGGGCATTGCGCTGACTGCCCTTTATGCACCCAACGGGGTGTTTGGATCTTTTGCCAGGGAGTTCGGCGTGCAGATCGCCTATACGCAACTTGGGATTCTGATCGCGCTGATCTTCGTGGGACTGCCCTTCGTCACCCGCACCGTACAACCTGTGATCGAAGAGATCGAGCGCGAGGCCGAGGAGGCATCGGCGACACTGGGGGCGGACCGGCTTTATACGCTGCGCCGCGTGATCCTGCCCATGCTGATGCCGGCGGCGCTGACCGGATTTGCCTTGGCGCTGGCGCGGTCTGTTGGCGAATACGGATCGGTGATCTTCATTGCAGGCAATATCCCGCTGCTGACCGAGATTGCCCCGCTGCTGATCGTGATCCGGCTGGAGGAATTCGATTACGATGGGGCGGCCGCCATCGGGATTGCCATGCTGGTGATTTCCTTCGCCATGCTTCTGGCGATCAATCTGGTTCAGATCTGGTCACGGCGGAGGATCGGCTTTGTCTGACACCCCATCAAGCCTGCGGCCCCGCTTCAGGGCCACAACGGAAGAACCGCCCCTGGTCAGATGGTTTCTGACAGGCATTGCGGTGGCGGGGCTGGGCCTGCTGGTGATTGCGCCCCTTGTGGCCGTTTTTGCCCAGGCACTGGCAGACGGGGCCAGTGCTGCGGCAGCTTCGCTGGGAAATGCCGATGCCAGGTCGGCAATCTGGCTGACCATCCTGGTGGCGGGCATTGCCATGCCGCTGAACGCCGCTTTCGGAATAGCCGCCGCCTGGGCAATCACAAAGTTCGACTTCCGCGGAAAAGCCTTTCTGATCACACTGATCGATCTGCCCTTTTCGGTTTCGCCGGTTGTGGCCGGATTGTGCCTGGTGCTGCTGTTTGGCGCAAACAGCCTGATCGGGGGCTGGCTTGTGGCGCAGGGGTATCCGATCATCTTTGCCTTGCCGGGCATCGTTCTTGCCACCATGTTCGTGACCTTTCCCTTTGTCGCGCGTGAATTGATCCCTGTGATGATCGAACAGGGACGGGCCGGGGAAGAGGCCGCGCTGACCCTGGGCGCAGGCGGCTGGCGCGTGTTCTTTACGGTGACGCTTCCCAACATCCGCTGGGCCTTGCTCTATGGTGTCTTGTTGTGCAACGCGCGGGCGATGGGGGAATTCGGGGCGGTTGCCGTGGTTTCGGGCAAGATCCGGGGTCAGACAGCGACGATGCCGATCACCATCGAGATGCTGTATAACGAATATCTGTCTGTTGCCGCTTTTTCCATGGCGGCAGTGCTGGCGCTGCTGGCGCTTGTCACGCTGCTGCTTAAGACGGTGCTGGAATGGCGTTATGCCGACCAGCGTGCCGCCAATCACCGGCCTTGAGGGACTGAAGATGCATATCAAGATCGACGAGATATCCAAGGAATTCGGAACAACGGCTGCGCTGCATCCTGTCAGTCTGGCAATCCCCTCGGGCGCTCTTGTTGCGCTGCTGGGTCCGTCGGGTTCGGGGAAGACCACGCTGCTGCGTATCCTGGGCGGGCTTGAATTTCCAACATCAGGGCGCGTGTTCTTTGATGGAACGGATGCCACCGGCCTGACGGTGCAGGAACGACGGGCGGGCTTTGTGTTCCAGTCCTATGCCCTGTTCCGGCACATGACGGTGTTCGAAAACATCGCCTACGGCCTGCGGGCGCGACCGCGCAAGACAAGGCCCAGCGGTGCCGAGATCGCCCGGCGTGTGACAAAACTTCTGGAGTTGATCCAGCTGCCCGACATCGGTGATCGTTACCCCAGCCAACTGTCCGGCGGCCAGCGCCAGCGTGTGGCCCTGGCGCGGGCCCTGGCGATTGAACCGCGCATGCTGCTGCTGGACGAACCCTTCGGCGCGCTGGATGCCCGGGTGCGAAAGGAGCTGCGTCAGGGGCTGCGCGAGATTCATGATACCACCGGCCTGACAACAGTCTTCGTCACCCATGATCAGGAAGAGGCGATGGAACTGGCCGATCTGGTCGTGGTGATGTCGATGGGCCGTATTGAACAGACCGGCAGGCCAACCGACATCCGCGCGCGGCCCAAGTCCGACTTCGTCCGCGATTTCCTGACTGTCTGAGGCCGCCCGATGACCCGGTCCCCGCAGATCATGAACCCCGTCATTCCGGACAGCAGGCAGACGCCGCGCAGCGCAGAGAGTCTGGACCGCATCGACCGCAAGATCCTGTTCGAACTGCAGCGCAACGCCACGATCCCCATCGCGCAGCTGGCCGAACGCGTGGGGCTTTCGCAGACCCCGTGCTGGAAGCGGGTCCAGAAGCTGGAACAGACCGGCGTCATTCTGGGCCGGGTCGCGCTTGTGGACCCTTCAAAGATCGGCCTTGGTCTGATGGTCTTTGTCGAAGTGGCCGCGATGGACCACAGTCCGGCCTGGCGCGACCGCTTTGCAGAGGTCGTGTCTTCGCTTCCCGAGGTGGTCGACGTCTTTCGCATGGCAGGAGAGGTGGATTACCTGCTTCGCGTTGTTGTCGAGGACATGGGCCGCTACGATGCCTTCTACAAGCATCTCACGTCAGAGATTGGCCTGAAATCAGTCACCTCGAAATTCACGATGGAAACAATCAAGACAACAACCGCCTTTCCGATCAACACCTCAGACCGTTGAACCGAAAATCCGGACCGGCCGCCTTTACTCCCGGGCGCGGCCCGCCCTCTCTTGGAAGTCGCCAAGGCTTTCCATCGGGATGTTTGGTTGCGTTCCGATCTTTTCCATCAGGGACTGCATATCGGCGACAAGCATGGCGGTGTTCTCTGCTGTCCGTAACTGAGCCGTCGCCATTTCAGAAACAAATGTCATTACAACACCATAGACCAAAAGAACCAGTGCCATCGAAAGAACGGCGACGTCGTTGTTATCCCATGTCAGCACCATCGCCGCTATGGCCCCAACGATCATGAGCCAGCCCATGACCGTGAACATCCTGAGCACGCCGCGCGCCAACCCAAAACTGCTTTGCATCAGCGGGTCACCGCATGGGGATGCCGCACCGGGGACGGGATGCAATCCTGGAAAGGCCAGCGGCCCGGCCAGCCCAAGACACAAGGTCGAGACGATTCAGTTCCTGCCAAAGCGTTTGACACTATGGAAGACGCCCCATCACCACAGGCTCACAACAAAGCCGCAACAACAGCCGTGCAGAGCATTCACCCAAGGAAAAGCGCAGTCCGTACTGCCAACTCACGGGAATGATATGACTGTTCTTTCAGCCACTCAAGAAAAAACTCTTACCGAAAATGGTCGTGGCCCTTCAGCGCTGCAACCCCTGGCAGAACCGTTCTGTGCCGCCACAAAGCCTTCACTGGACCAGGGGCGGAACGAAACCGCGCTTCATTGCATTGACAAGAAGCTGCGTCCTGTTCTGCGCTTCCAGTTTGCGCGACAGGTTTGACATATGCATCTTGACGGTCGCTTCGGTGATGCCAAGGTTATAGGCAATAAGCTTGTTGCCGATGCCCTGAAAGAGCTGATTCAGAATCTCCCGCTCCCGCCACGTGATCAAGGGTCTGTCCCCGGTGCCCGGGGCACTGATCGGTTCACAGTCGGCACAGATCCGAAGCGTCGGAAGCCAGGCGGAACTTGGAAAGAACGTCTCCCCCCGCAGGGCCATGAAAAGGGCCATTCTGAACAGGTCCGCGTCAAAGTCGGTCGGGATGATCCCGCGCCCGCCGATCTCCAGAACTTTCCGGACAAGGACAAGGGTGATCTGTTCTGCAATCACTATGACGGCGTTACGCGCAGCGATATCGGAAAGCCTGCGGTAAAGACGATTGAACGCGTTCGGGTCAAGAAGAAGCGCCGTTCCACGTTCGATTTTCTCAAGACCACGCTCATCCATCAAGCCGGGCGCAGTGATCTGAATTGAAAGGCCGCTGTCCTTCCGGAATTGACCGGACAGAAGGGCACCAAGAAGCCTGTTGTCCGTAACAAGAACGATCTTAAGGTCTTCTGCCGCAGGCAAATTCGGCTGGTCCATGACAGCACCTTATTCTTTCGTCTGAACCCCGACAAATGATGAAGAGAACCGACCCCGTAAACCCACGCGTAGTGCCATACCATTAAGGACAGATGAAAGACCCCGCGAATCCGGGGTCTGTGCAACTGAAGAACTTTCCGAGTGCAGCTTGCAACGGCACCAGGGCCACGATGACAACTGCCAGAATTGAAAACATCAGCGACAACACTGCAATGGCGGGGCTGTTCGCATCAAGGCCCAGATGCTCCTTTCCTTCCTTCACGGCTTCCGGATTGCTGAAAACAGAACGGACAAAATCGCTTCTTTGCGCTGTCAGGGCCAGACAGACGGCCGCCAGATAGACAAGGCCGGTTTCCGGCGCGATCCCCAGCAGATAGATCGGCAGGCCAAGGGCCACCATATCGGGCGGGGTGAGCAGCTCCTTTCGTATTGCTGTCTGCAGGCCCCAAAGCAGCAGCAAAACCAGCCAGATGGCGAACCCGGCGGCAAGACTCAGCACAATCAGCAATATGGTGGGACGCTGACGCAGAAAGTCAGCCACACCCTGTCCGCCGAGGCCCTCGAAAAGGCGCAGCACAGTGATCGGCTCAGTGCCATGCGTGAACACAAAGGCCGAGGAAACCGTAAGGACCATCAGCAGAACGCTGTCGGGAACCCAGGTCGTCTGACGGTCAATCCATCCTGCCATGGCAAGCTGACCGACCAGGAAGGCGTGGACCATCTGCGGCCCAACTTGCTGCTCATCAGACCTGCCGAAGTAAAGGGCAGCCGCCGATGCAAGGCAAGACACCAAAACCAGACTGACAAACGGAAGGCGATCAAGGGCAGCGTTGCCGCTTTCCAGGCCTTCCACACTGATGCGTGCCACCAGGGCAAAAACCGCACAGGCGCAGAACAGCCAGACTGACGGCGGTATGCTGCTCATCGCTGGACGGCTTCACTGATCTGTCCCTGAACCGAATACATGCCGGCGACGATGGCGATGATGACGAGAAACACAAGAACCAGTGACACGTTTCGCGCCGTCGCCATGCGCTGTTCGATCTTTTCCTGGTTCAGGTTAAGCCAGTCCTGCGCAAGCCGGGCAAGCTGACGCGACAGGTCCTGGGTGCGCGCAAAAATCTTGACGGAAAGATTCATGTTATAGTCGGGCCAGGTTCGCCCGTTGCTGTGCAGCGCTTCACCAAAGTCCTGTCCGTTCAGCATGCCACGGCGGATGGCAAACAGCTTTTCCTTCACATAGGGCGTTGCCAAAGGCAGAATCCGTTCGACAGCATTGATCGGTGCCATGCCGCCGCGCATCAGACTTGAGATGGCCAGAATGAAAGAGATCCCGGTATAGACGCGGTAAAGCGCATATATGGGAAGATAGTCAAAAAAACGCCGCACGCGCCCTGTCCAGCGCGGCAAGGTAATCATCACGATGGTCAGAACAACGGTGACGGAAATGATCGTCGGAACGGCGTAATTCGTGGCGAAATCACCCAGAAAAGCAAGGAACCTGGCCGCCCCGGTCCACTTTTCAGGCGGCAGAAGTTTTCCGATATCCGGAACGATGTAAAGCCCGAAATAAATCAGCAGGCCCGTGACCATCAGAACAAGAAAAACCGGATAGGACAGGCCGCCGACAATGGTGCCTACGATCTTGCGCTTCTGCTTGAGGGTTCGGCAATACTCTTCCAGCTGACCGGGAAAATCATCCGAGTTTTCTGTAGCCTCGAGGACCATCCGGTCATCAGACGGCACCCATCTGCGGACCGCTTCCCCAAAGGATTTACCATTGCGCATGTCGCGCAGTATGGACGAGAGGACGATCGACATCGCGTCCTTCTTCTTCCTGCCCTCATCGCTTGCAACAACCTGCAACAGGCTGACGGCATCCGGCTTGGACATACCGGACCGCAGCAGGGCGGAAAGCTCCTGGTAGAATTTCGTACGGGCCTCAAAGCCGAACTGCGCCTTTGCGAACCAGCGTTCGAACGCATTGAATTCCATCAGCGTTTCCTGCCTTGTTGTTGTCGGAAGGCGGCAATTTCCGAGCGAAGCCGATCCGTGAGATAAGAAAGGTCGCGCTCATAGCTTTCAAGAAGATCGACTTCTTCCTGCACTTCGTTGATATCGACGATACCTGCCCCCACCTTTACCAAGGCGTGGTGCATGACGGGTGCCCCGCCCAGTCCACCGTCTTCCTTTGGCTTGATCCAATAGCGTTCCGCCTCGATGCGCGACGAATCCATATAGGTTTCCAGCAAACGCGCATCAGGACGGATCGTTTCGGCAACCACCGTCCGGCCGGCAAGGCCCATGAAACAAGACGAGCACCCAGGCCCGCGGCAGAAGACCTCGTTCGGGTTCTGCCCGGTCAGCTTCACCAGACGCAGGGCCAGATCTTCCTCGACAAGGTTGGTCCTTACGGCCTCGGGCAGCGCCACCTTGCAGTTGGGGCACAGCACGCCGATAAGGCGCTGATAGATCAGCCCGCCCACTGTTCGGGGGTCCTTCAGATCCTCGCGGTCTGCGCCCAGGTTGATAAGACGGTTGAGGATGCCAAGTGCCGATCCCGCGTGAACCGTTGACCACAGCGCGTGACCGGTCTTTGCCGCCTCGACGGCCATTGAAGTCAATTCCTCTGACCGGATTTCGCCGAGAACGATCACGTTCGGGTCGGAACGCAAGGCAGCCTTCATTGCCATCTTGAAGGCGTCGTTCGCATTTTGCCCCGCTGTGATCTGCGCCTGGATCGCGCCAAGAAGCTCCAGCTCTTTCGGGTCTTCGGCGGCGTAAATGCTGATCTCTTTCTTCTTGTCGAGATACATCGCATTCAGGCAGCGTTGCAGCGTGGTCGTCTTGCCCGATGACACCTTTCCGGCAAAGATATACATGCCGTTGGTCTTCAGCCGCATGTTCTTCAGGTCCATCGACTGCTGCTGCGAATAGCCCAGCGAGTCGACATCGGTGTCGATGTTCTTGCCCACATATTTCAGACGCATAACCAGCGCGCCGCGCTGATCCGATGTCGGCGTGTATTGCAGACGGAGCATTTCGACATTGTCGGGAAGCAGCCCCGACTTCTGGAACATGGCCCCCTGCTGGAACGTGGAGTCCGTTCCGCTGGCACCCTGTCCGGACGACACCGCGAAAGCTGCGCGGATCATCTCCTGGCCGTCCGATGCGGGTTCGTTTCCCAACTCCCGCATGCGGCCGTTGACACGGACCTTCACTTCGGTATGCGATTCCAGCACACGGATATGAACATCCGACGCGCCAAGCTGGCTTGCCTCGCTGACAATCCGCGCGAGGGATTTCTGACGGTCAAGGTCGAGGTTTTTCCAGTTGACCGAAGCCTTCCTGGGTTCGGCACCGGAATAGACCTGCTCAATGACGGTGGTCTTCAGCTCTCTCACCTCGGTGAGACGGATTCCAAGGCGCCGGGCCTTGTCCATCACCACCTTTGCCTCCGCCGCGTGGCGCTGACCTTCTGCGACAAGTACGATGCCGTTCTTGAACACGGCTATCGTCCTTCGCTGGTCGGGTCCAAGTTCGATCGACGTACCCGGGCCAGATGCAAGGCCCCAGTCCGACGCCAGGTCTGCTATGTTTTCAGCGGTAATCTGCACCAGAATTGCCCCGCATCTTCCATCGCCGCCTCAGCACCCCGCGCTTAAGGTGCCTTGAGCACTTGCAGGGTTCCATCAGAACTCTGCAGTTCGACCCTTTCTGCTGAAATGCTCAGAACTTCTGTTCCGTCTTCAAGCTGATCGCCAAGTGATACGGCCCTGCGGCGACCGTCAACTGTTATCACGGCAACAAGATCATCCGATTTACCGTAAATCTCACTGATCTCGGTCGGGGATTCCTGCGCCACGCCGGTTTCCGCCTTCGCCGCTTGAAGCTCCTTCTGCAGCCTGAGGTATTCGATCCGCTGCTGCAATCCTGCGGGGGTGTCGGCGAAGCTTTTGAATTCGCCGGGCGTCACCTCGATCTGGGCGTCAGGCCCAAGCACGGCAATAAGCTGTCCGACAAGTTGCGCCTGCCGAAGCTGGCGTTCCATCAACAGAAGTCCTTCGCTCAACCTGCTTTGCTGGTCGATCAGCCCGCTTTCCTTCAGCAGTTCGATCTGCGCATTGGTGATGGGATCCGTAGTCGGCTGTGCCGCCTGCGCCGGAGCGCCCGGCGGCTGCACCTGTCCGGGCTGCGTTGCATCCTGGGCCGATGCCGGACCGGCAGAGGGCATGACGGAAGCAACCCAAAACGCCGCTGCCACACCCGCACAAATGCCGTAAGCCAGACGACGCCGGCGCAGGAAAGCCCTTCCCGGAACGAAACGACTCTGAGCTTTGCTTGATACCATGATCAACTC
This sequence comes from Rhodobacter sp., assembly GCA_020251025.1. Classification (GTDB taxonomy): domain Bacteria; phylum Pseudomonadota; class Alphaproteobacteria; order Rhodobacterales; family Rhodobacteraceae; genus Aliitabrizicola. The sequence goes on along the minus strand of JADCDI010000090.1, from coordinate 15,061 downwards.
GTCTGGATAATGGGCGGATGATAGATGAAAGCAGTCAGCTTCCATGTCTGAGTACTCGGAGTGTAGACAAGCGTGTTCGGTACGACCGCAGGGATATCGCCGATCAGAGAGATAAGCTCCACAGGAAAGACCGAGGATTCAAGTTCAATCGAATGATAGTTCCAAATCTTGCGATTCGGTAGACCCGAAGCGTCCGGCGCGGGCGGTTGGGCAACCTGGGCGGTCAGAACCAGTGGCAGCGCCAAGGTGTCGAAGCGGTGCACAAGCCGGGTAAACATCTCGTTCTGGTCAAGCGGCTCAAGGTTTTCGCCCCAGTCATTCGCCGCAATCGCCGCACTGCGCGTGAGGGACCCCACACCCAGAGTCACATCAAACTGCGGCACCGGCAGCCCCCGCAAATCCAGCGCGCTGTACAGATACTTTGCCCTTGTCCCTTCCTGTCGCTTCCACGTGGCACTGGCCGAAACGGACCCTTTCGAAACCGTACAAGTCAAGGGATCCAGGATCCAGCCCGGCGGATTGACCTGGAGTTCATTGATCAGGGCCGCACAGGCCATGACAGAATCCATCAGGCCGGGCATCCCATCCCACGGCGGGACTTGAAGTGCTTCAAGCCTTTCGAGTTCCAATTGCGCCAACCTGGCCTGTTCTTCCAGGGCAATCTGCTCCTGAATGTTCCGCCAATAGTTATATCCAAAAAGCAACCCGCCAATGACGACGGTCGCCGCAATCGCCCGCGGCGCCCAGATCATGACGGGATTGTGCGATCTCAGCGCCGCACCCTTTGCGCCGGGTGGGATCAGATAGCCCAAGGCGATGTCATATGATCCGCTGATCTGCCAGTTCGACGGGCAGATCACCGTCTGCCAGCCGGGGGCGTCATACAGATCGATAAAGCTTTCGCGCGCCTCGATTTCGTTGCGCACCACCCGGTCTTCGTAAATCATGCCATCGCGACGGGCGACGATCCACCATGCCAACTGCAGCTGATCCCCGGCAACAGGCAGCACGAAGGCAGCAAGCCAGGTATCCCCGACATAGTCCCGGGAAATTGCCGTGGCGGCGGCCACCATCCCGTCTTTATGGGCGTCCATCTTTGACGCGAAGCCAACCTGCGCCCCACCGGCGTTCAATACGCTGAGGTCAAGGACCGTATCACCAACCGAAGCAGCATTCGCCTGCACATGCAGCGCCTGACCGCTGGAACGGGGCTGCCACAACAGGCCAATCGCCATCTTGCGACGGCCCCCGGAAAGAAGACTGTCCGCATCCAGATCGTAGATCACGGGTGCGGGACCGGAGGTGCCTGGCAGCTTCGGGTCTACCGGGGCAAGTTTTTTCGTGGCCCTGCGCCAGGTCAAACCTTTGGCCGGCTTTCTTGGCGGAACAGGTTCACCAGAGGTGTCATCCCCCGCCTTCGACTCTGCCAGTGCCTTCTTTCGTGCCCAGAAAGGCCCCTTCCCGGAACTCTCGGACTTCGGAGCTTTGGCTTTGGGCGTTCTCTTGATCTTCAGCCTGTCAAGGAAACCAGACATTTCGGCCCATTCCCTAATTGGTCGTCAAATCTCGGGACAGGATTCGCGGCGTGATGAAGACGATGTTCGATGCCCGCCGGATGTTCCCTTCGGCGACGCCACCCAGACCCAGGAATGTGGGCGACCCAACCCCTTCCCTGTTGGTCTCGGTCCGCTGGCGCTCAAACCCGGAGAGGACCAGGGTTTGCCCGTTCTTGAGAATGACCTGCTGTTCGAACTTCGAACGCGTCACCTCGGGCAACTGGACGACCGAGTCGCCGGATTCGAAGGTCTCAATGGACAAAAGGTCCGACAGGTCAAGGGAATAGCGCAGCAGGATTTCCTTGCTGTTGAGGACGCGGGGCAGCAACTGCATCTGGAAACCGGTCGTGATCGTGTCGGTTGACAGCGACTGAACGGGGTTTCCGTTTTCATCTATCGTGACCGAGACTTCTGATACATAGGCCGTTTCCTCAACAACCTCGACCGGGATCATCTGGAAATTGGTCGTTGTTGCACCGGCACGGGTTTCGACCGAGACATTGTCGCGCGTCGACAGGGCAGTGATCGCGGCATCCAGATTGAAGTCGCCACTCACGATTCCCACGTTGACCGTTCCGACAGAACCGGCAACGTCACGCCCGCCGATCCACTCCACGCTGCCGTCGTTGTTTGCGAAGGAAAGATTCTGCAAATCCACGCCGTAGCCTTCCGCGTCCTGGGCTGTCACCGTCAGCACATTCACGTCAAATGCAATCTGCTGGCCCAGTGTCTGGTTCATGGTGGAGACATAATCGCGGATGCGTTCCTGGTCCGAAAGCAGCGCTGTGACCGTCAGTATCCCGGTGCCCTGCCCGATGGCAACATCCGCATCCGGCCCTGCGACGTTCCTCAAGCCTCGATCCAACTCTTCCCACATGTCAAGGCTGGAGGATGACGATGTCCCGACCGCACCGAAACCCATGGACGACGTTACCGGCAATGCCGAAAGCTGATATTGCCGGGTGACATAGTCGCGGAAAACCACGCGGCCGTCCTTGTATGTCCATTCGACATCAAAGGCAGATGCCACCTTGTCAAGCACGGAAGACAGCGATCCGCGCAGGCTGGGGCGGATGGCAAGCGACCCGGCGCGCGAGGTGCCGGAAGCCGAACCGGAAGCGGCACCGGCACCGGCATCAGCGCCTGCATCAGCGCCGGCCTGAACCTCGGTTCCGCGCGGGCCCAGCTCCACGCTGTGCTGGATCTTGGTGATCTCGGACAGGCGGGCGGCGATATCCGCCAGCCTCAACGGATCGCGGGAGATCAGGACCACAGAGGTTGACGTCTCGGCGCTGGCAGGCAGCCGGTCGGATGATTTCAGCTCCACAATCTCAGGCGCGACAAAATTGGCACCCGAGGTTTGGGCCCCGCCGGCGCGCACGGGCGGGCGCGAATAGAACTGGTTGTTCAGCTGCGCCGTGCGCGCATTGGCAGAAGCGACGGAATCCTGCGACCGCTGGAGGGTGCCGTCGCAACCGATCAGGGCAAAGGCCAACAGAAGCGGCGCAGCGGCACGCAGAAAAGCACGGGAAGGACGCATCATCTTGTCTCCACCAAAGTCGTTTCGACATGAACGACACGATTGCCCCGGTACATCGTAACCAGCACCTCGGGGTTGGAACGATGGATTGTATCAACAAGGCTGGCCACGGCCGTTTCAAAATCGCCCCCGAACTGGGCCGAGGCGCGCAGACGGTAGTTGACGGGGCTGTCCCAGACCAGGGTCCACCCGGCGGCGCGCGCCCATCCGTCCAGCGTCCCCTTCAGGTCGCTACCGGACATCGCGGCCCAGCCGCGCGCCGTGCGCACGGGGGGTTCACCGCTGCCAGTGCCCCCGGCATCGGCGAAAGATGGGACCGCTTGACCGGACAGAGCTGTTGTCAGCAACAGCACTGGCACAAGGAACCGCAGATGCGCCGCAGTGGCTGATATGGCACAGCAACAAGACAGCAAAAGCCGAGAAACGCCTGAAGTATTCAACGAAATGCTCCTGCTCGAAGCCGACCTAATTTAGCGGGGACCTTGATCTGCCTTCATCCTCACCGCCACACCGCTGATTCTGTGATCGTTCTTGCCGGTGCGATTCTACTTTGCTGGTTCCGCAACTTCGACGCAGAGTAAATGCGCCGAGCGGTCCCGCCCGGACGGACGGGACCAGCCATAAGGCCTTTGGATCAGCGCGCGAACAGGAACTGCATATCTACAATGCCCGCCGTCCCCCCGGTCGCTGTCGCAGCCGTGTTGCAGTACCCTGACACCAGACCCGGGGTCAACAAGCTTCCGGAAGCGAGATAGGTGGTGTAGGTACCGGTGGTTCCGCCATTGCGGAAACCGACGGAAACGATACCGGACCCGACCCGACCGGCACCAGAACCATCAGCCGACGCAAGACGGGTGCAGGCCGATGTGGGAACGTTTTCGTAGACGACGAAGAACGAGTCGTCGGCGCTTGTGACGCCCGTTGCGTTGGACGCAACCGTAATGGCACCGGTCCATTCGTTCTGAAGGTTTGCCCCGTTGACAATCGAAGTCGGAACCGCGCCGGCGTTGATGAGGGTTGATTGCGTCAAACCGTTGAAGTTCTGTGACGCCTGATACAGGCCGCGCGCTTCCGAGGCGATGGCCGAAATGTTGCGGACCGCAGAGTTCGTGCGCTGGGCCAGCGAGGCCTGCTGGAAGAACACCAGACCGCCGACGATCAGCGCCAGGGCGATAGAGATGTAGAGAACCGCTTCGATCAGCGTCACGCCGCGCTTGCGGGCGGCACCAAGCCGGGCGGCCCGTGCCAGAGTAGAGAGAGATGTCATGGGTTTTGTCCTCTTTACCATGTGAGTCACCCCGATCCAACAACCTGAGGTTAATCGGCGCTTAACCTTTACAGCCTTAAGCCAAGCCATTGATCGGGCCGTCTTTTCTTTTATACCAGAACGCCGCCGGTATCACCCTGTCCTTTTGGTTAGATGCCCGCCTTCGACCTGGCCGCACGGAGGCGGCTGATGGCAAGACAGGCACTTCACAAAGTCATGATATTGCAAACAACCAGCAAAGGAAAGCCCTGTTTTGGAGCCCGACGTCACGCCTGCAACCTGTGCGGGTGCCGGCGCCCTGCGCCCTTTGCCGGCCGGGGCGATGCTGCGTCCGCAAAGGTTTCTGCCTTGACCTTGCCATGCCCCTGTCCTTGCCCCTCGCCCGGTTTCGTTGGGGGGTGTGAAAGCGCCCGGCATGTCATTCACCCGGTCTTCATGCCTCACGGCAGGACATTGTATTCTGCCCTTCTGGACGGGTCACAGGATTGCGGTACGGGCTGCAGTTGCCCGGATGCCCTGTGAACAAAGGTGTGGCGAAGGCTCAGGCTTTCTGTCATATTCCGGTTTGCTCTGCTGAAGCCGCTCCGTTCCGGGGCGATTCATGATCCATGTTGGCGGGCAGGCTCAACGGGCTGCCGATCAGGGCTGGGCGGTGCGGATGGCAGGCGAACGGCGTCGGGACGGAAGGTGTGCGGGAATGTTGATATCCGGGGTCAGCAATCGGGCAGACGCAGCGGTGCGCAAGCGGCGCGGCACCTTGCGCCGCAGGCGGGGTACCATGCTGATCGAAATGGTGCTTTACATCACGCTCGTGTCTCTGGTCATGACCTTTTCCATCGGGCTTCTGCGCGAAGAACAGGTGCGCCGCGAACGAACCGCTTTCGCGGCAGAGCTGCGGCAGGTGACTTCGGCCAGCCAGGCCTTTGTCGCCGCCAATTATGATGCCCTTCTCAACAACTTGCTTACGACCACCGCAACGAACGATCCGATGATTGCCGTGCTTCCGATCGCCCAGGTTGTCGCCGCCGGTTTCTTGCCCCAGGGATTCGCGGGCACGTCGAACCCGAAAAGTTTTGTGGGCACGCTGGATTACTCGCTGGTGATGCGCGCAGTGCTTCGCAATGATGCCGGAAACCTGTCTCTGCCGGTCGCCGATCGCTTTCCCGCCACGCAAAACAAGACAGCGGCGGTTTTCTTTCCTGGCCCCCCCGAGGTTTTCAGACCCGCACTGATCAACCGCGATCCCGCAGATGACGAGATCGACCTTGAGGTGCTTTTGGTGACGACAGGCCCTGATCCTTGCGTGATCGTCCCCGCCGTGCAGGGGCCACGTATTGCGTCGCAGGCAGAAACCGTTGCGGCCGGCTACATCACCGGGCCGGGAGGCGGCCTTCCCGTCGGATGTCCTGCGCCGGTCATGAACGACCCTGCCTGGACTGGGCCCTTCAGGGCAACCGGCCCCTTCGCGGCGTGGTCGTTGCCGCTGCAACCTTACATTGGGCTGCAACTTGGCGGTCAACCCGCCGTGCAGGCGGGGCGGCTTGCCTCGCTCATCGCGCTGCAGGATCGTCCGGCCCTGTCCGAAGGCGCGGCCCTTGTGGGGGCGGGCGACAGTGCGTTCCGCTGCGCGGACGTCACACCCAACACGCCCCAGCACCTTGCGTGCCGGCAAAGTGGCCTTATGTTTTCCGGTATCACGTTCGCCGCCTGGGACAGCGATGGCAACGGGACACCAGACATGCGGCCTGGTCTGGCGGATGTCCACAGCATCAGCCTTGCCGCCCCCGTCGCAGGGTCCGGCGCGCAGATACGCAACGTTCTTTCGCTGGCCTGCGGGGCGGGCGCAGCGACTGCTTCGGCAGCCAATGAGATCAACGTTGACTGTCCATCGACGAAGTTGCAAGGTCTTGTCGTTTCAGATAATGCATCCTTTGCCCAGAACGTGACCGTTGGCGGTGCCATGACTGCAGCAAGCGCAGACGTCGCTGGCAACTTGAAGCTGAAGGGAGAAGACATCGAAGGTTGGCTCTCCAACAGCGATGTCTATACTTTTCCCGTCGGCAATGCCCCAGTGACCGTTCCAAAACCTGTCTGCCCCACCGGATATTCGGCAAAAATGGCGGCCTCAGTGATGTCTTACGAAGCGACCGACGTGCGCAAGCAGCAGGTTGTTTCCACCCCTGTGACCGGTTCTTGGAACGTCGACCTTGAGCTGACGGTGGGATCACCCCCGTTCAATCTGACCGGTGCCACGAATACCGTCCTCAATCCGGTGAATGCAAAGCTTCTTGTGCAGACATGGTGCAGTTGAGATTTGAGCGCCGGCCTGAGGAGCACGACCGATGAACCTGTTGTTGCCCCCGCTTATGGCCTCTGTTCTGGTGGCAGGCTACGTCGCCACGGCGAATTTCGACCGGACCGATGCGAACGAACGGCGCTATGCCGCCGACAACATGGTGCGGTACCACACCCTTGCCGTCGGGCAGTACAGGGCAACACCAGCCCCGGTCCTGAACCCGGAAATGGCCCCCTTTGCCAGGGTCCTTGATTGGCAAAGCCGGGAAGCCATCGACAGTACCGGGCAGGCATGGGTCATCACCTATATCCCAATCACCCAACCTGCGCTGCCAACAACGATCAGCAGCATCGCGATGTCATCCATCCCCCGCGAACTGGCGCGCATGGATTTCAGCGGCGGCACCTACGGGATATGGAATGGCACTGATCTGGTATCGACCATTGGTACCATATCCTTTGCTACGGCACCTGCTCCGGCTGTTCTGGACGGAACGCCGGTGATTGCAACCCTGCCCTGATGACCGGCGTTGCCCTCTGGCCTGTTGGGCCGGGCAATGATGCGTACGGTGCAGCACCCAACCCGAAAATCTCTGCAAACCGGGTCTCGTAGTGTTGCCGTGAAATGGTGGCGGAATTGCCCGCAAACCCTTCATAGGCCGACAGGCCGGACCCCAGCGGCAGCCCGGCCCAGACAAATGCCAGACTGTCCAGAAAGTCTGCCGGGGCCATCTGCCCGGACAGGAATTCGGGCAGGCCCGCGTCGTTGATCAGCCGCACGGCCAGCCTGTCCTGCAGCGCGGGTGAAAAGACAGCCGTCATCGGCACATTTTCAGCCGCGACAAGGTAGCTGAGCGTCATCGGGATGATCTGGTAGCGGCCAATGGCATGGTTTTGCCGCGGCGTTGCATCGATCCAGTCGATGATCTCCTGAATTGTCATCTCTGTCGGGGCCTTGTCGGGCAGCACCCAGGCGCGATGATGGATCGCATTGTACCCGGCGGGCCCGGCCTCGGCCGAAGCGATCAGGGACAGCAGGCGGTCAAGCTGCGGGTCCGGCTGCGCGGGGCCGGGCGGGATAAGCCGGATCACGGCCTTTTGCGCAGCGGGGGTGGCCGCTTTGCGGCGCTGTTCCAGCAGCGGCGATTTAACACCGCGCAGGACCAGAAGGGAAATGATCTGGTCGCGCCGCTCCTCGGCGGAAAGCGCCACACGCAACTTGTCAGGCCGGTCCAGGTCGGCAAGGGCGGGGGGTGCCAGCACCAGAAGGCCGGCAAAGCTGCAGGCAAGGCTTGCCGCACATGCACGCCGCACCTTGCTTGCCCATCGCCGTGGTGTCAAACACGGCTCCCGCAAGACCCGCTCCTGCACTCTGCCGCCCCCCTCGCCCAGGCCCGCCTTGCACACCGGCGTCTACCCTTTACGGTTTCGCAAAGACTAGATCAGTTCCATGCCTGAATCCAAGAGCTTTGTCTTTCACAGGGAGCCAAAGTCTCACCATCATGCGCATTCAGCGGGAATGGGACTTGACGGCAGCCGCCTATCTGAAACACTCAAGGCCCGGGGGCGTGTGAACATCCATGATCGGCTATCGTGGCAGACGGGCGGCAAAGCATAACCCTTTCCTTCGATGGCGGATTCGTTTAGAGTTGCTGCGGGTCCGCCCATCCGATTTCGGCAGGATCGCCGTGCCTCCCCTGCGGACAGTTCAGACCCCCGAACCACAGACGTAACGATGATGGAAAAAATCCTTTCACCCACCTCTGCCCGGTCCCGGCATGGCCGCAGAACATCGTCCCGCAAGGCCGGGTATGGTGGCAGGGCAGGCAAGCGGCCGATCTTCGGTCGAACGGCGTTTCGCATTGTCCTTGTTGCAGGCAGTATGGCTTTGGCCTTGCCCTATTTTCTTGCCTTTACCCCGCCTGTGCAGTCTTACCCCGGTGCGGGCGTACCGGCAGGAACCGCACCGGAGGTGGGCGATCTTCTTGAGCCTGCTGCGGCAGGCTTGCCGGGGGCCAATGACCGGCTGAATGTGGTGCAAAGCAGCTTTGATCCGGTACTTGTTGAACGGCTTGAAGGGACCGCAGCCGGGACGGCTGTTGGCATGGCCGGCGCAGAGGCGGATGCGCCTGTGGTGACCACGGAAATGCTGCGGATTCTGGCGCAGATGACGCCGGAGCAGATCGACGCGCTGACATTCCTGCTGCTGTCGCAGCAGGATCCGAAGGCTGCCGGCGCCTCCGGGGATCAGGCGGATGCCCTGGCCGTGGAAGCGCCGTGGGTCGGCGATTGGACTGCCGGGGACCTGGATCCGGAACAGGCAGGGTCTGACATCCCGGAAGTGCCTGTACAGAATGAGCTGCTTGCGGGTTGGTACGTCTTCGAGGCCTCTGCAGATGAGGCCGTGATCCGCAACGTCGACGACCCCCTCAGTGCCGTTCGCGTCTCTCCCGGGACGGTGTTGGGGAATCTGGGCCTGGTCTCGGAAATCCGTATGGAGGGGGGGGGCGCCAAGGTTATCCTTTCCGGCGGTGATATCATCCCAAGCGATCCCGATGCCATAATCACGGCAGAGGCACCAGTTCCATCCGATCCGCGCAGCGACCTTCCGTTCGACCCTGCCGTGGCCATGGCGTCGTCGGATAAAGTGGCCATGGCAGAATCCGGCACAGTTGGCAGTGCAGTGCCTGCCACAGAAGAACCGCTGGCAACCGGCCTTGCCGCCTTGGACGGCGAAAAGCCCGGCATACCGGTTGCCGGACCTGCCTCAAGCGGACCCGCTGAAGTGGCGCAGACACCGTCAACCAAATCCGTCTCTGACGATCCCTTGAAATCAAGCGGTCAGGATGACGGGGATTACGTGCAGGTTGCAACCTTCAAATCGGTCGAAAATGCCCAGATCGCCAAGGAGATGCTGGTGTCGGGCGGCATGACTGGCGAGCTGCGCAAGACCTTCATGAATGGGTCATCCTATCACATGGTCCTGGCCGGCCCCTTCGATCCGGCGGACATGAAAGAGGCCTTGGCCCGTGTGACCCGGCTTGGCTTCAAAGACGCATTCATTGTCCGATAGGCGGATCGGGCGCATCATCCATCAGGCTTGCAGGCGGATACGGGAATAGAACCTTGGATACACTTGTCGGACACCCGCTTTCTTCAATTCTCTTCTCGGACATCTTCCTGTCGTCCGATGACGCTGACCCGATTCTGGTGTTGAACCTGTCGGGCGAAGGTATCCGGCCGTCAAAGTCACGCGGACCATCGGTTCTTCCGGAAATCTATGTGTCAGACGCCCGGAACCTTCTGAAAGCGACCGAACAGAAGTGGAGCGCAGAACGCTTCGCTCCTGAATTCAACCTTGTCTATGACAATCTTGTCTACCGCTGTTCGCAAATCGCTGCGCCAGAGTCCGCAGTTCAAATCCCCCGGGCATCCACGCTGGCACAGACCCGGCGGAACTGGTGTCTTCGCCGCGTGGACGCGGGGCGCGTATCGCTGGACCAATTGGGCTATCCGGCCTGGGCGCGGGAGGAACTTCGCCGCATCGGTGCCTCATCCGGGCTGCTTCTGGTCTCGGGATCCTTCGGGTCCGGTAAGTCCACAACCTCAGCCGCCTGTTTCAAGGACTGGATCACCCTGCACGGTGGCGTTGGCGTGACTTTGGAAGACCCGCCTGAAAAAGCCTTGGAAGGCTATTACGAAAACGGCCAGATCTATCAGATCTCTGTACGCGATGCGGCTTTCGGCGATGCAATCAAGGCATCGCGGCGTTGGGCCTATCGATACCTCTACCTCGGCGAGGTTCGCGACCAGAGTTCAGCCGGAGAGTTGCTGCAGATTGCTCTGGGCGGGCCTATGGTTATCACCACGATTCACGCCTCTGCCCCTGTAGAGGCATTGATGGCGCTGTCAAAGTTCGCCACAGGTGCCGGCGATCCCCGGTCCGTCAATGACAGGATTGCGGCAAGCATCATCGGCGTCGTCTGGCAAAGCCTTCGTGGCGGAATTGTGGATGTTCAATACCTGTCGTTCCGCGGTCGAAATGCAGACTCCATGCGGACAAAGATCAGCGAGGGCCGATTCAGGCTGCTGAAGGAGGACCTTGCCTATCAGGCCAACCTGCGCAGCCTTGGACGCATCGAGGAAAGTTTCTGAAACCGGCGCTTTTGCCTTTGCAAAAGCCTCAAAGAGGAAACACGCCCAGTTTCAAAGCCTTTACCAGAACTTCCGTACGGTTGGTGGCGTTGAATATCTTTCGCAACGATGCCAGATGAAGCTTTACAGTGGGTTCAGAAAGCAGAAGCGAATGCGCCATTGCCTTGTTTGAATACCCCTTCGCAAGCAAGCGCAGAACATCAAGCTGTCGGGCGGTCAATGCAGCATGGCCGGTCTCTGTCAAAGCGCCATCAGCCTCTGACATCGCCTGCACCTTTGCCGGGACACTTGCAGAATAGTCATTCACGTACCTGGCAAGGATCACCGCCGATGCAATGACGCTGAAAGGGGCCGAAGCCTTCAGAAAGACAAAGACATCCAGATTCTGCGCCCAGCGGATCACATCTGACAGATCGCCTTCGTAGATGCAGATGATCCGCGCCAGGCTTCTTGCCTTCAGCTCTGCCGCGCGGGCGATGATGTCATCCCGCATGGAACTGCTGTCCAGTACCATGAGAATGCATCCCATGCGGTCCGCAGATCCGATTGGTCCGGACAGGCCCAGTGCGACCGCCCCAGACAGATCAGACTGGTTCAGCAATTGCACATAAAGCGTTTCGACAAGCGGTGTGGATGCGACAACGCCAATTTCCTTGGGCGCATCTGCGGCTGGAAGCGTGGCGGGTGATCGTCCGTACAGGGTCATTTCATGCACCGCAAACATGGGCATACCCGCTTGCAAGCATCCGTCGCAAGGAAACGCCGGAACGCACCTTCCCTTCGTACCGTAAAGCGGATCAGCGGCACAGGCCCCTCAGACCGAACGAAATCACTTCTCACAGCGGCAACCCCAAACAGCATGCAGGCCATACGGGCGAAACAGCCACACCTCAAAGTGAAGGCTTGATGCCAGTCACAAGCAGGCGGCGTGCAGACCCGTCAGCGCCTCATGCAGCGATAATCGAACACTGCGTCGCCGATGTCAACTTTAGGTTAGGGCCAACTATCAATTAGGATAGGGTCATGCCATCTGCAGGAAAAGTTCTACGAGCGCATGCTCTGCCGGGACGGAGCTTTCGCTGCGCCCGATGTCTGCCCTTTTTCTGCCTTTGTCACACCTTGCAACGACGGCACTCTTGACCCGCAGCGCAAGCGACACGGCCGCAAGATATTCCTAACTCACTGATAAAATTAAAGAAAACGTTCCCGGCGACTCAATGCATCCGCCTTGCTTTCTCCGCCATCAGACTGCGGCGGCGTTTGCGCCACGCCACATTGTTCGCCAAAGCAGCGTCCAGCGCCGCTCCGATCCGGGCAAAGTCAGTGACCGGCGCAACAAGGCTTACGTCGGCGATTGCCAGCCTTTCCTGGCTGAGGTCGTCGGCACGAAAGTACCGGGACAAAAGAATCACCGGCAGATTCGGCAGGCGCACCCGAAGCCGACGCAGAAGATCGATGACAATCGAATCCCCGGAAAAATCATCAAAGTTGACGAGGACAAGGCTGCAACCACTGCGCCGCGAGGCAAGCACACGCACCGCCGACACCAGATCTGCCGTCTGTTCGACCATCACGGTGCCAAAAGATGCCCCTTCAAACAGGCCCAGGCGGGAGGCCGGTGCCCGGGAGATGAGATGCGCACGCTGCACAGGTTCGGTGGCAAAGCCAACGGCTGCGCAGGCAAACTCGCCGTCCATGCGGTACCCGTTCCGTGCTGCCAGTTCGTTCATGGCGATATCCCTGACACCCAAGTTACCATTCTTTGCGCAGTCGACCCCGGCCCGGGATCAGAACCGCGGCGACCAAGACCGCCACTGCCAGCCAGAGGCCGCGTCAGTCTTCGCCGGTTTGGCAGCCCTTGCTTTTGTGCCCGCAGGCAGCAGCGGTTATTGCAAGGCACCGTGGCCCCAATTTTGTTCAAGCCGCAGGGATCACCCAAGACCAAACGACAGTTGTTCAAAAGCCGCGCTGCGCCCCGGCGGGATGTCACGCAAGGCCCTTACCGCACAAATATCCGGCAGTTGCGGCCTTCCGAATACCTAGCAAAAATACTCAAAATCAGCAGCAGCTTATCCTTATGGATAGGTGCAGCTTCGATCCGCCAGTCGTCCGGGAACGCATTGCCCGGGGCCAGGGGGATATCCCCCCTGATCCCCTGCGGGTCCCCGTTTCAGAACCGCCGCGTAAAGGCGATGCCGACATAGGGCTGAGACTCGGCCCCGCTGACAATCCTGTAGCCGCCGTCCATCTGCAGGCCGAAGTCACGGGAACCGTCAATCGGCAAGGTAAAGGACATGCCGACATCCACCGGCTGCACATCGTTCTGAAACGCGATATCCTCGCGCGTCCGCAGAACGGCAGCACTTGCAACCCCGTTGACGGCGGCAGCACGCTGCACCGGCACGTCAACTGTCAGGGTACCTTCCGTCACGACAATAGGCATCGACACGTTGAAGCCGATCCGCCCGCCGCTCAGCCCCGGCACGGGCTGAGAGATCGACAATCGCCCCCCGGACGAGGCCATGTTCCGCCCGCCTGCAACAAGGCCGCCCTGCGAAAAATCCGTCTGCCCGAAAACCGCCTGCAGGTCGATATCCAGCGACCCGCCCAGCGTTGCCCCCGCCCCCAGGGTGACAAAGTTGGTCAGGGCGCGTCCATCGCGCCCGGATGCACCCTGAAATGCCGTTCCCAGAACCTGATCCCGTTCCGTCATCTGCCCGACACCGAACGACGCCCGGATCAGGCCGCTGCCGTAAAGCCCGACCGAAAAGGCATCCCCCCTGCCCGCCCCCTCGTCAGAGAAGGTCGCCGTCATCCGGGCATCCCAGCCCGATCCCAGAGAGACGCCGAACTGGCCGGTCGTGCCGTCTTCCAGCAGCGTGGAATGATCCAGGATCCCGGCTGTTGTGGCAACGGCCCTGGCATCGCCGTACCAGGTCCGGAAATCATCCCGGACCACGCCGAAAGCCCGGCCGCCGGTCCCGAAACCGGCCGTCCTCAGGCCGGTGGCCGCATTCAGGGTTTCAACGATCATACTGGCGCTTGGGCCCTGCGTGCCGGAAACCAGCAGGCTGTCCATCGCCATCGCGTAGCCGCGATTGTACCGGTCGCCCACGATCATCTCCTGCGAAGACAGGGCTGCCGTCAGCGCCCCTTCCATCGCGCCGCTGGTGACGATTGCGGTTTCGGCCAGCGGCGTTGCCGGCCCGGTCACGCTGGTGCCGTCATAAACCATCAGCGCGCCCGCAGGTTTCACCGCATTGGCCACGTTGAGCAGCCCGTGGCCATAGATATTGTCCACCCCCGGCGCACCAAGGTCCGTTGCGGTATCCAGCAGAAGATTTGCAATCGTCGGCGAATCCAGTTCAGGCCACTGGCTGAGAAGAAGCGCAGCCGCCCCGGTCACATGGGGCGCCGCCATCGATGTGCCGCTCAGGGAAGTAACATTGTTACTGCCGGATCCTCCCAGCCTCGTCGCTTCGATGTTGACCCCTGGGGCGGCAAGGCAATGATCCTTGGCGATACCGCAATAGCTCGTAAAGTCGGCCGGCAGGTTGGCATCGTTCACGGCAATTACGCTCAGGAAATAGCCGGTATATTCCGGCATCAGGACGGGAATTGCACCAAGAAAGGATGCATCTGGTTGCTTCTTGTTCCCTGCGGCAAAGACGGACAGCAGATTTGCAGCCTTCGCCTTTTCAAACGCCGCAAAGATTTCCGGGCCGAAACGAAATTCGAGACCAGCTTCAAGCTCCTCCCGATCAGCGAAGTCTGAAATCGAAACATCACGAACGAGACTACCCAAAGTCCAACTGTGATTCATGACACGCGCACCGGCATCTGCGGCCCGCCTGAGCGAATCTGCATAGAAGTCTTTGCTTGGCCCCCCCGCGTCGAACTTGCCCGGTATGCCGTTGAAGATCACAAGCTGTGAGTCGAAGGCTACGCCATGGGTGGCGACACCATCCCTGGCCGCCGCCACGATTCCGGCAACATGGGTGCCATGCCCGTCGTTGTCCTGCACCGACGGGTCGGAAAAATAGCTCTTGCTGTTCGCCAGATCAATCTTCCCGGCAAATTCGCTGTTGTTCAGGTCGATGCCGCCATCCAGAACAGCAACCTTCACATTCTGACCCCGCCCGCCCGCCACATACCGGGTTGATGTATTGATCTGCCCGAGGCCCGCGTTGCGCTTGTATTCCGCTGTCTCGAAAAAACTCTTGTCAGGGTCACCCCCCCCCACCGCCC
>JADCDI010000009.1 GCA_020251025.1 Rhodobacter sp. | reverse complement strand
TCTGCCCCTGCCAGAGAGACCGGGCATTCGCGAGAACGCCTGTTCGGGCGGGAACAGAAACCCATCGCGTTTCCCCGCCCGCGCGCAACGCTGCCCTGTAGACCGGTAGGTCCGGGAAGGACAGAGGCCAGCGCCCGACCCGGCGGGCGGGAAGCGCCCGCCGTGGGCGGGGCGGGCGCTGGCCGGGGGCTTTGGGCCCCCGGCCGGTCCTGATGCCAGCGTGGCACTGTGGCAGGGGCGATGGCCCCTGCCATTGAAGCGGTGAGGGTGCCTTCGCCCATCCGTGCGGGACCAGGAAACGCAAGCCGCGTTTCCCCCGCCCGCCCGGAGTGGTGCCACAGGGGCCGTCGCCCCCCGCGCGCGAGGAAAGGCCAGCGCCCGGCATGGTCGGGGCGGGCCTGCGGCCCGTGCGGCGCAGGTCCGGGGCGACGGCCCTGGCCTGACCGCGCGGGTCGCGCGCGCGGAGCGGGTCTCGCGCGCGGACTCGCGCGCGGCAGAGTTTCCTGCGGTCCGCTCTGGCGACCGGCACCTTTCAGCGCCCTTGCATGGAACCTGCAGAAGGATCCGGCGTCATCGAGTGAAGTCTGCACCAAACCTGTCACAGCCGCCGCAGGATGCGCACCCGCGACAGTCCCGGCCGCCTTTGCCGCCCCCGGTGCCGTGCCGGTCGGGGCGATGGATAGGGGCAGCCGGCGCGACATGCACGGGCTGACGGCCGGAGGCCGTTCCACCACGGTGACGACTGCCTGGCTGTGCTCCTGGGGATGGGCACCACGGCAAGGCAGCCACAGGTGCCCCCGGGGCCGCGACGCCGGGACCTGCCCAGGGCAGGACGGCAAGGTCATGCGGATAACCTCGTCTCTTCGGCCTGACATGCAGGCAGGGTTCTGGCGTCTTTCCTGATCAGCGATTAACCTGATCCCGCAATTCAAGGGGTCAGGCCATGGATCTGGGGATCAGGGGAAAGCGGGCGCTGGTCTGTGCGTCTTCCAAAGGGCTGGGGCGCGGCTGCGCTGCGGCTTTGGCGGAAGCCGGTGTCGATCTGGTGATGAACGCCCGCGGGGCTGCGGCGCTGGAGGCTGCGGCGGCGGAGATCCGCGCGGTGCATCAGGTGGGCGTGGTCACCGTCCCCTGCGACATTACCACCGGGGCGGGCCGTGCGGCGGTGCTGGCCCAGGGGCCTTTCGACATTCTGGTGACGAACGCGGGCGGCCCGCCGCCCGGCCTTTGGTCCGACTGGTCGCGCGAGGATTTCCTCAGGGCGATTGATGCCAACATGCTGACGCCCATCGCGCTGATGCAGGCGGTCCTGCCGGGGATGATGGCAAAGGGCTGGGGCAGGGTGGTCAACATCACCAGCGTGTCGGTCAAGGCACCGGTGCCGGTGCTGGGGCTGTCGAACACGGCACGGGCCGGACTGACCGGCTTTGTCGCGGGCACGGCGCGGCAGGTGGCGGGCAAGGGTGTCACCATCAACAATCTTCTGCCCGGCATCCATGCCACCGACCGGGCCGTTGCGCTGGACGGGGCCGTCGTCAAGGCGCGCGGCATCACCATGGAAGACGCGATTGCCGAACGCAGCGCCACCATTCCCGCCGGACGCTACGGAACCGCGGCAGAGTTTGGTGCGACCTGCGCTTTCCTGTGTTCAAGCCATGCCGGGTTTATCGTCGGGCAAAACATCCTTCTGGATGGCGGGGCGACGAATGCCACCCTTTGATCCCGCCGGGCGGGCAATGCCGGACTGGCAATGCGTGATGATCCTGTGGGGCGACAAATACGGGGTCGACACTGTCAACCGCCTTGTCTGTGCCGTGGCCGCCCATGCCCGCAAGCCGCCCCGGTTCGTGCTTTTGACCGACCGGGACCGTCCGGGCCTTGACGCCCGCATCATCGCGCGTCCGATCCCGGAGGTCTGGCTTGGGCCCGAGATGCTGGGCACCGGCTGTCAGGCCAAGCTGTGCCTGTTCGACCCCGGCGTCGTGCCGGATGATCTGCCCGCAGTCTATCTGGATCTGGACACTGTCATCCTGGGCGATGTCGGTGCGGCGACAGGCTTTCTCAAACCCGGCGGATTGATGATGCTGCAAAGTGCCGTCCTGCCCTTTGGCCCGCTGGGGCGGCTGGCCAGCCGACTGAGCGCGGGCAATCGCTATGCGCGGGGCAATTCCTCGGTCGTGATCTACCACCCGGCCGATTGCGGCTACATCGCCGCGCGCTTTCTGGACCTGAAGCGGCAGTATCCGACGCTTGGCTTTCCACCAATGTGCGCGGATGAACGGTTCATCAGCTGGGTTGCGCAGAAGGTGGTGGCGGCGGTGCCGACATCTTTTGCGGTAAAGCTGCCCACCGAGTACATGTCGCGGATCGCGGTGCTGGGCTATGTCTGGGCGGCGCTGCCCTGGGTCAGGGCGCGGCGGCGCAGGCTGGTTGTTGTGACCTTGTGCGGGATCACGGTAAAGCCCCAGTTCCTGCTGGCTTTGCCCGACAACGGTCGCCTTACCGACCGGCACGGTCGCACGCTGATCTGGTCTGACGCCGTGATGGGTCATGTCAAACGGGCCATCATCGCCTATTTCGCGCCATCTCAGCCGGACCGCCCGCCGCCGGGCAACTGATCGCCCGGCAGCGCATGGCTGCGGGCGGGCGGCTTGTGGTGCCTCTGCGGCGCTGGTAAGGAATACCTGACCAATTCAGTTGAGTTTGCATGCCCCCCGCCCCGCCCCCTCGCCTTGATGTTTCGCATCTTGGCCGCAGTTTCGGCGGGCGGCCGGTGGTGGATGATGTGTCGCTGGCGGTGGCACCGGGGCAGGTGACCTGCCTTCTTGGCCCATCGGGCTGCGGGAAATCGACGACGCTGCGGATCATTGCCGGGGTTGATCGCGCCGACCGGGGCGAGGTGCGGATCGATGGCCGGACAGTCGAAGGGCAGGGGATCCATATCCCCCCCGAGGCGCGGTCCGTGGGGCTGATGTTCCAGGATTTCGCCCTTTTTCCGCACCTGACGGTGGCGCAGAATGTCGGCTTCGGGCTGCGCACCGACAGGGCAGAGAAATCGCGCCGAATTGCTGAACTGCTGGAAAAGGTGGAGCTTTCCGGTTTTGGACAGAAGCATCCGCACCAGCTTTCCGGTGGAGAGCAGCAGCGCGTGGCCCTTGCCCGCGCCCTTGCCCCGCGCCCGCGCATCATGCTGATGGACGAGCCTTTTTCGGGGCTGGATAACCGGCTGCGCGACGGCATCCGCGACACCACGCTGGACCTGCTGAAGGAAGAGGGGACGGCGGTGCTGCTGGTAACGCATGAGCCGGACGAAGCCATGCGCATGGCCGACGAGATTGCGCTGATGCGTGGCGGGCGCATCGTGCAACGCGGCGCGCCTTACAATGTCTACAACGCGCCGGTGGACAAGGCGGCGGCGGCGTTTTTCAGCGATATCAACGTGATCCGGGCGGTGTCGCGGGGGGCGCTGTCGGAAACGCCCTTTGGGGCCTTCCTGACACCCGGCCATGCCGACGGGGCCGAGGTCGAGATCGTGATCCGCCCGCAGCATCTGAAGATCGACTTCGACAGGGGCGGCCGCGGCCCCAATCCGACGCCGCAGGATGGAACGGCCGCCCGGGGCCGGGTCATCCGGTCGCGGTTCATGGGGCGCGAAAGCCTGGTCGATTTCCGGATGGAGTTCGACGGGCTGAAGCTGACCGCATCGGTGCCCGGGGTGTTCCTGCCGCGCCCTGACACGGATCTTTGGCTGATGATCCGGCGCGACCGCTGCTTTGTCTTTCCGGCATCGCCCCGCCTTCAGGGGTCTTCGGCCAGCCGCGCGATGTAATCCTCGACCGTGGTGCCCGGCTCTGGGCGGAAGGGGCCGCGAAGTTCAAGTCCTTCGATAAGATCAACGCGGAACACCCTGAAATCAGACCGCTTTTCGCACCAGGCTGTCAGCGTCCAGGCGCGGCCCCAGAATTCCAGTTGCAAAGGCCTGACCACCCGTTCGCCCGTGTTGCCGGACAGCGAGGTGTAGCGCAGCCACAGCCGTTCATGCCCGCGGATCGCGCGGCGGATCAGCGACAGGCGCGGCGCGGCTTTCGCGGCTTCGGCGCTGGCAAAGACAAAGGTGTCGCTTCCCGAATCGCGCGATGCATCGGGTGTGACCGCCGCGATCTTGGCCCGCAGGCTGACGGCGGCGCGGGCCAGAGACGGATCGGCGGCCGAGGCGACCAGCTGTACGCCGAGACGCAGCGCCTCCATCTCGTCCCGGGTCAGGGCGACCGGGGGCAGGGTGATCGGCGCCGACAGCATATAGCCGACGCCGCGTTCCCCTTCCACCGGCAGGCCGGACGCGATCAGCGTGGCCATGTCGCGCCAGATCGTGCGGGTCGACACCCCGAGTGCCGCAGCCATGTCCGAGGCGCGGTGCAGTTTGCCGTCGCGCAGGATCTGGATCAGGTCGAACAGGCGGTCGGTGCGGCGCATGGCAGCACCCTGCGGTGCGCCGCAGCCAGGGTCAATCGCCCATCTGCCACAGGACGGGCGCGTGACGCATGACCATGCTTGCAGGATCGATGGCGGCGGCAAAGGGGGCGAATTCGGGCAGTTGCATCACGGCCTGTGCGGCCGCTGTCGCCGATGCCAGATCGGCCCATTCGACGTAATCCGTCCAAAGACCGGTTTCATCCCGGCTCAGGCTGCGGCGCAGAAAGCCCGGCTGGGCGGCAACCGGGGCTGCGGTGGCCTTTGCCGCAGACAGGAATGCCGCCTCTTTGGTGCCCGGCATCAGGCGGAAGGTGACGATTTCGGCAATGGGCTGCGGTTCCGCCGTGCCGCCCGCGCGTGCATCGGGCGGGGCGAACAGCATGGTCAGGGCCAGGGCCGTCAGGGTGACTGCTTTGGTGCGGTGCATTGTGGTCGTCTTTCCTTTGTCGGTTGCGATGGCCCCTGATCGCACAGGGCAACTGACATGTAGCTGTCAGCTATGTGCAGGTCCCCGCGCTGTTTGCAGACCAAACATGGCCTGTGACGCGCATTCGTGCTTTGAAAGGGCGGGGCAACAGGGCTAGTGTCCCTTCAGAACCGGCAGGGCGCGCTTCTGCGCCAGTGGAGTATGTGATATGCTTAACAATATCGGCCTTCCCGGCCTGCTTCTGATCGCGGTGGTCGTGCTTGTGCTGTTCGGGCGCGGCAAGGTCAGCTCTCTGATGGGCGAAGTCGGCAAGGGGATTACCGCCTTCAAGAAGGGTGTGAACGACGGCGCGGCGGAAAGCGAGGCCGCGCGCGACGTGACGCCGCCTGCCGAAAAGGACAAGGTCTGACAGGCCGGGCCCTGACGGGGCGAATCAGCGATGTTTGATATCGGCTGGACAGAACTTGTGGTTATCGGGGTTGTGGCCCTGATCGTGATCGGGCCCAGGGACCTGCCCGACATGTTCCGCACCATGGGCCGCTTTACCGCAAAGGCGCGGTCTATGGCGCGTGATTTCCAGCGGGCGATGGAAGCAGCCGCCGACGAGGCCGGCGTCAAGGATGTGGCGAAAGACCTCAAGACCATCACCTCGGCCCGCAACACGGGTCTGGACGCGGTCAAGAACGCCGCCAGCAAGTTCGAAAAATGGGACCCGATGAAACCGGTGCCAAAGGCGGCACCGGCCGCCCCTGCGGCGTCTGCCCCGGCACAGCCCGCCCCTGCTGCGGCGGCACCCGCACCCGTGGCGGCAGAGGTGAAGCCTGCGGCACCGATGGGACCGGCAACGCAGGCGCTGGCTGACGCCCAGGCGGCAAAGCGTGCTGCAGGTGCCAAAGCCCTTAAGGCGGGTCCGCAGACGGGCGGCGACGCAGCGGCGGCACCCGCAGCCCGCAAGCCGCGCATGCCGAAGGCGGATAAACCCGCAGCACCGCCAGCAGCCCCGAAGGCGGTCGCCGGGCCGCCTGACGCCGCCACGCCCGCCCGCAAGGCGAAGAAACCGGCTTCCGGAAAGACCACGGCATGAGCACCGACGAGATCGATGACAGCTCTGCCCCGCTGATGGAGCATCTGAAGGAACTTCGTGACCGGATCCTGATCTCTCTGGGTGCCTTTGTGGTTGGCATCCTGATTGCTTTTTCGGTGTGGAGCCCGATCTTCAACTTTCTGACGAACCCGATCTGCGCTGCGCTGGAAGGGCGGGGGCAGGAATGCCAGCTGGTGCTGATCAAGCTGCAGGAAGGGTTCTTCGTGGCCTTCCGCATTTCGGTCATGGGCGGCTTTGTCCTGGCCTTTCCGGTGATCGCCTGGCAGTTGTGGCGGTTTGTGGCCCCGGGTCTTTACAAGTCGGAAAAGGGCGCTTTCCTGCCGTTTCTTCTGTCGTCCCCGGTGATGTTCGCCGTCGGCGCGGCCTTTGCCTTTTATGTCGTGCTGCCGATCGCGTTCAATTTCTTCCTGGGCTTCCAGCAGATGATGGTGACCGATCCCGGTGCGGGGGCGGACCTGGTGACAGCGGAACCCGGAATGGCCGGCATCATGTTCCAGGGGTCGATGGAACAATACCTGTCACTGACGACGAATTTCATTCTGGCCTTCGGCCTGTGCTTCCAGTTGCCGGTGCTTCTGACGCTGATGGGCAAGGCCGGGCTGATTTCGGCGCAGGGCCTGGCCGGAATGCGCCGCTACGCCATTGTGCTGATCCTTATTCTTGCGGCAGTCGTCACACCGCCTGACATGATGTCGCAACTGATCCTGTTCTTTGCGATCTATCCGCTTTACGAGGTGTCGATCTTTCTGATCCGCCGCATCGAAAAGCGGCGCGAGGCGGATCTGCGGGCGCAGGGCCTGTGGGTCGACCCCGACGAGGATGAGGCGGAAAAGGGCGGCGCATGAGCCTGCCGCCCTCTGACGCCGCCCTGATCCGCATTGCCGAGGCGCTGGAGCGGCTCAGTCCGCCAGCGTCCCCTGCGCCGGATTTCACGCAGGCCGATGCCTTTGTCTGGCATACGGGGCCGGACCGGCTGGTTGCGGTGCGCCAGGTGTCGCGGGTGGCGCTGGCCCTGCTCGTGGGGGTGGACCGGGTGCGCGACATCCTGCTGGCCAATACGCTGCAGTTTGCCGAAGGTCTTCCGGCCAACAATGCGCTGTTGTGGGGCGCGCGCGGCATGGGAAAATCGAGCCTTGTCAAGGCGGTCCATGCCGAAGTGATCCGCCGGGGCCGCACGCTGAAGATCGTTGAGATCAGCCGCGAGGATCTGCCGTCCGTGGGCCGCCTTCTGACCCTTCTGCGCGGCGCGCCGGACCGCTTTGTTCTGTTCTGTGATGACCTGTCGTTCAGCCATGATGATCAGCAGTACAAGGCGCTGAAGGCCGTTCTTGATGGCGGGATCGAAGGGCGGCCGGACAATGTGGTGTTCTATGCCACCTCGAACCGCAGGCATCTGATGCCGCGCGAGATGATCGAAAACGAACGCTCTTCCGCGATCAACCCGTCAGAGGCGGTAGAGGAAAAGGTGTCGCTGTCGGACAGGTTCGGGCTGTGGCTGGGCTTTCATCCCTGTTCGCAGGACCAGTATCTGGACATGATCCGGGGCTATTGCGACGCAAGCGGTCTGGTCATCGATGCCGACCGCCTGCGCGCCGAAGCCATTGAATGGCAGGCGACGCGCGGTGCCCGGTCAGGCCGGGTTGCGTGGCAGTTCTTTACCGATCTGGCGGGGCGGCTGGGCAAGGTGATCTGACGGATGCCGCCCTAAGGTCCCCGGCCGCAGGGCCCCCGGACAGAGCTGCGCGGGCCCTGTGCTTGCGGGCCGGGGCATCGTTCGGGCGCGCGCACCGGGATGCTTTGCGTCATTGGGTCAAGGCGCTGTGCAAACCGCAGCCCGCACGGCAGACCTGCGCCGACCTCCCCGGTCCGGGCGGCTGCGGCACTGCCCCCGGCTTGAGTTCCGCGCCCGAGTTGCCTAAACCGGAGTGCAAGCAAAAAGGACTGCGCCCATGCGGATTTACAGCGATCTGGCGGATGCCATCGGCAAGACACCCCTCATCCGCCTGCGCAAGGCAAGTGCCGCGACGGGCTGCGAAATTCTGGGCAAGGCGGAATTCCTGAACCCCGGCCAGTCGGTCAAGGACCGGGCGGCGCTTTACATCATCAAGGATGCGGTCGCGCGCGGAACGCTGCGGCCCGGCGGCACGATTGTCGAAGGGACGGCGGGCAATACCGGCATCGGGCTGGCGCTGGTCGGGGCCTCGATGGGGTTCAGGACCGTCATCGTCATCCCCGAGACGCAAAGCCAGGAAAAGAAGGACATGCTGCGGCTGGCCGGGGCCGAACTGGTGCAGGTTCCGGCAGTGCCCTACCGCAACCCGAACAATTACGTGCGCTATTCGGGCCGTCTTGCCGCCACACTGGCCGAAACCGAGCCGAACGGCGCGATCTGGGCCAACCAGTTCGACAATCTGGCCAACCGCCGGGCGCATGTGGAAACCACCGGGCCGGAAATCTGGGACCAGACCGACGGCACGGTGAACGGGTTCATCTGCGCGGTGGGATCGGGCGGGACCCTGGCCGGGGTGGCCGAGGCGCTGCAACCCAAGGGGGTGCGGATCGGGCTGGCCGATCCCGAAGGGGCGGCATTGCACAGCTTTTTCACCACGGGAAAGCTTGAATCGCCCGGCTCCTCCATCACCGAGGGCATCGGTCAGGGCCGGATCACCGCCAATCTGGAAGGGTTCCGCCCCGATTACAGCTATCGCATCCCGGATTCTGAAGCCCTGCCCATCGTCTTTGACCTGTTGCAGGAAGAAGGTCTGTGCATGGGCGGGTCAACCGGCATCAACATCGCCGGGGCGATCCGCATGGCCCGCGACATGGGGCCGGGCAATACCATCGTCACCATCCTGTGCGATTATGGCAGCCGCTATCAGACCAAGCTCTACAATCC
This sequence comes from Rhodobacter sp., assembly GCA_020251025.1. Taxonomy (GTDB): domain Bacteria; phylum Pseudomonadota; class Alphaproteobacteria; order Rhodobacterales; family Rhodobacteraceae; genus Aliitabrizicola. The sequence continues at coordinate 7,494 of JADCDI010000009.1, read as the reverse complement.
GGCCTTCCTGAAGGAAAAGGGGCTGCCCGCGCCGGAATGGCTTGATGCGCCCCCGCGCACGATCCCGGCGGTGTTCGAGGAGTCATGATCAGGCCCCTTGCCGTGATCCGCGCGCTGGCGGTTGTCTGCGCCGTTCTGCTTGGGCCGGGCGGCGGAACGCCCGCCCTCTGGGCCCAGACGGCCGCCCCCGCCGCATCCGAAGAGGATCAGGGGCCACCGGATTATGTTGCCTGGGAACGGACGGCCAAGAAAGCCGAACGCCAGACGCAGGACCGCCAGACACCTGACGATGCGCTGACGACCATGCGCGGCTATCTGGTGGAATGGCGCGCGACGTTTCAGGCCGCGCAGAACGTGAATGCCGCGCGGATTGCCACGCTGCGCGCCCAGATCGACGCGCTGGGTCCGCCGCCCGCCGACGGCAAGCTGGAGACAGAGGCAATCGCCCTGCGCCGGACCGAGCTGAACGATCAGCTTGCCCAGCTTCAAACGCCTGTCATCGCCGCGGACGAGGCCTTTCGCCGGGCGGACGGGCTGATCAAGGAAATCGACCGGCAATTGCGCGAACGCCAGGCGGACGAGCTGCTGAAGGTCACGCCCATGCCGATCAACCCCGCCAACTGGGGTATCGCGGTCAAGGCGCTGCGCGACATCTCGGCCGAAATCTGGAACGAGGTGCAAACGAGGTGGGACAAGCCCGAGGTGCGCGCCGATTTCAGGGCCTATCTTCCGCTGGTGGTGATCCTGTTCATCATCGGTCTGGGGCTGATCTGGCGCGGCTGGTCGCTGGGGGAAAGATTTGGCAACGCGCTGAACAACCTGACCCCGAAGCACTGGCATCCGGTCTGGGGCATCTTCTCCTCCCTGGGGCAGGTGGCCTTGCCGGTCATCGGATTCATCCTGATCGGGGTTCCGATCCAGTTCACCGGCGTCCTGGGGCCGATTGGCGGACATCTGGCGGTCAGCCTGGCCGGGCTGGGCATCGTGATCTTCGGCTGGGCCTGGCTGGGTCAGCGGATTTTCCCCAAGGTCGAAACGGAAGGAATGCTGCTGCACCTTTCGCCCGAAAAGCGCGCCGAGGGGCGGTTCTATTCCCTGGTGCTTGGCGCGCTGACAGGGTTTCAGACCCTGTTCACGGTGATGTCGGTGGACAAGGGAATTCCCGTCGAAGCCCGCGCCATTCTGAATTTTCCGTCGCTGGTCCTGTTCTCGATCATCCTTTTGCGGATCGGCCGGCTCATGCGCGACCATGTCCGTTCCAGGGGGACGGCGGAGGCGCTGCCATCCTTCCGCGACCGGCTGATCGGGCTCTTCGGGCAGGCAGCCGTCATCATCGCCGTAACGGGCCCGATCCTTGCGGCACTGGGCTATGCCGCGGCGGCCAATGCGCTGGTCTATCCGGCCGTGTTTTCGCTGGGCCTTCTGGGTGCGCTCTTTGTGCTTCTTGACGTGGTGGACGGGCTTTACGCGCTGATCGTGCGGCGGGGCGACCGGCCGGGCGATGCGCTGGCTCCCACGCTGATCGGCCTTGTGCTGTGCTTTGCGTCGCTGCCGCTGTTCGCGCTGATCTGGGGCGCGCGGGTTTCGGACCTCAGCGAATTGTGGACGTCGTTCCTTGCGGGCTTTTCCATCGGCGAGACGCAGATTTCCCCGCGCGGTTTCCTGACCTTTGCCGTGATCTTTGCCATCGGCTACATGATGACGCGCCTTTTCCAGGGGGCGCTGGGGTCTTCGGTGCTGCCAAAGACCAGGATGGATCAGGGCGGGCGCAATGCGGTCGTGGCAGGCGTCGGCTACATCGGTATTTTCCTGTCGGCGCTGTCGGCGATCAACGCGGCGGGCATCAACCTTGCCGGGCTTGCCATCGTCGCCGGGGCGCTGTCGGTGGGTATCGGTTTCGGCCTGCAGAACATCGTGTCGAACTTTGTCTCGGGCATCATCCTGCTGATCGAGCGCCCGGTCTCGGAAGGTGACTGGATCGAGGTGGGCGGCGTTCAGGGTGTGGTCAAGACGATCTCTGTCCGCTCGACCCGCATCCAGACCTTTGACCGGACCGATGTCATCGTTCCGAACACCGATCTGGTTGCGGGCCGGGTCACGAACTGGACGCGCTACAATCTGACCGGGCGGCTGATCGTGCCGGTCGCCGTGGCCTTGGGGGCGGATGCCCGCAAGGTCGAGCGTGTGCTTATGGAGATTGCCGAAGCCGAACCGCTGGCGGTGCTCAATCCGCCGCCGACCGTCCTTCTGATGGGCTTCACGCCGGATGCGCTGCTGTTCGAGATCCGTATCATCCTGCGCGATGTGAACTTCCAGCTTTCGGTGCGGTCGGATATCAATCACCGCATCCTGCAGCGTTTCCACGAAGAGGGGATCGGGCTGTCGCTCAGCGTGGCGGCGCAGGCGCAGATGAAACCCGCCGGCGACGGGGAGGACGGGGGCTGATGCCGCCCCCGGCCCCCAAAGGATCAACGCGATGACTGAACTGCTGTTTCGCACCGACCCCTATCTGGCCGAGGCCGGGGCCCGCGTAACCGGCTTCACGGCCGAAGGGGGCATTCTGCTGGACCGGACGGTCTTTTATGCGACGGGCGGCGGGCAGCCCGGTGATTCCGGGCGGCTGGACTGGGCCGGCGGATCGGTGGCGATCGCCACGGCCATAAAGGCCGGGGACGGGGCGATTGCCGTCGTTCCGGCAGAACCTGTGCCCCTGCCGCCGGTGGGCACATCGGTGCATCAGGTGCTGGACTGGGACCGCCGCCACCGGCTGATGCGGGTGCACACCGCGCTGCACCTTTTGTCGGTTGTCATTCCGCTGCCGGTCACGGGCGGGCAGATCGGGGCCGAACGGGGGCGGCTTGATTTCGACATGCCCGAGCCGCCCGACGATATCGGGGCGCTGAACACGGCGCTGAACGCCCTGATCGACGCGGACCTTCCGGTAAGCGAAAGCTGGATCACCGATGCCGGGCTTGCGGCGAATCCGGGGCTGGTCAAGACGATGTCAGTGGCCCCGCCTGTGGGACAGGGCCGGGTGCGGCTGGTGAAGATCGGCGATGTCGACCTGCAGCCCTGTGGCGGCACCCATGTGGCCCGCACCGGCGAGATCGGCCGCGTCAGCATCGGCAAGATCGAAAAGAAGGGCCGCCAGAACCGCCGGGTCAGTCTGATCCTGGAAAACTGACGCCCCGCGCGCCGGGGATGACTCAGGGCCTGTCCGGCTTTGGGCTGTTGGCCAGCAGCAGGTCGCGCCCGGCCATGATGCCTTCGCTGAACTGGCGGGCAAAGCGTTCGGCGTCGCGCCGCCGCACCTGATCAAGGATGTCCCCGATGACCTCGGGCGGCTCTCCCAGCGTTGCCAGTGATCTGGCACCCAGTGCCAGCGCCGATTCGAAGGTTTCCCGGATCGGGTCATCCGCCCCGGCGCGCAACAACTCCATCATATGCGCGCGGTCAAAGGCGCGGGCCAGAACCGGGACAAGCGGGTATTCGGCCTTGATCAGGCTGACGATCTTTGTGGCTGCCGCCCTGTCATTGATCCCCACGATGACGGCGCGGGCATGGGCCACACCGGCGGCATGCAGGATGTCAAGCCGCGTGCCGTCGCCGCAATAGACCTTGAAGCCGAAGGAGCCGGCCGCGCGGATCATCTCGGGGTCGCTGTCGATGGTGGAAATCGTATAGCCGCGTGCCAGGATCGGCTGGCTGACGATCTGGCTGAAGCGGCCGAAACCGATGACAAGGACATTGCCCGCCAGCCCGTCGGGCCGTTCCGTGCCGTCTTCCGACACCGGCGCGGGGCGGATGATGCGGTCATGCAGCAGCACAAGCAGGGGTGTCAGCACCATCGAGACGATGATGATCGCGGTCAGCACCGCATTGGCGGTGCCGTCGATCAGGCCGACCGACAGGGCAGTGCCGTACAGCACAAAGGCGAATTCGCCGCCTTGCGTCATCAGCACGGTCCGCTCCAGCGCCTCGCGCGCTGGCGCCCCGAAAAGGCGGGCGATGGCAAAGGTGCCGCAGGCCTTCAGCACCATGAAGGCGGCAACGCTTGTCGCCACCAGCCGCCAGTTTCCGGCGATGACGGCAAGATCAAGCGACATGCCCACCGCAAGGAAGAACAGCCCCAGCAGGATGCCCCGGAACGGCTCGACATCGATCTCAAGCTGATGGCGGAAGGTGGAGTCAGACAGAAGGACGCCCGCCAGAAAGGCCCCCATCGCCGCCGACAGGCCACCCATCTGCAGGGCAAGCGCCGCCCCCAGCACGACCAGAAGGGCGGCAGCCGTCATCACCTCGCGCGCATGGGCGCGGGCCAGGATGCGAAACAGCGGATCCAGCAGATAGCGTCCGGCCAGAACCAGCGCCGTGATGCAGCCCAGGCCAATGGCGACGCCGGTCAGGCGGGTGGCCAGTGTCATCTCCTCTGCCCCCGGGGCCAGAAAGGCGGCAAGCGCCAGCAGCGGCACGATGGCAAGGTCTTCCAGCAGCAGGATCGACACGATGCGCCCGCCCTTGGGGGTCGAGATCTCGCCCCGTTCTTCCAGAAGCTGCATGACGATGGCGGTCGAGGTCAGAACAAAGCCCGCCCCGGCAATGACCGATTGCGACCAGGGAAAGCCAAGCGCCACACCCACCCAGGACAGAAGCGCCATGCAGGCCAGCACCTGCGCCAGCCCCAGCCCGAAAATGTCGCGCCGCATCGCCCAAAGGCGCGAAGGCTGCATTTCAAGGCCGATGATGAACAAGAACATCACGACGCCCAGTTCGGCCACATGCAGGATCGCCGCCGGATCGCTGAACAGCCCAAGGCCAAAGGGGCCGATCACAAGACCTGCCGCCAGATACCCCAGAACCGAGCCAAGCCCCAGCCGCCTGAACAGCGGTACGGCGACAACGGCGGCACCCAGCAGGATCACCACGGGCACAATGTCAAAGCTTGCGGATTCGGCTGCCAATTGGAATGTCCCCCGCGGGAAGCGCCAGCAAAGCGGAGAATGCCGACCGGGGCAAGACAGAACCGCAGGCATGACGCGGCAGAAAGGCCCCGCGCCGCAGCAACGCCCGCCGTCAGGGTGCCGTGACCTGTCCCGGATGACGATTAACGCGGCGTCGGACGGCGTGGCAATGGTAGGCCCGGAGGGACTTGAACCCCCAACCAAGGCGTTATGAGCGCCCTGCTCTGACCATTGAGCTACAGGCCCGCAACCCTCTGTGTGGTAGCGCATTGCGCCTGTGCCGGTCAAGGCGCGGGGCGCGTTGCGCGGCAGGCGGGGATCGTTTATTGCGGCGCGAGACGCCGACGGGCAGCCGCAAAGAAGGATCAGGGGCCATGACCACGCCGAAGGACGGGCTGACCTATGCCGATGCGGGCGTGGACATAGATGCGGGGAACGCGCTGGTTGACCGGATCAGGCCCGCCGCAGGCCGCACCGGGCGGCCCGGCACCATGGCGGGCCTTGGCGGGTTCGGCGCGCTGTTCGACCTGAAGGCGGCGGGATTTTCCGACCCGATCCTGGTGGCCGCAACCGACGGGGTGGGCACCAAGCTGCGCATCGCGATCGACACGGGGGTGGTGGATACCATCGGTGTCGATCTGGTGGCGATGTGCGTCAACGACCTCGTCTGCCAGGGGGCAGAGCCGCTGTTCTTTCTGGATTACTTCGCAACCGGCAAGCTGGATGTCGATCAGGCCGCCCGCGTCATCACCGGAATCGCGGCTGCCTGCGCGGCCACGGGCTGTGCGCTGGTGGGCGGCGAGACGGCGGAAATGCCGGGCATGTATCGCCACGGCGATTTCGACCTTGCCGGTTTTGCCGTGGGCGCGATGGAGCGCGGGGCAGACCTGCCTGCCGGGGTGACGGCGGGCGATGTGCTGCTGGGGCTGGCTTCGGACGGGGTGCATTCCAACGGCTATTCCCTGGTGCGCAAGGTGGTGGCGCTTTCGGGCCTGGGCTGGGACGCGCCCGCGCCCTTTGGCGAAGGTGCGCTGGGCCGGGCGCTTCTGGTGCCGACGCGGCTTTATGTGAAGCCGGCGCTGGCGGCGGTGCGGGCGGGGGGGGTGCATGGGCTGGCCCATATCACCGGCGGCGGACTGACCGAGAATCTGCCGCGCGTCTTGCCTGCGGGTCTGGGGGCAGAGATCGATCTGGGGGCCTGGGCGCTGCCGCCGGTCTTCCGCTGGCTGGCGGAAACGGCCGGACTGGCCGAGGCCGAGCTGCTCAGGACCTTCAACTGCGGCATCGGCATGGTCGCCGTGGTGGCGCGGGATCGGGCCGATGCGCTGACGGCGCTGCTGTCGGGTCTTGGCGAAACCGTGGTGCGGCTGGGCCATGTCGGGCCGGGGCAGGGGGTCAGCTTCCGCGGCGCGCTGCTGTGACGCGCGTTGCCATCCTGATTTCCGGGGGTGGCTCCAACATGCTGGCGCTTTTGCGCGACATGGCAGAGGACCGCGCGGCGGTTCCGGTGCTTGTCGCCTCGAACGATCCGGCGGCACCGGGGCTTGACCGCGCGGCGGCGCTGGGTGTGCCGACGGCGGCGGTGGATCACCGGGCCTTCGGCGGTGACCGGGCGGCGTTCGAGGCGGCTCTTCTGACGCCGCTGCTGGCGGCGCGCCCCGACATTCTCTGTCTGGCCGGTTTCATGCGGGTGCTGACGCCCGTCTTCGTGGACCGGTTCCGGGGCCGGATGCTGAACATCCACCCCTCGCTGCTGCCCCTTTATCCGGGTCTGCACACCCATGCCCGCGCGCTGGTGGCAGGGGATGCCGAGGCGGGCTGCACCGTGCATGAGGTCACCCCGGTTCTGGATTCCGGCCCCGTTCTGGGTCAGGCCCGCGTCCCTGTTCTGCCCGGGGACAGCGAGGCCACCTTGGGCGCAAGGGTGCTGGCGATGGAGCATCGCCTGTATCCGGCGGTGCTGCGCCGTTTTGTGCGGGGCGACCGCACCCCGGTCTGCCTGCCCTGACAGGGCGCTGAAGGCGTGGCCACCCCAGGGTCTGCCTGACCGTAAAGCGGAAAAGCTTCCGGTTGCGCGCGCCCGGCACATCGCGGCAGGGGCATCGCCCCTGCAAGAGTGCCACAGCGGCATCAGGACCGGCCGGGGGCCAAAGCCCCCGGCCAGCGCCCGCCCCGCCCATGGCGGGCGCTTCCCGCCCGCTGGGTCGGGCGCTGGCCTCTGTGTCGCCCGGACCTGCCGGTCTACGGGGGACCGTCCCGCGCTGGCGGGGGAAACGCGATGCGTTTCCTGTTCCCGCCCGGACGGGCGAAGGCATTATCATCGTTGCAATGGCAGGGGCCATCGCCCCTGCCACAGCGTCACGCCGGGATCAGGACCGGCCGGGGGCCCAAAGCCCCCGGCCAGCGCCCGCCCCGCCCCCGGCGGGCGCTTCTCGCCCGCCGGGTCGGGCGCTGGCCTCTGTTTCTCCCGGACCTTCCGGTCTACAGGGGACCGTCCCGCGCGGGCGGGGAAACGCGGGTCGCGTTTCCTGTT
>JADCDI010000089.1 GCA_020251025.1 Rhodobacter sp. | reverse complement strand
GGCGGGACGCTGTGGCAGGGGCGATGGCCCCTGCCAGAGAAGCGGTGAGGGTGCCTTCGCCGTTCCGGGCGGGAAGAGGAAACACGAGCCGCGTTTCCCCCGCCCGCGCGGGACGGTGCCCTGTAGACCGGCAGTTCTTGGACCAGCAGAGGCCAGCGCCCGCCGGTTGCGGGGCGGGCGCTGGCCGGGGGCTTTGGCCCCCGGCCGGGCAAGGATCAGCGCAGCGCTGTGGCAGGGGCGATGGACCCTGCCAGGGGGCGCAAAGCCCCAAGGCAGAAGAGTGTCCCGCTTTGCCCTCAGGCCGCCCATGCGACCGGCACGGCTTCTGCACCCTGCCAGAGCGGTTTCTTCCCGGCAAAACGCCCCCGGCGGCCCCCTGCGCAAGGGGCGCGCGTCGCGCGGACGCCGGGCAGCAGGCGCCCCCTTTCCGGCAGAGAGAAAATGCGCGGACGGCCTGTAAGCCGGGTTCTGTCCGGGGGCCGAAACCCCCTGGATGACCATTCCTCTGATCCCGCCGTTGCCGGCGGGCTTAAGCTGCCAACCCGGGCCTTCGGGCTGAAGCGTCCCTGCGGTGCAGCCCGTTGCCGGACCGCCCGCCTGAGGCCCCTATTCGGCATTGCTCCGGGTGGGGCTTGCCGTGCCGTCCCTGTTGCCAGGTCCGCGGTGGGCTTTTACCCCGCCGTTTCACCATCACCCCGGAACCGTTGCCGGTCCGATGGGGCAGACTCTTCTCTGTGGCGCTTTCCCTCGGGTTGCCCCGGCCGGGCGTTACCCGGCACCCTTGCTTCATGGAGCCCGGACTTTCCTCGACAGGGCCTGCGCCCCGCCGCGGTCATCCAGCCCTCCGCGCAACACGCAGTTAAGGGCGCACCCCGCCCGCGTCAACCGGAAAGCGCCGGGAAAGGTCCAACATCATGCCCATGTCCACCGCGTCCAGCGGCCCGCACCCCCAGGGGCGGAAGCGCAGCCGCACCGCGCGCAGCAGGATGTCAAAGGGCACGTCGGGATAGCCAAAGGTGCGGGCGGCGGCGACAAAGCCGCCCGGGTCCGGTCTGTCCTGCCGCGCATCCGGCCAGACCGACAGCCCCGCCCGCGCCAGCCTGCGCCAATCGAACCGGGCACCCGGATCACCCTTGCGCGCAGGGGCCAGGTCCGAATGCCCGATCACGCGATGCGGCGGAATCGACCACCGCGCAAGAATGCCGCCAAGCAGGAATTCCAGCGCGGTCATCTGGGGCGCAGCAAAGGGTTGCAGCCCGTCATTGGCCAGTTCAATGCCAATGCTGCGCGAATTGACATCCGTCACCGCCCCCCAGGACCCCACCCCGGCATGCCAGGCCCGCGCCCGTTCAGGAACAAGGGCCAGCACATCGCCCGCTTCACAGATCAGATAATGCGCCGAAACCTCTGCCAGCGGATCGCACAGGCGCTCCAGCGCGGCGGCACAGCTTGGCATCGCCGTGTAATGCAGCACGACAAGGTCCGGCGAAACCCCGTCGCGCCGTTCCCCGAAGTTCGGCGACATGGCAGGGCCCATCGCCCTATTGCAGGGCGGCGCGGAACGGACGCGGGTCCCAGGCACAGGCAAAGCCGTCGCCGTCCGGATCAAGCCCCCTGGGGTCCCGCCTCGGTCCGCCTGATCTGAGGAAAGCCTCCTGCGCAAGATCGGGCGACCTGTAGCGCCTGCAGGCCGCTTCCGGCGAGGTCAGCCGGATCGAGGACCGGCTGTAGATCTGCTCGCCCACCCCGTTGCGGGTGTTGAGTGCGTATTCAACGATGTTCGGCCCGCTGCTGCCGGTTCTCTGCGGCAGGGGTGTGGGTTCCACGACGACATATTGCGCGCGGTTCCGGGCAATCCGCTGCGCATCGCTTTCGATGGTCTCGCGCCCGGCCACGGCATCGAAATCCTGCTCGTCCGAGATACCGCCGTTGACCCGGGCCATTTCACCGGATTCAACCTTGATCCCCGCCGGGGCATCGCCGCGCGGCCGGTTCGGGTCGAACAGGTCCGGCGCACCGATCATCGCGCCACCGGACGCGCCCTGTTGCGGCAAGGGGGCCGGTGCCGCAGGCGACAGCGCGCTCAGCGGCGCACCCACCGCCTGTTCAGAGGCGTCAATCGCGGCACCGATCCTGGCAGGATCAAACCCGGTCGCCGGCATCTGGCCCATCGGTGCCGTCGTGCCGTTCCGCGGGGCAGCACCGGTCAGCTGCGCTTCGCGGAATGTGTCATAATCGCTGAAGCCTGTCCCCATTCCGGGTTGCTCAGGCGCGCAGGCTGACAGGCCGACAAGTGCTGCAACAAGAACGGCGGAACGCATCATACTCTCCAGACCCGGGCGGAACACCGGGGCCTTTACCACCATTTCTGCGCCTTTGCCACAAAACCGGCGGCCTGTTCCAGCACATAGGCGTGATTCAGAAGCTCGGCCTCCTGCCAGGGCTTGCCGATCAGCTGCAGCCCCAGCGGCAGGCCTTTTGCATCCAGCCCCACCGGCACGGCAATGCCCGGCAGGCCAGCCAGGTTCACCGTCACCGTGAAGACATCGTTCAGATACATTTCCACCGGATCGGCATGGGCCATTTCCCCCAGGCCAAAGGCGCTGGACGGGGTGGCAGGGGTCAGGATCGCATCAACGCCGGTCGCAAAGGCCTGCTCGAAGTCGCGCTTGATCAGGGCGCGCACCTTGCGGGCGCGGTTGTAATAGGCGTCATAGAACCCGGCGGACAGCACATAGGTGCCGATCATCACGCGGCGCTGCACTTCCTTGCCAAAGCCTTCGGCGCGGGTTTTCTCGTACATCTCGGTGATACCGTCGCCCTGGGCCAGTTTCGCGCGGTGGCCATAGCGCACGCCGTCATAGCGGGCCAGGTTGGACGAGGCTTCGGCAGGGGCGATCACATAATAGGCAGGCAGCGCATATTTCGTATGCGGCAGGCTGATGTCGGCGATCCTGGCCCCGGCATCCTTCAGCATCGCCGTGCCACTGGCCCACAGCGCCTCGATCTCGGCAGGCATGCCGTCCATGCGGTATTCCCTGGGAATGCCGATGGTCTTGCCACGGATGTCGCCGGTCAGGGCCGCCTCGAAATCCGGAACGGGCAGGTCGGCGCTGGTCGAATCCTTCGGATCGTGCCCGGCCATCGCCCCCAGAAGCAGGGCGGCATCGCGGACCGTCTTTGTCATGGGTCCGGCCTGGTCCAGCGACGAGGCAAAGGCAATGATGCCCCAGCGGCTGACACGCCCATAGGTCGGCTTGATGCCGACGATGCCGGTAAAGGCGGCGGGCTGGCGGATCGATCCGCCGGTGTCGGTCCCCGTGGCCGCAAGGCACAGATCGGCGGCAACCGCACTGGCGGACCCGCCCGATGACCCGCCGGGCGTCAGGGCCGTGTCATCGCCCGCGCGCCGCCACGGGTTGACGGCATCGCCATAGCACGAGGTCTCATTGCTGGACCCCATGGCGAATTCATCCATGTTTAGCTTGCCCAGCATCACCGCGCCGGCGGCGAAAAGCTGCGAGGTGACGGTGCTTTCGTATTCCGGCCTGAACCCGCGCAGGATGTTGGATGCCGCCTGCGATGCCACCCCCCTGGTGCAGAACAGGTCCTTGATGCCCAGCGGTATCCCGCACAGATCGGGTGCGGCACCTGCGGCCAGCCGCGCATCGGCGGCCCGCGCCTGGGCCAGGGCGATTTCGGGGGTCTTGTGCACAAAGGCATTCAGGCTGTCGGCCGCATCCATCGCGGTCAGGCAGGCCATGGTCAGATCGACCGCCGAAAGCTCGCGCCTGCGCAGGGCGTCGCGCGCGGCCGCAACCGTCAGCGTGTTGGCGGCAGCGCTCATTCCACCACCTTGGGCACGGCAAAGAAGCCTTCGCGCGCATCCGGGGCGTTCTTCAGGATCGCGCCCTGGATATTGCCGTCCGTCACGATGTCGGCCCGCCGCTTGAGCCGCATCGGCGTGACGCTGGTCATCGGTTCGATCCCGGTCACGTCCACCTCGTTCAGTTGCTCCATGAACTGCACGATACCGGACAGCTCGCCCGCAAGTGCCGGCAGACCGGCCTCATCCACCCGGATGCGCGCCAGCTTCGCCACGCGGCGGGCGGTTTCGATATCGATGGACAAGCCTGGACCTCCGACGCTCGTTTTGCACCGTTTAGCCGCGCGGGGCGATCACTGCAAGGCGCGGTCTAACCGCGCCGGATGCGCCGCAACAGGGCATATCCCGCCAGAAGCGCGGCAAGGATCACGGCATTTGCCGCCAGCCCGACCCCCGCCGCAACCTGCATCGTGACCCCCTGCGGCGGTGACAGGGTTGCCGGGATCAGCACCGCCACAAAGACGGCCCCTGCCAGCAGCGGAATGACCTTGCCTGTCACCGTCACGGTGCGCATGGTTGTTGCGATCAGGGCAATCAGCAGGCCGATGCGGAAGGGGTCCGCAAGCTGGGCAAGAAAAACCTCGGTCAGGGTCATGCGCTATCCTCCGCCGCCTGTTTGGCCGGTCCCTGCCCGCAGATCAAGCCCTGCCGGTGCGGTGCCTGACATAGACGTTGATCATCCAGCCCAGCATGACCGCATTCAGAAGATGCCACAGAAAATGCGTGCCCATGGGCCAGACGCCGCAGAGCGGTTCGTCCACCGTCCGGAACACAAGCGACAGAACCAGAAGGCCCGCCCCCGCCGCCAGACCCTGTGCCGTTGCCGGCGCGCGGCGGCGCAGCAGCCAGGCATAGACAAGGATCAGCACCGGCACCGGGGCATAGCCAGCCGATGATCCCAGCCCCGGGACCATCGACCACAGCGGCACGGTCGCGGCCGCGTAAGGCAGGAAGGCCACCGTTGCCAGTCCGGCCCGCCAGGGCGTCAGCCGCAGGAAATCACGGCTGGCCGCAAAGACGTAGAGCAGAATGAACGCAACGATGGGGATGACATCCATCACCCCGGTCACCCGGTTGGCATGGGTGTGAAACAGATAGGAACCGACCCCGATCGCCGCCAGCACCAGCACCATGGCCCGCGCCAGCGGCAGCCCTGCCGTGCGCCGCCACATCACGGCCGCTGCGACCACAAAGGCCAGATTCGTGACGGCGTTCACCGGTTCGGCCCAGTAACCGGGCTTCAGCCGCTCGCAATATCCATCCACCGCATCAAGCCAGGCCATGCCAGTCTCCGCCCCCCCTGCCCTGCCGTCACTTAGCAACCGAACGCGGCAGGGCAACAAGATCAAGATCGCCGGGTCCGGCCCGTGCGGTTTTCGGACAAGGCGTGACAAGACCGCGCCACCCGTGGCACCGGCGCGCCTCTTTCCCGGTGGCCGGCGAGGGGCCACGGGGGCAATGCGCCGGCACCGCCCCGAAAGCGGGCCTTGCCCGCTGTCGGCATGGCAGCCCGGATTGGCCGCAAAACGGACACCACGCCATCACGGGCGGCGGGCGGCAAAAAAGTCCTTCAGAAGGGCCCCGGCGGCATCGGCGTTGATGCCGTCATAGACCTCGGGGGCATGGTGGCACTGCGGATGGGTGAAGACCCGCGCCCCCTGCGCGACACCGCCGGACTTTGGGTCGGCCGCGCCATAGTAGAGCCGGGCGATCCGCGCCGCCGCAATCGCGGCCGCACACATCGCGCAGGGTTCCAGTGTGACATAAAGGTCATGCCCTGCAAGCCGTTCCGAGCCTGCCGCGGCACAGGCCGCACGGATCACCAGCATTTCCGCATGGGCCGTCGGATCGGCCAGCTCGCGCGTCCGGTTGCCCGCACGGGCCACAATCCGGCCATCCGGCGCAACGATGACCGCGCCGACAGGCACCTCGCCGCGCGCGGCGGCGGCGCGCGCCTCGGCCAATGCGATTTCCATATGGCTGCGAAAGCGGCTCATGCCCCTTGATGTCAAGACGCGCTGCGGTTCACAAGCATGCCTTGTTCCATTTCCTGTTCACAAATATCCTCCGGGGGTCCGGGGGTGGAAAACCCCCGGCGGCCTTACACGGACAGACCGCCGATTGATTGCCAAGGAAAGCCCGGATGACCGACACCCCCCAAGGCGACCGGATCGCCAAAGTCCTGTCCCGCGCCGGCATCGCCTCTCGCCGCGAGGCGGAACGCATGATCGAACTTGGACAGGTCACGGTGAACGGCAAGGTGATCAGCAGCCCGGCGCTGAACGTCACCGCAAAAGACCGCATCACGGTCGCGGGACAACCGGTTCAGGAGCCGCAGGTCGCCCGGCTTTGGCTGTATTACAAGCCCGAGGGTCTGGTGACATCGACGTCAGACGAGAAGGGCCGCGCGACGGTTTTCGACCATCTTCCGCCCGGCCTGCCGCGCGTGATGTCGGTGGGACGGCTGGACCTGAATTCCGAGGGCCTTCTGCTTCTGACCAATGACGGAGCGCTGAAGCGCCGCCTGGAGTTGCCCTCGACCGGCTGGCTGCGCAGGTACCGCGTCCGCGTCAAGGGGAACCCGGCGGACCCGGATCTGGAACCGCTGCGCAACGGCATGACGGTCGGGGGCGAGCGGTTCCAGCCGATGATTGTCTCGCTCGACCGGGTGCAGGGTGCCAATGCCTGGCTTACGGTGGGTCTGCGCGAGGGCAAGAACCGCGAAATCCGCCGCGCGATGACCGCGATCGGCCTGACCGTGAACCGGCTGATCCGGGTCAGCTACGGCCCCTTCCGCCTGGGCGACCTGGCACCCGGCGATGTCCGAGAGGTGCGCGGCAAGACCCTGCGCGACCAGCTTGGACTGCCGCCCGCGTCCGAAGACATGACCGGCACCGCCAAACCGAAGCCCGGGCGGCCCCGCCCCGGCGGAACCGCCGCGCCCCCCCCGCCCGCGCCCCCGGGCACCGCGAAGCCGGGATCCGCACGGGCAAAGGCACCCCCCGACCACCCGGTGCCAAAGCCTGCGCGGTCCTCTGCCCCGCGCGACGGGGCGGCGCGCAGTGCCTCTGCGGGCCCCCGGACGGGGACGGTGCCGCGCGCAAGGTCAAAGTCCGCGCGCCCGGCACCGACCCGCCCGTCCGGCCCGCCCGGATCATCGCCCGGCACCCCGCCGCGACGGGGCAAATAAGGCCGCGCCCGCGTCAATCGTCTGGCAAGCGGGCGCGGGCTGTCCTATATGTCACAAAGGCCATCCGGGAACGGCGCGCGGCCGGTGTGGGGATCGAATGTCGGAATCCGGGCTTCAGAAAGTTGCCTTCTTTCTGCTGGTTGCGCTGGTCCTTTACGTCGGCGTCCGGGGGGGCGGGTGAATGGCGCAGCGGTACGGCGGCAAGTACAGCCCAACGCCCTTGCCCGACGGCGGCAGGCGTACCGGCTTTGACGCAAAGCGCCCCAGCCGCGCGGGCGGTCGTGTCAATGTCCTGTTTGTTGTTCCGTTCATCTTTGCCGTCAAGGCGTTCACCGGCCCGCCCGCCGCCCTTGGCTGGAACCTGGCCGCGCTGGCGCTTCTGATCGCAGCCGCGTGGTTCACGCGCGAGGGGCTGTTGGCGCAGGACGCCTTTGATGCCCGTAAGGTGGCGCGCCGTCCGGCGTTTCCGCGCAAGATCCTCGGCGCGGTTCTGACCGGGGCCGGTCTCTTTGCCGGTGGCCTGGTGGCCGCCCCCGGCCTGGCCGCCCCGGTGCTGTTCGCCGTCATCGGGGCGGTGCTGCACATCATCGCCTTTGGCCCCGACCCGCTGCGCGACAAGGCAACCGAAGGCATCGACCGCTTCCAGTCGGACCGCGTTGCCAAAGCGGTGGACGAGGGCGAGGGCTATCTCCTTGGCATGTCGGATGCGATCCTGCGGGCGGGTGACCGCGCGCTTGAGGCCCGGGTCGACCGCCTTGCCGCGACGGCCCGGGCGCTGTTTCGCACCATCGAGGGTGATCCGCGCGATCTGACCGCCGCGCGCAGGGACATCGGCGTGTTTCTGATGGCCGCACGCGATGCAACGGTAAAGTTTTCCGGTCTTTACGCGCAGACCCGCAGTGCCAGGGCGCGCGCCGATTACGAACAGCTTCTGACGGATCTGGACACACATTTGCGCAACCGCACCGAGGCGCTCCTGACCGATGACCACATCGATCTGGATGTCGAGATCAAGGTGTTGCGCGACAGGCTGCAGCTGGAACGCGGCCCTGCCGCCGGTCCGGGCCTTGCCCCCGCGCCCCCATTGCCCAACGAGGGAGACTGACGCAATGACCGAAACGCTGCGCGCCGAAGCTGAAGCCACCCTCGCCGCCGCCGAGGCGGTGACGGCCGTTCTGCTGCCCGAGCCTGTGTCTGAAATTGTCCCCCTGACTGCGGCCCCTGCCGAAAAGGCACAGGCGATCCGGCAGAGGATGACCGAGATCGACCTTGCGAATACCCGGTCGATCATCGCCTTTGGCGCAGGCGCGCAGTCGGAATTGCAGGCGATCAGTCAGGCCATGCTGGCCGATGTGCGCAACAAGGATGTGGGACCCGCCGGAGATTCGCTGCGCAAGATGGTCTCGACGCTGCGCGGCTTTTCTTCGGAAGAGCTGGACGCGCGGCGCGGGAAAAGCTGGTGGGAACGGCTGACCGGACAGGCGGCCCCTCTGGCCGCTTTCGTGGCCCGTTTCGAGGATGTCCAGACCCAGATCGACAGCATCACCGCAGAGCTTTTGGCCCACGAGCACAAGCTGCTGAAAGACATCCAGTCGCTGGATCTGCTCTATGCCAGGACGCTGGCTTTCTATGACGAGCTGGCGCTGTACATCGCGGCGGGGGAGGCCAGGCTCGCCGACGTCGACGCAACAGAGATTCCGGCGCGGCAAGCCGCTGTTGCCGCCGCATCCGGGGAAGATCAGGTGATGCGGGCGCAGGAATTGCGCGATCTGCGATCAGCCCGCGACGATCTGGAGCGCCGGGTGCATGATCTGAGGCTGACGCGCCAGGTCACGATGCAGTCGCTGCCGTCGATCCGTCTGGTCCAGGAAAACGACAAAAGCCTGGTGACCCGGATCAATTCAACCCTGGTCAACACCGTGCCGCTTTGGGAAACGCAACTGGCCCAGGCCGTCACGATCCAGCGCAGCCAAGAGGCCGCCGGGGCGGTCAGAGAGGCCAATGACCTGACGAACGATTTGCTCAAGTCCACGGCCGACACGCTGCGTCAGTCCAACCTTGCGGTGCGCGAGGAGATGGAGCGCGGCGTCTTCGACATCGAGGCGGTCAAGCACGCCAATGCCACGCTGATCGCCACCATCGAGGACAGTCTTCAGATTGCCGATCAGGGCAAGGCCCGCCGCGCCGCGGCCGAGGTCGAGTTGGTGAGGATGGAGGCCGACCTTCGCGATGCCCTGTCTTCGGCCCGCGCCCGCAATGCCGTCTCTTCGCCTGCAACCCCCGGCTGATCCGGTGCGCCCGCCATCATGATGGTCCGCTGCAAGCACCTTTTCGCGGTGCCCGCCCTTCTTGCCGGATTTGGCCTTGCGGCATGTGGGCCGGCCGGCCGGGACACACCGGCACCGGTGGCCGGGCCGGTTGCCCAAACGCCGGTTGCGGCACCGGTGCCCTCGCCCGCCAGCCAGGCGGCCCGGCAGCATTATGCAAAGGTCCAGGCCAACCTTCTGGCACGGGGCCTGATGCGGACCGACAGCGGCAGCACCGATGCCCCCTTCACCGACCGCATGCTGGCCGACAACTTCGTGCGCATCGCGCTTTACGACGAATACATCCGGTCGGACCGCGGCCTTGTCGCCCAGCCGGTGCAAAGCCGGCTGCGCCGCTGGGATCAGCCGGTCCGCGTTTCCGTGCGTTTCGGGGATTCGGTTCCTGCCGACCGTCAGGCGACAGACCGGGCCCGCATCGCATCTTTTCTGGGCCGGTTGCAGGCGATCAGCGGCCATCCCATCTACCTGTCCGAGGCGCAGCCGAATTTCTTCATCTATATCGTCAGCGAAGACGAACGTCAGGCGCTTGGCCCCACGATCCGCGCCCTTCTGCCGGGCCTGGGCACAGCCGATGTGGCCGGAATCACGCAGATGCCGCGGGCCACTTATTGCCTTGTCTATGCACTTTCCGGCGGCACCGGCAGCGCCTATACCAAAGCCTTCGCCGTGATCCGGGCGGAACACCCCGACCTGATGCGCTTGTCCTGCCTTCACGAAGAGATCACCCAAGGTCTGGGTCTGGCAAATGACAGCCCTTTGGCCCGCCCGTCGATCTTCAACGATGACGAGGAATTCGCCCTGCTGACCCCGATGGACGAATTGATGCTGAAGATGCTGTACGACCCGCGCCTGACCCCCGGCATGACCGAGGTGGAAGCGCGCCCGATTGTCGACTCTCTTGCCACCGCCCTGATCGGCGGGGACAGTTGACGTTAACGCCAATGCCGGAGGCTTGAACCATGATCCTTGACTTCCTGAAGGGTGAATTCATCGATGTCATCCACTGGACGGATGACACCCGCGACACGATGGTCTGGCGGTTCGAACGCTTCGGCCATGCCATCAAATACGGGGCAAAGCTGACGGTGCGCGAGGGGCAGGCGGCCGTCTTCATCCATGAAGGGCAACTGGCCGATGTCTTCGGGCCGGGGCTTTATGTCTTGGAAACCAACAACATTCCGATCCTGACCACCCTGCAGCACTGGGACCATGCGTTCAGGTCCCCGTTCAAATCCGAGATCTATTTCATCAATACCACCCGCTTCAACGACCTGAAATGGGGCACCAAGAACCCGGTCATGCTGCGGGACCCGGAATTCGGCCCCCTGCGGCTGCGCGCCTTCGGCACCTATTCGATACGGGTGTCGGACCCCGCAAAGTTCATGACCGAGATCGTGGGCACGGACGGGGAATTCACCTCGGACGAGATCAGCTTTCAGATCCGCAACGTGATCGTGCAGGAAGTCGGCCGGGTTCTGGCCACGGCGGATATCCCCGTGCTGGACATGGCGGCCAATACCAGGGACCTGGGAAAGCTGGTGACCACGGCGATTGCCCCCCAGATTGCCGAATACGGGCTGATCCTGCCCGAGTTCTACATCGAGAACATCTCGCTTCCCGAAGAGGTGGAAAAGGTTCTGGACAAGCGCACCTCCACCGGACTGGCCGGGGACCTGTCGAAGTACATGGATTTCAGCGCCGCCGAAGCGATGGTTCAGCCAAACTCTGCCGCCGGTGCCGCGATCAGCACCGGGCTTGGGGCGGCTATCGGGATGGACATGGCGAACCGTGGCGGCCCGTGGGGGGGCGGTGCCCGGTTTGCCGATGCCCCGCCGCCACCGCCCGCACCTGCGGCCCCGCTTTGGCACATTGCCGCGAACGGGGCTGCAACCGGCCCCTTTGCGCAGGCTGCCTTGCAGGAAATGGCGATGGCCAGAACGCTGACGGCCACCACCCTGGTCTGGACGGCAGGGCAGGACGGCTGGAAACCCGCCGCCGACACGGCCCTTGCGGGACTGCTGGGCCAGGTGCCGCCACCGCCACCGCCCGGGGCCTGATCCTTGGCGGCAGCCGACAGCCATTGGTCGTGCGACAGCTGTGGGGCGCCCCTTCGGTTTGCCCCCGGCGAGACACAGCTTGTCTGCAATCACTGCGGACATGTCCAATCGATTGCCGCCGAAGGTCCGTGGTCACAGTCGCGCGCGCTGGCAGAGCTTGACCTGCAACAGGGTCTGCGCAACGACCTTCCCGGCACGATGATGGAAGAGGTGCGCGCCACCACCTGCCCTGGCTGCGCCGCGCTGGTGGAGTTCGACGGGCCGGCGCATGCCACAGAATGCCCGTTCTGCGCCACGCCCGTTGTTTCCGAAACAGGCAGCCACCGCATGATCAAGCCCCAGGCGCTGATCCCGTTCGTGCTGTCGGAACCCGAGGCCCGCAGTGCGATGACAGGCTGGCTGGGCCGGCTCTGGTTCGCCCCTTCGGGCCTTGTCGACTATGCCCGCAAGGGCCGGGCGATGACGGGAATGTACGTGCCCTGCTGGACCTTTGATGCCGAGACGCGCAGCCGCTATCGCGGGCGGCGCGGCAATCACTATTTCGAGACGCGGTCCATCACCATGCAGGTCAACGGCCGCGCCGAACGGCGCCAGCAGCAGGTGCGCCACACGCGCTGGTCCCCCGCCTCGGGGCAGGTGGCCCGGCGTTTTGACGATGTTCTGGTCGTGGCCTCCTCCAGCCTGCCGCAACTGCTGGGCAACGAGCTGAAGCCCTGGGATCTGAATGCACTGGTTGCCTACAAACCGGATTTTCTGGCGGGGTTCCGCGCCGAAGGCTATACCGTGCCCCTTGCAGACGGCTATATCGTAGCGCGCGCGCGCATGGCGGGTGTCATCCAGATGGATGTGCGCCGGGACATCGGCGGGGATGAACAACGGATCGACGCCGTCGAGACCACCTATTCGAATGAAACCTTCAGGCATATCCTGCTGCCGATCTGGATCGCGGCCTATAAGTTCAACGGCAAGAGCTATCGCTTGCTGGTCAACGGCCAGACCGGCAAGGTGCAGGGCGAACGTCCCTGGTCGGTCTGGAAGATTTTGCTGGCCTGTCTTGCCGTCGCCGCGATCATCGGCGCGCTGGTCTGGCTGGATCAGACAGGGCAGATCAGCATCGAGTCCGGCGGATACTGACGGGCGTCAGGGTGTCAGGAAGTAATTGACCACAGCAGGCCCGTACCAAGGGACCAGGGTTGATCCACCAAGGAAAAAGATTGAGCCTGCCAGGATCAACGCGGGCGCTAACAGGGCCAGCGCCAGCCAGCCGGACCATCCGACCCTGGGATCGGCCCCGCCAACCTGGGCCAGGGCCTTTCCGGTCTGACCGTTGACATAGACCAGATGGGTCTTGCCCTGAACCCGGTAGTCGGCAATCCAGAAGGGCATCAGGACAAGCTTGTAGGTCTCGTGCGAAAAATGCGTGTCGCACCGCACAAGGTCCATCTCATCGGCCTCGATCACCCGCTGGATTTCCCGGTGGATCGCCCCATGCATCAAAGTGCGGCCAACCCTGTGGGCTTCGGTGGCGGGGATCGATGACATCTCGGCGTGAAAGCCCGTCAGGTAATGGCGTTGAAACGGAACAAGATCTGCAAAGTCCCACGGCGCAAGCGCCGTATCAAAGGGCCGGGGCGGGTTGGGTGAGGCTGCGACCAGAACATCGTTCAGCGGCAAGGACAGATGCCCGTCGATCCGGGTCCAGCCCGCCCTGCGCTCATAGACCACATAGCCTTCTTCGGTGACTTCCTTGATCTCGTACTTGCCGCGGTTGACGGTATAGGCCGTCTCGGACCCGGCACCAAAGACCCAGAACGGCAGGTAAACCCCTTTCAGGGCCGGGCGCAGCCGGACGTCAGATGCAAGGTCATCCGGGGAAAGGTCGGTGTCCTGAAGCTTTGCCAGCGCTGATCGGTAGGCCTCTGCCTCGGGGACGGCAAAGGGCAGGATGGCCTTGGGCCAGACCTGCCGGTCGTCAGTCGCCGGGTGACTGATCGATGTGCCGCAGTAGGGACAGTTCAGGGCAAAGCTCGTGCCGTCGAACGTGGTTCTTGCCCCGCAGTTCGGGCAGGGAAGCTCTGCAAGCTCTTTCCCGGACGGCGGAACGTCCGGAAGGCCAACGGCCTGATCGATTGGCAGGCCCCGCTGCGCGCCAAGCCGCGTTGACGGAAAGCCGGGAACCGCCTGCTCTTTTCCGCAATGCGAACAGACAAGGCGCTTTTGCCCGGGCCCGAAGCCAAGCTGCGATCCGCATTGCGCACAGGGGAAATGCTGTTCAGTGGAATTCACGACCTTGTCCTTTCCGCCCGCTGCGGCGGTGCCGCAGGCACGCCCGACCTTTTCATGTCATTTGGGGCTTTGCGCCCGGAAACCACCCTGTGACCCGTGCCGCCAGCCATGCCATACCTGCTACATCCCCTTGACAGCCCCCGAATTCAATAACCTGAAAGACATTGCTTCAGTGATATGCTTCTGTGGGTTCATTTCCATGCAAAAGCGGCCCCCCGGCCTGTGCAACGGCGCAGTGCCGGGCAGCAGGTGCCCAAGGACAACGGGCTGACACCAACGTCGTTGCCAGGGCATACCCGCCCCGAAAACCCCCGGTTGACACCGCCCTGCCCCGGCCCGACAACGCCGTCACCCCGCCGGAGGACGACATGCTTGACCTGACCCGCGTTCTGGATCACGCCCGCATTCCCGAACTGCCAAACCCCTATTCCGGCAAGGTGCGCGATTGCTATGATCTGCCGGCGACACGGAGCGAACCGGCGCGGCGCATCCTGATTGCGTCCGACAGGATTTCCGCCTTTGACCGCATCCTTGCGGCGATTCCCTTCAAGGGGCAGGTGCTGACCCAGACGGCCCGCTTCTGGTTCGACCATACGGGCGACATCTGCCCGAACCATGTCCTGTCCTATCCGGACCCGAACGTTGTCATCGCGCGTCGTCTGACGATCCTGCCGGTCGAAATTGTCGTGCGCGGCTATCTGGCGGGCACGACCGGAACATCGATCCTGACGCTGTACCGCCAGGGCCTGCGCCACATGTACGGCCATACCCTGCCCGACGGGCTGCGCGACAACCAGGTGCTGCCGTCACCCCTGCTGACGCCCACCTCCAAGGTCTTCGACGGCGGGCATGACCAGCCGCTGACACCAAAGCAGATCGTCGGGTCGGGCCTGCTGACGGCGGCGCAATGGGACGAGATTTCAGACCTGGCGCTTGCGCTCTTCGCGCGCGGGCAGAAAATGGCGGCAGATCGCGGGCTGATCCTTGTGGATACGAAGTACGAGTTCGGCACCGACGACACCGGCCGCATCTTTCTTGCGGATGAGATTCACACGCCGGATTCCAGCCGCTACTGGCTGGCGTCGGGTTATGCGCCGGCCTTTGCCGCCGGCAGCCGTCCGCCCAGCTTCGACAAGGACATCATCCGCGCCTGGGTCGCTGCGCGCTGTGATCCCTATGCCGGTGCCATTCCCGCCATTCCGCCCGGGATGATCGCGGCAACCGCCGCAGCCTACAGGGATGCCTATGAACGGATCACCGGCCAGACCTTTGTTGCGGACCTGACCGGCGCAACGCCGCTGGCGCGAATCCGCGCGAACCTGAGGCCGTATTTTTCCCCAACCGGCTGAGTCCCGGCCAGAAGGCCCCGCCGTGATCGCGGGTGTCAAAGCGATTGCCCCAAACCCGTGCCGCGCATAAAGCTTCGGCCGGACCGGTAAGGAGAGTGTCATGATCCTGAGCTGCGGCGAAGCCCTGATCGACATGCTGCCCCGCGAAACGGCGGCAGGCGAGGCGGCCTTTGCACCTTACGCTGGCGGGGCGGTGTTCAACACGGCCATCGCCCTTGGCCGCCTTGGTGCCCCGTCGGGGTTCTTCACCGGGCTTTCGACGGACCTCTTCGGGCAGATTCTGGACCGGACGCTTGCCGCATCGGGTGTGGACACAACCCTCTGCGCCCGTTCGGCCCGGCCCACGACACTGGCCTTTGTCACGCTGGTGAACGGGCAGGCAACCTACGCCTTTTACGATGAAAACACCGCAGGACGGCTGTTGTCCACGGCGGATCTGCCCGCCCTTCCGGCCAGCATCGATACGCTGTTCTTCGGCGGGATCAGCCTGGTGAATGACCCTGCCGCAACTGCTTACGAGACCCTTCAGGCCCGCGCCGGTGCCGCCGGGCGCGTCACCATGATCGACCCCAACATACGCCCCGGCTTCATTCGGGACACAGGTGCCTTCCGCGCCCGGATCAACCGGATGATCGCGGCCGCCGACATCGTGAAGCTGTCGGACGAGGATCTGCGCTGGCTTTACGGCGACGGGCAGCCCGATGACCTGGCCCGCGCCATCCTGTCAAAGGGGCCGAAGGTGGTCTTCATCACCGAAGGGGCCAAAGGCGCGCGCGCCCTTGCCGCAAACCGGGATCGGTTCGTTGCCGCAACCCCTGTCACCGTGGCCGATACGGTCGGGGCGGGCGACACCTTCAACGCGGGCGTTCTGGCCGCGCTGCATGACCGGGGCTGTCTGACAAAGGCGGGTGTCGCCGCCTTGTCCGACAGCACGCTGGACGCGGCCCTGTCGCTGGGCACGCGGGCTGCCGCCATCACCGTGTCGCGCCCCGGTGCCAATCCGCCCTGGTCGCACGAACTCTGATGCGGGCGGTCGTTCAGCGCGTGACCCAGGCCTCGGTGCGCGCAGGCGGGCGGCTGACCGGGGAAATCGGCCCGGGCCTGCTGATCCTGGTCTGCGCCATGCGGGGCGATACCGGGGCGCAGGCAGAACAGCTTGCCGCCAGGATTGCGAAGCTGCGGATTTTCAGGGATGACGCGGGCAAGATGAACCTGTCGCTGCGCGATACCGGCGGGGCGGCGCTGATCGTCAGCCAGTTCACCCTGGCCGCCGACCTGCGCGGCAACCGGCCCGGATTTTCCACGGCTGCGGCACCGGATGTGGCGCGCGCGCTGTACCTGGGCTTTACCGAACACCTGCGCGATCAGGGCATTGCCACGGCCAACGGCGAGTTTGGTGCCGATATGGCCGTTTCCCTGCTGAACGACGGACCGGTCACGATATGGCTGGATACGGCGGCGATGTAGGGTCAGGCGGCCCGCATGGTCTTTGCCGGACAGCGGGTCTGTCCGGGAAGCCGTTGGCCCCGGCCAACGAACCGGCATTCACCCTGGGATCGCCTGAAAGCCTTCGCTCTTGCAGTCTGACCTGACCGGCGTGGCCGACGCAACCGGAAGGTTGGCCGGTGCCGGAACGGGCCGCCTTTTCCGGGTTTCGCCTGGCGGCGAAGAAGAAGGCAGAAAGGGTGCCCCGCCTGCGCTTCCCATGCCACGCTTGGCCCGCTATTTCATGGCACAAGACCCGACTCGCGCATCCCAGCGAAAGCCGCCACCATGACCGTCCATATCGGCGCGAAACCCGGCGATATCGCCGAAACCGTGCTTTTGCCCGGCGACCCCTACCGGGCGCGCTGGGCGGCAGAGACATTTCTTGAAAACCCGCGCCTGGTGAACGAGGTGCGCGGGATGCTGGGCTATACCGGCACCTGGCGGGGGCATCCGGTCACGATCCATGGCACCGGCATGGGCATGCCGTCGCTGTCGATCTATGTGAACGAGCTGATCCGCGATTTCGGCGCGAAAACCCTGATCCGCATCGGCTCTGCCGGGGGCATGCAGCCGCAGGTCAGGCTGCGCGATGTGGTGCTTGCCATGTCCGCGACCACCCTGTCCACCCCGTCGCGCGGCATCTTCCGGGAGATCAACTTTGCCCCCACCGCCGATTTCGGCCTGCTGCATGCGGCCTGGCAGGCGGCGCAGGCCAGCGGTATTCGCGCCCATGCGGGCGGCATCTATTCATCGGATGTCTTCTATGACGAACGCCCCGATCTGACCGGACAGTTGCAGCGCCACGGCATTCTTTGCGTCGAAATGGAAGCGGCCGAGCTTTATGCGCTTGCGGCCCGCCACGGCCGCCGCGCCCTGGCGGTTCTGACCATTTCCGACCACCTGCTGACGCAGGAGGCGCTGCCTTCGGCCGACCGCGAGCGCAGCTTTGGCGACATGGTGCAGATCGCCCTGGGGGCGGCCTTCGCATGAAGCGCCGTCCCTTGGGCGCGGGCGGCCCGCAGGTATCGGCCATCGGGCTGGGCTGCATGAGCTTTGGCGGCATCTTCGGCCCAACCGATGAGGCCGCCAGCCAGCGCTGCCTGGATGCCGCACTTGATCATGGCATCGATTTCCTCGACATCGCCAATATCTACGGCATGGGCGTGTCGGAAAGCGTGGTGGGACGGTTCCTCAAGCGCCGCCGCGCCGATGTCAAGATCGCCACCAAGGCCGGGATCGTCAGCGGCCCGAACCGGCGGTTCGACAATTCGGAACCCTATCTGCGCGCGGAACTGGAAGGGTCGCTGAAACGGCTGGGGGTGGACCATGTGGACCTGTTCTACATCCACCGCCGCGAACAGGCGCGCCCGATCGAAGAGGTGGCCGGAACGCTGGGCCGACTGATCGACGAGGGCAAGATCGGCGGCTATGGCCTGTCCGAGGTGTCGCCCGGCACGCTGCGCCGCGCCCATGCGGTGCGGCCCTGCCGCGCGGTGCAGAACGAATATTCGCTGTGGTCCCGCCAGCCGGAACTGGGATTGATCCAGACCTGCGCCGCGCTGGGCGTGGCCTTCGTGCCCTTCTCTCCGCTGGCGCGCGGCGTTTTCGGCGACCCGCCGGTTGATCCGCGCGCCTTGCAGCCCGGCGATTTCCGCCTGCAGATTCCGCGCTTTCACGAACCGGACTGGTCGCTCAACACCGCGCAGATCGCCCGCTTCCGCGCCTTTGCGAAAGGTCGGGGCTGGAATGTTCCTGCCGCTGCCCTGGCCTGGGTGCTGGACCGGGGCCCGCATCTGATCCCCATTCCAGGCACGCGCCGGGCGGAAAACCTGATGGCCTGGATCACCGCCGACCGGATCACCTTCACGGACGAAGACCGGGCCATGATCGAACGCCTTCTGCCGGTGGGCTTCGCCTATGGCGACCGTTACGGCCCCGATCAGGCCGCGACGGTGGAACGCTACTGCTGACGGCGGCACAGGCCGCGCGCCTCAGACCCCATGCGTGCGGTCATATCCGTTGCGCGCAGGGCGGACCCAGCCCTGTGGCGGGGACGGGGGTGCAAACACCTCGACCAGCAGCGGATGGCAGGTGGCCACATCCGATGAATGTTCGGCCGAACAATCGCCCCCCGGACAGGCCGAAAGCGCGCCCAGCAGATCAACCCCGGCAAAGAATTCGATATAGTCGCCCGGGCGCACCGGACTGGCTTTCATGAAGTATTGCCCGGTGTCGCGGGTGAACCCCGTGCACATGAAGACATTGAGCACATCATGCACATGGCTTTCCGCCTGATGCAGCGGCAGGCCGGTTGCCGCCGCCAGCGCGCGCGTCAGGTTGGAATGGCAGCAGTGGTGATACTGCCCCCCATGGGAAAGCAGATTGTGCGTACAGGGATCACAGCGCGTGCCGATCACGTCATGCACCGCCCCGCCGAAACTGTCGAACCCGTACCAGTCCAGCGTGTCATCGGTGATGGTCGCCAGCGGGCGCAGATGCGGAAAGGATGACCACATGCGGTCACCCGTTGACAGATGCGTGCCATGCAGCGCGCGCGTCTTGCCGGAATAGAACCGTTCGGACAGATCGGCATCATTCCACAGGTTCAGATCGCCCACCTGCGGCCCCTCCACGCTGACGATGCGAAAGAAATGCCCCGCCGGAACGCGGAACGCGGCGGCATCGCGCGGCGGGACCAGGGTTTCGCCGGTCTTGACCCACCCCGCCCGGACTGCCTGCAGGGCGGTCAGGTCCGGTCGCGGCAGGTTTTCCACCGGGTAACAGATGACCGGACGCACCGCCTTGCGCGCGGCGGCACCGGCAGGGGCCGGATGGACGGGGTGTTCGGACTTCAACCTGCGGCCTCCTGACCATGCGAGATGCGCTGCGCGGACGGTGTCGCCCGGGATGCCGGCTGTCAAGCAGGGTGCATCGGCGCGCGGAACAGGGTCGCGCAGGCGTTGACGGGACCATCATCGGCTGTCATATTGTAAATACGTTTACTAAATGGAAGGCAGATCAGATGACCATCGTGCACAGAATCACGATCAACGCCCCAAGGGAGCGCGTTTTTGCTCTTTATGCAGATGTCGGTTCCTGGCCGATGTGGGACAGCGAAACAATTGAAGCCGGGCTTTCAGCCCTGCGCAGCGGTGCGACCGGCTGGCTGAAGCCAAGGCAAGGCCCCACGGCGAAAATCCGGGTAACCGATGTGGTGCCGGACCGGTCATTCACCGTTGAAGCGCGGCTTCCGCTGTGCCGCATGCAGTTTGGCCATGAACTGGACGGAACCGAAAGCCAAACCGTCGCATCGCACTGGGTAAGATTTGACGGTCCGTTGGCATTCCTGTTCCGGCGTCTGATCGGATCGGGCATCGACCGCACACTTCCCAACACCCTGGCGGGGCTGAAACGCGCCGCCGAAACCGCCGGGCTTCAGCAGTGACATCCGGGCAGATCAACTGGCAATCCGCCTCGGCCTTTGACGGGCCGGGGGAAAGCCCGGGGTTCACACTTTGGCGCGATTTCATGCGCTGGCAGCGCGGCCTCAACGCGAAGCTGCGCCCGCACGGCCTGACGCAGCCGCAATTTGCGATTCTGGCGGTTTGCGGCTGGCTCGGTCGCGACGGACGCCATACCACCCAGCAGGATGTTGCCACATTTCTTGGGTTGGACCGAATGCTGGTTTCACAGATCGCTTCGCGCCTCGAACGACAGGGTCTGATCGACCGTCAGGTTTCGTCCGGCGATCAGCGGGCCAAATGCATCACCCTGACCCGGCAAGGAACAACTGTACTTGAACGGGCGCTTCCGGTTGTCGAATCCTTCGACGCCGCATTCTTCCGGGACAGGACATGAGGGACCGAACCGACAGGCGGTCTGCCGGTTCCCTTCCGCGTGCCGTGCAAGCCTGCCCGGGATCCCATGCCAGCCCAAACGCTGCCGCCCTTCCCTGCTTTCGGCTTCGCGCTCTGGGGTGACGCGCAGGGACACGCCGGCTTCGCCATCAGGGCCCCCGGGCAGGCGCGGTTGCCAAGGGCCCATGGGATCAACGGATGCAGAGCGATTGCGGTACAGCTTCCGGCAGGATCAAGGCCGAAGCTGCCGTCTTCGGTTTCCATCCGCGCCCCTCCTGTCGGCCTGGGGGCAGATCGACCGCAGCCCGCGTCCTGTGCCGGTCATGGAACGCAGCGTTCCCCTTGCGATGGCGACAGGTGCGCCATGGGCCCGGCGCACCTTGGCCCTTGGCCTCTACCACGGTTTCAGCGGTGATCGCCGGGGGGACTTCCGCGCTTCAAGGTCCGTTTGCCTTGATCGGCAAGCCTGCCGGATGCGACATGCCGGGGCGCTGAGCGGTGCAGACGCCAGACAAGACAGGCGCAGATGCCGCACCTTTCCGGCTTGTCGGGTGGGCACTTCCCCAACCCTGACAGTGGCCAGAACAGTGCCTGTCTGATGGGCTGCCTGACCGCAGAAAAGGAATAAGCCGTGCAGGCACCGCGCAGTCTGGCCGGGCTATCGCCCCGGCCACGTGCTGCGGGTACGGCACGCACATCCCGCGCCCGGCAGGGGCCGGCCTTGGCAGGGTGCCGGGAAAGTGCTGTCCGCATGGCTCGCGGGAAACTCTTTGCGATCCGGGGAAAGGGATTGTTCCCAAGGGCGGGAGGGGCAAACGCGGCCGCCGTTTCCCCCGCCCCTGCGCGCGGCTTGCGCAAAGACCGGTGATGCCCGCACCACGGCAGGCCCGCGCCCGCCGAGGGCGGGGCGGGCGCTGGCCGGGGGCTTTGGGCCCCCGGCCCGTCCTGATCCCGTCGCAGCGCGGGGACAGGGGCGATGGCCCCTGCCATTGAAGCGGTGAGGGTGCTGTTGTCAGTTCGGGCGGGAACAGGAAACGCACCGCGTTTCCCCGCCCGCGTGAGACGGTGCCTTGCAGACCGGCAGGTCCGGGAAGCACAGAGGCCAGCGCCCGCCCCTGGCGGGAGCGAAGCTCCCGCCAGGGGCGGGGCGGGCGCTGGCCGGGGGCTGTCGCCCCCGGCTGGGCAAGGATCAGCGCAGCGCTGTGGCAGGGGCGATGGCCGTTGCCAGGATGCTCAAGGCGCAGGGGTGTCCCGCTTTGCGGTCAGGCAGCCCCTGCGACCGTCACTTTTCCAGCGCCCTGTCAGTCGGGCTTCTGCGAAAGGACCCCATGGGACCGTGGTCCGTGGCCGGTCGGGTACACGCAGTGACTTTCCTGTTCAGCCCGGCCCTTCCCCGATCCGGGGGGATAGGGGAACCCTGCCTCCCGGCAAGCATCCGCAATGGCTTTACAGCACGCCCCTACACCAGCCGTTCCACCATCAGCTGCTTGATCTCGGCAATCGCCTTGGCCGGGTTCAGCCCCTTGGGGCAGGTCTTGGCGCAGTTCATGATGGTATGGCAGCGGTACAGCTTGAACGGGTCTTCCAGATTGTCCAGCCGTTCACCCGTCGCCTCATCCCGGCTGTCGATGATCCAGCGGTAAGCATGCAGCAGGGCGGCGGGGCCAAGATACCGGTCCCCGTTCCACCAGTAAGACGGGCAGGATGTGGAACAGCAGGCGCACATCACGCATTCGTAAAGCCCGTCAAGCTTTGCCCTGTCTTCGATGGATTGCTTCCATTCCTTCGCCGGTTCGTTCGTTCGGGTTTCCAGCCAGGGCATGATGCTGGCATGCTGGGCATAGAAATGGGTCAGGTCCGGGATCAGGTCCTTGATCACCGGCATATGGGGCAGCGGATAGATCCGCACATCGCCCTTCACCTCGTCCAGGCCGAAGATGCAGGCAAGCGTGTTGATCCCGTCGATGTTCATCGCACAAGACCCGCAGATGCCTTCGCGGCACGACCGGCGGAAGGTCAGCGTCGGGTCGATCTCTGTCTTGATCTTGATCAGCGCGTCCAGAACCATCGGGCCGCAGGTATCCAGATCGACGAAATAGGTGTCGACGCGCGGATTCTGCCCGTCGTCCGGGTTCCAGCGGTAGACCTGGAACTTGCGCACATTCGTGCCCTGGGGCCTGGGCCAGGTCTTGCCGGTGCGGATGCGCGAGTTTTTCGGAAGCGTGAACTGAACCATCTATCCCCTCCAATCGGGACGTGCGTAAAGCGGCTGCCGGGGCATCTGCCCGGATTTGCGGTAAACGCAGGAGTTATAGACCTCGGCAGGGTCGCGTCCCTGGACGAAATCGGATGTGACTGTCAGCTCCAGCTCGCCCGTCAGCCCGTCCGATCCCATCCCGATCTTCGTCCCGGTCAGCGGATTGCGGGCCTGCAGCGCGGGCGTGAAGCATTGATCTTCTGCCTGGTCCACCGGAACCGGCCCGCAGGCGGCGACGGCCCCGCACAGCAGGACCATGGTCAGGCACGGGCGCAGCCGGACGCCGGCCATGCTACAGCACCAGCGGCGGCAGACCCTGGCCCGCAAGGCAGGCGCGGGTCGCCGGACGTCCAGCGATGGTCCGGATGGTCTGGACGGTCAGCGTGCCGGCACTGTTGCCGACGTTCCGGGCAAGCACGTTCAACTCGGCATTCGTCGCGTTGTTCAGGATGCATTCCGTGGCAAGGGTGTCGGCGGGCGGCGACACCGCATCGCGCACGACGGGAAGCACCACCGTTCTCGCCGTGCTGCGTGTCAGGTCCGTTGCCAGATCTTCCGGCGAACAGGCCGCCAGCGCCACAGCCATGACCATCACCCCCGCCAGTGCCTTCATGGCACCGTCCCCGTTGCAGATGGCAACCCCGATATATGCGGTGCCATCAGTAGACCCTTGCCTTGGGCGCGATCTTTTTCAGGTCGATCCCGCCGTCTTCGGGCCTGGTCAGCGGGTCAAGGTGAACCGGTCTTTGCCCCAGGGTGACCTTGGTTCCATCGACCCAGGCCAGGCTGTGCACCCGCCAGTTGACGTCATCGCGCGCGGGGTAATCTTCCTGCGCATGGGCCCCGCGCGATTCCTTGCGCGCCTCGGCGGCGACGATGGTGGCCAGGGCATTCGGCATCAGGTTCGCCAGCTCCAGCGTTTCCATCAGGTCCGAGTTCCAGATCAGGCTGCGGTCCGTGACCTTGATATCCTCCATCCTGGCCGCGACCGCTGTCATCTTCGCCACACCTTCGGCCAGCGTCCTGTCGGTGCGGAACACGGCCGCATCGGCCTGCATGGTGCGCTGCATCTCCAGCCGCAGTTGCGCCGTGGGCGTTGTGCCATCGGCGTAGCGCAGCCGGTCGAACCGGTCCAGCGCCCTGTCGACAGCGGCCCTGTTCAGCGGCGGATTGGGCGTGGCCGGATCAACGATCCGGCCTGCCCGGATCGCCGCCGCGCGGCCGAACACCACAAGGTCGATCAGGCTGTTCGACCCCAGCCGGTTCGCGCCATGAACCGAGGCGCAGCCCGCCTCGCCCACCGCCATCAGGCCGGGCGAGATTGCGTCGGGATTGCCGGGCCGGGGGTTCAGCACCTCGCCCCAGTAATTCGTGGGAATGCCGCCCATGTTGTAATGCACGGTCGGCAGGACCGGGATCGGTTCCTTCTGCAGATCAACCCCTGCAAAGATGCGTGCGGATTCGCTGATGCCCGGCAGGCGCAGGTCCAGGGTTTCCTTCGGCAGATGGTTCAGGTTCAGGTGGATGTGGTCCTTGTTCGGCCCCACGCCGCGCCCTTCGCGGATCTCGATGGTCATGCAGCGGCTGACCACGTCGCGGCTGGCCAGATCCTTATAGGTGGGGGCATAGCGTTCCATGAACCGCTCGCCTTCGGAATTGGTCAGATAGCCGCCTTCACCCCGCGCCCCTTCGGTGATCAGACAGCCCGAGCCATAAATGCCGGTCGGATGGAACTGCACGAATTCCATGTCCTGCAGCGGCAGGCCCGCGCGGGCCGCCATGCCGCCGCCGTCGCCGGTACAGGTATGGGCCGATGTCGCGCTGAAATAGGCCCGGCCATAGCCGCCCGTCGCCAGCACCGTCATCTTGGCGTTGAAGACATGGATCGTGCCATCGTCCAGCTTCCAGGCGACGACACCCTGGCAATGCCCCTCATCGGACATGATCAGATCGATCGCGAAATACTCGATGAAGAATTCCGCGTTGTGCTTCAGGCTTTGCCCGTAAAGCGTGTGCAGGATGGCATGGCCGGTGCGGTCGGCGGCGGCACAGGTGCGCTGCACCGGCGGGCCTTCGCCATATTCGGTCGTGTGGCCGCCAAAGGGCCGCTGATAGATCTTGCCGCTTTCGGTGCGGCTGAAGGGCACGCCGTAATGCTCCAGCTCGTAGACCGCCTTGGGGGCCTCGCGCGCCAGATATTCCATCGCGTCGGTGTCGCCCAGCCAGTCAGACCCCTTGACGGTGTCGTACATGTGCCACTGCCAGCTGTCGGGGCCCATGTTGCCCAGGCTGGCCGCGATGCCGCCCTGGGCCGCCACGGTATGCGACCGGGTCGGAAAAACCTTGGTCACGCAGGCGGTGCGCAGGCCCTGTTCGGCCATGCCCAGCGTCGCGCGCAGGCCGGCACCCCCGGCACCCACCACCACCACATCGTAACTGTGCGTCTCGTAAGCGTAGGCCATTGGTCTTTCCCGTGGGGTCAAAGTGCCAGCCGGACAAGGGCGAAAAGCCCCGTCGCGATGCAGGCGTAGCTGAGGCAGGTGGCCGCGATGATCAGCGCCTTGCGCGTGGTGCCCCGGGCGTAATCCTCGATCATCACCCGGGCACCGTTCTTGAAGTGGACAAGACCCACGACCAGCGTCAATCCGGTGATGATCGCCGGCAAGGGCCGGGCAAAATACGCCACCACCTCGGGGTAAGGTGCGCCCAGGATGCGGCCGAAAGTGATGACAAACAGCGGGATCAGCACGGCCAGCGCCACGCTGGACACCTGCATCTGCCAGAAATGCCCGGTTCCGGTCCTGGAAGACCCCAGCCCGTTGGCGCGCTTGCGGTCGGTCAGATAGGCCATGGGTGCCTCCGTCAGAACAGGATGACGGTCAGAACCGTCAGCACAAGCGAACCGGCGATGATCGCCCGGCCCAGCTTTTCCGCCGTCGGCACATCCAGACCGCGCCCGGAATCGAACCACAGGTGCCGCAGCCCGGCCAGCGTGTGATACCACAGCGCCCAGACCGACCCCAGCATCACCAGTTTTCCGAACCATGACCGCAGCACGCCATCGGCGAGGGCGAAGTGGCCCGGCCCGCTTGCGGCCGCAATCAGCCACCAGACAATCAGCAGAACGCCCAGGATCAGGGCGTTTCCGGTGATTCGCGTCAGGATCGAGGTGATCGAGGTCAGCTGCGGACGATAGATCTGCAGATGCGGCGAAAGCGGGCGGTTGCCCCGGTTGACATCGGCCATTGCTGGTTCCTTCTTTGCCAAGCGCCCCGGGAAGGCCGCGGCGCAGGCTTTGGCCAGATGAATAGCGGTTTTTTCCGCCAAGTCACGCGCGACAAACCGCGCATTTGCTGCAGGGCAGCGAAAGCGCGCGGAAAAATGAAGTTTGTGATCACATTTTTCCGGCGCGTGATCACGCATGTCCTGGTATCGCCGCTGCTGCCTCTGCCTTTCTTCGGTGCACCGCCCGGGGAAAGCACAGATCAGCAGCATAGTTGAAGGCGGAACCCGCGCCGTTCTTCCTTCACAGGCGGATCAGATGCCCCCCGGATGATGCAGCGGCCGCCCGTCGGCCCGTTGCGCCGGGCGCATGAGTCTGCCGGACACTGGGCGTGCCGGGCCGACAAAACGCGTGATGCTGCCCCCCTTTGCCGCCCGGCAGCCGGGGGGATGGGTGCGGGCGAAGGTCTCGTCCAGCCTTTGCTTCCTGGCGGGGGCGCCCGCATTGGACCCCGCATTGGACCTTGTCAATGGTCCGACAGCCTGGTGTCGGGCGTGTAGGTGCCTTGAACTTCCTTGACCACCGACTGGCCGCAGCGCATCACGCCCCTGGCAGCGTCAAAGGCATAGGTCGGCCCGCCATGCAACGCCCAGCCCTTGTTCAGGGCGGCGGTCACCTTGTGGCAGAAGGCGGCGGTGTCATCATCCGAAAGAAAGCGGTACAGCTTCATCCGTAGGTTCCGAGGAAAGGGTTGTAGCCAAGCCAGGAATGGATGCCGGCAATCAGGCCATAGACCACCAGCGTTCCCGCAAGGTTCATCGCATCGCCCCTGATCCCGCGCCCGGCGGCAGGCGGTTCCCATGGTTCGGCCCGGTTGATCGCCGCCATCGTAACCAGCGCCCACGCGCCGATACCGCCAAACAGGATAACCGACGCCAGATCGCCGTTCACCAGCAGATGAGATCCGGCCCAGATCACCGTCCCCCACAGCATCGGGTGACGCATCCGGGTGTAAAGGGTGCCCCTGGTGCCGCCGACCCCGAACAGAAAGATCGCGACCAGCATGGCTAGATTGTTCAGATGCCCCATGCCGGCCAAAGGCGTGTAAAGCGCGACAATATCCGCACTGCGATATCCGGCGACCAACAATATGACCGAGACACCCAGCGCCAGCGCAACCAGGCCCTTGCCCCTGTCCCCCATGCCGGCGCGGGTAACGGGGGCAAGCCGTTTGAACAGATGTGCGGCCCACCACAGCAGGACGCCGGCGATCAGTACAAGCATGGGTGTCGTCCCTTCCTGCGCCGCAGTTGCGGCAATCATGCCGATTCTGGAAATCAGCGCCTGCCCGGTGACGATAAGCAGCTTTCCTGCGATCTTTCCATCCACCATGACACCGCCCGGCGCGGCATCACGGGCCAGAACGGCTTTCCCGATCAGGAAGCGCGACCCGCGTTTCCCCGCCCGCTCGGGCCGGTGCCTTGTAGATCGGCAGGTCCGGGAGACACAGAGGCCAGCGCCCGACCCGGCGGGTGCAAAGCGCCCGCCATGGGCGGGGCGGGCGCTGGCCCGGGGGCTTTGGCCCCCGGCCGGTCCTGATAACGGCGTTGTGCTGTGGCAGGGGCGATGGCCCCTGCCATTGAAGCGGTGACAGTGCTGTCGCCTGTTCGGGCGGGATCAGGAAACGCAGCGCGTTTCCCCCGCCCGCGCGGGACGGTGCCCTGTAGACCGGCAGGTCCGGGAGACACAGAGGCCAGCGCCCGACCCGGCGGGCGGAAAGCGCCCGCCTGGGGCGGGGCGGGCGCTGGCCGGGGGCTTTGGGCCCCCGGCCGGTCCTGATCCCGGCGCAACGCTTTGGCAGGGGCGATGGGCCCTGCCAGAGAGACCGGGAGTCGCGTAATGCACAGGAACGTCTCATCGGGCGGGAACACGAAACGCATCGCGTTTCCCCCGCCTGCGCGGGACAGCGCCCTGCAGACCGGCAGGTCCGGGAGAAGCAGAGGCCAGCGCCCGACCCGGCAGGGGCGAAGCGCCCGCCGGGGGCGGGGCGGGCGCTGGCCGGGGGCTTTGGGCCCCCGGCCGGTCCTGATGCCAACGCAGCGCTGTGGCAGGGGCGATGGCCCCTGCCGGGAGGTGCCGCGCGTGCAGGCGCAAGTGGTTCCCCCCTTGCGCTCGGCCGGTCCCTGCGCCCGGCACCTCTTCAGCACCCTGTTAACGCAAAGACGGCAAAGATGACCGCCTGCACAGGCACCGCGTCGCAGCATGCTTGCGCGCTGCGCCCCAAGAGACTACCCATCCCCCGTCACGCAACCCGACCCGGAGAACGGAAAAATGGCCAGACCCAAGATTGCACTGATCGGTGCAGGACAGATCGGCGGCACGCTTGCGCATCTTGCAGCGCTCAGGGAACTTGGCGATGTCGTGCTTTTCGACATCGCCGAAGGCACGCCGCAGGGCAAGGCGCTGGATATCGCGCAGTCCGGCCCCTCGGCGGGGTTCGACGCCGCGATGACAGGCACCAACGACTATGCCTTTCTGCGCCGCGCCGATGTCTGCATCGTGACCGCAGGTGTTCCGCGCAAACCGGGAATGAGCCGCGACGATCTGCTGGGCATCAACCTCAAGGTCATGAAGTCGGTCGGCGAAGGCATCAGAAAGCACGCACCGAACGCCTTTGTCATCTGCATCACCAACCCGCTGGATGCGATGGTCTGGGCGTTGCAGAAGTATTCGGGCCTGCCCGCAAACCGCGTGGCCGGCATGGCGGGCGTGCTGGATTCTGCCCGGTTCCGCCACTTCCTCAGCCTGGAATTCGGCGTGTCGATGCGCGATGTGTCTGCCTTCGTTCTGGGTGGCCATGGCGATACGATGGTACCCTTGGCCCGCTATTCCACCGTTGCGGGCATTCCGCTGCCCGATCTGGTCGACATGGGCTGGACCACGAAGGAAAAGCTGGATGCGATCATCCAGCGCACGCGCGACGGCGGGGCGGAAATCGTGGGGCTGCTGAAAACCGGGTCTGCCTTCTACGCGCCCGCAACATCGGCCATCGAGATGGCCGAAAGCTACCTCAGGGACCAAAAGCGCGTCCTGCCCTGCGCCGCCTGGTGCGATGGTCAGTACGGGCTGAACGGCATGTATGTGGGCGTGCCCACCGTCATCGGCGCGCAGGGGATCGAAAAGGTCATCGAGATCAGGCTGAACAAGGACGAAACAGCCATGTTCCAGAAATCGGTGGATGCCGTGAAAGGTCTGATCGAGGCCTGCAAGGCAATTGATCCCGCGCTGGCGTAACGCCCCCCGCAAGCCCGCA
Source organism: Rhodobacter sp. (assembly GCA_020251025.1). GTDB lineage: Bacteria > Pseudomonadota > Alphaproteobacteria > Rhodobacterales > Rhodobacteraceae > Aliitabrizicola. The sequence goes on along the minus strand of JADCDI010000089.1, from coordinate 18,842 downwards.
CACCGGATGCGCGCCGAAAGGCGCGCATCTTGCGTTTGACAAGGGTGGCCCGCCCGGTTGAGTCGCACCGCCCTGCCAGGGTCAGGGTTAAGAATTCCATTCTTGTGATCACAGTTTTTCGGCATGTGATCACAAATTGCGCTTTTCTGCCCCGATCCGCGCTGATCCGCCAGTTGGCGTTTTGCGCCCGCCTTTTTCTGTGGCATCAGGCCCGCAGGACATCATCCGACGGGACGCCACCATGCATATCCACGAGTATCAGGCCAAGGCACTGCTGCGCATTTTCGGGGTTCCGGTTTCCGACGGCCGCGTCGTTCTGAAAGCCGAAGAGGCCAAGACCGCCGCCGGGGAACTCGACGGCCCGCTCTGGGTCGTCAAGGCCCAGATCCATGCGGGCGGCCGCGGCAAGGGTCACTTCAAAGAGGCCGAGGCCGGCGAAAAGGGCGGCGTGCGCCTGGCGCGCAGCGTGGGCGAGGCGGCCGAGTTTGCCCGGCAGATGCTGGGCCGCACCCTGGTGACGATCCAGACCGGACCCGAAGGCAAGCAGGTCAACCGCATCTACATCGAGGATGGCAGCGACATCGACCGCGAGTTCTACCTTGCCTTTCTGATCGACCGTCAGACCAGCCGCATCTCGATCGTTGCCTCGACCGAGGGCGGGATGTCGATCGAGGACGTGGCCCGCGACACGCCCGGGAAGATCCATACCTTCACCATCGATCCCGCCACCGGCCTGCAGGATTTCCACGGCCGCCGGGTGGCCTTTGCGCTGGGACTCGGCGGTGCGCAGGTCAAGCAATGTGTCGGCATCGTGAAGAACCTTTATCGGCTGTTCACCGAAAAAGACATGGACATGCTGGAGATCAACCCCTTCTGCGTCCTGAAAGACGGGACGCTGAAGCTTCTTGATGCCAAGATGGGCTTTGACGCCAACGCCATCTACCGCCACCCCGACATCGCCGCCCTGCGCGACGAGACGGAAGAGGACCCGAAGGAACTGGCGGCAAGCAAGTTCGACCTGAACTACATCGCGCTGGACGGCGAGATCGGCTGCATGGTCAACGGTGCCGGACTGGCGATGGCCACGATGGACATCATCAAGCTTTACGGGGCCGAGCCTGCCAATTTCCTTGACGTGGGCGGCGGTGCCACGAAGGAAAAGGTGACCGAGGCGTTCAAGATCATCACCAGTGACCCGAACGTGAAGGGCATCCTTGTGAACATCTTCGGCGGCATCATGCGCTGCGACATCATCGCCGAAGGTGTCATCGCCGCCGTCAGGGATGTGGGCCTGAAAGTGCCGCTGGTGGTGCGGCTGGAAGGCACCAATGTGGACCTGGGCCGCAACATCATCCGCAACTCGGGCCTGAATGTGATTGCGGCGGATGATCTGAGCGATGCGGCGGAGAAAGTGGTGAAGGCGGTGCGGGGGTGACTGGTAGTCGAATTGGCCCTTCGCTTGGAATTTGCATTCTTGCAATGTCAAACATCGCAAACGCCGAAACCAAAGCAGGACAGGCCTTGTTCGCTTGTTATTTGAAGGCGGCAGTCGATTTCGAGCCCCACATGGACAATATGCTAGACTTAGCGGAAGTCCTCTTGGATTCAGTGTGTTTTGCAGAGCGCCAAGCACTACTTGCTGAAGCGGGATCAAGTAGCATGGCCGCTATTGATGGCCTCAGAAATATGCTTCGAATTGAAGTTAGAGCGATGATTGTATCTGCGCGCGCCAATCGGCTCGGCATGCAATACTGACGCAGGGAACCTTTCCATGGCCGTACTTGTCAACGAAACCACCCAAGTCACCTGCCAGGGCATCGCCGACGGCCAAGGCAAGTTACACATCGAACAGGCCATCGCCCATGGCACCAGGATGGTCGGCAGGACGGCGGAAACCAGGGGTGCTGTTGCGGAAACCATGCAGGCGCAAAGGGCATAACCAGATGCGCGCTGTCTCACTACTCAATCCGTCAGGCCGCATCCTCCCAATCCCTGCCCGCCAAAGGCACAATCGCATTGACCCTGGCCTGATAGGCGGCGTCGTTGTGCAGCATGTTGATGTCGTAGAGCCCCTGCATGTTCACCCAATACCCGTCCGACATGCGGAAATAGCGCACCAGACGCAGCGCCGTATCCACGGTCAGCGCCGTTTCCTCGCGCACCAGCCGTTCGATCCGCGTGCGCGGTACGCGGATGTCGCGCGCAACCTTTCCGGCCGTAAGCCCGAGCGCAAGCATGAATTCCTCCCGCAGCATCTCTCCCGGATGGACGGGCCCGGCAAAGCGGATGTCCATGGTCATCTCCCGGTGATAGTCCACAAGTTCAACAGCATGCGCGCCGTCATCCAGCCAGCGAAAGCAGATGCGCCACTGATCGTTGACGCGGATGGAATGCTGCCCCGCCCTGTCGCTTTTGAGCAGTTCAAGCCGATGACCCGGCGGATAGCGCAAGTCTTCGACACGCTGCGCCAGCACAAGCGACGTCATCCGGCGCTCCACAACGGACACGAGGTCGTTCGGAAAGCGCTTGGGTACTTGCCCGGCAAGCAGCATCACCAACGTCGTGTCCTTCACCGACACAATCATCCGCCATCTGTATCACGCCATGATACATCCGCCCGCAATTTCCGTATCACGCCGTGATACAAGCCTAGGGAACCAGCATGTCCATCCTTGTCAACGAACACACAAAGGTCATCTGCCAGGGCTTCACCGGCAGCCAGGGCACCTTCCATTCCGAACAGGCCATCGCCTATGGGACGAAGATGGTTGGCGGCGTGACGCCCGGCAAAGGGGGCACCGAACACCTCGGCCTGCCCGTGTTCAACTCGGTGCACGAGGCGCGGGCGGTGACCGGGGCGAATGCCACCGTCATCTACGTGCCGCCGCCCTTCGCCGCCGATTCGATCCTTGAGGCCATCGATGCCGGAATGGAGCTGATCGTCTGCATCACCGAAGGCATTCCGGTGCTGGACATGATGAAGGTCAAACGTACGCTGGAAGGCTCCAAATCCCGCCTGATCGGGCCGAACTGCCCCGGCGTCATCACGCCGGGCGCCTGCAAGATCGGCATCATGCCCGGCCATATCCACAAGCGGGGTTCGGTCGGCGTCGTCTCGCGCTCCGGCACGCTGACCTATGAGGCCGTCAAGCAAACCTCTGATCTGGGCCTGGGCCAGTCCACCGCCGTGGGCATCGGGGGTGATCCGATCAAGGGCACCGAACACATCGACGTGCTGGAATTGTTCCTGGCCGACCCCGAAACGCATTCCATCATCATGATCGGCGAAATCGGCGGCACGGCAGAGGAAGACGCAGCCCAGTTCCTGGCCGATGAGAAGCGGCGCGGCCGCTGGAAGCCCACGGCGGGCTTCATCGCCGGCCGCACCGCACCGAAGGGCCGCCGCATGGGCCACGCCGGGGCCATCGTGGCCGGCGGCAAGGGCGACGCCGAAAGCAAGATCGAGGCGATGAAGCGCGCCGGGATCGTGGTCGCCGACAGCCCGGCGGGGCTGGGGCAGGCGGTGATGCAGGCGAGGGGGGGGTGATTGTGTCGTCTCGCCGTACCTCAGCAGGTCTTATCACGATTGCGGGCCTCTGCGCCCTTTCAGCTACCCTGGCGGCGGCGCAGACAGCGAAAGATGCCCTCATTTGCTCTGAGCCGGATCATTCGGAACCCGCATTGATCACATGGTTCGCCAATACAGGCTGGGATCGGAACAACAACCCGGCGGCAGCCACGGATTTTCGGGCGGCGCACATGTTCGTCGGTAATCTGGACGGCGACCAGCCCGAGACGTGGCAAGCAACCAAGACCTGGGCACGTGAACTGGCAACCGAGACAGCCAAGGATGGCACGGTCTTTTTCCAGGTCGGCGATACATCGGTTGAGATCGGAACAGCGTATGGGCGCCGATACTGCCTTGTCGTGTCCTCACGTCCGATGCTTGACGAACTGGCCTCTATGATCGGGCCTGCAGCGTTTGCAAAGCAAGGCGAGATCCGGCGTCTGCGCCTCGAAGAGAACGGACTTCGCATCTCGGCGCACGAGGTTTCCGCGTTCGCGCCTGATGAATGGGATTTACTCGAAAACCACCGCTTTGTCGCGACCTTCGTCGCCCCCTCCTCCGAGGTAACACCATGACCGACCACACCCCCAACGACCAGTTCCACGCCCAGGCCTTCATGGATGGTGCGAACGCCGATTACATTGATCAGCTTGCCGCCCGCCACGCCGCCGATCCGGCCAGCGTCGATGCCGGCTGGGCCGCCTTCTTCAAGGCGCTGGGGGACAGCGAGATTGATGCAAAGCGGCAGGCCAATGGCCCCAGTTGGGCCCGCCCAGACTGGCCGCCGCAGCCCGCCGATGAGCTGACATCGGCCCTGACCGGCGACTGGCCACAGCAGGCACCGGCCAAGGATGCCCGCGCCGCCGCCGCAAAAATCGCCGCCAAAGCCGCCGAAACCGGGGCAACGGTCACCGACGCCCAGATCGAGCGTGCGGTGCTTGATTCCATCCGTGCCATCATGCTGATCCGCGCCTATCGCATCCGGGGCCATCTGGCCGCCGATCTGGATCCTCTGGGCATGACAGACCGGTCAAACCAGCCCGAGCTTGATCCGAAATCCTACGGCTTCTCTGACGCCGACATGGACCGGCCCATCTTCATCGACAATGTGCTGGGCCTGCAGCACGCCTCGCTGCGCGAGATACTGGAGATCGTCAAGCGCACCTATTGCGGCACCTTCGCGCTGCAATACATGCACATTTCCAACCCCGAACAGGCCGCCTGGCTCAAGGAACGCATCGAAGGCTATGGCAAGGAAATTGCCTTTACCCGCGAAGGGCGCAAGGCGATCCTGAACAAGCTGGTCGAAGCCGAAGGCTTTGAGAAGTTCCTGCATGTCAAGTACATGGGCACCAAGCGCTTTGGCCTTGACGGTGGCGAAAGCCTGATCCCGGCGATGGAACAGATCATCAAGCGCGGCGGTGCGCTGGGGGTGAAGGAGATTGTCATCGGCATGCCGCACCGGGGCCGCCTGTCGGTGCTGGCCAATGTGCTGATGAAGCCGTTCCGCGCCATCTTCAACGAATTTCAGGGCGGCAGCTTCAAGCCCGAAGATGTCGATGGATCGGGCGATGTGAAATATCACCTTGGTGCGTCCAGCGACCGCACCTTTGACGGCAACACCGTTCACCTGTCCCTGACCGCGAACCCCAGCCATCTGGAGGCGGTGAACCCCGTCGTTCTGGGCAAGGTTCGTGCCAAGCAGGAACAGCTGGGCGACAAGGCCCGCGACCAGGTGCTGCCCGTGCTGCTGCACGGCGATGCCGCCTTTGCCGGTCAGGGCGTTGTGGCGGAATGCTTCGGCCTGTCGGGTCTGGTCGGCCACCGCACCGGCGGGACGATCCACATTGTCGTCAACAACCAGATCGGGTTCACCACCGCGCCGTCCTTCAGCCGCTCGTCACCCTACCCGACCGATATCGCGCTGATGGTCGAGGCACCGATTTTCCACGTCAACGGCGATGATCCCGAGGCGGTGGTGCATGCCGCCCGTGTCGCCACCGAGTTCCGCCAGAAGTTTCACAAGGACGTGGTGCTTGACATCTTCTGCTATCGCCGCTTCGGCCATAACGAAGGCGACGAGCCGATGTTCACCAACCCGGCGATGTACACCCGCATCCGCCGCCAGAAGACCACGCTGCAGCTTTACACCGAACGTCTGGTGCGCGACGGCCTGATCCCCGAAGGCGAGATCGAGGATATGAAGGCAGCCTTCCAGGCCCGCCTGAACGAGGAATTCGAGGTTGGCAAGGACTACAAGCCCAACAAGGCAGACTGGCTGGACGGGCGCTGGAAGAACCTTGGCACCAAGGATCTGGAGAATTACCAGCGCGGCGAAACCGCCATCTCGCCCGCAACGCTGGCCGAGGTGGGCGCGGCGCTGACCCGCGTTCCCGCAGGCTTTGATCTGCACAAGACCGTGGGCCGCCAGCTCGAGGCGAAAGCGGGCATGTTTGCCACCGGCACAGGCTTTGACTGGGCCACGGCCGAGGCCCTCGCTTTCGGCAGCCTGCTGACCGAAGGTTTCCCGGTGCGTCTTTCGGGGCAGGATTGCACGCGCGGCACCTTCAGCCAGCGTCATTCCGCCTTCATCGATCAGGGCACCGAGGAACGCCATTATCCGCTCAACCACATCCGTGCCGGACAGGCGCGGTACGAGGTGATCGATTCCATGCTGTCGGAATATGCGGTGCTGGGGTTCGAATATGGATATTCTCTGGCCGAACCGAACGCGCTGGTGATGTGGGAAGCGCAGTTCGGCGATTTCGCCAATGGTGCGCAAATCATGTTCGATCAGTTCATCAACTCGGGCGAATCCAAATGGTTGCGCATGTCGGGTCTTGTCTGCCTGCTGCCGCATGGTTTCGAAGGCCAGGGGCCGGAACATTCCAGCGCGCGCCTGGAACGTTTCCTGCAGATGTCGGCAAATGACAACTGGATCGTGGCGAACTGCACAACGCCCGCCAACTATTTCCACATCCTGCGCCGCCAGATTCACCGCACCTTCCGCAAGCCGCTGGTGCTGATGACGCCGAAATCGCTGCTGCGCCATCCGCTGTGCATCTCGGACGCTGCGGATTTCACCACGGGGTCCAGCTTCCACCGTGTCTTGTGGGATGATGCCGAAAAAGGCCATTCCGGAACGGTGCTCAAGCCCGATGCCGCAATCCGGCGCGTCGTGCTGTGCTCGGGCAAGGTCTATTTCGATCTGCTGGCGGAACGCGATGCGCGGGGCCTGGACGATGTCTATCTGCTGCGGATCGAGCAATTCTATCCCTTCCCGGCGCTGAGCCTGGTGAAAGAGCTGGAACGCTTCAAGACTGCTGAAATCGTCTGGTGCCAGGAAGAACCCAAGAACCAGGGCGCATGGAGCTTTCTGGAGCCGAACCTGGAATGGGTGCTGGGGCGCATCGGTGCCGTGCATGGCCGCGCCGTCTATGCCGGGCGTGCGGCCTCGGCCGCGCCCGCCACAGGCCTGGCCAGCCGCCACAAGGCGGAACAGGCCGCACTGGTGAACGATGCGCTGACGTTCGGCGGCAGGAATGGCGGCGGCAGGGATGACGGGGGCAAGGATGGCGGTTGAGATCCGCGTTCCCGCGCTGGGCGAAAGCGTCACCGAGGCAACCGTCGCCACCTGGTACAAGAAGGTGGGCGACCCCGTCGCGGTGGACGAAATGCTGTGCGAGCTGGAGACTGACAAGGTCACGGTCGAGGTGCCAAGCCCGGTGGCCGGGCACCTTGCGGAAATTGTCGCCCCCGAAGGCACGACCGTTGGTGTCGCGGCCCTTCTGGCGCAGGTGGGCGAAGGGTCCGCAACCCCGGCCCGGAATGACACATCAAGGGACGCCGCGGCCAGGCCCGGCGCGAAAGAGGGCAAGATGATCGAAGTTATGGTTCCGACGCTGGGCGAAAGCGTGTCCGAGGCGACAGTGTCGACCTGGTTCAAGAAACCGGGGGACAGGGTGGCACAGGATGAAATGCTGTGCGAGCTGGAGACGGACAAGGTCTCGGTCGAGGTGCCCTCGCCCGCAGCCGGTGTTCTGGCGGAAATCTTCGCCGCCGAAGGGGCCACGGTGGCCGCAAACGCACGGCTTGCCGCAATTTCCACCGATGCCGCAACCGCAGTCACGGCCCCCGCCGCAGCCCCTGCCCCGGCGGCGGCCGCCAGCACCCCGGCACCGGCACCGGCACCTGCGCCGGCGCGGGATATCGAAGATGCCCCGGCCGCCAGAAAAGCCATGGCCGAGGCCGGGATCAGCCGCGATGCCGTCACCGGCACCGGCCGCGACGGCCGCGTCATGAAAGACGATGTCGCCCGCGCCGTTGCCGCAGCCGCCATGGCACCCGCCCCGGCGGCGGCCCCGGTCGCCGCCGCCCCCCGCGCCGCAGTGCCTGCCGATGACGCCGCGCGCGAGGAACGGGTGAAAATGACCCGCCTGCGCCAGACCATCGCCCGCCGCCTGAAGGATGCCCAGAACACCGCCGCGATGCTGACGACCTATAACGAGGCCGACATGTCGGCCATCATGGCATTACGAAATGAATACAAGGACTTGTTTGAAAAGAAGCATGGCGTGAAGCTGGGCTTCATGTCCTTCTTCGTCAAGGCCTGCTGCCATGCCCTGGCCGAGGTGCCCGAGGTGAACGCGGAAATCGACGGCACCGATGTGGTCTACAAGAATTACGTCCACATGGGCGTGGCCGTGGGCACGCCTTCGGGCCTTGTCGTGCCCGTGGTGCGCGACGCCGACAGCATGAGCTTTGCCGCCATCGAAAAGAAGATCGCCGAACTGGGCCTGCGCGCCCGCGACGGCAAGCTGAGCATGGCCGAGTTGCAGGGCGGCAGCTTCACCATCTCCAACGGCGGGGTTTACGGCTCACTCATGTCCTCGCCCATCCTGAACCCGCCGCAATCGGGCATCCTGGGCATGCACAAGATACAGGACCGCCCCGTGGTGGTGGGCGGGCAGATCGTGATCCGCCCGATGATGTACCTGGCCTTGAGCTATGATCACCGCGTGGTGGACGGCAAGGGGGCGGTGACGTTCCTTGTCCGGGTGAAAGAGGCGCTGGAAGACCCGCGCAGGCTGCTGATGGACATCTAGCGAATGGCAACGCGGCATGGTTTCAAGACGACCTGTGGTGCCGAAGGGGACCTGCACTGCAAAGAGAATGGTCAACCATACGGCAACGGCCGGGAGTATCTGATCCGCTGCGACAACACGATTGTCGCAGGGCACCGGCGCAGTGAAGCTGATTGGCGCGGTCATGTCCCTTGCGCGGTCCGTCACACCACCCTGCTCAAGCCGGCCAAACCATGACCCCCGAACTCACCGCCCTCGCCCTCGCAGGCCTCCTCCAGTTCGTCCAGTACGTCCTCATGGCCGTCCCCGCCAATCTGGAACTGGGCACCGCCAAAACCCTGTCCCCGCGCGATCCGCAGACGCTGGGCCAGCCGATCCAGAACCAGCTTTCCCCAGTCACAGGCCGCCTGCTGCGCGCGCTCAACAACCATTTCGAGGCGCTGCTCCTCTTCACCCTCGCCGTCACCGTCACCACGCTCTCGAACCAATCCACCCCATTCACCGCCGCCTGCGCCTGGGTCTATCTGGCCGCCCGCGTCCTTTACATTCCCGCCTATGCCATGGGCCTTGTCCCCTGGCGCTCGCTCATCTGGCTGGTGGGCTTTACGGCGACCATGGCAATGATCGTGGCCGCCGTGATCTGACCCATGCCCCATTACCTGTTCACAAATATCCTCGGGGGGAGTCGCGGCAGCGCCGCGACGGGGGGCAGACAGCCCCCCTTCCCCGCTCAATGAAAGGAACCACCCATGGCCAGCTTTGACGTGATCATCCTCGGCGCAGGCCCCGGCGGCTACATCTGTGCCATCCGCTGCGCCCAGCTTGGGCTCAAGGTCGCGGTCGTCGAGGGGCGCGAAACCCTGGGCGGCACCTGCCTGAACGTGGGCTGCATCCCCTCGAAGGCGCTGCTGCACGCCAGCCACATGCTGCACGAGGCGCAGGAGAATTTCGCAAAGATGGGCCTGATAACCGCCAGCCCCAAGGTGGATTGGGCGAAGATGCAGGGCTACAGGGACGATGTGGTGGGCCAGAACACCAAGGGCATCGAATTCCTGTTCAGGAAGAACAAGGTCACCTGGCTGAAGGGCTGGGGCAGCATTCCCGCCGCAGGCCAGGTCAGGGTCGGGCAAGAGGTGCATCAGGCGAAATCCATCGTCATTGCCACCGGCTCTGAACCCGCCAGCCTGCCCGGCGTGACGGTGGATGAAAGCGTGGTCGTCACCTCGACCGGCGCGCTGGCGCTGGGGAAAATCCCCAAGACCATGGTCGTGATCGGGGCGGGGGTGATCGGGCTGGAAATGGGCTCTGTCTATGCCCGGCTGGGCGCGCAGGTGACGGTTGTCGAATACCTTGATGCCATAACCCCCGGAATGGACGCCGAAATCGCCAGGGCCTTCCAGCGCATCCTGACAAAGCAGGGCCTGACCTTCGTTCTGGGTGCCGCCGTGCAGGGCGTGGATCAGGCCAAGGGCGGGGCCACCGTGCGCTGGACCCTGAAAAAGGACGGCAGCGCAGGCAGCCAAAAGGCCGATGTCGTGCTGCTGGCCACGGGCCGCAAGCCCTATACCGCCGGTCTGGGGCTGGAGGCGCTGGGGGTCGCGATGTTGCCACGCGGCCAGGTGAAAACCGATGGTCATTTCGCCACCACCGTGCCCGGCATCTATGCCATAGGCGATGCCATTCCCGGCCCGATGCTGGCCCACAAGGCCGGGGAAGAGGGCATGGCCCTGGCCGAAATCCTTGCCGGCAAGGCAGGCCATGTGAATTATGGCGCAATCCCCGGCGTCATCTACACCACCCCCGAAGTCGCCAATGTCGGCAAGACCGAGGAAGAGCTGAAGGCCGAAGGCCGCGCCTACAAGGTCGGCAAGTTCAGCTTCATGGGCAATGCCCGTGCCAAATCGGTCTTTCAGGGCGAAGGCTTTGTCAAGCTTCTGGCCGACAGGGACACCGACCGTATTCTGGGCTGCCATCTGATCGGCCCGGCGGCGGGCGATCTTATCCATGAGGTCTGTGTGGCGATGGAATTCGGTGCCTCCGCCCAGGACCTGGCGCTGACATGCCATGCCCACCCGACCTTTTCCGAAGCCATGCACGAGGCGGCGCTTGCCTGCGGCGACGGGGCGATCCACGCCTGACCGATGTCCGGCCGCCCAAAGCAGCGCGCAGACGGCACGATCAGGGGAAGGCTGCGCTTCAGCCGCGCAATGGCACCCTGCCGCCCCCAACCGGCACGGTTGCAAACACGCCAGCCCCGGCATCGGCCCCCGGAAAGCCGGCCGACACCGCAATCGGGCAGAACACCCGCGAACCGGACCAGATCGATGCCGCAGGACGTTGCGCCTGTCACGATGCCCGACGGATGGCGGGCGGGACGGCAAGGGAAATGGCAAACCCCAGCAGCTCTGGCCGGGCCGGGCTATCCCGCCAGGTGCCGCAGCCCCTGGGTGACATCGGTGCGCACCGCCAGGCGCAGGCCGGGCTCATCCCCCGCCTTGAGGGCGGCAAGGATGACGCGGTGGTGGTGCGGCGGCTCGTTGCGGCGCAGCCGGGCGTAAAGGGCGCGCATGGTCGGACCCAGCTGCAGCCAGACCGTTTCCGTCATCGCCAGCATCGCAGGTGCCTGCGCGCGCAGGTAAAGCGTGCGGTGGAATTCCAGATTGGTGCGGATATAGGCCACCGCATCCTGCCTGGCCACGGCCTCGGCATTGGCGGCGTTGATGGTCTTCAGCCGCTCGATCAGCGCGAAATGGGCGCGCGGCAGGGCGCGCGAGGCCAGTTCGGGTTCCAGAAGCGCGCGGATCGACGCCAGTTCCTCGATCCGCTCGGGGGTCAGCTCGGGGGTGGAGATGCGCCCGGACGACGACAGGGTGAAGGCGCCTTCTGCCACCAGCCGCCGCACCGCTTCGCGCGCGGGTGTCATCGAGACGTCAAAGCTTCTGGCCAGACCGCGCAGGGTCAGCGCCTGACCGGGGGGCAACTCGCCATGCATCACCTGCACCCGCAAGCTGCGGTACAGCCGGTCATGTTCGGCAAGCTTGGAATCCGGCAGGCGGGTCTGGATCGGCATGGGGCACAGCGAAACACCCCGCTGCCGCGCCGGTCAATCCCCTGCGGCGACAAAGCGGGGGCCGTGCAGCGCCTGACCGTGCAGCTTCAGCCAGCGGCGCTGCGCGGCATGGCCGGGAACAAGCCGGGCAACGACCGCCCAGAACGCGGGCGAGTGGTTCATCTGCGCCAGATGCGCCACCTCATGGGCCGCGACATAGTCCAGCACCCCGGGCGGGGCCATGACCAGCCGCCAGGAATACATCAGCGCGCCGTCGGCGGTGCAGGACCCCCAGCGCGACCGCGTATCGCGCAAGGTGATCCGGCTGTAGGGCCGCCCGATCATCTGCGCATAGCGGTCAGAAGCCTCGGTCAGCCTGTCGCGCGCCAGATGCCTCAGAAAGGCCGCCGCCCGCACCCCGGCCTGCGCCGGGTTGCCGGGGATCAGCAGCGAATCGCCCTCGATACGGATCAGCCGCCCCGGCCCCGCATCCAGCCGCAACAGCCGCCCTTCCACCGGAATGATCGCGCCAAGCCCGACCGGGGCCGTCTGCGGCAGACCGGCAAGGGCCCGGCGGATCCAGGGTTCCTGCTGGCGGGCAAAGGCCATCGCCTCGGACTCGCCCGCGCCGGGCGGAAGCGACAGCGTCACCCGCCCGTCAAGACGGGACACGCGCAGCGAAAACCGCCGCGCCCGCGCGCTGCGGCGCAGGGTGATCTCCAGCGGGGGCGGTCCTGGCAGAAGCGGCATGGTCTTGTCCTGTCTGCGGTCAGAATACCCGTCCGGCGGCGGCAGAAAACCCCCCTCTGCCCGCCTTTGCCGCAGCCGCGAAAGGCTTTGACAGGCGACGGCTCTTGTGGCAAGCGGGCGCGATCCTGCATCCGCCAGAAGTTCAAGGGGACAACCATGCCCAACCCGGAATGGGGCACAAAGCGCATCTGCCCGACCACAGGCAAGCGCTTTTACGACCTGAACAAGACCCCGATCATCAGCCCCTACTCGGGCGAGATCGTGGATATCGAATCTGCCCGCCGCAAGGCGGCCTCTGTCGTCATCGCGCGCCCGCTGCCCGAAAAGGACGAGGATGTGCTGGTCGACGATCTGGAAGCAGAAGATGACATCCTGGAGCCCGGCGTCGCCGATGACGCGGACCTGGACGATGACCTGCTGGAAGACGACGCCGACGATACCGTTTCTCTGGACGATCTCGCGGATGTGGGCGGGGACGAGGAAGAAGTGTGATTGCGGGGGGGAAGGCCGCGTTTTTGGCTTGCACCCCCCCGCGCCCTTCCGTAAACAGCCGCAGCGGAGCACCCAAGTCCGCCTGAAGTGGGGTCGTAGCTCAGTTGGGAGAGCGCTTGAATGGCATTCAAGAGGTCAGGAGTTCGATCCTCCTCGGCTCCACCAAAATCCTGGTGATGATGGAATGAAAAAAGCCCTGCTTGCGCGGGGCTTTCTGTTGTCCGGGGCTGGTTGCAGCAATGTCCTTGCGCTTCAGCCCAGTGCGATGATGGCCAGCGCCGATGCGTTCACGGCCAGAATACCGATCATGATGATGCGGATGAAAACCGGCGGCGGATCAGTCTGGTCGTATTGGCCCTGATCCTCCGCCAGAAGCAGGGCAAGGCCGGGGTCGTGGGCGCAGAAGAACATGGTATCCTCCGGTCGGTCAGGGGGTGGAGAGGGTCGCCTTGGCCGGGGAAGACAGGAAGGCGCCTTCCGGGGCGAACAGCACGCCAAGGGCGGCGAGATAGACCGCAACGAACAGCAGCAAAGCCCCCGAGGGCCTGCGGTCAGGTCTGTAAGATCGCATCATACTCTCCTTTCCAGGGTGAATTCCGAAGGGGTTCGGCCGGGCGTCGAACCGCCCGGCGCCATGGCTGCCGTCCGCCGTATCGACGCGGGCTGGTGGCGTGTTTGCCATGCGCGCGCCCCGCCACCGCCAATCCGGGGCAGGCGGGCCATCGGGGCCAGGTATGATCTGCGTCCTGGTCATGCAGTGCCCCATCGGGTGGCGACAGCGAATCATGCCGTGTCGTTTCATTAACTCTACTGGACAGGTCGTGATTGTTAATTCCAAAGACCCGGCCCGGCAGAGATGGACATTCTCCGATGCTGCCCGTGGCCCGGGGGCCGGGCATGGGCAGGCCCGGTCTGAACGGGCTGGTCCAGCCGGGGGGATCCGTGGTTTAACATCGCCGCAAGGACGGGTCTTGGCCTGCCCTGGCCCCTGCCCCGCCTGACCGACTGCCGGAGATACCGCGATGACCGACACCCGACTTCCCGGCTGGGCCGCAACCGGCGGGCCGGATTTCCTGCGCCGCCCGGCGCACCGCCTGTGGCTCTTGGACCAGGCGCGCGGGCTGTTCGACTTCTTCCAGGCGGCGGCGGTCAACCCCAGGGGCGGGTTCTTCAGCCTTGATGACCGGGGCCGGCCCTTGCCCGCCCCCGATGCGGGCGGCACGGTGCGCGGGCTGCATGACACCGCGCGGATGGTGCATTGCTTTGCGATGGCCCATCTGCTGGGCCTGCCCGGGGCGGACCGGATGATAGACCATGGCATGGCCTTCCTGTGCGGGGCGCATCACGATGCCCGGCGTGGCGGCTGGTACTGGCGTGTCAACGACAGCGGCCCGGTTGATGACACAAAGCAGGCCTACGGCCATGCCTTCGTCCTGCTGGCAGCCTCGTCGGCAAAGGTGGTGGGGCATCCCGATGCCGATACCCTGCTGGCCGATGTCACCGACGTGCTGCTGCGCCGCTTCTGGGACGAGGCCGCAGGGGCCACGACCGAGGAATACGCCGCCGATTGGCAGCCCTTGGGCAGCTATCGCGGCCAGAACAGCAACATGCACCTGACCGAGGCGCTGATGGCCGCCTTCGAGGCGACGGGCGAGCGGCACCATCTGACCATGGCCGAACGCATCGCGGCGCTGATCATCAACTGCCATGCCCGCGCCGAGGGCTGGCGCGTGGCCGAGCATTTCACTGCCGGCTGGACGGTGGACCGCGCCTATGCCGGAAACCCGATGTTCCGCCCGGGCGGCACCACGCCGGGCCACGCGCTGGAATGGTCGCGTCTTCTGGTACAGCTGTGGGAACTGGGCGGGCGCGCCCATGCCTGGCTGCCCGAGGCGGCGCAGGCGCTGTTCCTGCATACCTGTGACATCGGCTGGGACAAGACGCGGGGCGGCTTTTACTATACGCTGGGCTGGGATGACCGGCCCGAGCGGACCGACCGCTACTGGTGGCCGCTGGCCGAAGGCATCGCGGCGGCTGGCGTGCTGCGCCAGATCAGCGACGATCCCCGGTTTGAAGGGTGGTACCGCCGGATCTGGAGCTTTGTCGCCACCCATGTGATCGACCGCCAGGGCGGCGGCTGGTGGCCGGAACTGGATGACGACCTGCGGCCCGTGTCGCGGGTCTTTACCGGCAAGCCGGACCTCTATCATGCCGTGCAGGCCTGTCTGATTCCGCTGCTGCCTGCGACGGGCAGCGCGACACGGGGGCTGGCGGGGGCGGCGGGGCCGGGGATTGTTACGGGCTGAACTTACGCCGCAAGGTTGATCCCCCAAGATTGCGGCGATCCTGCGGTTTGCCTGATCTGACATGCGTCAAGTCGGGGCACTGCCCCGACGGCCGCGCCTGCCACCGGCCCGCGCCACGGGCGCGGCGTTCTTCGCGGAAATCGTCCGCCGGACGATTTCTGATCGCTCATCATCCCCTTGGCAGGCGCGGCCTGATTTCAGGGCCGAATCCCCGGCCCAACCCCCGTTGCCCTGCGGCTTGCGCTTTCAGGCAACGGGCCGGCTGCGGGGCTTGAACGCTGCATGAAGTTTCAGGAAGGCTGGCTACGGCCCGATCACTTCGAACCGGTCCACATCCACCATGCCGTGGTCGGTGATCTTCAGATGCGGGATCACGGGCAGGCACAGGAAGGCCAGTTGCAGGAACGGCTCTTCCAGGGTCACGCCCAGGGATCGCGCGGCGGCGCGCAGGGCGATCAGGCTGTCGCGCACCACCTCGAAGGGCTCGAGACTCATCAGCCCGGCGATGGGCAGGGGCAGTTCGGCCAGAACGCGGCCCCCTTCCACCACCACGAACCCGCCTTCGATCTGGCCCAGACGGGTCACGGCAAAGGCCATGTCGTCCGGGGTGGCCCCCACGACCGCGATATTGTGATGATCATGGCACACGGTCGAGGCGATGGCCCCGCGCGCCAGTCCGAAACCCCTGACAAAGCCGGTCGCCAGATTGCCGTTGACGCCATGCCGTTCAACCACGGCGATCTTGACCAGATCGCGCGCGATATCCGTGCGCTTGTCACCGCCTTCCGGCGCAATGTCATATGTCAGATGTTCGGTGATGATCTTGCCCGGCAGGATGCCGATGACCGGGGTTTCCGCGCGGTTTCCCCCGGTGCGGAACGACTGTGCGGTCACGGGCCGCGCCTTCACCGACTGGCGCGCCACAGGCGCAACGATACGGCGTGCGGCATAGGCCGCATCCCCCGCCACCACTCCGCCGCACAGCACCAAAGACGCATGGCAGCCCTCCAGCGTGTCGATCACGGCAATGTCGGCGCGCTTGCCCGGTGCGATCAGCCCCCGGTCCTTCAGCCCGAACGCCTCGGCCGCCGACAGGCTGGCTGCGCGGTACACCGCCAGCGGCGGCGCGCCCAGTGCGATGGCGGTGCGGATCATGTAATCAAGGTGCCCGTGTTCCGCGATGTCCAGCGGATTGCGGTCATCGGTGCAAAAGGCAAGGTATGGCGCATGGCGTTCGGTCAGGATGGGGACCAGCGCCTGCAGGTCCTTGGACACCGATCCTTCGCGGATCAGCACGCGCAGGCCCTTGCGCAGCTTTTCCTGTGCCTCCTGCGCCGTTGTCGCTTCGTGCTCGGTGCGGATGCCGGCGCTGATATAGCCGTTCAGGTCCTTGCCGCGCAGCAGCGGCGCATGCCCGTCGATGTGGCGGCCCCGGAATGCCTCCAGCTTTTCCAGACAGCCCGCGTCCTTGATCAGCACCCCGGGGAAATTCATGAACTCGGCCAGCCCGATCACCCTTGGATGATCCATCAGCGGCACCAGATCCGCCGCCGAAAGCCGCGCCCCGGCGGTTTCCATATGGGTTGACGGCACGCAGGACGACAGTTGCACACGGATGTCCATCACCGTTTCCGCCGAGGCGTCCAGAAAATACCGGATGCCGGTCAACCCGCAGACATTCGCAATTTCATGCGGGTCGCAGATCGCGGTAGTCACACCGCGCGGCCCGACGCAGCGGTCGAACTCATAGGGCGTGACCAGCGAGGATTCGATGTGCAGATGGGTGTCGATAAAGCCAGGCACCAGAATCTGCCCCGGGCAATCGATCACCTGCCGCGCCTCGTAATCCCCGAAAACACCCACAATCCTATCGCCGCAGATCGCCACGTCGGTTTGCACGAGATCACCGGTGATGAGATCGAACACCCGCCCGCCGCGCAGCACCAGATCGGCGGGGGCAATGCCCCGCCCCTGATCGATCAGGTCGGACAGTGTCGGTCTGGGCATGGCAGGCTCCTTTTCCCGCAGTGAAGCGTACCGCAGCCGCCCCGTCCAGCGCCACTTGGCCCTTGCGCCTGCGGGCCGGGGGGCTATCACCCGGCTGTTCCCATGGGAGTGCGGCCATGCGCCCTTTGCGCGGCATATCCTTCAAGATCGCGTCGGTTCTGGTCTTTATCGTGATGGCCGCGCTGATCAAGTCAACCTCGGCCCATGTGCCGCCCGGCCAGGCGGTATTCTTCCGGTCACTTTTTGCCATACCGGTGATCGTGGCCTGGCTGGCCTGGCGTCGTGAATTGCACCGGGGGCTGCGCACGGCCCAGCCGATGGGCCATGTCTGGCGCGGGGTCGTCGGCACCACGGCGATGGGTCTGGGTTTTGCGGGCCTTGCTTATCTGCCGCTGCCGGAAGTGACGGCGATCGGCTATGCGGCGCCGCTGCTGACCGTGGTCTTTGCCGCCATGTTTCTGGGCGAAGAGGTGCGGGTGTTCCGGCTGTCGGCTGTGGCCCTGGGTCTGGCGGGCGTGCTGATCGTGCTGTCGCCGCGCGTCACCGCCCTGTCGGACGGGGGCGTGGAAACCGCCGAGACGCTGGGCGCGATGCTGGTGCTGGGGGGGGCCGTCTTTGCCGCCCTGGCGCAGGTTTTCGTGCGCAAGCTGGTTCTGACCGAAAGCACCCCGGCCATTGTCTTCTGGTTCTCGGCCACGGCGACGCTTCTGTCGCTTGTCACCCTGCCTTTCGGATGGGTGATGCCGGATGGCCGCGAGGCGGTCCTTCTGATTGCGGCAGGCCTGCTGGGGGGCATCGGGCAGATCCTGCTGACCAGCGGCTACCGCGAGGCCGATGCCTCGGTCGTGGCACCCTTCGAATATGTCTCGATGCTGTTCGCGCTTGCCTTCGGGTATTTCCTGTTTGACGAGGTGCCGACCGCAACCATGCTGTTCGGCGCCCTTCTGGTGGTGACGGCAGGCATCCTGATCATCTGGCGGGAACGCACCCTTGGTCTGGAGCGCGCGCGCCAGCGCAAGGCCATGACACCGCAGGGGTAGCGCCCGGAAAGCCGACAAACCACGAGGCGCGCTGCGCGACGACGGGACGGGCCGCAAACGCCCCGCGAGAGTGTTTCAGCAATCCGGTTACCGCAAGGCAGAGGTCCCGGGGCCAAGGGCCTTGCCCAAGCCTGACGGCGGCAGTCGCGGCAGGAAGAAAAGCGACCGGCGGCCTTCCACAGGCCTCAAGGAATGCAGGGCTGCCTTGACGGGGTGCCGAAACAGCAATCCGACCGCCAGCCTGCCGGAAGACCCTTTCCGGTCCGGGGAAAGGGATTGGCCCTTCGGGCGGGAACAGAAACGCGAGCCGCGTTTCCCCCGCCCGCGCGTGGGACGGTGCCCCGCAGACCCGCAGGTCCGGGAAGGACAGAGGCCAGCGCCCGACCCGGCGGGCGAGTCCTGATCCCGGCCTATCCCTGTGGCAAATGCGATGGCCTTTGCCATTGAAGCGGTGAAGGTGCTGTCATCCGTTCGGGCGGGAACGGGATACGCGACCCGCGTTTCCCCCGCCCGCGTGGGACGGTGCCCTTTAGATCGGGACGTCCG
>JADCDI010000088.1 GCA_020251025.1 Rhodobacter sp. | reverse complement strand
GGCCGGTAGCGCAAAGCTCGAAGTATCAGTAATCTGGTTCATGGCGTGATCTCCCTGCCGGTTGCTGCCGCCGCTTGGGTGGGTGCCAGTTCACCCGGAGACTACGCCGCCATCGAATTTCCACCAACTCCGAGACACGACGTAACCGAAACGTCCAGCCTTCTGATCCGGCTTGATCTCGCCGAAATACGTAAGTTGCATGACCAAGCCGCTGCCTTGCCTTCGCCCGCCTCACACAAACGGGCCGATCATTCGTTGCGCAATCCATGGATCCGGACAAGTGGCGCAGAACCCCAAGCCAATCAATCGAACCCATCGGCCACAGAAAAGCGTGCTGAAAGAAGTCGCTTTGAGTGTCTGTAGAGCGTCGAATCTAAGGGGAAGGCTACCCTATCCCTTCGAAAGTACCTGCCAGTTCGAAGGCGTAGAGTTCTCGCATGGCAGGTCAACGGTGCAGGGGCAGTTTGACGGCACGGTCATGGAAATTGGGGACATGTTGCGAATTGAGGGAACCGCCAGCTTCTCCTTTCTGGACCGTTTTACCGACCCCGTCGATCTGCGCGCGTTCTCAGCCTCACTTCGCGAAAGCCCGGATCGCCTGTGGCGGTTGCTTCAGCACGTGGGGGCCTTCGCCGGGATCGGCGAGGGGCCACAGGGGCCGGAATTGGAGATCGACGAAGACGATGTATCACGGATTTTCATGTTCGTTTCTGAACTGGGTGGAACCGCCTACCCCATCACGGGGGACTGGAAGGCGGGGTTTCTGGCGCAGGTTTTCAATGACCGGGCCAAGAGCCATTACACCGCGCCGCAAGGTCAGACGCGGTGATCCGCCCGCTGTTGCGCTTCTTGGGAAGGTGGGTGAGTCGGCTTCTTAAGGGGCTGTTCTGGCTGGTGGCTGCCTATCCGTTTCTGCTGGTCCTGATGTACTACACCAAGAATGCGACCTTCCCAAACGGTGCCGTGCTGTCTCGAAACTTCGATTGGCAGAAAGGGTCGCGCGGCGATCTCTATACCGCCGACGGCGTTCTGATCGCCCGCGATGTCGATCTTCTCTGCTGGAACGAGATGGCCATAACCGGCATCGGAGAGAGACAACGGTTCATCTGGCTCAGCGGCGAACACGATCCGGTTTACGGCAGCGACCCCCGCTTCGCCGCAGCTGAAATGGCGAGCGGGCTGGTCAAGCCACAGCAGAGTGGGTGTGGAGGCACGATCAAGCCGTTCGTAAATGCGGAATTTGTTCTCACCAACTTGAGACCTATGCGGGCACAAGACCGAAGGTAAACGCTTGGCCTTGCGACAAGCGCACCACCGATACGACCGTCCCCTACTCCAGCCGTGCCGGAAACCCTTCCGCCCGCAGATCGACCCCCAGCACATCCTCCAGCAGTTTGACCACCTGCGTCGATTGCGCGCTGCCGCCATAGGCCGCCTTCGCCTTGACAAAGGTCTGTTCTGTCAGCCCCGCCAGTTCCAGCGGCACGCCGAATTCCCGCCCGAACCCAAGGGCAAAACCCAGGTCCTTCAGCGCCAGATCATTGGTAAAGGCAATGTCATAGCTGCCGTTCAGGATGAGCTGGCCTTCGGTTTCATGCACAAAGGATGTCCCCGAGGATGCCGTGATCGCCTCCCACGCCGTTTTCAGGTCCAGCCCGCCGCGTTTGGCCAGCATCAAAGCCTCGCCATCCGCGACCAGATGGATGAAGGCCAGCATGTTGGTGATCACCTTGATCACCGCTGCCGACCCCAGCGGCCCCATGTGAAAAATGCGGTTGCCGATGGCCTGCAATGCCGGCAGGTGCAGATCAAAAAGCGCCCGGTCGCCCCCGGCCAGCACGGTGATTTCGCCCCGTGCCGCCAGATGCACGCCGCCTGTCACGGGGGCCTCCATCAGCTGCACGCCATGCTCTGCCGCCAGCGCCCCCAG
Organism: Rhodobacter sp.; assembly: GCA_020251025.1. Classification (GTDB taxonomy): domain Bacteria; phylum Pseudomonadota; class Alphaproteobacteria; order Rhodobacterales; family Rhodobacteraceae; genus Aliitabrizicola. The sequence goes on along the minus strand of JADCDI010000088.1, from coordinate 26,107 downwards.
CCGCAGGATGTCATCGCGCCCAAGGGTCGAGTTTTCCACCCAGGTGGCACCGGGCCGCATCCGGGGCAGCATTTCGCGCAGCACCGTCTCGGACACGGCAGGCGACGGAAGGCAGGTGATGACATGATCCACCCCTGCCGCCAGGTCGCCGGCACTGCCGGCCCAGGTCGCCCCCAGCGCCAGGTGCCGGTCGGCCAGCGCCCGGTCCCGGTCATGGACCGTCACCGGGAAACCCGCCTTCAGCAGACCCGCCGCCAGATGTCCGCCCAGGTTGCCCAGGCCCACATAGCCGTAGCGCATCATGCGCCCCACCCCACGATGCCCTTGACCTCGCAGAAGTCATGGATGCCCCAGTCCGCATATTCGCGCCCGTTGCCCGATTGCTTGTAGCCACCGAAGGGGGCAAAGGTATCCCAGGCCGGGTAATTCAGGTTCACCGTACCCGCCCGCAGCCGCCGCGCGACGGGTTGCGCATCTTCCACCGGCCCGGCGATATAGGCGGCAAGGCCATAGGGCGTGTCGTTCGCCTGGGCCACCGCATCATCAATGCTGTCATAAGACAGGATCGACAGGACAGGGCCAAAGATTTCTTCCCGCGCGACGGTCATGTCATTGGTCACATGGCCAAAGACCGTGGGTTTCACGAAATGGCCCCGGTTCAGCCCGGCGGGCCGCCCGACACCGCCCGTAACCAGCGTGGCCCCTTCGTCGATCCCCTTCTGGATCAGGCCCTGAATCTTGTCGAAGTGCACGCGGCTGACCACCGGCCCCAGCGTGGTTGCCGCATCGCGCGGATCGCCGGTTACGAATTCCTCTGCCTTGGCCTTGGCAATGGCCAGCGCCTCGTCATGGCGGGCGCGCGGCACGTACATGCGGGTGGGCGCATCGCAGCTTTGCCCCGAATTGCCAAAGCAGCCCTCGACCCCGCCTGCCACGGCGGCGGCAAGATCGGCCGTCGGCAGGATGATGTTGGGCGACTTGCCGCCCAGTTCCTGCGCCACGCGCTTGACCGTGGGCGCGGCCGCCTGCGCCACCAGAATACCCGCGCGGGTCGATCCGGTGAAGGACACCATATCCACCTCGGGGTGCGAAGACATGCGCGCGCCCACCTCTGCCCCGGTTCCGTTCACCAGGTTGAACACACCCGCAGGCACGCCCGCCTTATGCATCACCTCGGCAAAGAGGGCACCCGACAGCGGGGCGATTTCCGATGGTTTCAGCACCATGGTGCAGCCTGCCACAATCGCCGGGGCCACCTTGCAGGCGATCTGGTTCATCGGCCAGTTCCAGGGTGTGATCAGCGCACAAACCCCGATGCCTTCGCGGACGATCCGGGTCGATCCGCGCATCTCTTCCCAGTGGAATTGCTCCGCCGCCGCGATGGTGCTTTCGATATGCACCTGCCCGGCCCAGAACTGCGCCTCCCGCGCCCAAGCCAGGGGTGCCCCCATTTCCACGCTCATGGCTTCGACGAAATCATCCTCGCGGCTGTTGTAGATCTCCAGGATGCGCCGGAGCAGCGCGATCCGGTCGGCAACCGGCGTGGCGGTCCAGGACGGGAAAGCGGCCCGCGCCGCCGCAATTGCGCGGTCCGCATCCGCCACAGACCCCAGCGCGACCTGCGCCACAATCTCCTCACTGGCCGGGTTCTCGACCCCCATGGTCGTGCCACCCAGGGGCACCACCCATTCGCCATTGATATAGAAGTGGGAAAGATGGTTTGATATCATGGTTTTCTCACTTGAAGTGAATGTTGTAGGCGGCCCGGATGGCCGCATCGATCTCCGGGTCAATCTGGCTGCCCGCTTTGGCCAGAATACTGTTCTTGCGCGCAATCGCCCTGTCAAGCAGCAGCGGCTTGCCCGCCTCGGCCCATTCCTTGGGGCTCATGCGGTTGCCGACGACGGGATAGATGTATTCCGTCTGCATCAGCGCCAGCGTCTGGTCACTGCCCAGGTAATGCCCCGGCCCGCCAAGGCAGACCTGCCGCATCGCCTCGATGCTGGTGCTGTCCTCGGTCACATCAATGCCGCGCACACAGCGCATCACCTGGCCCAGAATGTCATCGCCCAGCACCAGGCTTTCCAGGCAGAATCCCAGCAGCGAGGCATGCATCCCCACCGCCTCGTAGCACATGTTCAGCCCCGACAGGCCGGCCAGCACATTCGTGATCCCCTGTTCCCATCCCGCCTGCATATCGGGCAGCTTGCTGTCGGAAATGCCCGAGGCCGCCCCGCCCGGCAGGTTGTAAAAGCGGTGCATCTGCGCGCATCCGGCCGTAAGCAGCGCCTGTTCCGCCGATCCGCCCGACATGGCCCCGGTCCGCAGGTCGGACACGAAGGGCCAGGTGCCGAAGATCGCCGGTGCCCCGGGCCGGATCGCATTGACATAAACCACCCCCGCCAGGCATTCCGCCACCGCCTGCACGATGGCCAGGGCAATCGGGGCCGGTGCCGTGGCCCCGGCCTGTCCCGCACTCAAAAGCAGCATCGGCATGCCCTTGCGGATGCATTTTTCCATCGTGATGCAGCTTTCTTCCGCAAACTTCATCGGCGGAACCACAAAGCAATTGGAATTGCTGACAAAGGGGCGCGCGCGCCAGGCCTGTTCGCCCCCGGCCACCATGTGGAGAAGCTCAAAGCACCCCTCCACATGCGACGGATCGCTGAACGACGTGCCGACATGCTTCGTGGTGCCCGACAGGCAGGCGTAGAGCGTGTTGACGTCCATGTCGTAGTTGTCCGTCACGTCGCGGCAGACCATCGCCCGCTGGAAAAAGTGGACATTGTCCAGATGCTGGGTGATCCGCGCCGCGTCATAGAGATCCTGCGCGGTTGAATCGCGGTACTCGTTGCGCTCGAGGTCAACGATATGCACCGCGGCACCTGCGGTGCCGAAATGCACGTTGGTTCCGGTCAGATGCAGGTCATGCTTCGGATCACGCCCGTGCAGGGTGATGTCGCGAGCCGCCACCGCCAGCATATCCTCGACCAGCGCGCGGGGAAAGCGGATGCGCCCGTCATCGCCCAGGATCGCCCCGGCCCCGGTCAGCAGCTCCACCCCCGAAGGCGGGGCCTGGCTCAGCCCGATCTGTTCCAAGGCATCAAGTGCCGAGGCATGAATCCTGGCCATGCCCGCCTCGGTCAGGGGGCGGTATTGCCCGCCCGGCAGGCCGGGCCGCACCGGGCGCAGGTTTTCCGCCAGGGGGGCCGACCGTTCGGCCACCCGCGATGCCCGCCCGCCGCTGCGCCGCGCCCGTGCCGGTTCGCAGACTTCTCCGATATCGCTCATCTGTCATCTCCCGCTTTGTCCATGTTTGTTCCCGGCCCGGGCACCCGGTCTTGCGGGGGCTGGCCCCCGGCCCATCCCCGGGGGCCGGCACCGCGCCGCAGCAGCGCGTCGATCTCTTCCCCGCCGGCCGCCTGCGTCAGCGGCACGAAAGACCCCGGCCCCAGCATCGCCGCCACCGCATCGCGGATCGCCGCATGGGTCACGCGCGCGATCTGCGAGCCGATTGATATGCGGCGCACGCCCATCGCGGCCAGTTCGGCCACCGTCAGCGCCCGCAGCGGTCCTGCCGCCAGTGCGTTCACCGGTTTCTTCACGGCGGACAGCACCGCCTGCAACTCGGCCCGCCCCGGCGGGACCGGCAGGTACAGCACATCCGCGCCGACCGCCTCGAACGCCAGCAGGCGACGGATGCCCTCTGCCAGGTCATAGGTGCCGTTCATCACGCCATCGGCCCGCGCGCAGAGCATGAAAGGCCGCTTGAGCGCCCGCGCCGCCGCCACGGCGGCGCGGATGCGCTCCACCGCCTGTTCAAACGGATAAGCCGGGGTGCCGCCGGCCATCTGCGTATCCTCGATGGAACAGCCCGACAGGCCCACCCCGCCCGCCAGACGGACGGTTTGCGCCACGCCGTCCGGGTCATCGGCAAAGCCATTCTCGAAATCGCCCGACACGGGAAGGGACGTGGCGGCAAGGATCGCCTCCGCATGGGCCAGCGCCTCGTCCCGGCTGACACTGCCCATATCGGGCCGCCCGAGGGTAAAGGCATGGGCGGCGGAACTTGTGGCCAGCGCCTTGGCCCCCATGGCCGCCATCATCCGGGCCGATCCGGCATCCCAGGGGTTGGGCAGCACGAAACAACCCGAAGCGTGCAGATGCGCAAAAACCTCATGCCGCCTTGCCAGTGTCATGCCAGCCCCCGGTCTTGCATCGCCCTGTCCATTTTCTGTTCACAAATATCCCCGGGTGGGTCCGGGAGGGCAGGCAGCCCTCCCGGGGCCGGTCACAGGCGCACCCGTTCCGCTTTCGGGTCATACATCGCCACAAGCGAAGCAACGGCCTCATGCCGCTGCCCCGCAATCTCGATCTCATAGCGCGATGCCATAAGGTCCGCCTCGCTTTGCCCGGTGCAGGGCACATAGCCCAGGCCCACTGCGGCCCCCAGGAAATGCCCGTAATTGCCGCTGGTCACCGGCCCCACGATCCTGCCGTCGCGCACCACCGCCTCGTTGTGGAACATCAGCGGGCCGGGGTCTTTCAGGCGGAACTGCATCAGGCGGCGGTCCAGCCCCGCCTGCTGTTTGCGCAACACGGCGTCGCGCCCGATGAAATCGCCCTTGGCGGTCTTGACGGCAAAGCCAAGGCCCGCCTCAAGCACATGATCCTCGTCGGTGATGTCATGGCCGAAGTGACGGTAGGCCTTTTCGATCCGGCAGGAATCCAGCGTATGCAGCCCGCACAGCACCATTCCCCTGTCCGCCGCCTCCAGCGCCTCGAACACATGGGCGGCCTGATCGGCGGAAACATACAGCTCCCACCCCAGTTCGCCCACGTAAGTGACCCGGTGCGCGCGGGCCAGGCCCAGGCCGATCTCGATTTCGCGCGCGGTGCCGAAGGGGTGGGCGGCATTGCTGAAATCATTCGGACTGACCGCCTGCAAAAGCGCGCGGCTTTCAGGGCCCATCACGCAAAGGACGGCTTCGGCAGCCGTGACATCGGTGATCACCGCAAAGGCATCGCCCAGATGACGGCGCAGCCAGGCCAGATCGCGCTGCAGCGTGGCACCCGGCACCACCAGCAGGAAGGCGGTTTCCGACAGCCGCGTAACCGTCAGGTCGCTTTCGATACCGCCCCGGTCATTCAGCATCTGGGTATAGACGATGCGCCCCGCCGCCACATCGACATCATTGGCGCAGATCCTTTGCAGGAAGGCGCAGGCATCGCGCCCTTCGACCCTGATCTTGCCGAAGGATGTCATGTCGAACAGGCCCACCCCGGTGCGCACGGCCATATGTTCGGCCTTCTGGTTGCCGAACCAGTTCTGCCGGCCCCAGGAATAGCGGTATTCGCGCTCCTGCCCCGCCTTCGCGAACCAGTTGGCCCGTTCCCAGCCCGCCACCTCGCCAAAGACCGCGCCGCGCGCCTTGAGGTGTTCGTGCAGCGGCGTGCGCCGTACGCCGCGCGCGGTTTCCACCTGGCGGCAGGGGAAGTGGTCGGCGTAAAGCAGGCCCAGGGTTTCGGTCACCCGTTCCTTCAGGTAACGGCGGTTCTTCTGGAACGGCTGGGCGCGGCGGATGTCCACTTCCCACAGGTCAAAGGGTGCCTCGCCTTCGGTGATCCAATGCGCCAGCGCCATGCCCGCCCCGCCGGAGGACACGATTCCGATGGAATTGTACCCGGCGGCAATCCAGTAGCCGCCCAGTTCCGGCGCCTCGCCCAGATAGTAGCGGTCATCGGGGGTAAAGCTTTCGGGGCCATTGAAAAAGGTGTGAATGCCTGCGGTCTGAAACAGCGGCATGCGGTGCATCGCCGCCTCCAGGATCGGCTGGAAATGGTCGAAATCCTCGGGCAGGGTGTCAAAGCAGAAGTCTTCGCGGATGCCGCCCATGCCCCAGGGCTTTGCCTTGGGTTCAAACGCCCCCAGCATCATCTTGCCCGCGTCCTGCTTGTAATAGGCGCATTCGTCGGGCACGCGCAGCACCGGCAGTTGGCCCAGCCCCCCGATCGGCTCGGTCACCAGGTAGAAATGCTCGCAGGCGTGCAGCGGCAGCGTGACACCGTTCCGGTTGGCCAGATCGCGGCCCCACATGCCGCCGCAGTTGATGACGACATCGGCGGCGATGTGGCCCGGCACACCATCCTGCACATAGTCGACGCCGGTCACCCGACGCCCGGCCTCGGTTACCCCCGTGACCTTGACGCCTTCGAAAATCTGGGCGCCGCGCATCCGCGCGCCTTTGGCCAGCGCCATGGCGATGTTTGCGGGGTCACATTGCCCGTCCAGCGGCAGGGCCACGGCCCCCACCACATCGGCAACGTTCAGATGCGGGTAACGCGCCTTGACCTCGGCGGGCGAAATCTCGTGGACTTCCACATCGAAAATCCGGGCCACCGTTGCCTGGCGCAGCAGTTCCTCGTGCCGCGCCGCCGTCAGCGCCACCGAGATGCTGCCCACCTGGCGCATCCCCGTGGCAACGCCCGTCTCCGCCTCGAGCCGGACGTAAAGATCGGCGGAATACTTGGCCAGCCGCGTCATGTTGGCCGAGCCGCGCAACTGGCCGATCAGGCCCGCCGCGTGCCAGGTGGTCCCGCAGGTCAGCTGCCTGCGTTCCAGCAGCACGATGTCGCTCCAGCCCGCCTTTGCCAGATGATAGGCCACCGAGCAGCCGGAAATGCCGCCCCCGATGATGACGGCCCGCGCCTGTGCCGGAACGCCGCTCACCGCTGTTCTCCCAAAAGACCAAAACCGATTTTTCTGCGAAAAATCAGAATTTTCGCAGAAAATTCGTGCGTCGAAGCCGCGACGGCGGTCTTCATCCCCCATTCCCCGGTCATGTCAGTGCATATCCCCTGTCTGTCAGCCGCCACGCAATGGCGGCAATATGGGCGGGTGTGGTTTCGCAGCAGCCGCCGATGATCGTGGCCCCCTGACGCACCCAGTGTTCGGCGAAATCCGCGTAAAGCCCCGGCACCATCTCTGGCCGGGCGGACAGGGCATCGACGGTGGGCCTGTCTTTCAGAAAATCGTCGGTGATCTGCTGAAAGCCGTTGGCATAGCAGCCATAGGGCAGGTTCGCCGCCGAAAGCGCCTCCAGCGCCGCCGCCATCGCCTCGGGGGCCGAACAATTGGCCAGCACCGCCGCCGCCCCGTCGCGCGCAATCGCGGCAAGCCCGGCCACCGGCTCGCCCGAGCGCAGGCGCGTGCCGTCGCGGTCATCGACCGTGACCGAAAGCCAGACCGGGCGCCCCATGGGCAGGGCCGCTTCGAGGAGCGCGCGCGCCTGTGCCAGGGTGGCAATGGTTTCGCCCAGAATGACATCGACCTGCGGGGCAAGGATTGCGGCAATCTCGGCGTAAAGGCGGGTGGCCGTCTCATGCGCGGGGCCCACATCGGCGCGGTAGGACGCGCCCAAGGGCCCGATCGATCCGGCCAGGCGGCCTTTTCCGGCCCCATCGCGGGCGGCCCGCGCCTCGGCCAGGGCCTGGGCATGCAGGGCGGCAAACTGTGCGGCGGCGGGGGTTCCGGCCAGCCGGTCGCGGTGCAGCGCATAGGTGTTGGTCGTGGCCATGCTGGCCCCGGCGGCGAAGTAATCGGCATGGATCGCCTGCACCAGGCCCGGATGGTCGATCATCACCTGCGTTGCCCAAAGCGGCGTCGGCGCATCGCCCGAGCGTGCGATCAGCTCTTGCCCCATGCCGCCGTCCAGCAGCGTGATCATGTCTCTGCCCCCTGTGGCAGCAGCACCAGTTTGCCCGGATAACGCCCCGCCGCCAGGTCGGCCTGGGCCTGCGCGATGTCGCGCAGCGCATAGGTCTGCGACACGACGGGGCGGATGCGCGCGGCGTTGATCAGGCTGACAAGCCCCTCAAACACCTCGCGCGGCTGGTGGGTGGCCCCGAAAACCGTCAGGTCATTCAGGTAGACCGTCCGCAGATCGCCCTGCACGACCGGCCCTGCGACTGCCCCCGATGTGGCATAGCGCCCGCCCGGGCGCAGCGCCTCCAGCCGGTGCTGCCAGCCTGCCCCCCCCACGACATCGATCACCACGTCAAAGCTGCGGGGTGCCAATGTGGCGTCCCGGTCCAGCACGGCCGCCCCTGCGGCGCGCAGCACGCCCGCCTTGTGCGGTCTGGCCTGCCCTGTCACCTCTGCGTCCCGCAGGAGCGCAAGCTGCACCGCCGCCAGCCCGACACCGCCCGAGGCCCCGGTGACCAGCACCCGTTCCCCGGCCCCGACCCCGGCCCGCGCCAGAAGGTTGGCCGCCGTGCCATAGGCGCAGGGCATGGCCCCGATTTCGACATCCGACAGGGCCGAAGGGGTCACATCGTGCAGATGACGCGCGGGCACCAGGCAATACTGGGCAAAGGCCCCGTCATATTCCGAACCGATCGCGACGAAGTGCAGCGGGTTCTGCGCCGTCGGCTCGGGCTGGTTGGTGGGGCAGATCACGCGGGCACCAAGCGCAAGGCCATCCACCCCCGCCCCAAGCGCCACGACGCGCCCGCACAGGTCAGACCCCTGGATGCGCGGAAAGCCAAGCGCCCCCGCCCAGCCCGCCGCCCCATCGCCGCCGTACCAGCCGGTCCGCGTGTTGAGGTCGGTGGCATTCACGCCTGCCGCCAGCACGCGCACCAGCACCTCGCCCGGGCCGGGCTGCGGCACCGGCAGGTCATCGCGCCACACCAGCGCCTCCGGTCCGCCATGGCGGACAAGCTGCACGCCGGACATGGTGGCAGGCAGCGTCATGCCGCGACCCGTCCGGCTGCGGTGCCCGGCGTCGGCGGCGCGGCGGGGGCATCACAGCCCCGCACCCCTGCGGGATCGCCGCGCGGACCGGATGCAGGCCGGGTCACGCGCGGATCCGTTCGTTGCCGGGGTCCCAGACCGGGCCGTCGCCCTGCACCCGCGCGGGATAGCGCGTGCCGAAAACCTCGATTTCCACGGCGGTGCCCGCCTGCGCCAGATCGGCGCGCAGCATGCCAAGGGCAACGCAGCCGCCCGTCCGGTGCCCCCAAGAGGCGCTTGTCGTCTCGCCCACAACCGCGCCGTTGTGCCAGAGTGTGGACATATAGGGCGGGTCACAGTCGCCCACCGCGGCCGTCAGGGTGACAAAGCGCTTTGCCACCCCGCGCTGCTTTTCCGCCTCCAGCGCCGCCTTGCCGCGGAATTCGGGTTTCGTCCAGTCGACGAACCGCTCCAGACCGCCCTCAAGCACGGTGTAATCGGTTGACAGATCGCCCTTCCAGGCGCGGTAGCCCTTTTCGATGCGCAGCGAATTCAGCGCGAACATGCCAAAGGGGCGCAGGCCGTGGCCCGCGCCCGCCCGCATCACGGCTTCCCAGACGGTTCCGGTGTCTTCGGTGCGGGAATGGATTTCCCAGCCCAGTTCGCCGGCAAAGGACACGCGCATCAGCAGAACCGGCACACCGCCGAGCGACGCCTCTTGCCAGGTCAGCCAGGGTCTTGTCAGGTCGGCCCCGGTCACCTCTGCCAGAATGGCGCGGCTTTTCGGCCCGGTCAGGATCTGGCACGACCAAAGGTCGGTTTCCTCGCACAGGGTCAGGCCCGGGTCGAGGTGCCTGCGCAGCCAGTCGCGGTCATGCGCCTGGGCGGTGGCGGCGGTGATCAGCAGCACCTCGTCCTGCGCGATGCGGGTGATCGACATCTCGGTAACGATGCGCCCCCTGTCATCGGCAAAATACCCCAGGCCCAGCCGCCCGACGGCGGGCACCCTGCCGGTGATCTGGCGGGCCAGCCAGGCCACCGTTCCGGCCCCCGAAATGCGAAAGCGCGAAAAGCCCGGCAGATCAAGAATTCCGGCGGCATCGCGCACGGCAAGGCATTCTTCGCGCACAGCGCCGAACCAGGGGCCTTCGCGCCGCCAGGTCTGCGTGCCCTCTTCGGATGTGTCGTCGCCCGGGCGCGCATACCACAGGGCGCGTTCCCAGCCGTTGTAGGCCCCATAGACCGCATGCAGCGCCCGGGTACGCGCGTGCACCGCCGAAAGCTTTCTGTCGCGCCCTGCCGGCCAGGCATGATGCGGGAAATGGATGGCATATTCGTGGCCATAAACCTCCATCCCCTTTTTCACGCAGTAATCCTGATCCTCGAACCCGGTGAAGCGGCGCGGGTCGCAGGACCACATATCCCATTCCGTGGCCCCTTCGGTGACCCATTCGGCCAGAACCTTGCCCGCCCCGCCCGCCTGGCAGATGCCAAAGGTAAAGACGCAGGCCTCGAACGCGTTTGGAACACCCGGCATCGGCCCGATCAGCGGATTGCCGTCCGGCGTATAGGGGATCGGCCCGTTGATCACCTTGGCCAGGGATGCCTTTTCCAGCAGGGGCACGCGGGCCATGGCATCGGCGATGTACCATTCCAGCCGCTCCAGATCATCCGGGAAAAGCTGAAAGCTGAAGTCCTGGGGAAAGGGATCGTCCGGGGTGACCCAATGGGCGCGGCAGTTGCGCTCATAGGGGCCCAGGTTGAATCCGGCCTTTTCCTGCCGCAGGTAGTAGCTGCTGTCCACATCGCGCAAGAGCGGCAGCTTGTGGCCCACTTGGGCGGTCCATTGCGCCAGTTCGGGAATGGTGTCGAACAGCAGATACTGATGGCTCATCACCATCATCGGCACGTCGCGGCCGAACCATTTTCCGACCTCGCGCGCATAATAGCCTGCGGCATTGACCACGATCTCGCAGCGGATCGCGCCCTTGGGGGTCTGCACCACCCATTCGTCACCCTCGCGGCGCACGCCGGTCGCGGGGCAGAACCGCTCGATCCGCGCCCCCATGGACCGGGCGCCCCTGGCCAGGGCCTGGGTCAGTTGCGCCGGATCGATATCCCCGTCACAGGGATCATAAAGCGCCCCGCTCAGATCATGGGTTTCCACAAAGGGGTAACGCGAGCGCACCTCGTCCGGCCCCAGAATGTCCAGGTCCATCCCCTGATAGCGCCCCATGCCCACAACGCGGCGGAACTCGCGCAGCCGTTCGGCGCTGTGCCCCAGCCGGACAGACCCGGTGACATGGTAGTTCATCGGATAGTCGACGGCCTCGGCCAGACCCCGGTAGAGCTGCGCCGAATAGCGCTGCATGTTCATGATCGACCAGCTGGAGGAAAAGGTCGGCACATTGCCCGCCGCATGCCAGGTGGACCCGGCGGTCAGCTCGTTCTTCTCCAGCAGGACGGCATCGGTCCATCCGGCCATGGCCAGATGATACAGCGCCGATGCGCCCACCGCCCCGCCGCCGATGATCACAACCCGCGCGCTTGCCGGAAATTCCGCCACACCCCGTCCCCCCTGTTCCGATGCCGCAGTATCGGCTGCGCGCGAAGGGCTTTCAATTCGCCGTCTTCGGTCTTATTGATCGGAAATTCCGATCAGGAAACCCGATGCAGCCCGAACTTCTTGAAACCTTCCTCGATCTGGTCGACACGCGCAGTTTCAACCGCACAGCCGAAAGGCTGGGGCTGACCCAGTCCACCGTGTCTGCCCGCGTGCAGGCGCTGGAGGCCGCCCTGGGCGCGCGTCTGTTCACCCGGTCGCGCGCGGGCACCGACCTGACGACAGAGGGGCTGAAGTTCGAGCCGCACGCCCGCGGCCTGCGCCATGCCTGGGGCGAGGCGCAGCGCAGCGTCGGCCCCTCGGGGACGGCGGCCTTAACCCTGCGGGTCGGCATCCAGCATGATCTGGCGGCGGGGCGCATCGGCGACTGGATTTCCGGTTTCCGCCGCGCGCTGCCGGAAACCGCCTTTTACGTCGAACCCGATTATTCGGCACAGATGTGCGCCGATCTTGCCACGGGCGCGCTGGATTTCGCGGTGCTTTACAGCCCGCGCCCCCTGCCTGACCTGCACTTCACCTCGATCGGCGGGGTCACTTACCGGCTGATATCGTCCGACACCGACCGGCGCGCGGGTCTGGCACCCGACCGCTACATCCGGGCCAATTATGCGCCCGCCTTTGATGCGACCCACCGCCAGATTCTGCCCGATCTGACCGAAGCGGCCCCGCTGGCATCTGGGCAGAACGCGACCGTCGCGGGCATGCTGACCGCCCTCGGGGGAGCCGCCTTTGTGCAGGAGGATACGGCGGCGGCGCTGGCAGGATCGGGCTTTCGCCGCGTGGCCGACGTGCCGCCGATCACCCAGCCGGTCTTTGCCGCCACGCATCTGCGGCACCGCACCTCGGCCCTGCACCGCCGCCTTCTGAAGATTGTGGAACGGCAGCTGAACCGGCGCTGACCCCTGATCCATTTTCTGTTCACAAATATCCTCGGGGGTGAATTGGCCGCAGGCCAAGAGGGGGCAGACACCCCCCCTGCCCTTGCCCGCCCCTACAGGGTCATGCGCAGCCGGTATCCGGGCATATAGGCCAGCCGCACACAGGTGATCACTGTATCCGCTGTCCAGGTCGTCCGTTCGACGATGAACAGCGGTGTGCCGGGGTCAATGCCAAAGGCAGCGGCATCATCCGCCCCGGCACCGGCGGCAGAAAAGGCAATGTCGCCAGCGGTATAGGGCATATTGGCCACCAGCCATTCATTGGCGCTCTGTGCCGCGAAATCGGGCCGTTGCCCGCCCAGCACCGCCGGATTCAGCCAGCGGTCTTCGTAAACAAACGGCTGACCAACGGCGGAATGCAGGCAGGTCAGATGGCGCAGCGCCACCCCCGCTGGCAGCCGAAGGCGCAACAGCACCGGCAAGGGCGGCTGTTCCATCACATCGGCCAGCAGACGATAAGCATAGGTCTGGCCGCGCCCCTCCACCTCTTGCCGGATCACGGGAATTTCCAGCGTCGCCCGCCGCACAGGCTGCAATGCCACCCGCGTGCCGGCCTTGCGGCGGCGTTCCAGCACGCCGGTTGCCGCCAGGTCCCGCAGGGCGCGGCCGACGGTGGCGCGGGCACAGCCGAATTCCCGGGACAGGGCTTCTTCCGAGGGAATCGTGGCACCCGGCCCCCATTCGCGCGCCTGGATGCGGCGCAGCACATCGGCGCGGATCGTTTCCCAGCCGTGGCTCACAGCGCAACCCTCAGCCGGGCCATGACGCTGCGGTAGCGCGCCGTGATCGCGTCGCGCGCGCGGTGCCGCCCGCCGCTGACCAGATGCCGCCCGGCGGACCAGACATCGCTCACCATCCGGTCATCGCCTGCGAAAATCCAGGCATCCAGGATGGCATCGCCCCGGGCACCGGCCAGATCGGTTGCGGTCATGTCCAGCGCCAGCAGATCGGCCCATCCGCCAGGGGCGATCCCCCCGGCCCCGCGCCCGGCGGCCTGCGCCCCGCCCCGCACCGCGCTGTCCAGCAGGACACGCCCGGTGGACTGGTCCGGCGTGGCCAGCAGCGCCCGCCCCCGGTGCTGCAGCCGCTGGGAATATTCCAGCAGGCGCAACTCCTCGCTCAGCGAGATGCGCAGGTTGCTGTCCGATCCCACGCCCCAGCGCCCCCCCGCCGCGGCAAAGCGCAGCGCGTCAAAGGTGCCGTCCCCCAGATTGGCCTCGGTGATCGGGCACAGGCCCGCCACCGCCCCGGTCGCAGCAAGGCCAAGGGTTTCCGCAGGCACCATCTGGGTCGCATGGATCAGGCACCAGCGCGCATCCACCCCATGGTTGGCCAGCAGCCATTCCACCGGACGCGCGCCATAGGCCGCCTGCACTTCCGTCACTTCCGCCACCTGTTCGGCGATATGCAGGTGCAGCGGGTCTTGCGGTGCCAGACCCCTGGCAAAGATCAGCCCGTCACGGCTGACGGCGCGCAGCGAATGCGGGGCCACGCCCAGGCGCGTATCGGCGGGAAGACCGGCCAGCGCCCGGCCTGCCCCCTGCCACAGCGCGCCGAACCCGTCCGGGTCATTGCCAAACCGCAACTGGCCCGGCCCCAGCGCCCGGCCATCGCAGCCGCCCTGCTGATAAAGCACCACAAGCAGGGTCAGACCCAGCCCGCTTTGCGCAGCCGCCGCCGCAATCCGCGCGGACATCTCGGCCCGGTCGGCATAGGCCGCACCACCCGGGGCATGGTGCAGATAGTGGAATTCGGCGACGGCGGCATAGCCTGCCTCGGCCATTTCCATATGCACGAAGGCCGCGATGGCCTGCACATCCCCGGGCGTCAGACGGTCCAGAAAGCGGTACATCAACTGCCGCCAGGTCCAGAAGCTGTCCTGCCCCGCGCTGCGCCGTTCCGTCAGCCCGGCCATGGCGCGCTGAAAGGCGTGCGAATGCAGGTTGACAGGCGCGGGCAGCAGGCAGTCCAGCGCACCGGGGCCGGGCCGCCCGGTGGCAAGGGCGGAAATCCGGCCCCCGGTGATCGTGACCTCGACATCGTTTGCCCAGCCGTCAGCCAGAAGGGCGGTCTTCGCGCGCAGGACGGTCATCGGACACCTTGCTTGACAGGCAGGATTATGTGCAGACATATTTGCGTAAAGCACAGACATAAGGCAAGCCGCAATGGCGATGATCCTGACCAACGCAACCCTTGCCACGATGACGGGCGGCTATGGCCTGATCACGGACGGGGCGCTGGTGATGGACCGGGGCGGCATCCTGTGGGCGGGACCTGCATCGGATCTGCCGCGCGCCGACCTGCCGGTTCACGATCTGGGCGGCAGGCTGGTGACCCCGGCCCTGATCGATTGCCACACCCATCTGGTCTTTGCCGGGGACAGGGCGCAGGAATTCGAGATGCGTCTGAACGGTGCCAGCTATGCAGAAGTGGCGCGCGCCGGTGGCGGCATCCTGTCGACCGTGCGCGCCACCCGCGCGGCGCAGGAGGAAGATCTTTTCACCCTGTCCCTGCCCCGGCTGGACGCGATGCTGGCCGAAGGCACCGGCACGGTCGAGATCAAGTCCGGCTATGGCCTTGATATCGAAACAGAGCTTCGCCTGCTTCGCGTCGCCCGCCGTCTGGGCCGGGCGCGGGATGTGACCGTCAGGACCACCTTCCTTGGTGCCCATGCCGTGGCACCCGAATTCGCGGGCCGCGCCGATGATTATCTGAGCCACGCCGCCCTGCCCGCCCTGCGCGCCGCCCATGCCGAAGGGCTGGTCGATGCGGTGGACGCCTTTTGCGAAGGCATCGCCTTTTCCCCCGCACAGGTCGCGCGGGTTTTTGACGAGGCCCGCGCCTTGGGCCTGCCGGTCAAGCTGCATGCCGAACAACTGTCCAACCTGGGCGGGGCGGCGCTGGCGGCCCGTCATGGCGCGCTGTCGGCGGATCATCTGGAATATCTCGACGAAGACGGCGTGCGCGCCATGGCGGCGGCGGGCACGGTGGCGGTGATTCTGCCCGGGGCCTTCTATACCTTGCGCGAAACCCAGGTCCCGCCGATCGGCCTGTTGCGCCGCTACGGCGTGCCGATGGCGGTGGCGACCGACTGCAACCCCGGATCATCGCCGATGACATCGCTGACCCTGGCCATGAACATGGCCTGCACGCTGTTTCGCATGACGCCGCAAGAGGCATTGCTGGGCACCACCGCCCATGCCGCCCGCGCCCTTGGCCTGTCCGACCGGGGCCGGATTGCCGCCGGGCAGCGTGCCGATCTGGCGGTCTGGGATGCTGCCCACCCGGCCGAACTGAGCTATCGCATCGGTGCCACCCGGCTTCATTCCCGCATCACCGGAGGCCACATTGACGCCTGAACTTCTGACCCCCGGCCAGGTGCCGCTGGCGCAGCTGGAGCGGATCTGCCGCACCGGGGCCCCGGCGCGCCTGGCCGCGCAGACGCGCCCCGCCGTTGAGGCAGCCGCAGCCCGCATCGCCACAGCCGCCGCAGGCAAAGAGGCGGTCTATGGCGTGAACACCGGCTTTGGCAAGCTTGCCTCGCTGAAAATCGCCACCGCCGATACCGCCACGCTGCAACGCAACCTGATCCTGTCGCATTGCTGCGGCGTGGGGGAGGCGATGCCACGCGATGTGGCGCGGCTGATGATGGTGCTGAAGCTTCTGTCGCTGGGGCGCGGCGCATCCGGCGTGCGGTGGGATGTGATCGCACTGCTGGAAGCGATGCTTGAGCGGGGCGTTACCCCGGTGATCCCGGCGCAGGGATCGGTCGGTGCCTCGGGCGATCTGGCACCTCTGGCGCATATGGCCGCCGTGATGATCGGCGACGGCGCGGCAGAGTTTGGCGGTGCCACCCTGCCCGGCGGCGCAGCACTGCAGGCCGCCGGGCTTTCCCCCGTGGTGGCGGGACCAAAGGAAGGGCTGGCGCTGATCAACGGCACGCAGTTTTCCACGGCCTATGCGCTGGCCGGACTGTTCGGCGGCTGGCGGGCGGCGCAGACGGCGCTGGTCACCGCAGCCCTGTCCACCGATGCGGTC
The DNA here is from genome assembly GCA_020251025.1 of Rhodobacter sp. Classification (GTDB taxonomy): domain Bacteria; phylum Pseudomonadota; class Alphaproteobacteria; order Rhodobacterales; family Rhodobacteraceae; genus Aliitabrizicola. The sequence continues at coordinate 9,774 of JADCDI010000088.1, read as the reverse complement.
ATGGGGTCCACCACCCCGCTTGATGCCGAAATCCACACTCTGCGCGGCCATAAGGGCCAGATCGGGGCGGCGGCGGCGATGCGTGCGCTGCTGGACGGATCTGAAATCCGCGACAGCCATGTCACCAGCGACAGCCGCGTGCAGGACCCCTATTGCATCCGCTGCCAGCCCCAGGTGACGGGGGCGGCGATGGATGTGCTGCGCATGGCAGCGGCAACGCTGGAAACCGAGGCGAACGCGGCCACCGACAATCCGCTGGTCCTGTCGGGCGGCCGGATTGTCTCGGGCGGCAATTTCCATGCCGAACCCGTGGGTTTTGCCGCCGACATGATCGCGATTGCCCTGTCGGAAATCGGGGCCATCGCCCAGCGCCGGGTGGCGCTGATGGTGGACCCTGCGCTGAGCTTTGATCTGCCGCCCTTCCTGACGCCGAACCCCGGCCTCAACTCCGGCCTGATGATCGCCGAAGTGACGACGGCGGCGCTGATGAGCGAGAACAAGCACCTCGCCCATCCGACCGTGACCGACAGCACCCCCACCAGCGCCAATCAGGAAGACCATGTCAGCATGGCCGCCCATGGGGCACGCCGGCTTGGCCGGATGGTGGCGAACCTGAACGTGATCCTGGGGGTCGAGGCGATGTGCGCCGCCCAGGGCATCGAATTCCGCGCGCCGCTGGCCACATCCGCGCCCCTGGCCCGCGTGGTGGCCCGGCTGCGTCAGGATGTGGCGACGCTGGGCGAAGACCGCTTTCTGGCCCCCGATATCGCCCGCGCCGCAGCCCTGGTGGCCAGCGGTGCGCTGGCAGAAGCTGCGGGCACCGACCTGCCCCTTCTTCTGTCCTGACATATCCTGCGGGGGCGGCCATCGGGTCGCCACCGGTTCAAAACCTGATGGCTGCGGGGTGCATGCCCCCGGCCCTGCCCGCCAAAACAGGAGCTTGCCGATGACAGATCCGCGCCACAACCTTCGCGATGTCTTCCCCGCCACCGGCCCCGAGATCACCGCGAAAAGCTGGCTGACCGAGGCGCCCATGCGGATGCTGATGAACAACCTGCATCCCGATGTTGCCGAAAACCCGCATGACCTGGTGGTTTACGGCGGCATCGGCCGCGCAGCCCGGACATGGCAGGATTTTGACCGCATCATCGCCACGCTGAAGACGCTGCACGAGGATGAGACGCTCTTGGTGCAGTCGGGCAAGCCGGTGGGCGTGTTCCGCACCCACAAGGATGCGCCGCGCGTGCTGATCGCCAATTCCAACCTGGTGCCGCACTGGGCGACATGGGACCATTTCAACGAGCTGGACAGAAAGGGTCTGGCCATGTACGGCCAGATGACTGCGGGGTCGTGGATTTACATCGGCACGCAGGGCATCGTTCAGGGCACCTATGAAACCTTTGCCGAGGCTGGCCGTCAGCATTATGGCGGCAGCCTGAAGGGGCGCTGGATTCTGACCGGTGGCCTGGGCGGCATGGGCGGGGCGCAGCCGCTTGCCGCCGTGATGGCCGGGGCCTGCTGTCTGGCGGTGGAATGCGACGAGACGCGGATCGATTTCCGTCTGCGCACCAGATATCTGGATGCCAAAGCGCGGACGCTGGACGAAGCTTTGGCGCTGATTGCGGAATGGACGGCAAAAGGCGAGGCGAAATCGGTTGGCCTTCTGGGCAATGCCGCCGATATCTTCCCCGAACTGGTCGCCCGCATGAGGCAGGGCGGCCCCCGCCCCGATATCGTGACCGACCAGACCAGCGCCCATGACCCGCTGCACGGCTATCTGCCCCGGGGCTGGACGCTGGCCGACTGGCGCGCCCGGCAGGAAACCGACCCCAAGGCGGTGGAAAGGGCTGCGCGTGCCTCGATGCGCACCCATGTCGCGGCGATGGTGGATTTCTGGAACGCAGGCGTGCCCACGCTGGACTACGGCAACAACATCCGCCAGGTCGCGCAGGACGAGGGGCTGGAAAACGCCTTTGCCTTTCCGGGCTTCGTTCCGGCCTATATCCGCCCGCTGTTCTGCCGGGGCATCGGCCCGTTCCGCTGGTGCGCCCTGTCGGGCGATCCGGCGGATATCCATGCGACCGATGCCGCCATGAAGCGCCTGTTTGCGGACAATTCCCACCTGCACCGCTGGCTGGACATGGCGCAGGAGCGGATTGCCTTTCAGGGCCTGCCTGCGCGCATCTGCTGGATCGGACTGGGCGACAGGCACCGCGCCGGGCTGATGTTCAACGACATGGTCGCCTCTGGCGAGTTGAAAGCCCCCGTCGTCATCGGGCGCGACCATCTTGATTCCGGCTCGGTCGCCTCGCCCAACCGGGAAACCGAAAGCATGAAGGACGGCTCCGATGCCGTGTCGGACTGGCCGCTGCTGAATGCGCTGCTGAACACCGCCAGCGGGGCAACCTGGGTCAGCCTGCACCACGGCGGCGGGGTCGGCATGGGGTACAGCCAGCATTCGGGCATGGTCGTGGTCGCCGATGGCACGCCCGACGCCGCGCGGCGGCTGTCGAACGTGCTGTGGAATGATCCGGCCACGGGCGTCATGCGCCATGCCGATGCGGGCTACGGCATCGCGCTGGACTGCGCGCGCGAACAGGGCCTGCGCCTGCCGGGCATCCTGGGCAACTGACCGCAGGGCGCCGGGGGGGGGGCGGTCACCGCGCGACCATCACCGCCGTGGCCGGGGCGGGCGCTGCGGCGCAGGCAGGCCCCTTGGCCTTCCCTTGCATCCGGGCAGTCAGCGCAGCGGGCGCGGCTTCGTCCCGGGATCGTCCCCCCCGGGCGGGCGGTCGCGACGGTCGATCGGACCGGTCGCAGCCGGGCCCCCGCCCGGGGGCAGAAGCATGCGCCCCTGCCCCGTGATGATCCCGCTGTTCCGGGCGGCAAGCGGCCCCTGGCCCGGCGGCAACAAGGGGGGCTGCCCGCCCGCGCGGCATCAGGCAGGATCAGGTCAAGATTCAAAGTCACTGCAACATCAAGGCCCACCGGCGCGCCGTGGGGCAAGGCCGGGGTCGCGGCAGTCGATCTGCCCGACGGCAGTTGGCGGCGCGCGCTGCGGGGTGCCGCAACCGCAGGCGGGGCGGTTGACCGGGTTCGCCTCGGCCGGACCGGTTTGCGGGGCATGGCCGCCGGGGCGGCAGACGGCCTGTCACCCCATCCTTATCCGCCGCGCCGCAAAGACAGCCGGCGGGAAGGCCCGCAGCCCCGGCTGCATCGCCCGAAACGGGGACCCTTCGCGAAGCGGGCTGCGGCCCGACCGGTCTTGACAGGGGTGCAAGCGGCGGTGCCACGATCTGCGGGTCTGTCGGTGCCTTTGGTCAGGGGTTTGACACCGAATCGACAATCGCCTGTTCTTCGGGCGTCAGGGGCGGCGGCGGCGGCAGATCGGCCGGGACCGGCCCGGGTTCGGTCACGGGGGTGTCAGGGGGCGGCAGGGGCGATTGCGGCGCAAGTCCGTCTTGACGGTCCGGCACTGCGACCTTTGCCGCCGGCGCATCCGGCGCAGGCCCGGCGGCGGGCGCAAGCAGGACAGGTGCGGGCGCGCCGCCCGGCCCCGGATTGACCTCGGGCACCACATTGCCCCGGCCCGGCGCGTCAAGCGACGGGGCCACCGAACCGCCGGGACCCGATGTGATGCCCGGCAGGGTGGGAATTCCGTCCGGTCGGGCGCGGATGAATTCAGATCCCGGCGGCACCGCAAGGGCCTGCGGCACCTCTGCCGCCGTCTGGCCTGCCCCCGGCTGCGGCGGCGAGCTGTCGGGTTGCTCCGGCTTGCCGTCCTGCTGCGGCTGCGGCGAAACCGGGGCCGCGACCCCGCCGGACGGCCCGGGCAGACTTGCCCGGGGCGTCAGAAACGGCCCTTGCATGTCGCCGGACGGCAGCAGGGTCATCTGCGAGATGAAGGCAAGACCGATTGCGCTGAAGATGCTGCCCCAGAGCAGACCGGAAAAGAACCCCTTCAACCCTGCTCCCAACACTGCCCCCAACACTGCCCCCTGTCGCCGCACCGGCACCGTCATGCCGGGGGGATGGCATCTTTGCCTTGACGCCCCGACGCGCCTCGGCCCATGTATAGCGCGGCCCCGTCCGGGGATCACCCCGAAACAACGATCATGCGGTCAGGTATGCTGCTTCTCATCGACAACTACGACAGCTTTACCTACAACCTGGTGCATTACCTGGGCGAATTGGGGGCCGATGTTGTGGTGCACCGCAATGATGCCCTGGACGTGCAGTCTGCGCTGGCGCTGCGTCCCGATGCCATCGTTCTGTCACCCGGCCCCTGCGATCCGGCGCAGGCGGGCATCTGCCTTGCCCTGACAGCGGCGGCGGCTGAAACCCGCACCCCGCTGCTCGGGGTCTGTCTGGGTCATCAGACCATCGGTCAGGCCTTTGGCGGCAAGGTCGTGCGCTGCCACGAGATCGTTCACGGCAAGATGGGCGTGATGCACCACGCCGGCAAGGGCGTGTTTGCCGGGCTGCCCTCGCCGTTCAGGGCCACGCGCTATCATTCCCTTGTGGTGGAACGGCAGACGCTGCCCGCTTGCCTTGAGGTGACCGCCTGGCTGGAGGATGGCACGATCATGGGCCTGCGCCACCGCGAGCGCCCGATCGAAGGGGTGCAGTTCCACCCCGAAAGCATCGCTTCGGAACATGGCCACCAGATCCTGCGCAATTTCCTTGATCTGGCGCGGGTCCCGGCATGAGCGACCGCCTGCGCCCGCTGATCGGGCTGGCCGCCGACCGCGCCCTGACCCGGGCCGAGGCGGAAACGGCCTTTGAGTGCCTGTTCGCGGGCGAGGCGACGCCCGCCCAGATGGGCGGCTTTCTGATGGCGCTGCGCGCGCGCGGCGAGGTGGTGGACGAATACGCCGCCGCCGCCAGCGTGATGCGCGCCCGCTGCAACGCGGTGCGCGCGCCGCAAGGTGCCATGGACATCGTCGGCACCGGCGGCGACGGCAAGGGCACGCTCAACATCTCAACCGCCACGGCCTTTGTGGTGGCCGGCGCGGGTGTGGTGGTGGCCAAGCACGGCAACCGGAACCTGTCGTCCCGCTCGGGGGCCGCCGATGCGCTGACCGAATTGGGCATCAACGTCATGGTCGGGCCCGAGATGGTGGAACGCGCGCTTGCGCAGGCCGGCATCGGGTTCATGATGGCACCGATGCACCACCCGGCGATGCGCCATGTTGCCCCGGTGCGGGCCGAACTTGGCACCCGCACCATCTTCAACATCCTCGGCCCGCTGACCAATCCTGCGGGGGTGAAGCGGCAGTTGACCGGGGCCTTTTCACCGGCGCTGCTGCGGCCGATGGCGGAAACCCTGCTGCGGCTTGGCTCGGAAAAGGCCTGGCTGGTGCATGGCGGCGACGGCACGGACGAGCTTTCCATCGCTGCACCGTCGCGCGTGGTGGCGCTGGCGGACGGGGCCTTGCGCGCCTTTGATCTGCATCCCGAAGAGGCCGGCCTGCCCGTGCACCCGTTCGAGGCGATCCTTGGCGGATCCCCTGCCGAGAATGCCGCCGCCTTTCGCGCCCTGCTGGCGGGCGCGCCGGGGGCCTACCGGGATGCGGTTCTGCTGAACGCGGCTGCGGCGCTGATCGTGGCGGACAGGGCTGCTTCACTGAAGGAAGGCGTGGCCTTGGCCCGCGAAAGCCTGGACAGCGGCGCGGCGCGGCGCAAGGTGGCCGATCTGGCGCGCATTACGCAGGGCGGCTGAGTGCGACCGCCGGGGGGCTGCCGCTTTTGTGCTTTCCTTGCAGCCCCCCATTGGCTAGGCAATCCGTCATGAGCACCATTCTTGACCGCATCAGGGCCTACAAGCTGGACGAGATCGCGGCCCGCAAGGCCGCGATGCCTTTGGCCGACCTTGAAGCGGCGGCACGGGCCGCGCCGGCGCCGCGCGGCTTTGCCCGCGCCTTGCAGGCTGCATCCGCAGCCGGCGGCTACGGCCTGATTGCCGAAATCAAGAAGGCCAGCCCGTCCAAAGGCGTGATCCGGGCCGATTTCGACCCCCCGGCGCTGGCCCGCGCCTATGAGGCGGGCGGGGCCACCTGCCTGTCGGTGCTGACGGACGGCCCGTCCTTTCAGGGGGCCGACGCCTTTCTGGTGCAGGCGCACAAGGCCACGTCCCTGCCCTGTCTGCGCAAGGATTTCCTCTATGATCCCTGGCAGGTCATCGAATCGCGGTCCCTGAATGCGGACTGCATCCTGATCGTGATGGCCTCGGTCTCGGACCGGCAGGCGGCCGAGCTGGAGCAGACGGCCCGGGACTGGGGCATGGATGTGCTGATCGAAGTGCATGACCAGGCCGAACTGGACCGGGCCGCGCGGCTGACATCCAGGCTGATCGGCATCAACAACCGCAATCTGCACACCTTCGATGTTACCCTCGACACCACGCGGACCCTGGCGCGCCGCGTGCCCGAAGACCGGCTGATCGTGGCCGAAAGCGGGCTTCATACCCCTGCCGACCTGGCCGACCTGGCGCGCCACGGCGCGCGCTGCTTTCTGATCGGGGAAAGCCTGATGCGGCAAAAGGATGTCGAGGCGGCCACCCGCACCATCCTGACACAGCCGCATGTGGCGCAGGGCGGTCTGTGATGGCAGGCGGGGGCCTGACGCATTTCGATGCCGGCGGCAACGCCCAAATGGTGGACGTTTCGGCAAAGCCGGTGACGGACCGGATCGCGGTTGCGCGGGGATCGGTGATCATGCAGGCCGGAACACTGGACCTGATCCGCGAGGGCCGGGCGAAAAAGGGCGATGTTCTGGGCGTGGCGCGGCTGGCCGGGATCATGGCGGCAAAGAAAACCTCTGATCTTGTGCCGCTGTGCCACCCCCTGCCTGTCACCGGGGTGACGGTCGATCTTTGGCCCGACCCGGCCCTGCCCGGTGTTGTCATCGAAGCAACCGTGCGCACCGGCGGCCAGACCGGGGTGGAGATGGAGGCGCTGACGGCCGTCAGCATCGCCGCGCTGACCATCTATGACATGGTCAAGGCGGTGGAGAAATCCATGACCATAACCGACATCCGGCTGATCCTGAAAGATGGCGGCAAATCTGGGCGTTACGAGGCCAAGCGGTGATTTCGGTTGAAGAGGCGCTGGCGCGCGTTCTGGCGCTGGCGGATCGCATGCCCGAGGAGACGGTGCCCCTGGCGCTGGCATCGGGGCGGTCGATGACGCGCCCCGCCATCGCCGGGCGGGACCAGCCGCCCTTTGCGGCCGCCGCAATGGACGGCTATGCCCTGGCCGGGCCGGCGCGGCCCGGAGACCGGTTTTGCGTGATCGGCATGGCGGCGGCGGGCCATGCCTTTCAGGGCCGGATCGGGGCCGGTCAGGCCGTGCGCATCCTGACCGGGGCGCCTGTGCCCGCCGGGACCAGCCGCATCATCATTCAGGAGGACGCGGATGCGCAGGACGGAACGATCCTGCTGAAAGAGGGGCTGGACAGCGGCACCCATATCCGCCCGCAGGGGCAGGATTTCCGCGCGGGCGACAGCCTGCCGCCCCGGCGGCTGCGGCCCCATGATCTGGCCCTGCTGGCGGCGATGAACCTGCCTGCCGTCACCGTCGCGCGCCGCCCGGTGGTGGCCCTGATCGCAACGGGGGACGAATTGGTCATGCCGGGCGAAACCCCGCGCGCAGACCAGATCATCGCCTCGAACGCCTTTGCGCTCAAGGCGATGGCCGAAGGCGAAGGGGCCCAGGCGCGGCTTCTGCCGATTGCGCGGGACAGCGGGGCGGCCCTTGCATCCGTGCTGGATCTGGCGGAGGGGGCCGATCTGGTGGTGACGATCGGCGGGGCTTCGGTGGGCGACCATGACCTGGTGGGGCGCGTGGCCGAAGACCTTGGCATGGAGCGCGCCTTTTACAAAATCGCGATGCGTCCCGGCAAGCCGCTGATGGCGGGGCGGCTGCGCGGGGTGCCGATGCTGGGGCTGCCCGGAAACCCGGTGTCGGCCATTGTCTGCGGGCATCTTTTCCTGCTGCCGATGCTGCGGGCCATGCAGGGGCTGCCGGCGGCCCCGGTGACACGCCGCGCCGTCCTGGCCGCAGCGGTGGCCGCCAATGGTCCGCGCTGCCATTACATGCGCGCGCGCCTGACCCCAGGCCCGGCCCTGCCGCACGTGACGCCTTTCGACTGCCAGGACTCGGCGCTGCTGCGCATCCTGACCGAGGCGGATGCGCTGCTGATCCGGCCCGCAAACGATCCGGCCCGGGCGGCAGGGCACGAGGTGGACTGTCTGCCGCTGTAACGACAGGCTTGACACAAACAGGGAACGCGGGCAGAACAACAGGTGAACCCCTGCCCGGCCGTACTGGAGGCTGCCACCATGCTGACCCGCAAGCAACTGGAACTGCTTGATTTCATCCGCGTCCGCATGGATGCGGACGGTGTTCCCCCATCCTTCGACGAAATGAAGGAAGCGCTGGACCTGCGGTCAAAATCGGGCATCCACCGCCTGATCACGGCACTGGAAGAGCGCGGCTTCATCCGCCGTCTGGCCCACCGCGCCCGCGCGATCGAAATCGTCAGGCTGCCCGAGGCGATGGAACGCCCCGGCTTTTCGCCCCGCGTCATCCCCGGCAACAGGGTTGCGCCCCCCGCCCCGCCGCGCAGCGCCCTTGCGGCAGAGCCGGTCAATGCCACCGAACTTCCCGTGATGGGGCGCATTGCGGCGGGTGTGCCGATCGAGGCGATCAGCCAGATTTCGCATCACATCTTGGTTCCGGGATCGATGCTGTCTGGCAAGGGCCAGCACTATGCTTTGGAAGTGAAGGGTGATTCCATGATCGAGGCAGGCATCAACGATGGCGACATCGTGGTGATCCGCGAACAGATCACTGCTGAGAACGGCGATATCGTCGTGGCCTTGGTCGACGATGCCGAAGCGACGCTGAAGCGGTTCCGCCGGCGCGGCAACACCATCGCGCTCGAGGCCGCCAATCCGGCCTATGACACACGGGTCTATCCCGATCACATGGTCAAGGTGCAGGGCCGTCTTGTCGGGCTGATCCGCAGCTATTAGCGGGGGTTGGCGCTGTGCCGGTCGCTTGCCGGACGGGGCAATCGTCCTGACCCGTCAGACGGGCGGCGTCCGTTCCGGGCGGATCAGGAACCGTACCGGGTTTCCCCCGGCACCGCACAACGGTGGCCTGCAGACCGGCAGGTCCGGGAACGGCGGAAGCCCAGCGTCCGGCCCGGCGGGCGTGAAGCGCCCGCCACGGGTGGGGCGGGTACTGGCCGGGGGCTTTTGGCCCCCGGCCCGTCCTGATCCCGGCGTAATGCTGTGACAGGGGCGATGGTCTTTGCCATTGAAGCGGTGAAGGTGCAGTCATCCGTCCGGGCGGGAAAAGGAAACGCATCGCGTTTCCCCCGCCCGCGCGGAACGGTGCCCTGTAGACCGGCGGGTCTGGGACCAACAGAGGCCAGCGCCCGACCCGGCGGGCGTGAAGCGCCCGCCGGGGGCGGGGCGGGCGCTGGCCGGGGGCGGGGCGGGCGCTGGCCGGGGGCTTTGGCCCCCGGCCAGTCCTGATCCCGGCGGGACGCTGTGGCAGGGGCGATGGCCCGTGCCATTGAAGCGGTGATCGTGCGTTCGCCTGTCCGGGCGGGAAAAGGAAACGCATCGCGTTTCCCCGCCCGCGCGGGACCGTGCCCTGTAGACCCGCAGGTCCTGGACCAACAGAGGCCAGCGCCCGACCCGGCGGGGGCGAAGCGCCCGCCGGTGGCGGGGCGGGCGCTGGCCGGGGGCTTTGGCCCCCGGCC
>JADCDI010000087.1 GCA_020251025.1 Rhodobacter sp. | reverse complement strand
GTCGTCGACAAGCACCTGCAGCCGCTGCTGCCTCTCGCCGACCGGCACTACGTGATCGAGAAGGGCCGCATCGCCTGGCAGGGCGACAGCGCCGCGCTCGCCTCGAGCCCCGAGGTCGTGCAGCGCTACCTCAGCGTCTGACCCGCCGTCAGCGGCACACGGGCGCCGCCCAGCCGGCGCCGGCCCCCTCGGGCGCCACCGCCCCCGCCACCCCCACCGCCCCCGCCACCACCACCGCCGCCCCCGCCGCCGCCCCCACCACCGCCACCGCCACCCCCGGCTGCTGCTGCCAGGCCAAGAACACCCAAGGCAATGAACAGGCCACTGTTCGGCTGCGCCGCCTGCCCGGCGTACACCGATGCCGTTGTCGGCCTGTCCGTCGCAGCGGCCGGCTGGGGCCGCGCCGTCCGTGATGCGGCCGTGGTGCCCGTCGTTTCAGGCGCTGCGGCAACGGCTGTCGCGGGCTTCGCTGCCGTGGGGGCCGGCCCCCTCCGCGTCAGCCTGTTGAAGCGCTCCACAAGATAGGGGCGCTGCGCCTGAAGAAAGGCAAGGGACGCGGCATAGGTCGCCGGTTCGCTGCGATACAGGCTGACAAGCTGCTCGATGACATATTCATCGCTTTGCGCGGGCGTGATGATGACCGAACCGATTTGCGTCATCTGGCCCCAGGCAGGCGGCACCGCAACAGAAGTGACCAGCATTGTCGTCACGAGAAGGTTTTTCAGCATACCAAGCACCACCTGAGATATCGAACTTCACCCGCCCTTTCGGCAGAAGCCACCCGGCCCAGGCCGTAGAAGCCCGGTCTGCCGGCCCCTCGCTCTTTGTGAACAGCCTTATGGCGATTTGTCAAAACCTCTGACACAACACTACAAGTTCGAGGATCACTGCGTGTGAGGGGCGACAGCGAAGGGCCGACGTCTCGTGATCCGGATGTCGCCACTCGGCAGGTGCGGCTTCGCCGCCGTCGCCACGATGTGTCAGGAAATCACAAGGCGAAAGGCCGGAGGCCCTCAAGCGGGGCCGGATCAGGCACCTTCTATCCCTTTGCCCCCTGCCCCCGCGAGTATACGTCATCATAACGAATGATGTCGTCTTCCCCCAGATAGACCCCTGTCTGCACCTCGATCAGCACCATCGGGACTTTTCCCGGGTTTTCCATGCGGTGCACAGCGCCCAGTGGAACATAGACCGACTGGTTTTCCGTCAGAAGCTGGACTGTATCGTTCACCGTCACTTTCGCCGTTCCCGCCACCACGATCCAGTGTTCCGACCGGTGCACATGACTTTGCAGCGACAGGGCGGCACCGGGATGCACGACGATGCGCTTGACCTGAAAGCGGTCTGCCAGAACAAGCGTTTCGAACCAGCCCCAGGGGCGGTGATCGCGCGGAAAGGTTTCCGCCTGCCGCGCGCCCTTCGCCTTGAGGCGGGCCACGGCCTGTTTCACATCCTGCGCGCGGGATTTGTCGGCGACCAGAACCGCATCGTCCATCGCCACGGCGATGATGTTGTCAAGGCCGATCCCGACAAGCTCCAGCCCCTGGGTTTCCGACCGAAGAAGGCTGTTGCGGCTGTCGATTGCCGTCACCGCGCCATGGGTGACAAGGCCATCCCCATCGGGACTGCTTTCGCGCCAGACCGATTCCCAATCACCCAGATCCGACCAGGCCCCGCCAAACGGAACCACCTTGAGGTTCGCCGCCCGCTCCATCACCGCGTAATCGACCGAAATGTCTTGCGCCCCTGCCCAGGGTTCTGCCGCCAGGCGCAGGAACCCCAGGTCTGCCTTTGCCCCGGCAACCGCGCGGCGAACCGGATCCAGAAGCTGCGGGGCGTGGTCTTCGAACGCCTTGCGCGCGGCGGCGACCGACATCAGGAAAATGCCCGCATTCCAAAGGTACCGGCCGTCCGCCAGCATGGTTTCGGCGACCTCCCGCTTCGGCTTTTCGACAAAGCGGCGCAGGTCGATGACGTCCGGTTCATGCGATCCGGGCTGCCGGTCAAGTTCAAGCCAGCCATATCCCGTCTCCGCGCGGCTGGGGCGGACCCCGAATGTCACGATCTGCCCCGCTGCGGCATCGGCAATGCCCGCGCGCACGGCCGTACCAAACGCCACCCTGTCGGGCACAACCTGATCAGACGGCATGACAAGCAGCAATGCCTCCGGGTTGCTTGCCTCAAGATGCAGGACGGCGGCCAGAATGGCCGGGGCCGTGTTGCGCTGCGAGGGCTCGATCAGGATCGGGCCGGGATCGATGCCCGCCTCGGACAGCTGTTCGGTCACGATAAAGCGGAAATCTGCGCTTGTGATCACGACAGGGGGCATCACATCCGGCCCGACCAGGCGTTGCGCTGCGGCCTGGAACAGGGTGCCGCCGTCACCAAACCTTGCGAACTGCTTGGGAAAGCTCTTGCGCGACAGCGGCCAAAGGCGGGTGCCAGACCCGCCGCACAACAGAACCGGATAAAGGCAGGTTGACATATTGCTCTTCGACCCAGGAAAAAGCCATGTGAATCATCAGAGACATTCGTCACTTCTGATTGGATGCGCAAGCTGCATCATCCCGGCTGGCCCGCACGATACCCGGCAAAGCACAGTCACGTCATTTGTGCTGTTGATCGGCCCTTTGGCCGTGTGTCCCCGTCAACCCTGTCGCCGGTCCGTTCCGGGGTCATGCGGAGTTTCCACGTCATGGGCCGGGGCGAAGCGGCGGCGCAGTTGCGCATCCGCTTCGCCCCGGTGGGTATTGTCGGTGTCAGCCGCGGCCTTCGGCATCCAGCACCGAAAGGCGCAGGGCCGCACCCCCCGCCGGGGCCAGCACCTCGAAGGCCACCGGGCCGCCGGGCACCGACAGGGCAGGATCCGCGTCAAGCCCTGCGGTGCTGTCCCAGCGCGGTGCGTTCGCACCCTGCAGGATCACCGCCAGCCGCTCGCCCGCAGCCAGTCGGTGCGCGGTATGGCCCAGGGAAAGCGTCAGCGGCACCTCAGCGCCGGGCACCACGGCCTTCGGTGCCTCGCGTCCGTCGCGGTAGCGGGCGCGCATCAGCGACTCGACGATCAGCCGCGCCGTGCCATCGGGCGATACGGCAACCAGCTTGCCCACGACGTCGGCGTCCTGCGCCTCGGCCCGGATCGCCAGATCAAGCATGACCTGACCCGCGATCACCATATCCTCGGCCAGCGGTGCGCCCTGGAACAGCAGGACGTCGCTCCTGCCCAGAAGCGGGGCCTGATCGGCGGCGCCCGCCTCGATGAACAGGTTGCGCCCGCCCAGCGTCGGTGTCGGGTCGGCGGGATCGGCCACGATCCGGCCCAGCGCCCCGGCCTGCGGTGCCGCCTCCAGCCCGCCGCCGGGTTGCAGGTAGAGCACGCGTTCCCCGGCCGTCACAGGCGGCCAGGCGGCGTCTGTCAGAACCTCGGGGGCAGCCGCGTTTTCAACGACATAGCGCACCTTGGGCGGCATCGGCTGCGTCCCGTCCAGCGCATCCAGCCAGTCGCCCAGCGCCTGACCGAACCCGTCGGGCCAGGTGGCGGGATCGTCGATGTCGTAGTGCGTGCCGTCAAGCACCACAAGATGCTGGTTGCCCGCCCGCGCCTCGGCCCGTGCAAAGACATCGATGGTGCAGTCAAGGAAAATGTCCTGCCAAAGGCCCACGTGAAGGATGGGCACATCCAGCGCCTCGGCGGTGTCGAAGTAGGGGGCGAGCCGGGCCTGCCCGGCCTCGGTCACGAAATCGGTCCAAACGGGTTGCAGCTGGGGCAGCATGCCGATCCTGGCCGCCGGTGTTGCGGTAAAGGCCGCGGCCGCCGCCGCCGGATCGTCGCCCATGAGCGTGCCGAACAGCGCCCCGGCCTCTTCCTCGACCGCTTCGGGATCGACGCCGAGACCGGCCAGCATTTCCAGGTTTTCCGGGCCGCTGTCGCCGACCTGCGCATAGATCCAGGGTGCCAGCGATTCCATCTGCAGCCCGCCGGTGCGGCGCACCACACCTTCGCGCATGAGGTTGCCGCAGCTGGCCTGGAAGAACCCGCCGCGCAGGCCCTCGGGTTGGGCAGCCGCAGTCAGCATTCCGGCAAAGCCATCGGCGGAATCGCCGGTCAGAACGAAGGTGCCATCGCTCCACGGCTGCGCGGTCAGCCAGGCGGCGGTGTCGGCGCCATCCTCGCGTTCGGTGGTGAACAGCCGGTCGACGCCGCCGGACAGGCCGCGTCCGCGGGTGTTCTGGAACACCACCGCATAGCCGCGCTCAAAGACCGGTGCCCAGGTGGCCAGAAGAGCCGCAGGGTCTTCTTCAGCCTCCTCGTCCAGCGCCGCAGGGCCGGAGATCTGGGTGGGCACCCCGTAGGGCGTGCGCACCAGGACTGCGGGGAAAGGCCCGTCGCCCGGCGGCAGGTGGACCTGGGTGTGAAGCCGGGTACCATCGCGCAGCGGCACCTGCTCGATCAGGTCGGGATCGCCAAGGTCTGCCGTGTCTGCGGCAAGCGGGGCCGCGAAGGCCAGGGCGAAAACGGCGCCGGCAATCGCGGCGGCGGGGTCAGACAGCGTCCGGCGCGGGCGGAACAGGGGAAGGGGCAGGCGGAACATGCGTTGTATCCTTTCGGCATGGCAAGAGTGACATCGGTGCGGGAAAGCCAGTCGCGCAGATCAGGCATGGCACGGCCCGGGCTGCGGCATGGCGGACAGAAGGCAAATGGCCATCGGGAACCTCCTTTCTTGGCTTCGGCGTGGTCGGACAATCGGTGTCGCGGGGGGGCCGGAAAAGGGGGGCCTGCACCAGCGGCGCGCGGGTTTGCACGAACGGGATGCGCGCTTCACGGGCGGGTTCTGTGGGTGCATGAATGGAAAGGGCGGCCGCAGAAACATCCCTTGGCGAAGGTCGGCACCTGCGGTGGCGGGACGCATCGCTTCTGCCTCGGGCTTCGCGCCCGGAAGACCCGCAATTCCCTGACCCGGGCGAATACCGGGGGCAGGTGCCAGGCAAGCCACGCGCTGTGAAGCTTCGCAGCCGGGGCATCGCCTTTGTCAGCGCGGGAAGGCGGAAAGGCGCTTTCGCCCGTCGCCGCGCCTCATGAACGACAGGGTCACTTCAGGCGGATGGAACAGCGTTCATGACGCGGGCCGCAAGCCCGCCCGGTGCCAACCGCACCCTGCCGGTCACCTGTGCAGCACCAATTCCCTGAACGCGCCCACATCAAGGCCAATGCCGGCAAGGGCAGAGCAGTTGCAGAAGAAATCTCGGCCCATGGCACCGGATGCGGTCAAGACAACGACGCCTTCCTCAAGGCCAGACGCAAGATCAAACTCAGCGCACGGGGCTGCGATTGCCAGCGGATGCGACCGGCGACGGGGTCGCACAGCGGCGCGAATCCCGGCACATCCGGCATCTGCGTCCTGATCGCCATGCCCCGACGCAACGCCTTAGCCCATGGTCAGGGCGGTCATTGCCGTTCTGCGCGGGGCGATTGCGGCCGCAAGATCCGGATCGGGCAGGATGACGCGGGTGACCGCAACCGGCTCGTGCAGGGCGGACATCGGGGCACCGGCAGCCACTGCGGCAAGCCGCGCCGCACCGCGGGGACCGGCCGTATCGGCACCGCCGATCAGGCTGACCGGCCTGTCCAGCACAGTGGCAAGCAGGCGCAGCCATATCTGGCTGCGGGTACCCCCGCCAACGGCGGTAATGCGCTCACTCGGGGTGCCGACCTCTTGCTGGGCCGCAACACAATCAGCGAACTGAAAGGCAACACCTTCCATCGTGGCATAGGCCAGCATGGCGGGGGTCACGCCGGGGTGCAGCCCGGTGATGCAACCTTGCATGTCCGGGCGGTTCAGCGGCGTGCGGATTCCGGTCAGGCACGGCAGGAAGACGGGCGCAGCCCGGGGGCCTTCGGCGTCGATCCAGGCCGTGGCCTGCCCATCAAGGTCGGCCACGCTGCTGCCGGTCATCCGTGACACCCAGTCAAGCGAGGCGGTCGCACTCATCACCACGCCCATGGACAGGAACACCTGCGGGACAACATGGGCAGAGGTCAGGATCGCCCGCCGGGGGCCGGGATGAAAGGCGGCATCCACGATACAGGCCACGCCCGAGGTTCCGATGGTCAGGACCGCATCCCCCGGTCGCGTGGCACCCGCACCAAGCGTGGACCCCATGTTATCGCCCGCACCGGCTGCAACCGATACCGGCCCGGCCATGCCCCAGCGCGCAAGAAGGTCGGGGCGCAGCCGGCCGGCTTCGGCCCAGCTGTCCACGACCGGGGGAAGATGGCGGGGGTCCCATCCGGCGGCCGCACAAAGCTGCGGGTCCCATTGCCCGCTGGCCACATCCAGAAGCTGGGTTCCGCCCGCGTCCGACGGCTCGGTCGCGACATCGCCGGTCAGGGCCAGGCGCACATAATCCTTGGTCAGCATCAGCATGCGCGCCCGGTCCATCAGGGCAGGCTCGTGTCTGCGCAGCCAGATCAGCTTGGGCGCGGTAATGCCCGGGTCAGGCGTGCCGTTGGTTCGCAGGCCGATGTCGGGAACAGCAGCCAGCAGTTCCGCGCATTCTGCCAGGGCGCGCTGATCGTTCCACAGGATTGCAGGTCGCAGCGGGCGCAGATCGGCGTCCAGGATCAGCGCGGCCAGCATCTGCCCCGACAGACCGATGCCGCGGACGGCGGCCATCTCTTTCGGCGCTTCGGCAGCCAGACGGTCAAGACAGGCCAGAACGCAAGCGACCCACAGGTCGGCATCTTGTTCGCTGTAGCCGATTTCCGGGCGGCTGACGGCAATCGGTTCGGTGGCCACGGCAAGGATGCGGGACAGATCCTCGATCAGCACCGCCTTGATGGCCGAGGTCCCAAGGTCGATTCCGATATGCAATGCCATCAGCTCCGTTCCAGCAGGGCCCGTGCGGTCATCTCGTCGGTCACCAGAGTATTGACCACGCCGCGCTTCAGGATGGCCCGCACTATGGCGACTTTCCGGGGTCCGCCCGCCGCAAGGATGACGTTCGGAATGGCCGTCAGGTCATCCAGTCCGATCCCGATGACCCGCTCGTTGATCGGATGGTTGATCGGGCGGCCTTCGGCATCGACCACCACCCCAAGCGCATCGCCGACAGCGCCAAGTGCCAGCAGATCCTGCATGGTCACATCGCCCGGCAGGCCATCGCGCATCAGGAGCGACGCCTTTGAAATGTCGCCCGCCGCCATGGCCAGCGCATCGACCCCGCGCAGTTTTTCCAGCACTTCGCCAAAGACATCCAGTTGCATGATCGTGTCACGGCTTTCGCGGCTGCCCGCGTAGAGAGGTGCGGTAAAGTAGCTGTGCTGCGCGCCGAAAAGGTCGGCCAGTCGCATCGTGATCTCGAACGAATTCAGGTCGGACCCTCGGGTCAGCCCACCCATGACAGAGATGACCTCCAGGTCGGGACGCGCCGCCGGTGCCACAAAGCGCGTCGCAATGTTCAGGGTCCCCCCCCAGGACATGCCGAACAGGCGCACCGCAGGCTCTGCCAGAACTTCGGACAGAAGATTGCCCAGCGCGGCACCGACAATCATCTGCACATCGCGGCTGTCCATCGGCGCGGGCGCGACATAGGCCTGCCGCAGGCCAAAGCGTGCCCGAAGTGCCGCTTCAAGCTCGGCGCAGGCCGCAAAAGCGGTGTTGAACGTGATCCGCACCAGCCCGCGGGCGCGCGCCTCGGCCAGGGCCTTGTTGACGCGCAGGCGCGTGACGCCCAGCTTGTCGGCAACCTTTTCCTGGGTCAGGCCTTCGACGTGGTAGGCCCAGGCGACCTGCGCCAGCAACCGCTCTTCGGTGTCGATCTGTGGAAGTTTCGGTGCACGTGCCATACCAGCCCTATTTCACGGCCCCCATGGTCAGACCGCGGACCAGGTGCCTGGATGCCAGCAGCGCAAAGATCAGCACCGGAACGACAATCAGCGTCGAGGTTGCCATGATCTTTCCGTAGGGCACGTCATAACCTTCCATGAAGGTCACGGCCATCGCCGGGGCGGTCTTGGCGGCTTTCGGGGTAAGGATGTAGGCAAAAAGAAGTTCGTTCCACGAAAAGATGAAGGACAGGATCGAACTGACAGCGACCCCCGGCATGGCCAGCGGCAGGCAGATCGACCGGAAGATGCGCCATTGGCTGGCCCCTTCCAGCAAGGCAGCCTCGTCCAGCTCGGGCGGGACCGACCGGAACTGGTCGGTGCAGATCCAGATCACGATGGGCAGCGTGAAGGTCAGGTACATCAGAATCAGCGCAAGATGCGTGTCGCGCAGGCCAAGCTCGCGGCTGATCAGAAACACCGGAAACGCCAGAACCACGGGGCTGACAAAGCGGTTGGTGATGAACCAGAACCACAGGTCGGTCTTGCCGCGGAACTCGAACCGGGCAAGCGCATAGGCCGCCGGCGTGCCAAGGCCCACGGCCAGGGCGGTTGTGCAGACGGCCACGATGATGGAGTTGATCAGCGCGGGGCCGACCTTGTCGATGAACAACACCTCGCGGTAATTCGCAAGTGTCGGCGTAAACCACCAGACCGGCGGGGATTCCAGGGCCACCACCTGGGTCTTCAGGCTGGTCGTGACCATCCAGTAAAAGGGAAAGACGCAGAACAGGCAGATGAGAAGCAGAAGAAGCGCCTCTCCCCACAGGTTGCGGCGCTGGATCGGGGCGGCCATGTCAGCGGACCTCGCGGTAGAAAAGGCGGATGTAAAGACGCGCCAGAACGATCGTGATGGCCAGCATGATGATCGACTGCGCGGCGGCCATGCCGATGTCGAACTGGCGGTTTCCGACCCGTTCGATCAGCACCGCGATGAATTCGGTGGCCGAACCGGGCCCCCCCCGCGTCATGGTGAAGGGCATGTCGAAAAGCTTCAGCGTGTCGGCCGTGCGCAGGATCAGGACGGCCACAAGGCTGGGGATCAGGAACGGAAGCTGGACATGGCGCAGGATCGTGCGGTTGGATTTCGTCTCAAGCTTCGCCGCCTCTTCGATCTCGGGCGGGACGGTGGAAAGACCGGCCAGAAGCACCAGCGCGACGAAGGGTGTCCATTGCCAGATGTCCCACAGGACCACGGCGATGAATGCATTTGTCGGGTCGCCGATAAAATTGATCGCGTCAATGCCGATCCAGCCCAGCATCTGATTGATGACGCCGTACTTCTGGTTCAGCATCACCTGCGCCAGAAGCCCCACAACCGCATAGGTTGTCGCCATGGGCAGCACAAGGGACAGCCGCGTCAGGGTCTTCCACAAGGAAAGGCCGGGGCGGTGCAGAACCAGCGCAATCATCAGGCCCAGCGCGATCTGGACCGGCACGGCAATGGCAAACAACAGCGCCGTGCGGCCCATCGCCTGCCAGAAGACCGGGTCGGTCAAGACGGCCCAGTAATTGTCAAGACCGACAAAGCGCTGCTGCGCGATCTTGGTCAGGTTGAAGTAATGCAGGCTTTTCCAGACCGCATAAAGCAGGGGCACGATGCCGACGATGGCCAAAGCGGCCACGGCGGGGCCAAGAAAGGCGGCGATTGTGCGCCTGGGCACGCGGAACGACATCAAAACCCCTCTTCGGTCTTCAGGACGATCAGGCCCCCGCCACGGGGGACGGGGGCCTGACATGCCTTGCGGCAGGTCTGTCGCAAACAGTGTTTACTGTGCCAGCGGCTTCTTGCCGTCGTAGTAACCGGCTTCGGCCAGAACGGCCTCCATCTTTTCGCCGATCATCCTGGAACCTTCCTCGATGCTGACCTCACCCAGCATCATCTTGGTGCCCCATTCCTGCACGATCTCGGTGATCGCCGGCCATTCGGCAAAGCGCGGACGGAACTCCGGCACGCCTTCCTTCCAGCTTTCCACCAGCGCCGGGATGAACTTGTAGGTCTCGGCCAGCGCCGGGTCGGCATAGGCCGACTGCCGGGCCGGAACGCCGCCCATCTCCAGATACTGGCCCGCCTTGGCCTTTGACGTCACCCACTGGATGAACAGCCAGGCTGCCGCTTTTTCGGCCTCGTCCGCCTGACTTGCGACCGCCAGCGAGAAGCCGCCCAGCGCCGGTTTCCGGCCTGCCGGTCCGGTGGGTTCGGGTGCGATTTCAACGCAGTCCGCGACTTTCGATGTCTCGGGGCTGACCACGGTCGAATAGAAGGCCGACCATTCGGTGATCATCGCCACATCGCCCTGGGCAAAGGCGTTCACGGTTTCGGCATGGTCATAGGCGACGATGCCTTCGGGCATGAACTTCATCAGATCCTGACGGAACTGCAGCCCTGCCTGGGATTCCGGCGAATTCAGGTTCGACCTGAACTCGGCATTGAGGAAGCTGCCGCCAAAGGGCCACAGGAACCGCGCAAAGCTGTCGGCCGACTGGGTCTCGTTGCGCTTGGACTGCAGCGCATAGGCGTACTTGCCGTCCTTGGTCAGGGCGGGGCCGTAGACGTCCATCACCTCTTGCCAGGTTGCCGGCGGCTTGTCGAAGCCAGCCTCTTCCAGCATGCATTTGTTGTAGAACAGAAGGCCCGAATAGTTGTCGAAGGGAAGGCCGTAGTTGACGCCGTTCCAGGACCCGAAAGCGTCCAGCACCAACGGGAAGAAGTCGGCCATGTCCAGCTCGGGGTCGGCAAGGGCGGGGTTGTTGATGAAGGTTTCGGACGGCACGATCCAGCCGTTCTCGGCAAAGTTGCCCATCCACACCAGGTCGATCAGTGCGATGTCAAGGTCGCCCCCGGCCACAAAGTCGCGCACCTGTTCGCCAAGCGCGTTCTCGTAAGGCACAGTGGTGTAATTGACCTTGATCCCGGTCGCCGCCTCGAACTCCGGCAGCATCTTGATGGCGGCATTGTAGCCCGGACGGTCCAGGAACAGCACTTCCAGTTCGGTCCCGGCATAGGGCTTGGCGGCTTCTTCCAGCGTCCAGGCCTGTGCCGCCCCGGCGAGTCCCGCCATGGCAGAGGCGGCCAGCGCAATGGCGCTGACATGCGACTTGAGCTTCATTTCTTTCCTCCCTCAGAGATCAGCGTTGCGAGTTGACAACTATTTGTAACGCTGCGCATAGAAATGTATAAAGACCGGATCGAGTCAACCACAAAGTTCGAAGCTGTCGCGACCCGGGCCTGCGCGCGACGCAACAGAAAGGATCGCTATGGCCGAGGTCAGGCTGACGGGCGTGAACAAGTTCTACGGGGCGGCGCAAGCGCTGCATTCCGTGTCGCTGACCATTGCCGACGGGGAATTTGCCGTCTTTGTCGGGCCGTCGGGCTGCGGCAAGTCCACGCTGTTGCGGTCCATCGCGGGGCTCGAGGATATCTCGCAGGGATCGATTCACATCGGCGACCGGGACGTGACACGCGCCGCCCCGTCAGAGCGGGACGTGGCCATGGTGTTTCAGTCCTATGCGCTTTACCCCCACATGACCGTGCGCCAGAACATGGATTTCGGGATGAAGGTCAACAATTTTCCCGAAGCCGACCGCAAGCGCCGGATAGCAGAGGCTGCCCGCATCCTGCAGCTGGAACCCTATCTGGACCGCAAGCCCGCGCAACTGTCCGGCGGCCAGCGCCAGCGCGTGGCGATCGGCCGGGCCATCGTGAAAGAGCCGAAGGTGTTCCTCTTTGACGAGCCGCTGTCGAACCTTGACGCCAAGCTGCGCGTGCAGATGCGGGTGGAACTTGAGGCGCTGCACCGCGATCTGAAGGCGACCATGGTCTATGTGACGCATGATCAGGTCGAGGCGATGACCATGGCCGACAAGATCGTCGTGCTGAATGCAGGCCGGATCGAACAGGCGGGCGCGCCGATGGATCTGTACAACCGCCCCGCGACACAGTTTGTGGCCGGGTTCATCGGGGCGCCGGCGATGAATTTTCTGACCGTGCGGATGCAGGCCGGGCAGGCCCTGGTCGAAGGCGTTTCCCTGGGGGCGGCACCGCAAGGAACGGTGCAACTGGGCATCCGGCCCGAACATCTGGTCCTGCGTCCCGCCGGGGCGGGGCAGCTTGAGGCGGTGGTGACGATCTGCGAAACCCTCGGGGGGGACGCATATCTCTATGTCCGCCTGCGGGACGGGCAGACCCTGGTGGTGCGGACGGACGGCAATACCACGCTGGACCACGGATCGGTTGTCGGGCTGGACTTTCCGGTTGCCCGCCAGCACCATTTTGCGCCGGACGGACGGACCCTTGCCTCGGGGGGTGTCGCGGCATGACGCAGCAACAGGATGTGCTTGCGCGGGCCGTGGCCCGTTCGGCCAACGTGGCCGAAGTGCGCATCGCGCGCGGGGCCCTGGCCGAAACCGGTGCCGTTTACGCACGTCACTTCACCGGCCCGGCCGTCCTGATGGCCGATGAGCTTGGCTGGGCTGCCGCAGGCCCGCAGGTCGAGTCCGTGCTGGCCGATGCCGGGATTGCGTCGCGCCGTCATATCATTCCGGCCCGGCCGCGCCCGAAGCCGACCGTCGATCTTGCCGGTCGCCTGCGCGCGGTCCTGCAACCGGGGGAAACGCCGGTCAGCATCGGTTCGGGCGTGATGAACGATGTGGTGAAACACGCCGCCTTCACCCTTGGCATCCCCTACATGTGCGTCGCGACAGCGGCCAGCATGGATGGTTATACCTCGGCCGGTGCGCCCCTGTCAGAAAAGGGCTTCAAGAAGACCATCCCCTGCCGCCCCGCCAGGGTCCTTTTGGCCGATCTGGACGTGATTGCCGCCGCCCCTGCGGAAATGACGGGGTGGGGCTATGGCGATCTTGCCGGCAAGGTGCCGGCGGGCGGCGACTGGATCATCGCCGATGCGCTTGGGATCGAGGCCATCGATGATGTTGCCTGGCCCATGGTCCAGGATGGGCTGGCGGGGTGGCTGTCACAGCCTGACCTGATTGCGGCGGGGGATCGCAGCGCCGTCGAAGGTCTGTTCCTTGGCCTGACGCTGGTCGGCCTTGCGATGGAGGCACACGGATCATCCCGACCTGCGTCGGGTGCCGATCACCAGATCGCGCATCTTTGGGAAATGGATGATCTGCACTTCGGGGCCGAGCGGGTCAGCCATGGGGCCTGTGTCGCCGTTGGCACGGTGGCCACATTGCGGATGTACGACTGGCTTCTGTCCAGGGACCGTCTTTCCATCGATCCCGCGCGCGCACAGGGCGTGACGCTGGCCGCGAAAGAAGACGAAATCCGCCGGCTGTTCGGACCGGGAGAGATTGCAGACCGCGCCATTGTCGAGACCCGCCTGAAACATATCGAGGGTCCGGCGATGGCGGCACGCCTGACCCTGTTGCAAAAGGTCTGGCCCCTGCTTTCAGCCCGCCTGCGGGGCCGGCTTTGGACGGCCGGCAGGATGGCTGACCATCTGGCCCGCGCCGGGGCACCGTCCTCGGGTGCCGAGATCGGCGTGGACGAGGGTTATCTTTACCGGTCCATCATGAAGGCACGTTTCCTGCGCAGCCGCTACACCGTGCTTGATCTGCTTGATGAATGCGGCCTTTTGCACAAGGCAGCCCTGGCGGCATCCGGGACAGAATCCGTAAGGCGGGTGGGAACATGACCTTTGCCGATCAGGCCGCCCGCGCGGCGGAAGAGATTCGCGCAGCCGTGGCTGCGACAGACGCGGAAATGATGCAGGCGATGATTGCGGAACTGGCACGGGCTGGCCGTGTCGTCTGTTACGGTGTCGGGCGCGAAGGCCTGATGATGCGGGCGCTGGCGATGCGGCTTTACCACATGGGGCTGGATACGCATGTGGTGGGCGACATGTCCTGTCCGCCGGTCGGGACCGGCGACCTTCTGCTGGTCAGTGCCGGACCCGGCAGTTTTTCCACCGTCAACGGATTGATCGGCGTGGCGCGGGCTGCCGGTGCCCGCGTCGCCTGCGTCACCGCCCAGCCGCAGGGCATGGCGCCGCAATCCGCCGACCTTGTCCTGCACATTCCTGCCCAGACCATGGCAAGCGATCAGGGCAAGGCGGCCAGTTCTGTCCTGCCGATGGGGTCGCTTTTTGAAGGCGCGCAGTATCTGGCCTTCGAACTTCTGATCCTGGGGCTGCGTGATCATCTTGGCGTGCCGCCCGATGCCATGCGCGCGCGTCACACCAATCTGGAGTAGGCCCATGTCCTGGCAGGACCGCTTTTCGCTCAAGGGTCGCAAGGCGCTTGTCACCGGGGCCTCGAAAGGCATCGGGGCCGAAATCTGCGCGGTCTTTGCCGATGCCGGGGCGGATATCGTGGCCCTGGGGCGCGATCCGGCAGACCTTGCCGCCACGGCAGAAACGGTGCGCGCCCATGGCCGCCGCTGCCTGACCCTGACAGCCGAAATGGCAAGCCCGACCGAACCTGTATCCGCCTGCGAACAGGCCCTGAGGGAATGGGGTACGATCGACATCCTGGTGAATTCGGCCGGAATGGCCCATGTCGCGCCTGCGGTTGATTTCCGGGCCGAAGACTGGGACCGGATGATGGCCGTGAACCTGCGTGCCCCCTTTCTGACGGCCCGCACCCTCGCACCTGCCATGATCGCCCAGCGCTGGGGCAAGGTCATCAACATCAGCAGCCAGACCGGCGTGATCGCGCTGGATGACCACGCGGCCTATGCCGCCTCCAAAGGCGGGCTGAACGCGCTGACCAAATCGCTTTGCGCCGAATGGGCGCGGTACAATGTGCAGGTGAATGCCATTTGCCCGACCGTGGTGATGACGCCCATGGGCAAGACTGTCTGGGGCAAGCCCGAAAAGGGTGACCCCTTTCGCAACGCCACCCCCGCCCGCCGCTTTGCCGAACCTGTCGAGGTGGCCGATGCCGCGCTTTACCTTGCCTGTGATGCCTCGGCCATGGTGAACGGCGCACTGCTGATGGTCGAAGGCGGCTTCACGAGTGTCTGACACCCTTTCGCTGAACGCCCAGCCCGCTGGCATCCTGTCGGATGCCAAAGCCGCCTTTGCGCGCTACGAGGCGATCCGCCCGCGCCTGCCGGTGGCGCGCTTTGCGGCGCAATCGGTGCATGTGACATCGCTGGAAGAGGTGGCCGACCATGTTGACGGCTTCCTTCTGGATGCCTTTGGCGTGCTGAATGTGGGCGAAACGGCGATCCCCGGGGCAATAGCCCGGCTGGCCAGCCTGCGGGCGCGGGGCAAGAAGCTGGTCGTCCTGACGAATGCCGCAAGCTATACAAGGGCGCAGCTTCTGGCCAAGTATCACCGGCTTGGCTTTGACTTCACCGCCGATGAAGTCGTCGCGTCGCGCGATGTCGCCGTGACCAGGCTGGAAGGCATTGCTCCGGGTGCCACCTGGGCCGCGATCCCGGCGGCGGGTGATACCTTTGCCGACATCCCCGCAAGGGTGCTGGACGCGGCGTCTGATCCGCGTGTGTTCCAGGATGCGGATGCCGTTCTTTTTCTGTCCTCGGCGCGCTGGTCGCCTGTGCTGCAACGCCAGCTTCAGGCCGCGTTGCAGCACAAACCCCGCCCCCTTGTAATTGCCAATCCTGATCTGGTCGCCCCGCGCGAAGGCGGCCTGACACGGGAGCCGGGCCTTTTCGGCCATGATCTTGTGGACCGGCTGCAGATCGGGGCCCACTGGTTCGGCAAACCCTTCCCCGAGGCTTTTGCCGAAGGCATCGCGCGCACGGGCCTTGCGCCGGAGCGGCTGGCGATGGTGGGCGACACGCTGCACACCGATGTGCTGGGCGGTGCCGCCGCCGGGTGCCGCAGCGTTCTGGTCACCGGCCACGGGCTTTTTGCAGGGCGCGATACGGCACCGTTCATCACGGCATCGGGAATTGTACCGGATTTCATCACAACAAACATATAGCGGCTCTGTCCCGTGCCCGGGGGGCGTCTGGCGGTTCCTGCCTGGCCTTTGCCCCTGCTGTCCTGACCATGCGCGGGCTTCGCCGCAAGCCGGGCAGCATTCTTCACGCCATGCGTGACTTCGCCAGCCTGTCGCGGACAATGTCGGTGGCACGCGCCACGGCGGCCTCGATCGACAGGTCGGATGTGTCGATCACCTCGGCATCCGGCGCCCTGCGCAGCGGCGATGCGGCGCGGCCCATGTCGCGGGCGTCGCGCGCCATCACCTCGGCCAGAACCTGCGCCTCGTCCCCGCCCAGTTCCAGCCAGCGGCGGCGGGCGCGGACCTGCGGGGTGGCAGTGACATAAAGCTTCACCTCGGCCTCGGGGCAGATCACGGTGCCGATATCGCGCCCGTCCAGCACCGCGCCGCCTTCGGCACGGGCAAAGCGGCGCTGGAACGTGGTCAGCGCCGCGCGCACGGCCGGAATCGCGGCAACGCGGCTGGCCGCCGCCCCCGCTTCCAGGGTTCGCAGGCCGGGGTGGGCCAGATCTTCGGGCGACAGCGCCTGCGCCGCCGCAACCGGATCACCGCCCCTGGCCCCCACGGCGCGGTACAGCAACCCGGTGTCAAGATGCGCAAAGCCGAAATGCGCGGCCACGGCACGGCTGATCGTGCCCTTGCCTGCCGCCGCAGGCCCATCGATTGCCACGGTAAAGATCACGCCCGCCCCCGCCGCCTTCTGCCGGCAGGTTTTCTTGCCTGACCCTGCCCCCCCTGTCAAACAGGCAAGGGGCAGGATCAGCGATGCGGCTGGCACGGCCTGCGCGGTCATCGCCGCCCGTGGCGCGACGCGCCATCATTCCCCCCCGCAGGAACGCAAAGCCCTGCAAGCCAGACACCGCCGGTGCGGTCGCACGAAGCGAAGCCCTGCGCGCATCACGGCGCTTCGGACGGACCATCTGGCGACGATGGAGCGGGTATTGCCGCCGAAGCCGTGCGGCGACCAGGATGCCCTGCGTCAAGTTGCCGGGGCAACGTCTCGCGGCCCGTGACTTCGACCGTCAGGTCGCCGGGTTCCAGGTCCGCGTTGCCGTGCTGAACGGCTTTACCGCGCCCGACATGCCCGTCACGCAAACTGTGGGATGAGTCCGTCCGGTGAAAGGGGAACCTCGGCCATCAGGCGATTTGCGCATCAGAGCCGTTTGAACAGAGCCGTTTGAACGCGTCGCGCCCCCGCCGCAAATCACCGGAATGCCCGGCAAGGCCGGTGTACCGCCTTCCCCCGCCTGACTGGACCAGCCACGATGGAACCTTCCTGTTGACAGGATATGGATCGTTCCACTAGTCGTCTGGAACGATCCAGAATCCTGTGCAGGGGCGTGGGGGCGGCTGTGAACTGGGTGTTTGTCGGGGTCGGCGCGATTGCCTGCCAATATCTTGTCGGGGCGGTTTGCGCGCAGCAGGAAAACGATGTGCGCCGGATGGTCAGTGGGCCCGCAGACCGCGCTGCCGCCTTTGCCGGAACCCACCGCACCCCCCTTTTCGGCACCGATCTGGCCGAAGCACTGGCTGATCCTGCCCTGGGGGCTGTCTGCATTTCACCGGCCGATGAAAAGCACCACGGGCCGGCCATGGCCGCGCTTGCCGCCGGAAAGCCTGTGCTGTGCGAATTGCCGCTGGCGACCGCCGCCGGGAATGCGCAAGACATGGTGCGGGCCGCAGAAAAGGCAGGGGTCTTGCCTGCCACCGGCAACCATCTTCACAGTGCAGGCAGCCTGCGCGCGATCCGCGACGCGATCCCGGCGGAGAAGGTCACAAAGAGTCCGTCCCAGGGCCTGTTCCACGCCGTGGCTTTGCCGGTCCATCTTCGCGGCGGGCGGTTGGACAATCCGGCTGCCGGCGGCGGGGTAAGTGCCGGTCTGACAGGTCACAATTCCGGCACGGTCCGCTTCCTGCCGGGCGAAGACCCGGTTCCGGCCGTGGTGCATGTGGATGTCACCGGGATGGGCCGGGGCCTGGAAGACAGCGCGATGCCGGTTCGGGCAATGCCCCGCAGGGCGACGGGGTTCAGCCATGAAAGCTTTATCCATCCTTTTGCCGCATCCGGGCCGGAGGCGCCTGGCACCCAAGGGTCCATTCCTGCCCGGGCTGTGCTGCCGCAAGACCCCGGGGAACAGATTGACCTGATCACCGCACCGGGTAGGGCGCGCGCCGGGTCCGACCGTTGCGCGATCGACCAGGGTGTTGTGCGAGAATTCTGCGCGGCGGTGAAAGGCAGGCAAAGGCCCGCAGCGCCGGGGCGTGACGGGGTGAAATCCCCGCCGTTTGCCGCTGCCCTCTGCGATGCGGCGCGCACTGGCCGGCACCAGGCCGCGAATTCCGGAGAGACCGCATGAGCAAGCTGACAAGTGCCGCAGATGCGGTTGCCCGCATTCCCGACGGGGCCGTTGTCACGGTATCGTCGTCATCCGCCCTGGGTTGCCCTGACCTTGTCCTGGCGGCCATCGGCGCGCGCTTTGATGTCGAAGGTCACCCCAGGGGCCTGACGGCCATCCATCCGATTGCCGCAGGTGACATGTACGGCGTCAAGGGCGTGGATCACATCGCCAGGGACGGCCTTTTGAGCCGCATCCTTGGTGGGTCTTATCCTTCGGGTCCGTCCAGCAGGCCGATGCCCGAGATCTGGAAGATGATCGTCGAGAACCGCGTGCAAGCCTACAACGTGCCCTCGGGCATCCTGTTCGACATGAACCGCGATGCCGCAGCCAGGCGTGCGGGCGTGTTGACGAAGGTGGGCCTCGATACCTTCGTCGATCCGGTCCGCGAAGGCTGCGCGATGAACGCGCTTGGGGCCGCGGCACCGATTGTCCGCCGGGTGGAGTTTGACGGCGACACATGGCTGCACTTTCCGAACATCATCCCGGATGTGGCCATCCTGCGCGCAACCACGGCGGATGAGTTTGGCAACCTGACCTATGAACACGAAGGGGCCTATCTGGGCGGGCTGGAACAGGCAATCTGCGTGCGCAATCATGGCGGGCTGGTGATCGCACAGGTCAGCCGCATGACCAAACGCGGATCGCTCAGGCCCCATGACGTCCGGGTGCCGGGCCATCTGGTGGATCTGGTGGTGATCGACCCCGATCAGAAGCAGACCTGCGAAACGCAGTATGACCCCGCGATTTCCGGCCAGATCATGCGGCCATGGGGCAGCTTCGCCCTTGCCGAACATGGGATCGAAAAGATCATCGCGCGGCGCGCTGCCATGGAATTGCGGCCCGGAATGACCGCCAATCTTGGCTTTGGCATTTCGGCACTGGTGCCGCGCATCCTGCTGGAGGAAGGCCACCCCGAAGCCGTCACCTGGGCGATAGAGCAAGGTGCCGTGGGGGGGATGCCGCTGACCGGCTTTGCCTTTGGCTGCGCGTCGAATGCCGATGCCTTTGTGCCGTCTCCGCAACAGTTCATCTACTTCCAGGGCGGCGGCTTCGATGTGTCTTTCCTGTCTTTCCTTGAGGTGGACGGCGAAGGGAATGTCAATGTCTCGAAACTGGGCAAGAAGCCCTATCTGACAGCGGGCTGCGGCGGGTTTGTCGATATCGGCTCTGTTGCGCAAATCACCTGACGACCGAGGTACCCCTTTCCCCGGACAGACTTATCCCACGGCCTCTGTGACGGGGATGCCGAGCGCGGTGT
>JADCDI010000086.1 GCA_020251025.1 Rhodobacter sp. | reverse complement strand
GGCCCAAAGCCCCCGGCCAGCGCCCGCCCCGCCCCCGGCGGGCGCTTCGCCCCCGCCGGGTCGGGCGCTGGCCTCTGTTGGTCCAGGACCTGCGCACCCACAGGGCACCGTTCCGCGCGGGCGGGGAAACGAGGGTCGCAGTTCCGTGCCCCGCCCTCAGGGGCGAAAGCCCTGCCCCCGCTTCAATCGCCCCTGATGGAAGGCGCAAAGCGCGCGCGGGGCGCGCGAGAGTGTCCCGCCTTCCGGTCGTGCAGCCGCGCCCTGCCAGCCGCCAGCTTTCTGCCGACTTCAGGATGTGACCGGAGCGATCGGGCACCGTCCCCCCCCGGTGCCGAACCTCATACCGCCGCGCGTCCGCCCTGCGCCGCCGCAACCGGACCCCTCGCCTTGCGCACAGCCGTTCCGATCCATGTCCGGCCCCGCATGCGGTCCTTGCCCCATGCCTGACGCCCGGCACCCGCCCACAGGCCCCCCCGGGACAGAAACCGCCACGGCAGAGGCCAGGAACCCCGCCAGTTCAGAAAGCGATCATGGGCATCAAGCGATCCGGCTTGCCTGCGGCACGACCGCCACCCCCCAATCCGCCGCCTGCATCTCGCGCAGGCGGCTGGCGGTGCGGGCGAATTCGAACGATCCGGCACCTTCGATATAGAGCCGCTCGGGCACCTCTGCGGCCGAACAGATCAGCCGCACCTTCGCCTCATACAGCGCGTCGATCAGCGTGACAAAGCGCTTCGCCTCGTTGTAATTGGCGGATGACAGTTGCGGCACGTCTTCCAGGATCAGCACCCTGAGCGCCCCCGCAATCGCCAGAAAGTCCGCCGGGCCCAGCGGGCGGGCGCACAGGTCCCAGAAGCTGGCCCGCCCGACACCGTTTGCGAAACCCGGAACCTCCACCTTGCGCCCGTTGACCGGCAGCAGCAGCGGCACGGGCCGCGCGCCGCCGGTCAGATCGTTCCAGATGGCCCCGATGGCCGCCTTTGCCTGGTGCCCTGCCGGGGTGAAATAGACCTGCGCCCCTTCCAGCCGGTGCTGGCGGTAATCCGTCGGGCTGATCAGTTCGCGCACCTCCATCCGGTCGCGCAGCAGCGCGATGAAGGGCAGGAAGGACGCGCGGTTCAGCCCGTCCTTGTACAGGTCTTCCGGCGGGCGGTTCGATGTGGTGACGATCACCACCCCGTCCGCCATCAGCATCCCGAACAGCCGCCCCACGATCATCGCATCGGTGATGTCGGTGATCTGCATCTCGTCCAGGGCCAGCAGCCGCACCTGGGCCGCCACCGCTGCGGCCAGGGGGGCAAGGGCATCATCGGCATGGCGTTTGCGCGCCTCGTGCATGCCGTGGTGAATTTCCTGCATGAAGGCGTGAAAATGCACGCGCCGCTTTGCCCCGGTTTCCACCGCGCCAAAGAAGAGGTCCATCAGCATGGATTTGCCGCGTCCGACACCGCCCCACAGGTACAGACCCTTCGGCGGTGCGGGCGGCTTGCTGAACAGGCCGCGCAGCCCGCCCTTCGGCCGGGTGGGCTCATCTTCCAGCCAAAGCCGGATCTCTTCCAGCCCCGGCAACACGGCATGCTGGGCCGGATCGGCCCGCAGGGTGCCGCCGGCGACGCGGGCTTCGTAGATCTCCGTCAAGGTTGCGCGCATCCTGCCTTCCTGCTTAGCCTGCGATGCCCGGCAGGGAAAGCCCGCTGCGGCCCGGCTTGCGGTCACCGCTGACGCAGGCCTGCAACATCCGTCCTGTCTTGACGGGCCGACCCGACCGCAGCAGGGTCCGTGCCCCGGCACCGGCCAAACCCAAGGACGCCAGCATGACAAAAGCCCCCCTGATGACGCCCGTCCTGATCGGCGGCTGTTGCATTCTGATGCTGTCCTTTGCCATCCGCGCCAGCTTCGGGATGTTCCAGATTCCGGTTGCCGCCGAATTCGGCTGGCCGCGGGCCGATTTTTCCATGGCCATCGCGATCCAGAACCTGGCCTGGGGTATCGGCCAGCCGGTGTTCGGTGCCCTGGCCGAACGTTTCGGCGACCGTCGCGCCATCGTTCTGGGCGCGCTGTTCTATGCGACGGGCCTTGTGCTGTCGGCCTTTGCGGTCACGCCCGGCGCACACCAGCTTTTGAACATCCTGATCGGCTTTGGCATTGCGGGAACCGGCTTTGGCGTCGTTCTGGCGGTGGTGGGCCGTGCCGCATCGCCCGGGAACCGTTCGGTGGCGCTGGGTGTTGCGACGGCGGCAGGATCGGCCGGGCAGGTCATCGGGGCACCGGCGGCGGAACTTCTGATGCAGGTCTACCCCTGGCAGACGGTTTTCGTGATCTTTGCGGCCGTGATCCTTTCGACGATGCTGTTCCTTCCGCTGCTGAGCGCGCCCGGGCGCGCCACAAGGCAGGAGCCGGAGGACAGCCTTGGCACAGTGCTGCGCCGCGCGTTCCGCGACCCGTCCTATACGCTGATCTTTGTCGGCTTCTTTTCCTGCGGCTATCAGCTTGGCTTCATCACCGCGCATTTTCCGGCCTTTGTCACCGAAGTCTGCGGTGCCATCAGCCCGACCGGCCCGCTGGCAGCGCTTGGGATCACGACGACCTCGGCGCTGGGGGCCATTGCGATTTCCTTGATCGGGCTTGCCAATATCGTCGGGTCGCTGGCCTCGGGCTGGCTGGGAAAGCGCTATGCCAGGAAATACCTTCTGGCGGGCATCTATGCCGGGCGGACAGTGGCGGCGACGCTGTTCATCCTGCTGCCCATGACCCCGGCAAGCGTGATTGTCTTTTCGCTAGTCATGGGTGTGCTGTGGCTGGCGACCGTACCGCTGACCAGTGGTCTGGTCGCCCATATCTATGGGGTGCGTTACATGGGCACGCTCTATGGCGTTGTGTTCCTCAGCCATCAGGTGGGGGCCTTTCTGGGCGTCTGGCTGGGCGGGCGCATGTATGACGTCACCGGCACTTACGATCTGGTCTGGTGGGTGGGCATCGGGGTTGGCCTGTTTTCGGCCATCGTCCATCTGCCGATCCGCGAACGCCAGATGGTGCCCTCTGCCGCATAGGCGTCGCAAACGGACGCGCCGGTCCCGCCCGCCCGCCTTAGCCTGCGCAGCCGGAAGGGACAAAATGACCTCTGACAGACATCGGACAGGGCGACAGGACCGGCGCGGCGCATGGCGCACAGGCCCGGCGGGCTGATGGGCCATGCGCGCTGCCCTTGCCTGTCTTGTCTGTGCCTATGTGCTCAGCCAGTTCTACCGGGCCTTTCTGGCCGTCCTGTCGCCGCTGCTGACCGCCGGGATCGGGGCAACGCCGGAAGACCTGGCGGCGGCCTCGGGCCTGTGGTTTCTGGCGTTTTCCCTGATGCAGATTCCGGTGGGCAGCGCGCTGGACCGCGTGGGGCCGCGCATCACCACAGCCCTGCTGCTGGCCGTCGGCGCGGCGGGGGCCGGTCTGTTCGCGACCGCCACGGGGCCGGGGACGGTCAAGCTGGCGATGGTGCTGATCGGTGTCGGCTGTTCTCCGGTGCTGATGGCCGGGTATTTCATTCTGGCCCGGACCTGCCCGCCCGCGCTTTTTGGCACGCTGGCCGGTGCCATGATCGGCCTTGGCAGCTTTGGCAACATCGCCTCGGCCCAGCCGCTGGCCTGGGCGGCGGACAGTTTCGGCTGGCGGCCCACCGTGGGCGCGATTGCCGTCCTTACCCTGACAACCGCGCTGGCCTGTCTTGTGCTGGTCCGCGACCCGCCGCGTCTGCCTGCCGCCAGGGGATCGCTGCTGGATCTGCTGAAGCTGCGAGCGCTGTGGCCGATCCTGATCATGATGGCGGTCTGTTATGCCCCCGCCGCCGGGATCAGGGGGCTGTGGGTGGGGCCGTGGTACCGCGATGTCTTTGGGGCCGATACCGCGCGCATCGGTCAGGTCACGCTGCTGATGGGGCTGGCGATGGTGGCAGGCAATTTCGCCTATGGCCCGCTGGACCGGGTTTTTGGCACCCGCAAGGGCGTGATCGTGGGCGGCAACCTTGCCGTTGCCGCCTGCCTGCTGGGGCTGGCGCTGCTGCCGCTGTCGGGCGGCTGGGGCAGCGTGGCGCTGCTGGCGGGGGTCGGCTTTTTCGGGGCCTCCTTTCCCATGGTCATCGCGCATGGCCGCGCCTTCCTGTCGCCGCATCTGACGGGGCGGGGGGTGACGCTTCTGAACCTGTTCGGGATCGGTGCCGTGGGGGTCATGCAGATGGCGACCGGTGCGCTTTACGCCGCCGTTCCCGCAACCACCCCGGATGCCCGCTATGACGCGCTGTTCCTGGCCTTTGCCCTGGTCCTGCTGGCCGGCACGCTGATCTACGCCTTCAGCCGCGACCGCCTGGACTGACGCCCGCCCGGCGGGCGTTTGCGCTTTCCCCGCGCCGTCCCTTGCGCTAAGGGGCGCTGTGCGAAGTCAAGGAGTATCCCGATGGGCTACAGGGTTGTCGTCGCGGGCGCCACGGGCAACGTGGGCCGCGAAATGCTGAACATCCTCGCCGAGCGCGAGTTTCCCGTGGATGAAATCGCGGCCCTCGCCTCGCGCAGGTCGCTGGGCAGCGAGATCAGCTTTGGCGACGCCACGGTCAGGACGAGGGACCTCGAAACCTTCGATTTCACCGGCTGGGATATCGCCCTGTTCGCCGTCGGGTCCGAAGCGACCAGGATTTACGCGCCCCGCGCCGCTGCGGCGGGCTGCGTGGTGATCGATAACTCCTCGCTTTACCGCTATGACCCGGCGATCCCGCTGATCGTGCCAGAGGTGAACGCCGATGCGATCCACGGCTACAGCAACAGGATGATCATCGCCAACCCCAACTGCTCGACCGCGCAGATGGTGGTGGCGCTGAAACCCCTGCACGACCGCGCCCGGATCAAGCGCGTCGTGGTCGCCACCTATCAGTCGGTGTCGGGCGCGGGCAAAGAGGGGATTGACGAGCTGTGGGACCAGACCAAGGGCCTTTATGTTCCGGGGCAGGAAGTGGCCCCGAAGAAGTTTCAGAAACAGATCGCCTTCAACGTGATCCCGCAGATCGATGTCTTCATGGATGACGGGTCTACCAAAGAAGAATGGAAGATGGTGGCCGAAACCAAGAAGATCCTCGACAAGTCCATCAAGGTCACGGCCACCTGCGTGCGCGTGCCCGTCTTCGTCGGCCATTCCGAGGCGGTGAATATCGAGTTCGAGGATTTTCTGGACGAACACGAGGCGCGCGACATCCTGCGCGAGGCGCCCGGCGTGCTGGTGATCGACAAACGTGAACCCGGCGGCTACATCACCCCCATCGAATGCGTCGGCGAATACGCAACTTACGTCAGCCGCATCCGCCAGGACAGCACCGTCGAAAACGGCATCTCGCTGTGGTGCGTATCCGACAACCTGCGCAAGGGGGCGGCGCTGAACGCGGTGCAGATCGCCGAGGTTCTTGGCAGCCGGTGCCTGAAGAAAGGGTGAGCAGCGCCCCCGGCGCAGCCGGGGCGAAGTCATTCCTGAGGAGCGATTTCAGCCGCGAACGCCCGGAGCGCGCCCGGATGGACTTCCATCTGAACAGGCACGAGTGGCAAGCCTTACCGCCCTGAACGGTGCGCGTCAGCGCAGCAAACCGAACCGCAACAACCGCAATGGGCTACATGCCCCGTCGTCCGGTAAGATACCGATGACACCGTTGCGCCGCTTCAGCTTGCGGTGCACCCCCCCTCGCGGGTTTGCCGCTGCGGTCGGGGCACGGTGTTCGCGGGGGAAGGGCATGCAGGCCGGCGCGTCGTCGCGGGATATGTCCATCAGGGTGCCAAGCCTGGGCTGCTTTTCGCGCAGCACGTCAGGCACGATCTTCCGCCGGGCTTCTGCCCCGACCCTGGTCTTTTTGGGCGAAGACCGTCTTCGGCATCGCCACTGATGCGGCTCGTTGCCTGGCCGGGGCATGGGCCAGGGCCTTCTTTATCCAGTGGATGCGGCACCGCTGACCGGTGGCGTTGAAGACCCGGCGGGCCGCCACCCGCAAGCCCTTGTGGCTGTCGGCGATCACCAGTTTCACGCCGCGCAGGCCCCGGCCGGCCGATAAGCGCAGGAAATCTGTCAGGAACGTCCCGGCCCCGGAGGGGCGGGTGGCCACGCCCGGCGGCATGTTCCGCTTGCACATCCCGGGCACGACCCACGCAATAACCCGGGAAAACGCAATGAGGCCCTTGACCGGCACCACAGGCACCGGCCCTGCAGCCTGCGGCCCCTGCGGGCCCACCCGCAACCGGGATGCCCGGAAAGCCGGTCTTGCGGATCAGCGCGCCCCGCACCGCGACCGCAGCTTCCCCCTATGGCATTGCGCGCCGGAACACCCCTGCGGCCAGGACACAAAGGGCAAAACAGCCCCCAACACGCGCCGGAACGAATCCTGTGACCAAAGCCGGGCGACAGACAGCTTCGCGCCAAAGCAAAGCAGCCTCGCCGACAGCCAAGGTCAGAGGATGGACTTTACCGGGCAGGCCGCCGCTTTGGCCGCAAAGAAACGCACCGTCCCGGCAGCCCCGGCACGATCACCGCGAAGCAGGCAAGCGTCTTCAAACCTGTCGACAGCACCGCGGATTTTCACAGGCATGGGACAAGGCTTTCACGCACCCGCGCCGGGGGCAACCGGCCGCCCCAATATCTGTTCGGGAATATCCCCGGGGCTCCGGGGGCAGACAGCCCCCGGGGCCTGCGGGACGCAGGATCGGGTCCGCCCTGGGGCGCGCGGCACCGGCAGCCGCCGGTGGCCCCCGCAGGGCGGCCCGGGGCAGGCGCAGCGCTGCGGTCAGATCAATCCGTTACGGCGGAACAGGGCCTTGAGGTCGGTTTCGGGACGGGCGCCGAAATGGCTGATCACCTCGGCGGCGGCGACGCATCCCATGCGGCCGCTGGTGGCAAGGGGCTGGCCGGTGGCCAACCCGTACAGGAACCCGGCGGCAAACTGATCGCCCGCCCCGGTGGCATCGACCGGCACGATCCGGCGGACGGGCACGATCGCCTCTTCATCGCCCTGTACCAGGATCACATCCTGCCCGGAGCGGGTGCACACCACCACGCCCGCATCGGCTGCGGCCTGTTCCAGTGCGGCGGACAAATCGGTCTGGTACAGCGCGCACCATTCGTGTTCGTTGCCGATGACATAGTCGAGGTCCTTGACCAGCCGCCGGAAGTCGCTGCGGTGGCGGTCGACGCAGAACGGATCAGACAGCGCGATGCCGGCCTTGCCGCCGTTCTGCTGGCACAGGCGGGCCGCGCGTTCGAACGCCTGTTTACCTTTCGGCTTGTCGTAAAGATACCCCTCCAGAAACAGGAACTGCGCCTTGCCGGCCACGGAATCAGACACATCATCCGGGCCGAGTTCCGACGATATGCCCAGATAGGTGTTCATCGAACGCTCGCCGTCCGGCGAGACGAAGATCATCGAGCGTGACGTCGGCAATTCGCCCCCCGGCACCGGCGGATTGACGAAATCGGTGCCGTTCGCGGCCATGGACCGCGCATAGAAACGCCCCAGCGCATCGTCATGCACCCTGCCGATAAAGGCGGTCTCAAGCCCCAGGTTGCCCAGCCCGGCCAGCGTATTGGCCACAGACCCCCCCGGGGCCTGCACCCGTTCTGCCATCGCGCCGTACAGCATCTCGCCCCGGTCGCGTTCCACCAGCTGCATGATGCCTTTCTCGATGCCCATCATCTCAATGAACCTGTCATCGGCCTGGGTGAAGACATCGACAATGGCATTCCCGATGCCGACGACATGGTACCTTTTCATCGGGTCTTGTCCTCATGGGGGCACAGGTCGCGGATCAGGCAGGCGGGGCATTTCGGCTTGCGCGCGACACAGGTATAGCGCCCGTGCAGGATCAGCCAGTGATGGGCATGCAGCGCAAATCCGGCGGGAATATGGTCTTCCAGTGCCGTTTCCACGGCTTCAACGGTCTTGCCGGGCGCGATACCGGTGCGGTTGCAGATCCGGAAGACATGGGTATCCACCGCCTGCGCCGGATAGCGGAACCACATGTTAAGCACGACATTGGCCGTCTTGCGGCCCACCCCCGGCAGCGATTGCAGCGCCGCGCGGGATGACGGCACCTCGCCGCCGAACTCTTCGACAAGACGGCGGCTCAGCTTCATCACGTTCCTGGCCTTGGTGCGAAACAGGCCGATGGTCCGGATATGCGCGATCAGCGCCTCTTCGCCCAGGGCCAGCATCCTGGCGGGTGTATCGGCCACCGCAAAAAGGGCGCGCGTTGCCTTGTTCACGCCCGCATCGGTCGCCTGCGCCGAAAGCGCTACGGCCACCAGCAGGGTATAGGCATTCAGATGCTCCAATTCGCCCTTCGGTTCGGGCTCGGCCGCGTGAAAGCGGGTGAAGATCTCGCGGATCGTGGGGTAATCAAGCTGGCGTGCCATGTCCGCCTTCTGCCAAACGCCGCGCCCTTGGGCAAGCGCTGCGGGACCGCATCCGCAGGAACCCGCAAAATCCGGGTCGCAGGCCGGGTGAAGCCCCCCTAAACTGATCCCCGAAAGGAGCTTGCCATGACAGACCTGCCACAGGACCCCTACCATTATGCCGTCATTGCCCGTGCCCTGCGCCTGATCGATGACGGCGGGCCTGCCCTGACGCTGGATGATCTGGCCAGCCGCATGGGCATGAGCACGGCGCACTTCCAGCGGGTCTTCTCGCTTTGGGTCGGCGTCTCGCCCAAACGCTATCAGCAGTATCTCACACTGGACCACGCCCGGCGTCTTCTGGCCGAACGGCACAGCGTTCTGGACACATCGCTTGCCGCCGGCCTGTCGGGGGGCGGGCGGCTGCATGATCTGTTCCTGCGCTGGGAAGCGATGACACCCGGGGAATTCGCGCGCGGCGCTGCGGGGCTGCAGATCTTCTGGGGCCGCTTTGACAGCCCCTTCGGGCCGACCCTGGTGATGGGGACCGGCAAGGGGATTTGCGGCATCGCCTTTACCGCCGAAACCGGCGAGGCCGGGGCGATGGACGATCTGCGCGGGCGCTGGCCGAAGGCGGACTTTGTTGAAGCACCCCAGCGCCTGCACGACTGGGTTCGGGGCGCATTCGGACAGGCCGGGGCAGCGCAGCCCGCCCCCCTTTGCCTGATCGGTGCCCCGTTTCAGATCAAGGTCTGGGAAGCCCTGCTGCGCATCCCCAGCGGCCAGGTCACCACCTATTCCGACCTTGCCACGGCAGTTGGCCACCCCAAGGCTGTGCGGGCTGTCGGAACGGCGGTGGGGCGCAACCCGGTGAGCTGGCTTCTTCCCTGTCACCGCGCGCTGCGCAAGTCCGGGGACCTGGGCGGATACCACTGGGGCCTGCCCGTAAAGCGGGCCATGCTGGCATGGGAAGCCGCCCGGTTTGACGCCGCCTGAAACGCCGCTGCGCCGCAGGCCCCAAAGCAGGGTTTTGGTGCCCCGAAAGGCCTGCTATAAGGCACAAAACATCCGCTTTTTGCGCAACAAGATCAGAGGCAGACCATGAAACCACAAATTCCGCTTGTCATCGCTTGCGTTGCCCTGCTGGGCCTGACTGCCTGCGCCCCGGGAACGCAGACCGTCGTAGGTGGCCCCAGGGCCACCACGGGTGTCGTCACCGGCGCGCTGGTGGGCGCTGCGATAGGGGCGAATGCGTCGGGCGGGAACCGGCTGGCCCAGGCGGCGACTGGTGCCGTGCTGGGCGGGGCCCTGGGCGGGGTCATCGGTGCCACGCTGGACCGGCAGGCTGCGGACCTTCAGGCAAGCGTGTCAAACCAGACCCGGGTGGTGAACAACGGCAACTCGCTGACCGTGACCATGCCCCAGGACATTCTTTTTGCCACCAACAGCGCCGCCTTGCGCCCGGACCTTCTGCGCGATCTGGACGCGTTGGCGACGAACCTGCTGAACTATCCCGACAGCACGATCGAGATCGTGGGCCATACCGACAACACCGGGACGGCCGCGCTGAACCAGGACCTGTCGCAGCGCCGCGCCGGTGCCGTAGCCGACAAGCTGCGCACCGCCGGCGTGCCCAGCCGCCGGATCGTGGCCATCGGCCGCGGAGAGGATTTCCCGGTTGCCTCGAACCTGACGCCCGAGGGACGTGCCCTGAACCGGCGGGTCGAGATGGTGATCCGCCCCACGACCTGACGCTGCCTGCAGCGGCGGTGCCAGGCGTGCGGCCCGGCACCGGCGGCGGGAAACCCCGCAGGCCCGCGCATGGCGCGCCAGACCACGGACAGAGGGACAGATGCCATTCCAAAGGGTCGAGCAGGAAAAACTGGCCCAATCCGTGGTGCGGCAGATCGAGTTGCTGATCCTGCGCGGCATCCTGCGGCCCGGAGAGCGCCTGCCATCAGAGCGCGACCTGTCCGAACGGCTTGGGGTTTCGCGCCCGTCGCTGCGCGAAGCGGTGGCCGACCTGCAACAGCGCGGCCTGTTGACAAGCCGGGCGGGGGCCGGGGTCTTTGTTGCCGATGTGCTGGGATCGGCCTTTTCCGACGCGCTGGTCCAGCTCTTTGCAACCCATCAGGAGGCCGTGTTCGACTGCATCGCCTTCCGGCGGGATATGGAAGGGCTGGCGGCAGAGCGGGCGGCGCGCCTTGCCTCGGACACCGACCTGCAGGTGATCGACGCGATCCTGCGCAAGATGGAACAGATTGACCTGCGCCGCGCCCCCGGGGACGAGGCGCAACCCGATGCCGGTTTTCACATGGCGATCATCGAGGCAAGCCACAACGTTGCCATGCTGTACATGATGCGCTCGATGTTCCAGCTTCTGCGCGAAGGCGTGTTCTACAACCGCCAGATCATGTTCAGGCAGCGCACCACCCGCGAGGCCCTGCTGGACCAGCACCGCGCGATCAACCGCGCCCTGCAGGCCCGCGGCCCCGGGGCGGCGCGCGCGGCCGTCGAGGCGCATATGAATGACGTAGAGGCGGCCCTGCGCGCCCAGCCGCGCGCCGAACGCCACGAAGCCATCGCCCTGCAAAGGCTGGAACATGAACAGCGCCGTACGTGACCGCTGCGGCGCGCGGCACCTGTGATCTGCGGCGGATACAACCCGCCTGACCCCAAAGCGCAGATGCTTGCCGGGAACAGATCGGACAGGGCTTTCAGGGCCTGCGCGGTCGGCGCAGGTCAGTTAAGACGCTGACCCACCTGCCTGATCGAAGCCTCGATCATCGCCCCTGCGCCTTCGGCGGTCATCTGCTTTGCCAGAAGATCACCCGCAGCCGCAATGGCCACCGAAACAGCCTGTTCGCGCACCTCACGCAATGCGGCGGTTTCAGCCGATGCGATGCGGTCTTCTGCAGCCGCCAGACGCCGGGCAATCGATGCCTTCAGGTCTTCCTTCGCCTCGGCGGCGGCGGCCATCGCCTCTTCCCGGGCGGTTGCAACGATGCGGTCAGCCTGGGCCTGCACATCTTTCTGCTTGCGCTCGTAGGAGGCCAGAATTGTCTGCGCCTCTTCCCGCAGGGCCTTGGCCTCATCGAGGTCGGCCTTGATCTGAACCGCGCGGGCGTCAAGGATCGCGGTCAGGCGCGCGGGCACCCTGGCATAAAGCAGGATGCCGACAAAGACGATGAACGCCATCAGCACAACGAAGTCGGTGTTGTGCAGCGAAAAGAAGGGGCCCTTTGCAGCAAGCGCGGGCGTTGCGGCCAAGAGGCTGGCAAGAACGATCCGGATCATCACCATTACCCTTTCATCCGCGCCGTGACAGCCGCCGCCACCGACCGGGCATCAGCCTTGCCGCCCAGGGCCGCCACGATTTCCCTGGCGGTATCCTTGGCAACTTCGGTCACGGCCGCCAAAGCACCTTCCCGGATCTCGGTGATGCGCCCTTCGGATTCGGCGGATTTCGCGGCAATCTGGGCATCCGCCTTTGCAAGCGCCGCGTCCAGGTCTTTCTGGATGCCTGCACGGGCTTCGGCCACAATCCTTGCCGCATCGGCACGAGCCTGCGCCAGCGCCTCGTTATAGGCCTTTTCGGCCTTCAGCGCCTTCTGCTTCAGCTCTTCCGCCGCCGCAAGATCATTGGTGATGGCCCCCTTTCGGTCGGCAAGCACCGCCCCGATCCGGGGCAACGCGATGCGCGTCAGCAAAAGATAGATCACGACCAGGGTCACCAGCAACCAGAAGATCTGGTTCGGCCAGGTCGAAAAATCAAGCTGCGGCATCCCCACGGCTTCGCCGCCCTTGCCGGCCGCTTCGGTCGCTTCCGTCACCATCCGATTCTCCTGCAAACCCATAGGATTGGCTGGGGGGCCAATGCGCCCCGCCAGCCGAAAGCACTGGTCGCCGGGATCAGGCGGCGAACATCAGCAGCAGGGCGATCAGGAACGAAAAAATGCCCAGGGCTTCGGCAAAGGCGATGCCGACGAACAGCGTCGCCAACTGGCCGGGGGCCGCCGACGGGTTGCGCAGCGCACCCGACAGGTAGCTTGCGGCAATGTTGCCAACGCCGATGCCAGCGCCGCCCAGACCGATCGTGGCCAGGCCTGCACCGATGAATTTGCCCATTTCTGCGATATCGCCTTCCATAGCGTTCAGCTCCTTATGGAATGTGGATTGGTTTGGTTCGATGTCCCGGCCCTAGTGGTGCGCCCCGCCAACGGCGTCGCGCAGATACACGCAGGTCAGGATGGTAAAGACGTAAGCCTGGACAACCGCCACCAGCAGTTCCAGGCCGTAGATCGCCGCGACGGCCCCCACCACGACGGGCGAGGCGACAGCCAGCGTTGCAAACCCGGCGATCACCTTGATCACCGCATGGCCCGCCATCAGGTTGCCGGCAAGGCGGATGGAATGACTTACGGGGCGCACGAAATAGGAAATCAACTCGATCACCGCCAGGATCGGGCGCAAGGCCAGTGGCGCCGATGACACCCAGAACATGCCAAGAAAGCCGATGCCGTTCCGGATGAACCCCAGAATCGTGACACCAAGGAACACCATCAGCGCCAGCGTCACCGTGACGGCGAAATGACTTGTCGTGGTGAAGCTGGTCGGAACCAGACCAAGCAGATTGGCAAAAAGGATGAACAGGAACAGGGTCATGACATAGGGAAAGTATTTGACCCCGTCATGGCCCGTCACCTCTTCGACCATGTTGTAGATGAACCCGTAGATCATCTCGGCGACCGACTGCGTCCGCGACGGAATGATTGCGCGTCGGCGGGTGCCCAGAACCAGAAGACCCGTGATGCACAGAACCGCAATCGCCATCCACAGCGTCATGTTGGTGACCGTGTACCAGTAGATATCTGTCCCGCCAAACAGGGGCTTGATCACGAACTGATCCATCGGATGAATCGCAAAACCGCTGCTTTCGCCTTCCGTGGTCACTCTATTCGCCCCCATCGCTGAACCCGGGCCTGCCCGCGTCCTGTTGTTTCTTCATCTGGTCCGCCGTGCGCAGCATCGTCTTGATGCCGGCGGCAAACCCGAAAAGCGCAAAGATGACCAGGAACACGGGAAGGGTGCCGAAGAGCATATCCAACCCGTAACCAATCCCCATGCCGATCACCATGCCGGTCACGAGTTCGATGATCATCCGCCAGGCCAGTTCGCCCTGCGAAAAGCCCGTGCCCACCGAAACGGCGGCCTTTCCGGCTTCGCCTTTCACCCGGTTCAGCCGCGCTTCCAGGGCACGCAGCCGGTCGGGATCGGGTTCGTCAGCCATCTGCGCGCGCCCTTTGGCAGTCGCGCGGAACCTACGGACGGTGCAGGGATGAGTCAAGCATCGTTCTGCCCTGCGGCAATCTGTTTAAAGCCTTGTTATATATATACTATTGCCGCCATTCGCGGGATGTGCGCCGCGCCGGGCGCAACAGATCGGGTCCGCGCCGCCTGCTTGCAATATTCAACCGGACGGTTGACGATATGCCACCCGCGCGGCATAGCTTTGCCATGTCGAACCCGCTTGATCAGGTCTTTTCGGCGCTTGCCGATCCCACGCGGCGCGCGATCCTTGCAATGCTTCTGGAAGATGACATGGCCGTCACCGATGTGGCCGAACCCTTCCTGATGTCGCTGGCTGCCATTTCCAAGCATCTTTCCGTTCTGGCCGAGGCCGGTCTGATCACGCAGGAAAAGCGCGGCCGCGTGAAATGGTGCAAGCTGGAACCCGACGCGCTGCGGGCCGCCTCTGTCTGGATGCAGGGCTTCGGCCAGTTCGAGGCGGTCGATCTGGACGGTCTGGAAAGGTTCCTTGCGGCAGAGCTGCAAGACCCCGGCCCAAGTGATCCGCCTGCTTCATTCGTTCACCCTGAACAAAGCTGTCACGCTGCCTGGCTCTGTTGCACAAATCCCGTGAGGGATTCATCTGGTGAATCCAGTGTGGTAGCTGGTCTGCATGAGCAGACACACACCCCCGACCTACAGAACCAGGAACTGGC
The DNA here is from genome assembly GCA_020251025.1 of Rhodobacter sp. Taxonomy (GTDB): domain Bacteria; phylum Pseudomonadota; class Alphaproteobacteria; order Rhodobacterales; family Rhodobacteraceae; genus Aliitabrizicola. The sequence continues at coordinate 33 of JADCDI010000086.1, read as the reverse complement.
CGGCTTATAACGAAGCGCTCAAGCGCCGGGGCT
>JADCDI010000085.1 GCA_020251025.1 Rhodobacter sp. | reverse complement strand
GGCACCGTTGCGCGCGGGCGGGGGAAACGCGGGTCGCTTTTCCTGGTCCCGCCCGCACTGACGACAGCCACGCCCCCGCCTCAATGGCAGTGGCCATCGCCCCTGCCACGGCGCTGCGCCGGGATCAGGACCGGCCGGGGGCCAAAGCCCCCGGCCAGCGCCCGCCCCGCCCTCGGCGGGCGCTTCTCGCCCGCCGGGTCGGGCGCTGGCCTCTGCTTCTCCCGGACCTGCGGGTCTACAGGGCACCGTCCCGCGCGGGCGGGGGAAACGCGGGTCGCAGTTCCTGTTCCCGCCCGAACAGGCGACAGCCCCGCCCCCGCTCCCATGGCAGGGGCCATCGCCCCTGCCACAGCGCTACGAGCGGCGGGAACGTTTGTTCATCACCCTGTCAGGCATTCCGTTTGGTCATCTTCGCCCGGGGCATCATCGGCCGCCTTCCGTCCCCGCCGTGCCGCAGCCCGCTACACCCCGGGGGCAAAGCGCCCGTAGACCCCCTGGCTGAACAGCAGCGGCTGGCCCGGCCGCGCCGAAACGCGCAGCACCCGCCCGACAATGATCAGATGATCGCCGCCGTCATGCGTGGCCACCTGAAGACAGTCGAACCGCGCCAGCGCCTGCGGCAGAACCGGCACGCCATTCGCGTCCGTCTCATGCGCCAATCCGTCGAAGCCGGCCCCGCCGCGCACGAAACGCCTGCTCAGGTCGCTCTGCTCGGCACCAAGGACGTGAATCGAATAATGCCGGGCTGCGGCATAGTAGGGAAAGCGGGCCGCAGACCGGGCGGGCGACCACAGAACCAGCGGCGGGTCCAGCGAGACGCTGGCAAAACTGTTCGCCGTAAAGCCCATCGGGCCATCCCGCGTGGCAATGGTGACAACGGTGATGCCCGTGGCAAAGCGCCCAAGGGCATCGCGCAATGCCCGGGTATCGGTCGTCTCTGCCGTAAAGTGCGTGTCAGGCATCCCGTCTCCACCGCCCCGCTGCGGCCCGGTTTCACATGCTGCGAGCTATCGCGCTTTCCGGTCAGGGCAAGACCGCACGGCATCCGGGATGAAACTTTCCCCATGGGGCGGTGCCGGGCAGCCGCACCCGGGTCGCGCGCCTGCCGGCCGCTTGCGCGCAGATCAGGCCCCGTCTGCGGTGCCGGTGCCGACGGGCAGCCCGCCCGGCCGGACCGCGCCGTCGGCAAGCATCCGAATCATCGCACGGTGCAATGAGCGGAAAGATGGAAAGGCGGCCCGTCCGACGATCCCGCAGGCCTTCGAAAACACCGTCTTTCGCAGCACGGCAGCCTTGGGCCGTCCGGGCCGTGCCGGATGATCGGGGCACAAGCCCAGGGGTCTCGCCAGAAGAATGGCCCCCGCCGCGCAGGCCGCCGGTCCAGGCCCTGCCATGACGGCGGATCAGGCCTTGGACAGGCCGCGGCATCGCGCTAGGCAAGGGCGGGAACTTCCGCCATGCAGGGACCGGCCGATGCTTTTCGCCTATCGTCAGTCCACCGGGCACCTGGAACAAATGGCGGTTTCCGACCGGCTTGAGGACGCGATCTGGATCGATCTCTACCGTCCGATGCCCGCACAGGTTCAGGCTGTTGCGGCTTTGGGCGTGGATGTTCCCACCCTGGAAGACATGGAGGAGATCGAAATCTCCAACCGTCTCTACCGCGAAGGCGGTGTGGATTACATGACCGTCGTCCTGCCGGGCCTGTCGGAAACCAGGGCCCCGCTGTCCGGCCCCGTCACCTTCATCGTGACGCCTGCGCGTCTGGTGACCGTGCGCCATCACGCGCCGCGCCCGTTCGAGACCTATCCCACGCGCGCCGACAAGGTCGGCCCCGGATGCTCGTCGGCCGAACGCGTCTTTCTGGGCCTGATGGAAGAGATCGTCGGGCGGCTGGCCGACCTGCTGGAAGGAACGGGGGCATCGCTGGATGCCGTCACCAGATCGGTCTACGACCCGGAAGAGGCGAAACGGTCAGAGGTTCTGCAGGACGCGCTGCAGAACGTCGGGCGCGTGGGGGATCTGGTGGGGCGCGTGCGCCTGTCGCTGCTGACACTGGAACGCGCCATCGGGTTTCTGGGGCAGTCGATGGCCGAGCGCAGCCCGTCAGAGGGCCTGCGTCCGGTGGTCAAAGCCCTGCTGCGCGACATTCAGGCGCTGGAGGTGCATGCGGATTTCGTCTCGTCCCGCGTCGCGCTGGCGTCGGATGCCACCCTGGGGATGGTCAACCTGGTGCAGAACTCCACCGTCCGCATCGTGTCGGTGGTTGCGGTGCTGTTCCTGCCGCCCACGCTGATCGCATCCGTCTATGGCATGAACTTCCGCGCGATGCCGGAGCTGGATCAAAGCTGGGGCTATCCGGTGGCGCTGGGCCTGATGGTTGCCTCGGCGGTCGGCACCTATCTGTTCTTCAAATGGAAGAACTGGCTGTGACGACGCAGGCGGGACCGGCGCGATCCCTGTCAGCCGCACAGCGCATAGCGGTGCAGCAGCCGGAACATCCCGTCTTGCCCCTGACCGAACAGGCACAGGCTGCCCACATGGAAGGGGCGCGGCAGGACCGGGCGCAGCAAGGGATCAAGCACGGCGGCGACCCGGGCCGCGTCTGCCTCGGGCAAATCCCCGGTCAGCGTCAGGTGAAAGCGGAAATCCTCCATCACATAGGGGTAGCCCCAGCGCGCCAGATGGCCGCGCTGCCGGTCTGTCAGCCGCCCGGGCCTGCGGCGGGCGATCTCGGCGGCATCCGGGGGCGCGCGGAACGCATCCAGACCTTCGACAACACGCGCCGCAAGACCGGCCAGGTCCCCCTGGTCGCCCTCGGGCGTCAGGGCGACGAACCCGCCCAGCCTGTGCAGCGACAGGCCCGAAAGCGTGACCGGGGGCAGCGCTGCGCAAAGATCGGCCGCCGCCCGGTGCAGGCCTTCGGCCGTCCGGCCGGGGGCCAGGCGGAACGGCGGCTTGATCGTGCCGTGAAAGCCGTATTTGCGCGGAGTGTCGGTCAGTTCTGCGGCGGTGCGGGGCAGGCCGGCAAGCTGCGGATGGGGCACGCGCCGCCCGGCTGCGGCATCCCAGCCCAGCCAGGCGGCCACCAGATCGGCAAGTTGGCCCGCCTGCGGTGCCCAATAGATGGCATAGCGATGAAAGTCTGTCATGATGTCGCTTTTATGGGTGCGGCGTCACAGTCCTGTGACAGGACATTGTCATTGAGCGCTGTCTGGCCTGCGTCAAGGAATCTTCATGTCTGACACCATCGTTGCCAATGCGCTTCTTGTCCTGCCTAACGAAACCCTTCGCGGCAGCCTTCATCTTTCCGGCGGCGTGATCCGCGCGATCGATCCCGGCACGGCGGTGCCTGCGGGTGCGCTGGACTGTGGCGGTGATCTGGTCATGCCCGGTCTGGTCGAATTGCACACCGACAATCTGGAACGCCATATCGAACCGCGCCCCAAGGTCGACTGGCCCCACGCCAGCGCGATCATCGCCCATGATGCCGAACTGGCAAGTGTTGGCATTACAACGGTTTTCGATGCGCTTCGGGTGGGGTCGGTCATCTCGAAGGCCAAGGGAAACTATGGCGAATATGCCCGGGCACTGGCCGACGAGATTCTTGATCTGCGCCGGCAGGGGGTGCTGCGGATCAGCCATTTCCTGCACCTGCGGGCCGAGGTCTGTTCGGAAACCCTGGTGGAGGAGCTGGACAAGTTCGGGCCGGCCGATGCCATCGGGATCGTCAGCCTGATGGACCATACCCCCGGCCAGCGGCAGTTCCGCGATGTGACGAAGCTGAAAGACTATGTCATGGGCAAGCACGGCTATTCGCTGGACGAATTCCATGGCCATATCGCCGCGCAAAAGGCGCTGGGCGACCGGATGCGCGCCCGGCACGAGGCGGCGGCGGTGACGGCGGCGCAGCGCTATGGCGCGGTGCTGGCCAGCCATGACGACACGACCGAAGACCAGGTTGCCCAATCTGCCCGGCAGGGGGCGCATTTCGCCGAATTCCCGACCACGGTCGAGGCCGCCCGCGCCTGTCAGGCGCAGGGCATCAAGGTGATGATGGGCGCGCCGAACCTGATCCGGGGCGGGTCGCATTCCGGCAATGTCGCTGCGGCCGATCTGGCCGAAGCGGGGCTTCTGGATGTCGTCTCTTCCGACTATGTGCCCTCGTCGCTGCTGACGGCCGGGTTGCGGCTGGGCGATCTGTGGGGCAACCTTGCGCGCGGCGTGGCCACGGTAACACGGGCACCGGCCGAGGCGGCGGGGCTGCAAGACCGGGGGCAGCTGGTTCCCGGCGCGCGGGCAGATGTGATCCGCGTGGCGCGCCTTGGCCAGGCGGCTGTCGTGCGCGGAACATGGGTTGCCGGGAGCCGCGTGGCCTGAGATCACGGGACAAAGACGCTGACATCAACGAGGACAGCATGAGCCAAAGCCTGCCCGCCTTCACCGCCCCCGGCCGTTTCTGGCGGGGTAATCTGCACACCCATTCCACCCGGTCCGACGGCGTGCTGGACCCGGAAGAGGTTTGCCGCCGCTACCGGGCCGAAGGCTATGACTTTCTGGCGCTGACCGATCATTTCATCGGCCGCTACGGTTATCCCATCGTCGATACCCTGCCGTTCCGCACCAAGAGCTTCACCACGATTCCGGGGGCCGAGCTGCATTCGGGGGCCATGGCCAACGGCGAGTTGTGGCATATCCTGGCCGTCGGCCTGCCGCCCGATTTTGCCCCGCCCCACAGCCCCGATTTCCGGCCTGTCGAGGGGCAGGAAAGCGGGGCGGCGCTGGCGGCCCGCGCCGTGGCTGCCGGGGCCTTCGTGGCCGTGGCCCATCCGCAATGGTCGGGCATGACGCTGTCCGATGCACGCGCCATCACGGCGGCCCATGCGGTGGAGATCTACAACCACGGCTGCGCCGAAGGCTGCGACCGGGCGGACGGATTCGCCATTGCCGATCTGCTGCTGTCGGAAGGGCGGCGGCTGAGCCTGATTGCGACCGATGACGCCCATTTTTCAGAGCCGGACCATTTTGGCGGCTGGGTGATGGTCAAGGCCAGGGCGAACGAGCCGGAGGCGCTGCTGGACGCGCTGAAGGCGGGGCACTTCTATTCCTCGCAGGGGCCGGAATTGCGCGATGTGCGGATCACGGCGGACGCGGTGGAGGTGGACTGTTCCGCCGTGCGTTCGGTGATCGTGCAGGGGGCCGGATCGGCGGCAAAGGCGGTGCATGGCCAGTCGATGACGACGGCCGCGATCCCGCTGGAGCGGTTCCGCGCCTCGCCCTGGGTGCGGGTCAGCGTGATCGATCATGCGGGCAGGCGGGCCTGGTCGAACCCCTGGTTCCTGTAAGCGTTCCGCTGGCGGCACCCGCAAGGGACCTGCCCCGCAGCCGTCCCCCTTGCACAGCGGGGACCGCTGGAACAGGGTCGGAACCCGATTGATCCACCCGGTGCCGGTTGCGGCGATGCGGACATGCAGGGGCAGGCGCGATTGTCGTGACGGGTGGCGTTGCGCCAAGGTTCTTGAGGCGACAGGATATCCGTTCGATCACATGGCCTGTGCGGCAGGGGCGCTGTCCCTGGGGAGCGGTTCTCTCGCGCCGGGTTTGGCGGTATGGCTTCGGGTTTGGCGGGATGACCGCCGCATCCGCGTTCTGCTGGCCATGCCCAGAGCTTGCGGGAATCGCAGGCGCGGGCTGCGATCCGGCATCGCGGGGTTGGGACGGGTTGCGGCCCCTTGGCAGGGCCTGTCGGAGGATGCGCCTGGTCCGGCGTCAGGCCCGGCGCCCGCGGTCGATCCTGTGCCCCGGTCGGGACGTCCGTCCTGGTCGTCCCTTCGCCGCGTGATCGCCCGGTCACGTTGGCATGGTCCCCCCATCTGCGCCTGATGCCGGGCGGTGTGCCTGGATGTGGCTGTTGTCGGCGGCACTCGCCCCCACCGGGCCGCTCACGCCGGTCACGCCGGTCAGCACGCAGAACACCTCTTCCCGGACCCCCTGCTTCGCCCCCCGGTTGAAGCGGTTGCAGATCGTTGTGTCCGGGCCATACGCCGCCGCGAAGTCGCGACAGCGCGCGCCGGTCTTCAGCATTTGGATGATCCCCTGGATCACGCGGCGGTCATCCAAACGACGCGCGCCGCACCGCCCCTTGGGCAGATGCGGCTCGATCCGCGCCCATTGTCCCCTCGCTCAGCCACTACAGAGTGCGACCCATCGTTCCCCCTGCCGGAACCAAGAGTGACTCACGCTTCATCAGCTTCCGGAAACCCTCAATAGAGGAAGAACCCTGCAGGGTGCCGTTCCGCGCGGGCGGGTGAAACGCGGGTCGCGTTTCGTGGTCCCGCCCGAACTGATGACAGGTACCTTCACCGCTGCAATGGCAGGGGCCATCGCCCCTGCTACAGCGTTACGCCGGGATCAGGACGGGCCGGGGGCCAAAGCCCCCGGCCAGCGCCCGCCCCGCCCCCGGCGGGCGCTTCGCCCCCGCCGGGTCGGGCGCTGGCCTCTGTCTTTTCCGGACCTGCGGGTCTACGGAGCGCTGTCCCGCGCGGGCGGGGGAAACGCGATGCGTTTCCTGTTCCCGCCCGAACGGGCGACAGCGCCCTCACCGCATCAATGGCAGGGGCCATCGCCCCTGCCACAGGGATGCGCCGGGATTAGGACCGGCCGGG
>JADCDI010000084.1 GCA_020251025.1 Rhodobacter sp. | reverse complement strand
TCCTGCGCGGCGTCGGAGCCAGAACGTTCGACCACCTGATCAAGGCCCTCGGCGACATCTGCGACCTCTTCACACCCGAGGAATGCTCAAACTACCTCAGGCATGCAGGGTATGTCTCAACATAAATGCAAACGGATCTACACCGGCGCCGCCGCCCTGCCGGGCAGCCTGCCCGGTGCCGAATGGCTGATTGCCGACCGGGGCTACGATGCCGACCGGTTCAGGGAAGCGTTGAAAGACAAGGGGATAAAGCCCTGCATCCCAGGCCGGAAGTCTCGCGGCAAGGCCGTCCGCTACGACAAGCGCCGCTATGAACGGCGTAATCGCATCGAGATCATGTTCGGCAGGCTCAAGGACCGGCGCCGCGTCGCTACCCGCTACGACAGATGTGCAAAGACCTTCCTCTCCGCCGTCGCACTGGCCGCAACCGTCTTGTTCTGGCTTTGACGATCAATGAGTCTGGACCCTAGGGCCCCGCGCGGCCTTCTGCACCACCGCACGGGACACTGCCCGATAAGCCCTGGCGCAAGGTGCGATAGCCCGCAGGCTAGCACTCGGGCAAGTTGACGGCGATTCCTCCGGTCGAGGTTTCCTTGTAGCGCTGGTTCATGTCCTGGCCGGTCTGGCGCATCGTCTCGATGCAGTTGTCAAGCGGCAGGAAATGGGTGCCGTCGCCGCGCAGGGCGAGACTGGCCGCCGAAACGGCCTTGATCGCGCCAAGGCCATTGCGTTCGATGCACGGCACCTGCACCAGGCCCGCAGCCGGATCGCAGGTCATGCCAAGGTGGTGTTCAAGCGCAATTTCCGCAGCGTTTTCCACCTGTTCGTTGCTGCCGCCAAGCGCCGCACACAAGCCCGCTGCGGCCATGGCGGCAGCACTGCCGACCTCGCCCTGGCAGCCGACCTCTGCCCCGGAAATCGAGGCGTTGTGCTTGATCAGACCGCCGATTGCCGCAGCGACCAGCAGAAAGTCACGTTCGCCGTCGAGGGTCGAACCGATGCAGTGGTCACGGTAGTAGCGCAGGACGGCGGGTACAACGCCGGCGGCGCCGTTGGTCGGAGAGGTGACAACGCGCCCGCCTGCGGCGTTCTCTTCGTTCACCGCCATCGCGTAGACCGACAGCCAGTCGTTGGCGACATGTGGCTGACTTGTATTGCGCCCTTTCTCGGCCAGGAGTTGCTGGTGAATCGCCCGGGCCCGTCGCCGCACCTTCAGGCCGCCGGGCAGGATGCCGTCCTTGGCAAGGCCCCGGTCGATGCAGGCGAACATCGCGTCCCTTATTGCATCAAGCCGGGCGTCAAGCCCCGGTCCACCCACGGCCTCCTCGTTCGCGCGCTTCATCCGGGCGATGGTCAGGCCAGTCGTCTTGCCCATGTCCAGCATCCCGGCAGCCGTCCGGAATGGATGGGGGCAGTCCGCAGGCTGCGTGCCGGTGCGGGCGGTGGCAAGCTCTGACTCTTCCACGACAAAGCCGCCACCGATCGAATGATAGGTCCGCGCCAGACACGCCGTGTCCCCGGCGTCAAAGGCACGGAACACAAGGCCGTTCGCATGGCCGGGCAGTGGCGGGCCGAAGTCGAACACAAGATCGCGGTCCGGCGCAAAGGTCATCACCGGCAGGCCCGGCGGCTGAACCGTGCCGCTGCGCCGGACCTCGGCCTCTTGCGCCTCGGCCCTGTCGGGGTCGAGCGTGGCGGGCAACAGGCCGATCAGGCCCAGGATCACGGCGCGGTCAGTGGCATGGCCCCGTCCGGTAAACGCAAGCGAGCCGTGCAGCGACACGGCCAGCCTGGCGGGCGCTGCGGACATGGCCCGCAACTCGGCCAGAAACCGCGACGCCGCAGTCATCGGCCCCATGGTATGCGAAGACGAGGGCCCGATGCCGATCTTGAAAATGTCGAAAGTGGACAGAAACATGGCTCAGTCGGCGTAGATCGGATGGGCCTGGCACAGCGACCGTACCTGTGCCCGGACCCCGGCTTCGGTCGCGGCATCACCTGCGGCGCCGTGCACCCGCAGGGCATTCAGCACCCGCAGGATCATCTCGCCGATGGCGGTGAATTCGGCCGCGCCGAAGCCGCGCGTGGTGCCTGCGCTGGTGCCCAGACGGATGCCGCTGGTGACAAAGGGTTTTTCGGGGTCAAAGGGGATCGCGTTCTTGTTGCAGGTCAGGCCCGCCCGTTCAAGCGCGATATCCGCATCCTTGCCCTTGAGTCCGAAGGGGCGCAGGTCCACCAGCACCATATGGCAATCGGTGCCGCCCGAGATCACGCCAAGGCCACCTGCGGTCAGCACTGCGGCAAGGGTCTGTGCATTGGCGATCACGCGGCCCGCATAGTCGCGGAAGGCCGGTTGCAGCGCCTCGCCAAAGGCCACGGCCTTGGCCGCGATCACATGCATCAGGGGGCCGCCCTGGTTGCCCGGAAAGACGGCTGAGTTGAACTTTTTCGCCAGCGCCTCGTCATTGGTCAGGATCATGCCGCCGCGCGGGCCGCGCAATGTCTTGTGCGTCGTGGTGGTGACCACATGGGCATGCGGCAGCGGATCGGGATAGAGACCGGCGGCGATCAGTCCGGCGTAGTGTGCCATGTCAACCATCAGGTACGCGCCGACCTCGTCCGCCACGGCGCGGAAGGCCGCGAAATCCATCGCGCGCGGATAGGCCGATGCACCGGCAATGATCAGCTTTGGCCGGGTTTCCAGCGCCCTTTCGCGCACCTTGGCCATGTTGATCAGATGCGTGTCAGGTTCAACGCCGTAAGACACCACGTCGAACCACTTGCCCGACATCGTGACAGGCGAGCCGTGGGTCAGATGCCCGCCATGGGCCAGGTCCAGCCCCATGATCCGGTCGCCGGGCTGCAGCAGGGCCAGAAACACCGCCTGATTGGCCTGCGCGCCGGAATGCGGCTGCACATTGGCAAAGGCGGCACCGAACAGCTCTTTCGCCCGGTCGATGGCCAGCGCCTCGACCCTGTCGACATGTTCGCAACCGCCGTAATAGCGCTTGCCCGGATAACCTTCGGCATATTTGTTGGTCAGCACCGACCCTTGCGCCTGCAGCACATCGCGGCTGACGATGTTTTCCGAGGCGATAAGTTCGATCTGGGTCTGCTGGCGGTTCAGTTCCGCGTCGATGGCGGCGCCGATGGCGGCATCACTGATGGCTGGCAGAAGAACATCCTTCATGGCGGTTCCTTTCGGTCATGGTGGGGGTTGGCGCGGCCGGTGTCGGCCGCGCGGCATGGGTTCGGGGCTGGCGGCGACGGTTACAGGCCGCAGGCCAGTTCGCGCTGCCCGATGGCCAGAAGCCCGGCCACATGGGACGCAAAGCTGCGCCAGACCGACAGGGTAAAGCTGTCCTCGCCCTCGCGCAGCAGAACCGCCTGCACGCTGCCAAAGGCCGTCCGGCACCCCTTGCCCGGGGACAGGGCCGCAAGGTCGCGTGCAATGCCGATGGACAGAAGTTCGGCAGCCCTGGGGCCGGATATCCGCCAGGTGACTTCGCGATCGGTTACTTCGACCAGTGCATGCGGCAGGCCAGCGGGCAGGGCGGGGCGGTCCCCTTCGGCGCAGTCCAGCATCCATTCGTCGGGGCCCAGGCACAGCGCCCGGCGCTGGCCTGCGGTGACCAGCCCGCCAATCTTTTCCGGCAGGTCAAGGCCAAGCGCCAGCCGCGCCTGCGGCAGGTTGTCGGGGCGCAGCCGCAGCGAGAACCGCAGCCGGGGCGCCAGTTCCCCCACCGTCACGCCGGCGGCGCGGAATTCGCGATCATGGGTTGTCATCTCTGCCTCCCTATACCTTCAGCCGCTGACCTTCGGGATCATAGAAGGTGACACCCGAAACCCTGGCCGCAATGGTGCGCCCCTCCATCGGGACATGCAGCGTCTTTCCCTGCAGATCATGCCCGTCTTCGATAAGGGCCATCGCGATGGACCGCCCCAGCGCCTCGGACCAGTAGGACGAGGTGACGTGGCCGATCATTCGCATCGGCAGCGGCTTGGACGGGTCTGCGACGATCTGCGCGCCTTCCTCCAGCACCGTCGCAGGGTCGTCGGTCAGAAGGCCGACCAGTTGCTTGCGCCCCCTGGCCACGATGTCGGGCCGCATCAAGGACCGTTTGCCCACAAAGTCGGGCTTCGCCTTGCCGATGGCCCAGGTGAGGCCTGCATCCTGCGGCGTGACCGTGCCGTCGGTATCCTGCCCGACGATGATGAAGCCCTTTTCGGCGCGCAGGACGTGCATCGCCTCGGTGCCGTAGGCGGTGACGCCGTGGGCCTGCCCGGCCTGCCAGAGCAGGTCCCACAGCGCGCGGCCATGGCGCGCGGGCACGTTGATCTCGAAGCCAAGTTCGCCGGTGAAGGACACCCGGAAGAGACGCGCCAGAAACCCGGCCACGGTGCATTCCGCCACGGCCATGTGCGGGAAGGCCGCGTCCGAAAGATCAAGGCCCTCGACAAGCGGTTCCAGCAGTTTGCGGGCGTTTGGCCCCTGCAGCGCCACAACCGCCCACTGTTCGGTGGTCGAGGTCAGCCAGACGTTCAGGTCGGGCCATTCGGTCTGAAGGTAATCCTCCATCATGTTCAGCACGCGCGCCGCGCCGCCGGTCGTGGTGGTGACGTGAAAGCGGTCGTCGGCCAGGCGGCCGATCACGCCATCGTCGCGGATGAAACCGTCCTCGCCCAGAAGCAGGCCATAGCGGCAGCGGCCGGGCTGAAGCTTTGCCCATGGGTTCGTATACATCCGCTCAAGGAAGGTGGCGGCGTCGGGCCCCACGACCTCGATCTTGCCGAGCGTCGAGGCGTCGAACATCCCCACCGCGCTGCGGACGGCGCGGCATTCGCGGGCCACCGCCTTGTGCATGTCCTCACCCGCGCGGGGGAAGTAGCGCGCACGGCGCCACAGGGCCACCGGTTCGAACACCGCACCCTGCGCATCGGCCCAGGCGTCGATGGGCGTGCGGCGCGTCACCTCGAAATGATCGTCCTTGTGATAACCCGCCAGCGCACCGAAACTGGTGGGCGTGTAGGGTGGGCGGAAGGTGGTCAGACCAACCTCGGGCGCCGGTTTCTGCAGCGCCTCGGACGCGATCATCAGGCCGTTGATGTTGCTGAGCTTGCCCTGGTCGGTCGCCATGCCGTTGGTGGTGTAGCGCTTGACATGTTCGATGGAACGCATGCCTTCGCGCACGGCAAGGCGGATGTCCTTGGCGGTCACGTCGTTCTGGTAATCGACAAAGGCCTTGGCGCGGCCGGGATTGCCGTCGGTGGGCAGTTCCCTGACCACGACACCGCGCCCGGGCCGGTCGCCCGACACGGCGAAGGTCCCCGCCCCCGCCACGCGGCCCGCTGCGGACGCCGCCAGCGCCCCCGCCTTTGCGCCGTCGTCCAGCGCGGCGGCGACACCCCAAAGGCCCCGCCCCGCGCCCGCGATCTGGCAGGCTTCTGTCTTGCGGTCGGGCAGGAAAGCGCCCGTTTCGGCATCCCAGCGCAGGCTGCCCTTGGTGTGGGAAAAAAGGTGCAGCGACGGCGTCCAGCCGCCGCACATCAGAAGCGCGTCGCAGGCGATGCGCCGCCCGGATGCGACCTGCGACCCGCTGACCGCAGCGACGCGGACCGAGGCAACCCGCAACCGGCCGGTCGTGCCCGTGACGGTGTGGCCCGGCAGCGGCTCGATCCCCAGCGTCCGCGCCTGCTGCACCAGCGCCGGGGCGACATCGTTGCGCAGATCGACGATCGCCGCGACCTTCATGCCCGCCGCAGCAAGATCAAAGGCGGTGTGCCAGGCGCTGTCATGCACCGTAACGACCACGGGGCGGTCACCCACCTTGACGCCGAAGCGGTGCAGGAATGTCTGCGCCGCCCCCGACAGCATCACGCCGGGCCGGTCGTTGCCGTCGAAGACCAGCGGCTTTTCAATGGCCCCCTGCGCCAGCACGACCTGCTTGGCGCGCACCCGCCACAGCCGTTCGCGCGGGGCGTCGGCAGGGGGGCTGGCCAGATGGTCGGTCAGGCGCTGGCACAGGCCCACCATGTTCTCATGATAATAGCCGATGGCCGTGGTGCGCGACATCAGGCGCACATTGGGCAGGGCCGACAGTTCGGCCAGCGTGGCGGCAAGCCAGTCCCAGGCCCCCGCGCCGTCGATGCGCAGTTGCGGTTCGGACAGCAATGTGCCGCCCATCTCGGCGTGTTCGTCCACCAGAACGACCTGCGCCCCCGCCCGTGCGGCCGACAATGCCGCCGCGAGGCCCGCCGGGCCCGCCCCCACGATCAGCACGTCGCAATGCAGATTGCGGCTGGCGTAATGGTCGGGGTCGGGCAGCGCCGGCGACCGGCCCAAACCGGCGGCGCGGCGGATGAAGGGTTCATAGACCTTGTCCCAGAACGCCTTGGGCCACATGAAGGTCTTGTAGTAGAACCCGGCCGAGAACAGCATGTAGAGCCGGTCGTTGATCGCGCCGAGGTCGAACGCCAGCGATGGCCACTTGTTCTGGCTTTCGGTGGTCAGCCCGTCCCAGACCTCCTGCATGGTGGCGCGGGTGTTCGGCTCGAACCGGTCGGGGCCGCCGCGCTGCGTGCCGATCAGCGCATTTGGCTCTTCCGACCCGGCGCTGACCACGCCGCGCGGGCGGTGGTATTTGAAGCTGCGGCCCATCAGGTGGATGCCGCTGGCCAGAAGCGCCGAGGCGACCGTGTCGCCCTGACGGCCTTCGATGACGCGCCCGTCAAAGGTGAAACGCACCGGTCGGGCATGGTCGATCCGGCCCTTGCCGGGAATGCGATAGCGGCTCATTCGGCGGCCTCCTTCATCGCGGAAAGGTCGGGGCGCGGCAGGCCCGCCTTGTAGGTCATCTGGAACTTGTCGGTGACGGTGTCGCGCACCGCGTTGAAGAAGCGCCCGCAGCCGTGCAGGTGGCGCCAGCGTTCGAAATGCGTGCCGCGCGGGTTTGACCGGATGAACAGGAAGTCGCGCCATTCCTCGTCCGACAGCGCCATCGGGTCGGCGGGGCGGGCGATATGGGCCTCGCCGGCATAGGCGAATTCGGCCTCGGGCAGGGTTTCCTCGCAGTAGGGGCAGTGGATCAGCAGCATGGGATCCTCCTCAGTGGGCGACGGCGGCGGCGGCCGCTTCGTCGATCAGCCGGCCGGTGGTGAAGCGTTCCAGCGTGAAGGGCGCGTTGATCGGATGCGGCTCGTCCTTGGCCACCGTCCAGGCCAGCAGGTGCCCCGCACCGGGCGTGGCCTTGAACCCGCCCGTGCCCCAGCCGCAGTTGACGTAAAGGCCGGGCACGGGCAGCTTGCCCAGGATCGGCGAGCGGTCGGGCGTGACGTCGACGATGCCGCCCCATTTGCGCAGCATCCGCATCCGGCGGAAGATCGGGAACACCTCGCAGATCGCCGCAACGGTGTGTTCGATCAGCGGCAGCCCGCCGCGCTGGGAATAGCTGACATACTGGTCAGTGCCCGACCCGATGACCAGTTCGCCCTTGTCGGACTGGCTGATATAGGCATGCACCGAGTTCGACATGACGACGCAGGGGAAGATCGGCTTGACCGGTTCGCTGACCAGCGCCTGCAGGGGATAGCTTTCAAGCGGCATCCGCAGCCCCGCGCTTTGCAGCACCACCGAGGTGTTGCCCGCAGCCGAAACGGCGACCTTCCTGGCCTTGATGAACCCGCGCGAGGTTTCAACCCCGATTACCGCGCCGTCCGGGCCGCGCCGGATCGCCGTCACGGCGCAGTTCTGGACGATGTCGACGCCGCGCGCCGCAGCCCCGCGCGCATAGCCCCAGGCCACCGCATCGTGGCGCGCCGTGCCTGCCCGCATCTGCAACGCCGCCCCCATCACCGGATAGCGGCGACGCGCCGAGATATCAAGCGGCGGGCAAAAGGCCTTGGCCTGTTCCGGCGTCAGCCAGCGGTTGTCGACGCCGTTCAGCCGGTTCGAATGGATGTGCCGCTGGAAGGACTGCACGTCATGCACGTTATGCGCCAGCATCATCACGCCGCGCTTGGAATACATGACGTTGTAGTTCAGCTCCTGGCTGAGATCGTCCCAAAGGTCAAGCGCGTGGTCATATAGCCGGGCGCTTTCATCATAGAGGTAGTTCGACCGGACGATGGTGGTGTTGCGCCCGGTGTTGCCGCCGCCCAGCCAGCCCTTGTCAATCACGGCCACCCGGGTGATGCCGTGCTGCCTGGCCAGATAGTAGGCGGCGCCCAGACCATGCCCGCCCGCGCCGACGATGACGACATCGTATTCGGCCTTGGGCTGGCTGTCGGGCCACTGCTCGCGCCAGTTCTTGTGGCCGGTCAGGGCGTTCTTCAGAAGCGACATGGCCGAGAAATGTGTCATGGGACGCTCACGGGTTCAGGCTGACGGATGGGGCCAATGTCGCCCGGGGGCGCAAAGAATCCTTGTATGAATGCGCCAGAGACGTTGTAGATATGCGCCATGGTCCAGCCTGCGCGCCCTGTGACTCCAGTGCCGCCGCCCCGCCTGCGGATCGGCTTCATTCTGGCGCGGCGTTTCACGCTGTGCGCTTTTGCCAGCTTTGTCGATGTGTTGCGTCTGGCCGCCGATGAAGGCGACCGGTCCCGCCCCATCCTGTGCCGCTGGCGCGTGTTGTCTGCCTCGTCCGACCCGGTCGAGTCATCCTGCGGGATCAAGGTGTCGCCCGAGGATCGCTTCGGCGACCCGCGCCAGTTCGACTATATCGCCGTTGTCGGCGGCCTGATCGGCGAGATCGAAAGCCTCGATCCCCGCGCGGTGGACTATCTGCAACAGGCGGCCGCGCTGGGCGTGCCTTTGGTGGGCATCTGCACCGGTGCCTTCATCCTGCATCGCGCCGGGCTGATGAACGGCTATCGCGCCTGCGTCAGCTGGTTTCACCATGACGACTACCTGGAGGCCTTCGAAGGTCTGCTGCCCGTATCGGACCAGATCTTTGTGGTGGACCGGGATCGGCTGACCTGTTCGGGTGGGGTGACGTCGGCCCAACTGGCGGCGTTCCTGGTGGACCGGCACATCGGGTCTGCCGCTGCGCGCAAGGCGCTGGCTATCATGATCATTGACGAGGCCATGCGCGCCGAACGGCCGCAGCCCGGGCTGCCGCTGGAGTTGACGACCCACGACGACCTGGTGAAGCGCGCGCTGCTGACCGTGCAGCAGACAATCGACACCCCGCTGACGGTGAAAAGGCTGGCTGAACGGCTGGGGGTCAGCCGCCGCAGGCTCGAGCGGCATTTCATGGCGGCCCTGGGGCTTGGGCCGCAGGAGGCGGGCCGCAAGGTGCGGCTGGCCCTTGCGCGCAACCTGTTGCGGCACACCGACCGGACTGTCAGCCAGATTGCGGCGGAAACCGGGTTCGCGGATGCATCGCACCTGATCCGGGCCTTCCGGGCCGAGTTCGGCGAAACCCCCGAGCTTTGGCGGCTGCACCAGCGGAACCCGGGGGCAGGCGCGGGCCCAGCGGCCGGGTCCCTGTCCTAGCGCAAGGCTGACGTCAGGGCACTGAATGCCGCGCCTATGCGTTCCAGACGGAAAATCGACCTGAAATCCACTTCATCAATCTGCTTCCGGCTCAGTCCGGCGACCGTGACCGGGTACAGCATCGGATCGATCATGGTTCTTGCATTGTCGAGCGCAAGCGGACCCAGTCTGCTGATGCAAAGGTCTGAGAACCCCAAAGACGGGCGCAGGCCGGGGTCGGCTGAAGAAGCATTCGTTTCGGTGTCAGGCTTCTGATATGACATGTGCGTCGCCCGGCTCCCAGTAGACGAAAAGTTCCCGCCCGATTTCCAGCGGAATGTCGGACAGTTCGTCATGACCCTTCTGGACCCTGATTTCCTGGCCCCCCGCCGCTTCAAGATAAATGGTGGCGGTGGCGCCCACGAATTCCTCGCCGATCATCCGCACGGGCAGAACGTTGCGCGCATGGGCGGGTCTGGCCGCGGCCAGGTGGGTCTTGGTGTCCAGCACCGTCATCGTGGCGGTCGTGCCCAGGCGGGCGGTTGCATCTGCGCCGGTCTCGAACCGCCCAAGCGGCGTGTCAAGCGCGGCACCGCCGCCGTCGCCGGGCACCAGCCTGCCCTGAAAGATGTTCGATGATCCCAGGAATTCGGCCACAAACCGCGTGCCCGGGGTGCGGTAGATTTCTTGCGGTGTGCCGATCTGCTCGATGACACCGCGGCTCATGATCACCACGCGGTCCGCCATGGAAAAGGCCTCGGACTGGCTGTGGGTGACGTAAACAAAGGTGATTCCGGTTTCACGCTGCAGGTTTTTCAAGACCGACTGCATCCGCACCTTCAGCGCGGCATCCAGCGCCGAAAGGGGTTCGTCGAGCAACAGGATCTCGGGTTCCACCACCAGCGACCGGGCCAGCGCCACGCGCTGCCGCTGGCCGCCCGACAACTGGCTGATGTTGCGTTCGGCGAACTCGGCGATCTGCATCCTGTCCAGCCATTGTTCCGCCCGGCGGCGGCGTTCGGCCTTGCCCACACCGCGCATCTTCAGCGCGAACTCGACATTCTCGCGCACGTTCAGGAACGGAAACAGCGCCAGGCTTTGCCAGACCATCGGGGTGTCGCGGCTCCAGGTCGGCAGGTCGTTGATCGGCTTGCCCGACAGCTTGATCACGCCTTCCGTGGGGGCCTCAAGCCCGGCCAGCATCCTCAGCGTTGTGGTCTTGCCGCAACCGGACGATCCCATGATCGCAAGGAACTCGCCCTTCCTGATTTCGAAATCCAGCTTCTGGACGGCGACGAAGCTGCCAAAGCGCTTTACCACGCCGTCAAAGGAAACCAGGGTATCACGGCTCATGGGATTACTCCTTGTCGGCGGTCTTGGCGCTGCGGCCCGACAGCAGAAGCTGCGCGAGGATCACGAGTGTCATGGAAAGGATGAAGACAAAGGTGCCTATGGCGTTGATCCGCGGGCTGACCTGCCCTTGCAGAAAGCCCAGCACCTTGACGGGCAGCGTTTCATTCAGGCCAGAGACAAACCAGGCCACGGCGAATTCGTCAAAGGACACCGCCATCGTGATGAACAGCGCGCCAAAGATCGCGGGCGCGCAGAAGGGCACGATGACATGGCGCATCGCCATCCATTCGGATGCGCCCAGATTCCACGCGGCAGGTTCCAGCGCCGGGTCCATCTGCGACAGGCGGAGCCGGACAATGGCCATGGCAAAGGGCGCGCAGACGACGACATGGCTGATGATCACCGACAGCGCATTGCCCGACAGGTTGATGCGCGACAGGTAAGCCAGCATCGCCAGACCCAGGATGATGACCGGGATCGTGGGCGGCAGAAGGGCAAGAGCCAGATACACCTGCTTGCCCGCGAACCTGTAGCGGTAGTCGGTATAGGCCGCCCCGAACCCCATCACGGTCGAGATGATGCCCACCACCACACCCACGACAAGTGTGTTGCGCGCGCCGTCCCAGACCAGCGGGTCTGTCGCCACGGCGCGGTACCAGTCCAGCGTGAACTCACCCAGGGGGATTGAAGGGAAGCGGTCCGAGTTGAACGAAAACACAAAGCTTGCCGCGATGGGGGCAAAGACAAAGGCATAGGCCAGAAAGATGTAAGCCAGCAAAGCCCAGTTTACCGCCCGGTTGCGGTTCATGTCGGCGGCACCGCTCATGTCGATTTCCCCCTGTAGGCGAATTTGATGGCGCCAAAAGCCACGATCATCAGCGTACCGATCATGGTCAGCGCGACCACGGCGGCGCGGGGCCATTGCTGGCCGGATTTCGTGGTGTCCGTGATGAGGATGGACAGGGTCGTTGGTTCCCCCCCGCCCAGATAGACCGGGCTGACGAAGTCGCCGAAGGACAGGATGAAACTGAACAGCGCGGCGATAACGAGGCCAGTGCGGGCCGAGGGGATCACCACCTCGAACACCGTGCGCAGGCGACCGCAGCGCAGGTTGTGCGCAGCCTCGATCAGGGTGCGGTCAATGAAGATCAGGCTGAAAAGCTGCAGCAGGACGACCAGCGGAAAGCCAAGGGTCAGATAGCCCACCATCGTCGCCCCGACCGTGTTCAGCATCGTAAAGGGTCCAAGGCCCAGCCAGCCCAGAATGACGTTGATGATGCCGTTGTCTGACAGGAAGATCTGCCAGGAGTAGACCCTGACCAGGTAGCTGGTGAAAAACGGGATCACCATCAGGAAGATTGCCCAGCGCCGCGCGGTATCCGACAGCTTGAACGCGATGGCATAGGCGGCCGGAAAGGCAAGGATGCTGGTCAATGCCGCAGCCGCCGCAGCCAGTGCCAGTGTTGTGCCGTAGGCCTGCCAGAACACGGCGCGGCCATACATCGTTGTCCAGTTCACCGGGTCGAAATCCGGTGACATGACAAAATTCCGCACCGTCCAGAACGAAAGCGCGATCAGGAAAAGCAAGGGGAATACAAAGAACAGCACCTGCCAGATCAGCAGCGGCAGCGAAAACGTCAGGCTGTACAGCGAAATCGAACGTCGCATCGGGGCTGCACTCCGCAGGAAAAGGGCAGACCGGCGGCACGGGGGCCCCCGGTCCGGGTGGGTTCGACAAAGGCCGTTCAGGCCCCGGTCACGACCCCTTGTATTCCGACCAGAAGTCGTTCCAGGTTTCCAGATCCTGCTGGATCGGCCATTGACGGTACTGGATACGGCCCGAACGGATCAGGTCCATGGCATTGCCCGCATCGGCGGTCATGCCCTGGCGGCGGGCCTCGTCGGGGTTTGACGCCTGCAGTGCTTCCCAGCCCCTGGCGTTCGGGATCAGCGCAGGATAGGCGGCCATCTGGGCGGTCTGGGCCTGTCCCGCTGCCGAGGTGGTGTGCTGGATCCATTTCCGGGCGAGGTCCGCCTTGGTCGATCCCTTGCCGATCGAGAAGCATTCCGACCATTGCAGGCCGCCCTGTTCGGGGATGACCGACCGCACCTTGGCACCGTTCTTTTCCAGCACGCCCGTGATCCAGTCGCCAATGCCACAGAAGGCCAGCATCTGCCCGTCGTTCAGCGACGAGAACGTGCCGCCATAGTCAAAGAACCCGCCGATCTGAGACCGCAGCGAAAGGGTCTTTTCCTTCACCGCCTCCCAGGCCGCCTCGTCGATGTCATAGGGGATGGTGTTGCCGTTCAGCAGGCTCATCTGGCCCAGGTTCGGCAGGTGCCAGTCGAAATGGCCGACCTTGCCCGTCAGTTTCGGATCCCAGAACACATTGTAGGACGAGGCTTCAGCCTCGGTCAGCGCGTCGGTGTTGTAGGCGACACCGAGGAAACCGAACCGGGTGATCAGCGAGAACAGCTTGCCGTCCCGCCAGTTGCCGGGAAAATTCTGGAACTCGGGGAAAAAATCGTCCAGCGGATAGTCGTTCGGATCCAGTTCCTCGACATATCCGGCGGCGTTCAGCGCCTCGACATATTCGGCATCCGACAGGATCAGGTCATAGGTGCCCGGCGGCGACTGAGAGATCAGGCCCAGCATGTTATCGCCGCCCGTGTAGTATTTCGGCACGAACTTGACGTTATGCTCCGCCTCGAACCCGGCGACCATGTCGGGTTCGGCATGGCCGTACCAGGCCAGCATGGTGATTTCGGTCGCCTGCGCAAAGGCGGCGCGCGACAGCATGGGCGCGGCCAGCGCGGCACCCCCCGCTGCAAGCAGCGACCGGCGCGTCAGTCCGGTTCCAGCCCCGTTGGTGAATTTCATCCCAGCACTCCCCTATATCAGCCCTCAGGGCCACCTTATTTGCAGGCAGGTTACGGGAGTGATCGCACAACACAAAATCGGTTCTTGAAATCCATTGATAAGGGGCCTTTATTCTGCCCGCCGGTTCGTCAGTTTGGCAATGTCTTGACGCCCGAACCCACGTTTTCCAGGCCCGCGACCAGATCGCTGACCAGTTGCAGCCCCGCGACCGACAGCCGGGGGTGTTTGTAGAACAGCCCGATTCGCAGCGGTTCAAGCTTTGGAAATCCTTCGTCCTCTTTCAGTTCACGCATACCCGGCAACATCGTGGCCCGGGTCAGGGCGGTGACGCACAGGCCGTTCAGCACCGCGTTCTGCAGACCCGAAATGCCGGGGCCGGTATACACGATCCGCCAGCGCCGCCCTGCCGCGTCCAGCACGTCGATCATCCGGGCGCGGTAGTCGCACCCTTCCAGATGCGCCCCCAGGGGAACAGGTCGCGACCCGTTCAGCGTCAGGAAATCGGCTGCTGCCCATATCGGCTGCTCTACCCAGGCGCGCGACAGATAGGGCATCCGCGCGGTGGGCATCGTGGCAACAATGATATCAAGGTCGTCCGACCGCAGAAGCTGGTGCAACTCGCGGCTGAGGTCGCAGTGAATCTCAAGGTCCACGTCGGGGTGGTGGCGCAGGAAGGTCGTCAGGGTATTCTGCAGAAAGGCCACGGCATAATCCGTTGGCAGCCCGATCCGCAGGACGCCCGTCATGTCGGAGCGATGGAAGTAACGTACAGCCTCGTCGTTGATCCGCACCATCTCGCGCGCATAGGACAATAACGCCTCGCCCGCCGGGGTCGGGTTGATCACACGCCCTTCCTGGGCCAGCAGGGGGGCACGGACCAGTTCCTCAAGCCGGCGGATTTGCAGGGAAATTGCCGGCTGGCTGCGGCCCAGTACGGCCCCGGCCTTGGAATGTCCGCCCAGTTCGACCACCGAGATGAAGGTGCGCAACAGGTCAGTCGGCAGATTGGTGAGCAGCGCCATGGATTTGCACCGTCAATGAAAGGATTGAAGCAATCTATTTTCCTGATGCAGGTCCTGCAAGCTACTTTGCCGCCATCACTTTACAGGTCCGGCACCATGAAACATGCGACAGCCTTTGCATCCGAACTTACCTGGCCCGAATATGCCGCCGCCGTATCCGGCGGACAGACGCCGATCCTGATCCCCATCGGGTCGATGGAGCAGCACGGCCACCACATGCCCCTGCATGTGGATGTGCTGCTGCCCACCGAATTCGCCCGCCGGGTGGCGCTGGAGACCGGCGCGCTGGTCGCGCCGCCCTTCACCTACGGCTACAAATCGCACCAGAAGTCGGGCGGCGGCAACCATCTGCCGGGGACCACCAGCCTGGACGGTGCCACCCTGGTTGCGGCGCTGAAGGACGTGGTCAAGGAATTCGCCCGCCACGGGGTGCGCAAGATCTGCCTTGTGAACGGCCACTTCGAGAACTCGTGGTTCATCGTCGAAGGCATCGACCTTGCGCTGCGCGAGCTGCGCTGGGACGGGATCACCGACCTGAAAGTGGTTGTGCTGTCCTACTGGGACTTTGTCCACAGGGAAGCGATCGCGAAACTCTATCCCGGCGGCTTCCCCGGCTGGGACGTGGAGCATGGGGGCGTTCTGGAAACCTCGCTGATGCTGGCGCTGCACCCCGAACACGTCCACCTCGACCGCGCGGTAGACCACGCGCCCGCCACCTTCCCGCCCTATGACGTCTATCCGGTCAAGCCGGAATGGACGCCCCGTTCCGGCACCCTGTCGTCGCCGAAGGAGGCCTCGGTCGAGAAGGGTCACATCCTGCTTGATGTCTGCACCAGGGGCATTGTTGACGCCCTGCGGGCCGAGTTCGCCTGAACCCGTTTCTTCCAGGTGATCGTGGGGGGGCTTCGGCCCCCCTTTTTCTTTGCCCGTCCCGGATGAAGCGCAAATGGAAAGGGGGCCGGATCGACCCGGCCCCCCTGGCGATGATCCTGTCTGGGATCAGTTCCTGATGATGTTGTGCTCGGGGCCGAAGGGGAAGCCGGTGATGTTCTCGGCGCCCGTCTCGGTCACGATCAGGATGTCATGCTCGCGGTAGCCGCCGGCCCCCGGCGCGCCTTCCGGCAGCATCACCATCGGCTCCATCGACACCACCATGCCGGGCTTCAGCTCGGTCTCGATGTCCTCGCGCAGCTCCACCCCGGCTTCGCGGCCGTAGTAGTGGCAGAGAACGCCGAAGGAATGGCCATAGCCGAAGCTGCGGTATTTCAGCAGATCCCACTGGCGGTACATGTCGTTCAGTTCCAGCGCGATCTCGTTGCACTTGGCGCCGGGCTTGATGAGGTCGAGGCCGCGGCGGTGAACGGCCACGTTCTTTTCCCAGATGTCAAGGCTCGCGTCATCGACATGGTCGCAGAACAGCGTGCGCTCCAGCGCGGTGTAGTAGCCGAAGATCATCGGGAAGGTGTTCAGCGAGAGGATTTCGCCCGACTTCACCTTCTTGTTCGTCACCGGGTTGTGCGCCCCGTCGGTGTTGATGCCCGACTGGAACCACGTCCAGGTGTCCATCAGTTCCACGAACGGGAAGGAATTCGCGATCTCGCGGATCATGGCGTTGGTGCCGGCGATGGCGACCTCGTGCTCGGGCACTCCCGCCTTGACCGCGCCCGCCACCGCCCAGCCGCCCACGTCGCAGATGCGCGCGCCGGTGCGGATCAGCTTGTGCTCTTCCGCCGACTTGATCGAACGCATCCACATCGACGGCTGGGCGATATCGACGAACTCCACCCCCGGCAGGGCCGCTTCCAGCGCCTTGCGGTAATCAAGGTTCACATGGTCGAACTCAATCCCCAGCCGCTTTACGCCCGGGGTAAGCTGGCGCACCGCGCGGTAGAAGTTGTCGCGCCGCCAGTCGGTGTAGGTGATGTTGTTGCCAAAGCTGCGCCGCCAGGGCTGGCCGCCGTCGATGCCGGCCGAAATCGTGGTGGCCGCATCCTGGGTGATGACCATGCCGTACTTGCGGCCAAAGTAGCAGTAGAGCCAGCCGGAGTAGTAGTTGATGCAGTGGTACGAGGTGAACAGCGCCGCATCGACGTTGTTCGCGGCCATCCAGCCGCGCACGTCGTCCTGGCGGCGTTTCATCTCAGCGTCCGAGAACGGGGAGTAGTCCTTGTCCCCATTGTGCCATTCCATGACATGCAGCATGTCGTCAGTCATTGTGCGGGTCCCTTTCGGTGGTGTCGTGATCCGGATACCAACCTACTGCGGGCGCATGGCGAGCACAAATATGTTCCGGTTATCCCGGTATTTGGGACATGAAGGTGCCGCCGCACCACCGGAAATTGAGTCCCCGGAACCACCCGGCACCCCGCCGGTTACGATGGCAAGGCCCGCTTCATGTCAGCAAGAATGGGCGCACCGGAGTTTTCGTTTGTGACGAACTGCCAGCAGTCGCAGGTGCGCGTTTCCACACCCGGTTCTGGCTGCATTGGTTGCAGGGTCAGCTCGCGCACAGACACGCCGTGGCGACGGCCCGCCATCGCTTGAACTTCATCCACCCGTTCTGCGATGGAACGGCCGCGTCAGTCACCCGCGCTGCGACCCCGGCCCGTTCGCCGGGGGCCGGCAGGATGCGCGCAACGCCCTGCCCAAGCAGACCCGCAAGCATCCCGGCTGCCCCTTCCCGCAGGGGATCGGACATCGCCAGATGCCCGGCCAGGCATCCATCGGCGGCCACGGCCACCATGACCGACCCCGCCGCCAGTTCGGGATGGTCCCCCGACAAACGGCCAAGGCGGGCCGCGACAGGTCCATCGCCCCCCTGCGATCACCTGCCGCCCGTCAGTGAAACCGATGACGCCTTCCCCGGGAACTTCAGCCACATCTTCAGGGATGGGCAGGGTCAGCCCCCGTTCCCTTGCTGCGGCCAGGATGGCCTGCGCGACAGGGCGTTTCGATGCCTGATCCAGCGCCGCAGCGCAGCGCAGGACGCCGAGCAGGATGTTGACGGCCCCGATGCCGTCATGGCAATCGATGCGGACGATCTGCGGCCGCCTGTCGGTCAGGGTCCCTGTCTTGTCGGCGATCAGGGTGCGGAGGCGCGACATCGCCCCGAGTGGTTTCGCGCCCTTGTCCAACACCCCGAAATGCGCGGCGCGCAACCGGCACGGCCAGGATCAGGGGGCAAGGCGTGGCTGCACCGGCATGGCCAAGGCTTGGATCGGATCGCCCGTGAACCACCGGGCGGCAAAGGCGATGGTGGCGGTGACGGCAAGGTCCCCCCGCGACCGGCGGCAGGCCAGCCGCGCCCTGGGTGCCTTTGACGCCTGCACTTTCACGGCCAGCCGGACGATCCCGGCACAGGTACTGTCCTTCGCCTCGCGCGTCACCGCCAGATCAAAGGCAGCGCCCGCGTTCGCCGATCCGCTCATGGCTTCGGCCCTGCGGCCGATCCGCACCGGCAAAGGATTTGCCCAGCAGCGCCAAGGTGCCGACGAAGGCCGCAGCAGGGCGATGCGCCCGTCCACCGGCACAACATCGCCCTGCCGGATCAGAAGCCGGCCGCCAGGAGCGATATCGTCCAGCGGCACCCCCTGCAGTGTGCCGTTGCAGCGGCGTGTCGCGGTGCGGGGCATGCGGGCCAAAAGGTCCCGCTTTTCGCGCCGCGCGCAAGGCTGTGGATGATCTCAATGACCGGCGCCGCCAGAACGGGGACAACACCTGCAAACCACACCCTTCGTGCAAGGTCCGTACGACCGCTTGATGGCAGCCCGAGCCCTGTCACCAGACCTGCAAGGGCAATGACCGGGAGCAGGGTCTTGGGCCGATCTGTCGGAGCATGATCCAAAGGTGTCAATCGCCAATGGCCCGGGCCGCCGCCGCAGGCCTGTTCGAAAACAGTTTCCCGGCGCCAGTGCCTTGCACGCCACCCGCATCATTGCGCGCGAGGAACAGCGCGTTGATCCCTGCCTGCCGCGCAAGATTTGCGCCTGCATCGACACCCTTCACCATCAGCGCCGTCGCCCAGGCATCCGCCTCGGCGCAGGTGGGCGCGATCACGGTGACGGATGCGGGCGGGTGCAAAAGGGGTGCGCCGCGCCTTGGGTCCATCGTGTGAGACAGATCGTGTCCCTGCACCGTGATCCAGTGTCGATAATCGCCCGAGGTCGCCACCGCCGCGTCCTGAAGCGTCAGGATGGAATGGGGTGCGCGCCGGTCACGGTCGGGGCACTCGACCGCGATGGTCCATGGGGTGCCGTCTGGGCGCAGGCCCATCGCAAACATCTCGCCATCGATGCCCACCAGCGCGTCGCGAATGCCCCGGTCGCGCAGGACCTCTGCCAGCCGGTCCACGCCGTAGCCCTTGGCAATGCCGTTCAGGTCCAGCGTGATGGGCGCGGTCTTGCGAACCCTGTCGCCGTCAAGGTCCAGCACCTCATGGGCCGGGCGGTGTGGCGCCGCCATCGCGGCGCGGATGGCCTGCGGATCGGCCGGGGCGGGGCCAAAGCCCCAGGCGCGCACGGCATCGCCCATCCCGATGTCGAAGGCCCCGTCAGATGCACGCCCGATGTCCAGCCCCAGTTTCAGCACCCGCGCCAGATCAGGGGGAATGTCGCGCCAATCCCCCAACGGCGCGGCGTTCAGGCGCATCAGGTCGCTGTCCGGCTTCCAGGTCGACATCTGCGCATCGACCGTATCGACCGCAGCCTGAAGCGCGGTCTGCACCTCGGCGGGGTCGAACAACGGCGGCGCAAAGAACAGCGCGGTCCAGCGGGTGCCCATGGTCGGGCCGTTCAGGGCGTGGCGGACCATGTCAGTAGATATCTTCGACATAGCGCTCCCCGGCCTTCAGCATCGCGGGCGTCAGGCCCATCGGTGCCAGGATATCCTCCAGCGCACGGGCCACGCCGCGGCCCATGTCACGCCCGCCGCAGACCATGATCTTTGCACCCTGCCGGATCGCCTTGGCTACCTGCGCGGCCTCGGCCCGCAGCGCATCCTGCACATGATGCGGCTGCGCCCCGCGCGAGACGGCGGTGGAAAGCCGCGTCAGCTTCCCTGCGGTCTGCCACGCTGTCAGATCGTCGCCATACAGGAAATCGCTGTCCGGGTGGCGCATCCCGAAGAAAAGGTGCACCGGGCGATGGCGGACATTGGCGCGGATGATCCCGGCCAGGGGTCCGATCCCGGTGCCAGCGCCTATCAGGATCAGCGGTACCCGGCCACGGCCGGCATGAAAGCCCGGGTTGCGCCGCAGGAAGGCCTGCACAGTCCCGCCCGGTTCCAGCGCCAGAAGCTGGCCGGAGCACAGGCCGCCCGGGTGCTTTTTCACGACGATCTCGACAAAGCCGTCCCGGCTGCCCGATGCCAGCGAGTAGAAGCGCGGCAAGGCGGAGCCTTCCGGCAGGATGCCCAGAAGGTCGCCCGCCTGAAACCGTGCGAAACCCCGGCCTGTCAGCCGCGACCACAAGGTCGCTTTCGGCAAAGCAAAGCGCAGGATCGCGGTCGGGGCCTGCACCGCCTCGCCGAAGTCGCGGCGCGAGATCAGGGTCAGGCCATGCGCTTCGGGGCGGGCAGGCTGGTGGTCCAGTTCAAGCGTGATCCCGATGGCCTGCCCCAGTGCCCGGCCCCAGCGCGCGAAGTCCTGCGGCGACTGGCGGTCCACCGTGTCCATCGGCAACAGGGTGGCCCATCCGCTGGCGCGGGTGGCGGCCTCCACCTCTGCCGCGAAGGCGCAGAAGGCCGGAAAGCTGCGGTCGCCAAAGCCCAGCACGGCAAGCGGGGCTGTGGGCGGCTTGGGCAGGCGTGCCAGCCGGTCGAGGAACCCCCTGGCCGAGGCGGGCACGTCACCTTCGCCCCAGGTGGCGGCAAGGATCAGGTAGCGTTCGGCGCGGGGGTGGCGGGCCGGATCAAAGGCTGACATGGGCGCGATATGCACCGCCTGGCCCGCATCCCGCAGCGCGCGCCCCAGTGTCGCGGCAAAGCCCCAGGTGCTGCCGCCTTCTGACC
Organism: Rhodobacter sp.; assembly: GCA_020251025.1. GTDB lineage: Bacteria > Pseudomonadota > Alphaproteobacteria > Rhodobacterales > Rhodobacteraceae > Aliitabrizicola. Next base: position 5,382 of record JADCDI010000084.1, on the reverse strand, counting down.
CCACGAGGATCACCGTTTCCGCGCGGCCCGCCGGGACGCTGTCGCGCAAACGGGGCCGACCCCGCCGCCCGGCAATCCAGATCACCGCGCCGGTCGTGCCCATGACCGGGACGCTGAGCGCGATCAGGCCAAGGATCAGCCCAAGGGCCGCCGCGCCCTGACCGGTGTGCAGCATGTAGATGGTTTCAGACACCTGCTGCCACGCCGTCAGGTCTGCCCATGACACAAGCGCACCTGTCCCCTGATCGATCAGGCCGGTGCCCGCATCGGTAGAAAGGGTGAATACATCCTGCGCATCGCCCGCATAGGGAAAGCTGAGCTTGCGCAAGCTGCTGACCGGCACGTCGCGCAAAGCGCCCATCTGATCCACCGGGAACGCCATCTGCCCGCTGACCGCCGCAGGATCGGCCGGACGCCCCGTGCCATCGGGCAGCAGGTCAAAGGTCGAAGCGGTCATCCAGAGCGCTGTCGCGCCCGACAGGGCAAGGCCCGGGACGGCGATCCGCGCCAGTTCCACATGCAGCCGGCCGGCCAGCGGCCCGCGCAGACGCGCGAACCAGCGCCGCCAGCCACCGCTGCGCCGCGCCACAAGGGCAGCCCCTGACAGGGTCAGCACGAGGATCGCGCCAGCACCCGCTGCCATGACCAGCCGCCCGGCATCGCCCAGAAACAGCGACCGGTGCAGGTTGGTCAGCCAGCGTTCCGCGCCGTTCGGATCGGCCGACCCGGCATCCGCGCCCGTCGCGGGGTCGATCACCGCCGATCCGGGCGTGCCGCCCTGGAACCACCAGGCGGTGATGGTGCCCGAAGGGGACCGGCGGATTTCCTCAAGCCCCGGATGGGTCGCGGCCACACGCGCGGCCAGATCGGCCACGCTCTGCCCTGCCACGGCCTGCGGTGAGGTCAGGCGTTCGGCCATGGGAAAGACCGACAGCGCCGCACCGCTGAGCGCAAGGACGGTCACAAGGACAAGGGCCAGAAGCCCCGGCCAGCGATGCAGCGCGCGGATCATCGGTCCGGCCCCTTACTGATAGACGAAGCTGGAAATGTAGCGGCGGCCTTGCGCGGGCGTGCCCGCACCGGCGGCGGTCAGGGGCACGGCGATCTCGTTCGGGCTGTCGCGCATATCCTCGACCGCGGCATCGATGTGCAGCGTGTAGCCCGCATCGAACAGCGCATCGGCCAGATCAAGCGTGATCTCCAGCGTCCGGCCTGCGCCGACACTGGCCCCGGTGATGCCGTTGATCTGGGCAGGGTCGCCCCCGGTGGCGGCATACCAGTCGCTGAGGTGTTCGTAGTATTTCGACTTGCCGCCCGCCATCCACAGGCTGCCGACATAGGCGCCTGCGGCATCGGTGACGTAAAGCACCAGATAGGCACCATCGCCGCCATAGCTGTTCATGGTGGTGGTCAGCGTTACGGGCCGGGCCATCGCCAGCCCCGGCAGGGTCAGCGCGGTGGTCAGGGCAAGGGTCGAGAGAAGGGATTTCATCGGGTGTCCTTTCGGTGATCGGCGGCACCCCGCAGGGGCACGGGGCGCGATAGCCGGGATCAGTCGGTCACAGCCACGGGCGGCGCGCCGTTGCCGAAAAGCCCGTTCGCAGGCGGTGCCACGGTGCCCGCAGGCGCGGGGTTGGCGGGAGTGCCGGCGCAGCCATCATCATCCCCGTCGTCATCGTCATCGCAGTCCCCGTCATCATCGTTGTCCTGCCCGCCACGCATCCACCCGCCGTCATCATCATCATCGTCGTCTGCGCTTGCGCGGATAAGGGGCACGGGCCGGTCCTGCGCACCGGGCACGGTGGCGCAAACGCCGCTGCAGGCGCCTTGCGCGTTGCCTTGGGTCTGCATCGCGGCAAGGGCCGGCAGGCCGAGCGCCACAGCAAGGGCCGTCGAGGTGAACAGAAGGGAAAGGCGGGATGTCATGCTTCGGTCTCCTTGAACCTGATGCTGCCAATCTGGGCCCCGCAACTGAGCCGTTCCTGAAGCCATCGCGCTTTCTGCTTCAGCCTGGCGTCAGGAAGAAAAAGGCCCCGCCGGAAAACGGCAGGCCCAGTCGGACCACCGGGGACAGGGTGGCCAGCGACCAGGGTCAGACGATGTCGCCCGGCCTGGCGGCGCGTCTGCTAACCGGTGATCATGGCGCGGGCGGGGTTCTCGCGGTGGCGGATCGGGGCAAAGATGCCACCGCCGCCATGCGCCGCGACCAACACAGGCATCAGCCTGGCCGGGGTTTCGTGCACCTTCTTGAGCGGCCCTCCGGCCTTGCGCCCTTCGCCTTATTCATCACCGCCGTCATCCGCCCATGCGGGGGCACGATCTGCGGCAAGGCGGGCAGCATCGCCACGCGATCGGGTTCCGCCATCAGCCAGCCGGTGAAGCCCGTTCCCGGCAGCGTCAGCAAAACCGCCACGGTCATCGCCGCCTCCGCCGGGTTGTGGCCGGGGCAACGGCACCCGCCACCGCGCAGCATCGGACAAATGCAGGAAAGCATCCCCCCGGGGGCTTTCACGGATTGCGCCAGGCGCGAACAGCAGCCGCCGGCAAATCCCCGGATCAGCCGGAAGGCCACAAGGCCCGCGACCTTGCAGCCCGCGCCTTCATGGACGGGCTGCACCTTGTCGGCTGTCAGCCGGGCGGTCGCGAAGGCGGCCACGGGGCCGCAGTGGAACATTCGCACAGCCGGGCCCCAGAGGCGCACGGTCGCGGTGCCCCTGATCCGCCCGGAACCATGGTCAGTCGTTTTCCTGTCCTTTGCGTTCACCGCCGTGGTCGTCATCCCCGAACTCGAATTCGACGATCTGAAGCGTGCCGGGATGCAGCTTGACTTCGATCGCGCGGCCTTGCGCATCGCTGCCGTCGATATCGTAGCAGCCGTCGTCGATCCTGATGCGGCGAACCTCCCAGCCTTGTGCGGTGGCGAACCGGGCCACCGCCTCGCGCGGTTGCCAATCGGTCATCGGCACGAAGCAATCATCGTCGGCCAGCGCGGCACCGGCAGGCAGGGCCGCCAGAAAAGCAAGAATTGTCAGGGTCCTTCGCATGGGCCACACTCCGGGTTACGGCCAGTCCGGCTGATGTGATGCGCGCCCAAGCTGACGGCAGCCTGAAGCCGGCTGATCCAGGGCTTCAGCCTAATGTCAGAAGATAGGGTCAGAAGCACACCAACCCGGGGCCAAAGGGGCGGCAGAAGACCATGCGGATACTGCTGATCGAAGATGACATGGTTCTGGGTGCGGCCGTGCGCGACCAGATCGCCGCCGATGGCCATTCGGTCGACTGGGTTCAGCGGCTGGATGCGGCTGCGGACGCGTTGGCCGGGGCGAGCTTCGATCTTGTGCTTCTGGATCTGATGCTGCCCGATGGCCGCGGCATCCCCTTCCTTCGCCGCCTGCGGGCCAGGGGCGATGTGACGCCCGTTATCATCCTGACCGCACTCGACCAGATCAGCGACCGGATCGAGGGGCTGAACGCGGGTGCCGACGACTATCTGGTGAAGCCCTTCGACCTTGCCGAACTCTCCGCCCGCATCGGATCGGTGGCGCGCCGCTACGCGGGTAATCCCAACCCCATCATAAGCCATGGGCCGCTGGAGATTGACCTGGCCGCCCGCAGCATCCACCGCGACGGCCGCCCCGTAACCCTTACAGCCCGCGAATGGGCGCTGTTCGAGGCGTTCCTGTCCCGGCCCGGCCGGCTTCTGTCAAAGGCACAACTTGAGGACAAGCTCTATGCCTTCGGGGCCGAGATCGAAAGCAATACGATCGAGGTGCATGTCAGCCGCCTGCGCAAGAAGCTGGGGGCAGAGGTGATCGAGACGGAACGCGGCCTCGGCTATCGCCTGGGCCGCGCATGAGGGTGCCGCGCAGCCTTCAGGGCCGCCTCGGGCTTTGGCTGGGGGTTGGGCTGACTGTGCTTTGGGTGCTTGCGGCCGGCGTGACGGCGCTGATCGCGCGGAGCGAGATCGGGCAGGTCTTTGATTCCGCCCTGCAGGAAACCGCGCAGCGCATCCTGCCCTTGGCCGTCGTCGACATCCTGAACCGCGAAGAGGCGGGCATCAGCCAGCGCCTTGCCGCGATCCGCGCGCATGACGAGTTCTTCACCTATATCGTGCGCGACGATCAGGGTCGCATCCTGCTGCAATCCCATGCCGCCGATCCGGGAACCTTTCCTGCCTGGGACGGGATCGGGTTCCGGCAGACCGCAACGCATCGGCTCTACAGTGACGAGGCCGTGCAGGGCACGATCCGAATCACCGTGGCCGAGCCCTTGGACCACCGGGCCAGCATCGCCCGCGAAATCCAGATGGGTCTTGGCCTGCCGCTGCTGATCGTGCTGCCTGTGGCGCTTCTGGCCATCATGCTGGCCGTCCGCGCCAGCCTTGTGCCCCTGCGCCAGTTCCGTGACCGGCTGTCGGCGCGCGGCGTGCGCGACCTGAGCCCCGTCGCGGGCACCGGTCTTCCGGCCGAGATTGCGCCGCTCGCCGACACGATCAATGGCCTTCTTGGCCGACTGGAGGCGGCTTTCGAGGCAGAGCGCAGCTTTGCGGCGAACGCCGCGCATGAACTGCGCACCCCGCTGGCCGGGGCCATCGCACAGGCGCAACGGCTGCAGGCCGAGACGCGGGACGCCGGGGCCAAGGCAAGGGCGGCCGGGATCGAGACCACGCTGAAGCGCCTGCAGCGCCTGTCTGAACGCCTGCTTCAACTGGCGCGCGCCGAGGGCGGCCGTCTGCGACGCGATGTCGCCGCCGACCTTCGCCCCGTGGCGCGGCTGATCGCCGACGACCTTGCACGTGTTGCGGGGCCCGGACGCATCCTGCTGACCGTTCCCGAATCCGCCGTCATGTCGGATCTGGATCCCGACGCTTTCGCGATCCTGTTGCGCAATCTGATCGAGAACGCCCTGCGCTACGGTGACCCGCAGACCCCGGTTGACGTATCGCTGGTGAAGGACGGAACGCTGACAGTCGCCAATGACGGCCCGGTCGTCCCTGCCGAGGACATCGCACGGCTGACGCATCGGTTTGAGCGCACAAGGTCCGATGGCGGGGGCAGCGGTCTTGGGCTGGCAATCGTCGCAACGATTGCCGAAAGGTCTGGCAGTCAATTCGAACTCAGGTCGCCTCGCGAAGGCCGGACCACGGGATTCGAGGCGATACTTTCACCGACAGAAACACGCCTTCTGAACCGATAGAGCGGATCAGACGGATCGTATCCCAATGCGTGGTGCAGCCTCTGGTGCCCACCGTGATCCCGGATCTGTCCGGGCCGGTGATGCACCTGACCACCGCAATCGCCCGCCCCGCTGCACGCGATGAGGGTTCCGCGCGCCGGGCGATTGCTCAACCCACGCCAAAGGGCGTAAATCAACAACCGGCTC
>JADCDI010000083.1 GCA_020251025.1 Rhodobacter sp. | reverse complement strand
AGCCCCGGCGCTTGAGCGCTTCGTTATAAGCCGGCCAGTTCCTGGTTCTGTAGGTCGGGGGTGTGTGTCTGCTCATGCAGACCAGCTACCACACTGGATTCACCAGATGAATCCCTCACGGGATTTGTGCAACAGAGCCGCCGACGGCTGGCGGGATGGCACCGCGACAGACGCCGCAGTGCAAAACCCCGTCCGGATTGATGCCCGCGTCCCGGGCAGACAGCCGCGTTATGGGATCAAGGCGTCATGACCGGGCAGATCATTTTCCAGGCCCGGAAAGTCCTGCGCCAATTCTTTGTGTTTCCCGGCAGGTCCTGCAAAGTCAACGCAATGCTGCGCACCGCAGATCAAGGCTGCAAGTGCGATCCCCGACATGTCACGCGGCGCGGGACGCTGCGCGTTCCCCGTTGCGGGGTCATGAACCGCCGGGTCTGTCGGGGCGATGTCGGGAAGCGATTGCGGCCTTGCCGGGTGGTCCCTTCGTTGTCCCAGGTCCGGGGCATGGCACTTATCCGCCCGCAACGGGGCTGATGGCCCTGCACCCTGCGCCGGGCGGCAGTTCCTTGCGGATGAAGTGGGTCGGGTCCCTGAGCTGGCGCAGGACCGTGGGGACGATAAGCCGCCACGCGCCCAGAAGCGTTTCGGGCGGCGGGCAGTCGTGCTTGACCGCCTGGTGAAGGCGGGGCAGCGCGTGGTAGGGGACCATCGGATACATGTGGTGTTCCACATGGTAGTTCATGTTCCAGTAGATGAAGCGCAGGACAGGCCCGAAGATCATCGTGCGCGCGTTCAGACGGTGGTCCAGAACATCCTCGGCCAAGCCCATGTGCTGGGGCAGGCCCATGGCCATCAAAAGCCAGACGCCATAGGCGCGCGGCAGGCCGATCAGCATCAGCGGCAGCCAGCTTTGCCAGACCATCGCGGCGGCGATGGTCGCCGCATAGATCGCCACATGCACCCGCGCCACACGAAAGGCCTTCGGGCGTTCGCTTTCGGGGACATAGTCGGCCTCGTCGGGTGTCAGCCGGCCAAGGGCGTTCCGGACCAGACGGGCAAGCGATTGCGGCACGGCAACCAGGCCGATCACGTTCAGGCAGATCAGGATCAGCTGCGGCGGGCGCATGGCGCTGATCTCGGGGTCGCGGCCGACGATGATCGTGTCGGTATGGTGGCGGGTGTGGCTCCAGCGCCAGACGACCGGGTTGCGCATCATCAGAAAGCTTGCAAGTTCATAGACCGCGTCGTTCATCCAGGGCGTCCTGAAGGCGGTGCCATGCCCGCATTCGTGCCAGCGGCTGTCGGCGGCACTGGCGTAAAGCACGCCATAGACCAGGAAAAAGGGCAGGGCCCACCCGCTTCCCCAGAACCAGATGCCGCCCGCGGCTGACAGGGCCATAAGGCCAAGCCAGATCGCGGTGTCGCGCAGCGCCGGGCCGTCCGAGCGTTTCATCAGCTCTTTCATCAGCTTGCGGTCAATCGGGGTCTGATACCACTGCGCACCTGCCAGCCCCGACTCGATTGCGTGGTCGCGTTCAGGGCCGGTCAGCGCGTAAGAGCGGGGCATCTTGAACTTGAGGGGGGCGAGCAGGTCCATCGGTCAGTCCTGGGGCCGGCGGTCCAGCCATTCGGTGAAGGCATCGGCCACGCCGGGCGGCGCGGCGACGGTTTCTGCGGGGGACGGAAAGCGGCCCGTGGCCACATCCGCGCGAAAAGCGCTGAAGGCCGCGACCCGGGCGTCGTGCAACCGCCGGGCTTCGGCCCCGAAGTCATCCCAGGCGCGGGCGTGGCGCGGGCGGCGGGGGGCCTCGTTCAGGATGTCCACGCCAAAGAGGTAGGTCACGTCGCAGCCCGCGCCCGAGCCGATGGAAACGGTGGTCATTGTCGTCCGGGGCGTGAGCAGGGCGGCGACGGGGGCAGCGACGAGTTCAAGTTCGACCATGGTGGCCCCCGCGCTCTGGAAATCCTTGAGCCGTTGGTAAAGGGCCTTTGCCTCTGCCGCCGTCTTGCCGAAGGCGCGCAAGCCGGTCATCCGCGTCTTTTGCGGGACGTAACCCGCATGTGCGCAGACAGGGATGCCTTCGCGGGCAAGCGGTTCGATCATCGCGGGCGACAGCGGGCAGTAGATCGAATCGGCCCCCAGCGCGAGGGCGTCGAAGGCGGCGCGCAGCACCTCCGCCGCGCTGGCCTGATCGCCATAGCGCAGCGACAGGCACAGGTGGGTGTCCGGGGCGGCGGCACGGATCGCGGGCCAGCGCGCGGCCTCGCCGTTGACGATGATGTCGATCCCGGCCGCCACTGCGGCGCGGGCCTGATCGGCACCGTCGACGTTGATCTGTACCAGCTTCTGCCGGCCCTTGGCGGCGCGGATGGCGTGCATGGTCAGCCGGGTCATGCGGGCAGCCCTTCCAGCCAGTCGCGGAAGGCCGCCGTCTCGGCCGGGTCACCGTCGACGCGTTCGGGCGCGGCGGGGTAACTGCCGTCAAGCGCGGCAGCGCGGTAGGCGGCGAAGGCGGCGGTGCGGCGATTCTGCAGGCGGGCGCAGTCGGACGCGAAATCGGCATAGGCGCGGGCGTGGCGCGGCATCCGTCCCACCGTTTCGCCCAGCACATCGACGGCGAAGAGATACTGCACGTCGCAGCCCCCGCCCGATCCCATCGAGATTACGGTCAGGCCCGTGCGCCGCGAGATTGCGGCGGCAACGGGTTCGGCGACCACCTCCATTTCGACCGCAACGGCACCGGCCTTCTGCAGATCGCAGACGTCGCGCCACAGGTGCTGCGCCTCGTCCAGCGTCTTGCCGAAGGCGCGAAAGCCCGTCAGCCGCGCCTTTTGCGGGACAAGGCCGACATGGCCCACAACCGGCACGCCTTCGCGCGCCAGGCCTTCGATGATCCGGGGGGACAGGCAGCAATAGATGCTGTCGGCCCCGGCATCCAGCGCGTCAAAGGCGGCGCGCAGGGCCTGGTCGGTGTTGACATGGTGGCCGTAGATCAGGCCAAAGCAGAAATGCGTGCCGGGGGCCGCCGCGCGGATCGCGGCGCGCTGATCCAGCCGGCCCGAAACAATGATGTCGATCCCGGCCTCTTGCGCGGCACGCGCCTGGTCGGGGCCGGTCACGTTCAGTTCTGTCAGCTGGCGGACACCCTTCAGCGCGCGGATATGGTGAACCTCCAGCTTCATGCCAGCCCCTTGGGTCGCATCGGGCTGTCGCTTTCGCGCAGGACCATCTCGCCGTGCACGAATTCCTGCGTGACGGCAGGATCGCCGCCCAGCCGCCCCAGGATCATCCGGCCAAGACGGATACCCATCGCATCAAGGTCCAGCCGGAAGCTGGTCAGCGCGGGGCGGACATGGGCGGCAAGGGGCGAGTCGTCGCAGCCGATCAGCGCCACGTCCTGGCCGGGGGTCAGGCCAAGGCGCTTCAGCCCTTCCATCGCGGAAAGGGCGATCATGTCGTTCCCGCAGAAAAGCGCTGTCGGGTTCGCGCCGGTGGTGAAAAGCTGGGTCACGGCCTCTTCTCCGGTCCGGCGTGACAGGAAGCACTCGATCTCCAGCGCCGGGTCATGGGGCAGGCCGGCCTCTGTCAGACCCTGCCGGTAGCCTTCGCGGCCATGCAGGCTGTAGGTGTAGCGGCAGGGGGTGGACAGAAAGGCAATCCGCCGGTGTCCAAGCGCGGCCAGCCGGTGAACCGCCTCGATCCCGACCCGGCGCTGGTCGCGGTCGATAAAGCCGTGGCTGTTGCGGTTGGTCTGGCCGATGGTGACAAAGGGAAAGCCCCGCTCCTCCAGCCAGTCGATCCGCTCATCCACGGGGCGGGTCCGGGCAAAGATCAGGGCATCAGACCGCTGGCGTTCGACCACACGGCGGATCACGTCATGCTCTGCCTCATAGTCGCGGGCCATGACGACCTGCAGGTCATAACCCTGGGCCGAAAGCGCCAGCTCCAGCCCGTCAAGGATGCCAAGAAAGAAGGGATCGACGAACTTGGTCCAGGGTTTCGAGACCATGAAGGTCACGGTATCGGTCTGGTTCCGGCGCAGCATGGCTGCGGCGTAGGACGGGCGGTAGCGCAGTTCCTCGGCCGCTGCCGCCACCTTGGCGCGGGTGGCGGCGTTCACGTCCGTATAGCCGTTCAGGGCCCGGCTGACCGTGCTGACCGAGACCCCCGCGCTTTCGGCCACCTGCCGGATGCCCGCCTTGACTGCCGGTCCGTCCGCCACCCTCGTGGTCATCGTGCCACCCGGCAGATCACATATCCATCAGGCGGAAGCTGGCCTGCCAGCACCTTGCCCGCAAGGGTTTCCCCGGTCGCAGCCAGGGGCAGCGGCGCCGGGCCGAAGTTAAAGGCGCACAGCAGCGTCTCTTCGGCGTGGGTCCGGCGAAAGACCAGATGGTCGGGCGCGGCCGAAACAACCTGAAATCCGCCCCGGCGCAGGGCCGGGGACCGGCGGCGCAGCGCCAGAAGGTTCCGGCAATGGGCAAGGATCGACTGCGGATCGTCCGCCTGCCGCGCAACCGACAGGGGGGCATGGGCGGCCTCGGCCGGAAGCCAGCCGTCGCGGATGGAAAAGCCAAGCGAGGGGCCCGCATCCGTCCAGGGCATGGGCGTACGGGCACCGTCGCGGCCACGGTGATTGGGCCAGAAGCGGATCGCCTCGGGGTCTTGCAGGCGGTGGCGGGGAACGGGGCTGTGCGACAGGCCCAGCTCTTCGCCCTGATAAAGGATCACGCTGCCGCGCAGCGACAGAAGCAGGGCCTGGAACAGGCGGATGCGGTCGGGGTTTCCTTCGGCCCCCCAGCGGCTGGCAACCCGCGTCACGTCATGGTTGGAAAAAGCCCAGGTCGGCCAGCTTTCGCCGGACCCGGCCTCGGTCACCGTTCTGGCGATCTTCGTGCCGTCGGGGCCGGGGCCGAGAAGTTCGAACGAATAGGCGGTATGGAGACGGCCGGCGGTGGTATATTCTGCCATCCGTTCGACCTGGTTGTCGCAGGAGATTTCGGCAAGCAGCATCCGGTCTCCCGCCGCATCGGCCACGGCGCGCATCCGCGAAAGGAATGGCAGGTTTTCCGGGCGCGAACGGTCATAGACATGGGCCTGGCAGTAGTAGGGGTTGACGGGCCGCTCGTTGCGGCCTGCGGGCGGATTGTCGCGAAGCGCGGGGTCGTGCATGAAAAAGTTGGCCACGTCCAACCGCAGCCCGTCGACGCCCAGGTCGAACCAGAACCGCATGATGTCCAGCACCTGCGCCTGAACTTCGGGGTTGTGCAGGTTCAGGTCGGGCTGCTCGATCAGGAAGTTGTGCAGGTAGTACTGCCGCCGCACCGGGTGCCATTCCCAGGCGAAGCCGCCGAACCGGCCCAGCCAGTTGTTCGGCGGGCTCCCGTCGGGTTTCGCGTCAGCCCAGACATACCAGTCGGCCTTGGGGTTGTCGCGGCTGGACGCGCTTTCGACAAACCAGGGGTGGCGGTGCGAGGAATGGGAATAGACCTGGTCCAGCACGATCCGCAGTCCGCGCGCATGGGCGGCGGCGACCAGCGCGACGAAGTCCTTAATCGAACCGAATCGCGGGTCGATGGCGCGATAATCGGCCACATCATAGCCGGAATCGAACATGGGCGACGGGAAGACGGGCGTCAGCCACAGCGCCTCGACCCCCAGATCGGCCAGGTAGTCAAGCCGCGCCGTCAGGCCGCGCAGGTCACCCTCCCCGTCGCCATCCGCATCCATGAAGGATCGCACATAGACCTCGTACAAGGTGGCACCACGCCACCAGGCCTGATCCGAATGGCTGTCCCTTGGGATTTCCGGCCCGTCTTTCACGCTGAATGCCCCTTATTCGCCGCGCCATCCAAAAACGTTTTGGGTCTTTGCGTCAAGGGGGTGCCCCAAACCCGCTGCCGCGCCCGGCAAGGGCAAATTTTCCAGTTGACAGACCGGCGTTGCGCAGCGTCACTTGGGAAAAAATCCAAAAACGTTTTTGAACCGGGCTGGACAGACCGGCCCATCAACGGGAGGAAGACATGCACAGACTGACGACTGCCCTTCTGGGGGTAAGTGTTCTGGCCGTAGCCGCCGCCGGGGCGGCGCTTGCGCAGGATGGCGGGAAATGGTGCTCGGGCGTGAACATCACGCTGTTTTCCGGCGGCCCGGCGGGTGGTGCCTTTAACTCGATCATCGACCGGGGTGCAACCCAGGCGGCTGCGGACACCGGCGCGAATGTGTCGATCATCTACAGCGACTGGGACTTCGACAGGATGATCGCCCAGCTGCGGGATGTGATCGGCCAGGTGCCGCAGGGAATTGCCATGATGGGCCACCCCGGCGATGCGGCGATCATGCCCCTTGCCGAACAGGCTGCTGCGGCAGGCATCAGGATGATGTACATGAATGTCGACGTGCCGGAGGTGCGGGCCAAGACCGGCGCGGGCTATGTCGGCGCGAAACTGTACGATCAGGGCCGGGCCTTGGGCGAAGAGGCGCTGCGCCAGGCGGGCGACAGGCTGAAGGCGGGCGACAAGGCCATCGTGATGAGCCGCTGGGAATCGGAAAACCGCGCCCAGAGAGAGCTTGGGCTGGCCGATGTTCTGACCGAAGCCGGGATCGAGGTTATCAGGCTGCAGGAGGCCGAGGGTGCCTCGGCCGACCAGATGCTGCAATTGCCGACGCTGACCGCGACGCTGCTTTCCAACCCCGGGGTCAAGCTGATCGGCTATCCGGGCGGGCCGTGGCTTTCGGCGGCACCCGCCTTCATGCAGGCGGTGGGCAAGGCACCCGAAGATATCATTGCCGTGGGCTTCGACCTGGGACAGGGCGTGATGGCGGCGTTTGATCAGGGCTATGTGACGGTCACCGCCGACCAGCAGCCCTATCTTCAGGGCTATATGCCCGTCCTGTCGCTGTGCCAGCAGATTGTCTACAAGCTGGCACCGCTGAACGTGGACACCGGGGCAGGCTTTGTCACCAGGGAAACCTACAAGGATGTGGTCGCGCTGGCCGAAGAGGGCATCCGCTGATCGCATCCCGGGGCCCGGGCGCGGGACATTCCCCGTGCCCGGTGCCGTCACGGATAAAGGACCGCCTGCATGGCACCTGCCGACATTGCCCCCGGCGCACCCATCGTGGAACTGCGCAACATCGTCAAGCGCTTCGGCTCGGTCGAAGCGCTGTCAGGCGTGTCGCTGACGGTCCGCAGGGGCGAGGTGCTGGGGCTTCTGGGCGACAACGGGGCGGGGAAGTCCACCCTGGTCAAGACGCTGGCCGGCGTGCATGACCCGGATGGGGGCGAGGTGCTGGTCAGGGGCCGCCGTGTCAGCCCCTGGACGCCCCTTGCCGCGCGCAACGCAGGCATCGAGACAGTGTTTCAGGACCGCGCGCTTGCGCCCCAGCATTCCATCGTCACGAACGTCTTCATGGGGCGGGAGATCACGAATGCGCTTGGCCTGATCCGCGTCCGCAAACAGACCGACGAGGCCAACCGTCTGATGCGCGAGATCGGCTTTACGTCAAGGGTCTTCAACCCGGATTCGACCGTGGGTCACCTGTCGGGCGGGGAACGGCAGGGCGTGGCCATTGCCCGGGCGCTGTACAACAACGCCGATGTGATCGTGCTGGACGAACCCACGACCGCACTGTCGCTGACCGAAACGCAGAAGGTCTTCCGCTTTGTCAGGGCGGTCAAGGACAGCGGCCGGACGGTCGTCTTCATCGGCCATAACATCCATCATGTCTGGGACATCGCCGACCGCTTTTTCGTGATCGACCGCGGCAGAATGGCCTTCGAGGGCGAAAAGGCCGCCTTCACCGGCGCAGACCACCTGATCGGGATGATGCACCAGCTGGCCGAAACCGGCCGGGCGGACATCGCGACCTTGCGCCAGTCCGCCTGAAAGGGACAGCCAATGACCACCGCCCCCGCCCCCGCCCGGACCGCCGCCACCGACAAGCGCGGCACGCCAGGCTTCTGGCGGATGTTCTACCGCCGGAACGGCCGTGCCCTGAACGCCTTTGTGACCTTTGTCCTTGTCTGGGCCTTTTTCGCCGCAAACAACCCGACCCTTTTCCTGATCCCGGCCTATTACAATGCCTTTCTGTTCTCGGTCCCTGCGACGATCATCATGACGACGGCGCTGGTCTTTGTGATCGTGTCGGGCGAGCTGGACCTGGCCTTCCCCTCGGTCATCGGGGCGGCGGGGGGCCTGTTCATGACCCTTGTCATCTCGGGCGTGCCGATTCTTGCGGCGGCGGCGCTGACCATGCTGGGGGGGGCCGCGCTGGGGACGGCCATCGGGGCGATCGTCGTCTATGGCAAGATCAGCTCGCTGGTTGCCACGCTGGGTCTGAACTTCTTTATCGTGGGCATCGTGAACCTTCTGGCGCAGGGCAAGAACATCGAAAGCCGCGACAGCGTATCCACCTTCGGCTATGCCTTTTTCACCGGAAAATGGGAGATCTTCGGTCTGCAGGTGCCGAACCACTTCCTGATTGCGGTGGTCTGGACGGCGCTGTGTTATGTGCTGTTCAGGTACCACCGCTTCGGCATCCGGGTGCAGATGGTGGGCGACAACCCCGACAGCGCCCGCCAGATGGGGATCAACATCGACCGCATCCGTGTGGGTGTCTTTGTCTGGTCGGGTCTTGCGGCGGCCTTGTGCGGGGTAATCCTGGTGCAGACGGCGAACATGGTCTGGTTTCCCACCAGCGGGAAGGCTTATCTTCTGATTGCGCTGGCGGCACTGTTCGTCGGCGGCACGCCCACATGGGGCGGGGTCGGCACGATCTGGGGGGCCTTCTTCGGCGCGTTGACGGTGACGCTGATTCCGTCCGGCGCCGTGGGGGCGGGCTTTGCAGGCTTCTGGACCGATTTCATCTTTGGCCTTGTCATCATCCTGACCATGGTCGCCCACCGCTTCGGAGGCGCGCGGGTCAGATGAGGGTTGCAGTCGTCACCGGTGCCGCAGGCGATATCGGCGCGGCCACCGCCCGGGCCTTTGCCGATGCGGGGCATGCGCTGGTGCTGCTGGATCGCCAGGCTGCCGCGCTGCCCCCGGGGGGCGGGGGGCTGGCGCTGTCCTGCGACCTTTCCGATCCGGGGGCGGTGGCCGCCACCTTCGCCGCCATCGCCGCCCGCTTTCCGCGCATCGATGCACTTGCCAACATCGCCGGGATCAACCACCGCGCCCCGGTCTGCGAGATGCGCATCGAGGACTGGGACCGCATGATGGACGTGAACGTGGGTGCCATGTTCCTGACCTGCAAGCATGCGATCCCGCTGATGACGGGCAGGGCACCGGCCATCGTCAACATGGCGTCGATTTCGGGCCATGTCGCCAGCCCTGACTACCCCGCCTATGTGGCGACCAAGGCCGCAGTCGAAAGCTTCACCTGGGCGCTTTCCGGCGAGGTCGGCCCGGCGATCCGCGTGAACGCGGTTGCCCCCGGCTGGGTTGCCGCCGGATTCACCACCGCCGCGCTGAAGACGGCCGCAGACCCTGACGCCCTGCAGGCCAGGGCGAAGGCCGCGCATCTTCTGGGCCGCATGGCGGAGCCTTCCGAAGTGGCGGCGGCGATTGTCTGGCTGGCATCGCCCAAAGCCTCGTTCGTCACCGGCGAGACCCTGTTCGTCGACGGCGGGCTGATGCGGGTGCATTGATGGGAACCTGTGTTGTCACCGGATCGGCGGGGGGCATCGGCGGGGCGACCTGCCGGGCCCTGCGGGCTGCCGGGCACCGGACCGTGGGCATTGACCTTGCGCCCTCACCCGAGGCTGATCTGTCCCTTACCCTTGACCTGATGGATGAAACCGCCCTGGCGCAGGCGATGGCGCAGGCCGGACCGCTGGACGGTCTGGCCTGCATCGCCGGAACCCATGCGATGGGCCGGGTCACCGACCAGCCGTGGGAAGAGTTCCGCCGGGTTCTGAGAGTGAACTCGGGCGGCACCATGCTTGCGATGAAACACGCCGCGCCGCATCTGCGGAATGGTGGCGCGATTGTCCTGATGGGATCGGTCTCGGCCCATATCGCCACCGACGGGTCGGTTGCGTACCACACCTCCAAGGGTGCCGTGATCGGGCTGATGCGCGCCGCAAGCGGCGAGTTCGCGCCCCGGGGCATAAGGGTGAACGCGGTCAGTCCCGGCTGGGTCGACACCGGTTTCACCAACCGTGCGCTGGCCCTGTTGCCGGATGGCGAGGCGATCCGGGAACGCGCCAAGGCCGCGCATATCCTGAACCGCATGGCCCGGCCCCGGGAAGTGGCGGAAGCGATTGCCTTTCTGCTTTCAGACGCGGCAAGCTTCATCACCGGCGAAGAGCTGTTCGTCGATGGCGGCTTCATGAGGCGGAAATGACCGAAGACCCCGGCTATGACCCTTTCGGCCCGGCCCGTGCATCGGGCGGATATGCGGGCGACTTCAACGGCGAGGTGATGCCCGTCCTGACGCGTTGGCGCGACATCCGTTCTGCCGCCCGCGACTGGCAGCGGTTTTCCAATGACGGCCCCGGGCGCGTGCCCGTGCCCGATGAGACCGACATCCGCAGTCTGCGCCAGCTTCCCATCGAAATCGATCCCCCCGCCCATGGTGCCTACAAGGACCTGGTGAAGGACTGGTTCCGCCGCCCGCTGGAGGATGCCACCCTTGCCGCCCGGATCGCGGACATCGCCCGGGACTGTGTGACAGCCGCGCTGGATACGGGGCCGGTCGATGTCGTCCGCGCGGTCTCGCTGCCCATCCAGTCCCGCGCGCTGGCGGCGCTTTTCGGTCTTCCCCCCGCCGAGGCTGATGTCTGGACGGGCTGGGGCCTTCATGCCTTCAAGTCAAAGGGCCGGAACGACCCCGAAAAGGCCGCGATGCTGATGCGCCGGATCGAGGGCTATGTGGACGCCGGCCGCGATGGTGCGGGCGCAACCTTTTTCGACCATCTTGCCAGCCTGCGCCTGAACGGACGCCCCCTGACCCGTGACGAGAAACTGGGGTTTTCCCATGTGGCCTTTGCGGGCGGGCGCGACACGCTGATCCACACGATGTCCGGGGCGATGTGGCACCTGGCCCGCAGCCCCGCCGACCTTGACCGCCTGCGCGCCGCGCCGGACCTTTTGCCGAAGGCGTCCGAGGAGTTTGTGCGCTTCTTCTCGCCCCTTACCCATATCGGCCGCATCTGCACGCGGACGGATGAGGTTGCCGGGGTGCCGCGCCAGCCCGGGCAGCGGATTTCGCTGTGCTGGGCTGCGGCCAATTTCGACGACACGACCTTTGACGATCCGCTGACCCTGCGGATCGACCGGGCGCAAAACCCGCATGTGGGCTTTGGCGCGGGCGACCATGCCTGTCTGGGTGCGGCCCATGCCCGGGCTGTGATCCGTTCCCTTCTGGCGGCGCTGACCGAACGGGTCGGGCGGATCGATCTGAACGAAGCTGTCCCCGGCACCCGCGACATCGGCGGGATCGTCCGGTCCCAGGGCTTTGCCCGGCTGAACCTGACCTTTCACCCAAGGTGACGGATGACCCCTTTCCTGATCGGGGGTGGCGCACCGGTGGCACGGATCTGCAGCGAAACCCTGCGGATCGACGCGCATGGTCAGGACGCGCTGCGCACCCGCGCCCGTCCCGGCCTGATGATGGCGGAGCCGCATGTGACCGCGCTGCTGCCCCTGTGCCCGCCAGCCCCGAAATCCGGATCGACGGCACCCGCGCCAGCATCACCAACGGTCGCATCCGGGCCGAGTTGAAGGTTGTTCCCCGCCATGGTGCCGATCAACCGAAAGAGGTGGTGATCCGCTATGTCGATACCGTGACGGGGCAAGAGCTTCTGGCCGAAACGCGCAGCCATTTTGCCGGCCCCGGACCCCGCGCCTTCAAGCCGATTGCCTCGGGAAGCTTTCAGCTGGAGGCGACCTTTGCGGCCTGTTACGGCGAACGCCTGATGGGACTTGGCCAGCCGCAGCACGGGCGGCTGGACCTTAAGGGTGCCTTGACCGCGCTTGTTCATCTGAACTGCCATGTTGTCATCCCTTTCGTCATCTCTTCCCGAGGCTTCGGCTTTCTGTGGAACAACCCTGTCGTGGGCCGCTGCGACTTTGCCACGAACATCACCCTCTGGCGGGCCGATGCCACGCCGGGTCTCGACTGCTGTATCTGCGCCGGCGACAGACCCGCCGCGTTTCTGGCGCGCTACCTGGATGCCACCGGACGTCCGCCGATTCTGCCCGGCTGGGCCACCGGCGTCTGGCAGTGCAAGCTGCGCTACCGGACACAGGCCGAGCTTCTGGAGGTGGCCCGCCAGCACAAGCAACCGGGCCTGCCCTTGTCCTGCATCGTGATCGACTTCTTCGCCTGGATACGGGTCGGCGAATGGAAGTTCGACCCAAAGGACTGGCCCGATCCCGAGGGCCTGATCCGGGACCTGTCCGACATGGAGGTGGAGACGATGTTTTCCATCTGGCCCACCGTCGGGCTGAACGCCGAGACCTCGAAGGAGATGCGCGAGGCCGGCATGATCCTGCGCACCGAACGGGGCGTACCGGCGGTGAACATGTTCCCCGACAAGGACCCCTATGGCCTTCATTTCCTGACCTGTTACGATGCCTTCAACCCCGCCGCGCGTGCCTGTCTTTGGCCACGGGTCAAAGAGGGTTATCTCAAGCGCGGTTTCCGCAACGTCTGGCTTGACAGCTGCGAACCCGAGATCCGTCCTGCCAATGCCGAGACCATCTGCACCTGCCTGGGCAACGGGGCCGAGATGCTGTCGGCATACTCCAGGCTTCACGCCGACCGCTATGCGCAGGGGCTGCAGGAAGAGAGAATGACCGATGCGGTCCTGCTGACCCGCCCTAACTGGGCCGGGGGCAGAAGGCCCCGATCATCCTGTGGTCGGGCGATGTCTGGTCGACCTGGAAGGACCTTCGCAACCAGATCGCCGCCGGCTGCCACGCCGCGGCCAGCGGCATCGGCTGGTGGAAAACCGGCATCGACGGCTTCTACAAAGGCCACGGGCGCGACCCTGCCTTCCTCGAGCTTCTTCTCCGCTGGTTCGAATTCGGGGTCTTCTCGCCCATCTGCCGCCTGCACGGCTTCCGCATCCGGGATGGCGTGCCCCCTTCGCCGCCGGGGGAACCCGTCGGTTACGGTCCGCGCGACGTGTTCCTTTTCTTCACCGAAACCGGGTGCGACGACAAAGTCCGGAGCTGTGGCCCCGATGTGTTGGAGGCCGCCCGTCACCTTCTGGCCTTGCGCGAGCGCTTGCGCCCCTACATGGCTCTGTTGCACAAATCCCGTGAGGGATTCATCTGGTGAATCCAGTGTGGTAGCTGGTCTGCATGAGCAGACACACACCCCCGACCTACAGAACCAGGAACTGGCCGGCTTATAACGAAGCGCTCAAGCGCCGGGGCT
>JADCDI010000082.1 GCA_020251025.1 Rhodobacter sp. | reverse complement strand
TCAGGTTGCCGAACTCCAGGTCCGCATAGGCGTCCTCAACGGCTACACCGCGCTCGGCATCCCCGTCACAGAGGCCGTGGGATAAGTCTGTCCGGGGAAAGGGGTACCTCGGTCGTCAGGTGATTTGCGCAACAGAGCCGATCGTCGGCAGCATCACCACGGCAAGAACCGGTGCCCCAGCAATCCGCCGACTCCTCCGACAATGCCGATCGCAAGTCCATACCAAGACACGAAGAACAGCGGCGAGTCCTCGGTGCAATGCAGGGCGTAGCCCGCTGCGACGCCCGCGCCGATCGCCACACCCAGCAGCGCGCCCGTCAGGACGGGCCGCGTCGGGGCAGACCGGCGGAGAAAGGCGATGCCGATCACCAGCGGAAGCGCAGATACCATCGCGATGGAGGCGAGGCAGGCCAGCGCCGTCTGACCGATCGCTTCGGCGACCAGCGCCCCATCGGCAGTTGCGATGCGGAACAGGGCCAACGCGATGGCCAGAAGGACCGGAATGGCAAGCGGCCAGAGGGGGACGCGCCCTTCAGGCCTCGCGGATACGAAGGCCAACCAGATGGCCAACAGGGACAGCAGCGCGGGAAGGATGCTCTTGGCCTGCACCGACAGATGTGTCCAAGCGGAACCGAGATCGGGTCGAAGGCCGAATACGGCAAAATACAGCGCCAATCCGCCTAGCATTAAACCCGCCATGCCGCAAACCGCGACACCCGGCGAGAACCGCGCAGGCACGGGAGCAGCCGCGAGGCCCCGGATAAGGTCTTCGGTGCTTCGCCTGTCCGTCATTTCATCATCCTTTCGGCGAGCCCCGACAGCCGCCGCATCGCCCGGTGCAGCGCGACCCGTGCCGAGCCCGCCGTCATTCCGACCGCCTCGCCCGCCTCCTCGGTAGTCTTTCCGTCCAGCGCAACCGCCCTGACCAGCATGGCGGATCGCGTGTCTATCAACCGCAGCATCACCTCGGCATCCCGCCCGGAGAGGGGAGCAGAACCTTCCTCCTCCGGCAGCACATCTGCAAACTCCTCGATTGGCAGGTCGACCCTTGCCCCGCGCCGCCGGAACGCATCGACCACCTTGTAGCGGGCCAGTGCGTAAAGCCACGGCCTGACCGGCGCATCCCGCCGCCAAGTCTGCCGCTTCAGGTGGATCGCAAGCAGCACTTCCTGCAAGACGTCCTCGTGCTGGTCCGGCGGCAAACCGTCACCCCTGCGGCGGATCACGGCGCGCAGCGTCGGCGTCACGGCATGAAGGAACCGCGCGAAGGCGGCACCGTCCCCGTCATTGGCCCGGGCCAGCAGCAATTCCCATAGCTCGTCCTGCTGCAACCGACCCTCCACCCTTGGACGCGGCGACCCTAGCCGAGGCGGGCAGACAGGCACAGTCAATCCTTGGTGAAAGGGCGAAAGCCGCGGTCATACGGCCGTCATCCTGCCGCGGCCAGAGCTGCATCGAAGAGGGCCTTGATCTCGGCCTTGCCTGTGCCTGCGACGATGCGCGCGATCTCCTCGCGCCCCTTCAGCGCGACAAGGGTGGACCGACGCGGGATCTTCAGCGCGCGGGACAACTCACCCTCGCCATATTCGTCCCAATCCACCACGATGAACCGGATCTTCCGGCCATAGTCCGGATTGTCGGCCATCAGCCGTGCGATCACACGCTCCTGCGCCTGGCAGGTGCTGCACCAGCTGGCCCAGAAATCCAGCACCACCACCTCGCCCGCATCCATCGCCGCCTCGACCAGACCGGGGGTGTAGAAGGTCCGTTCTTCAGCCCGCAGCGGAGGGGCGAGCAGAAGGGCGGCGGAGGACACAAGCAGCGTTCGGCGGTTCATGAGATACCTTTCTGGTTTTCAGATGCTGACGGAAAGATCGACAAGCCACGCGGGCAGAAGGCGCAGCGCGGCCTCGTCGAGGATGTGGTTCAGGCCAAGGAACAACGCGCCCCCCACGGCGATGAAGACCCAGCCCATCACAGGCCGCGCACGGGCAGACAGCGCCACCGCACGCGCCACGTTCCGCCGCAGCCAACCGCGCAGGCCATAGGCCGCGGCGAGGATCAGCGTTGCCACGCCCCCGGCGAACGCCGCCATGACAGCGGCGGCGTTGCCAAGGCTTTCGCCGGTACTGGCCAAGGCGATGGCCGCGCCCAAGGTGGGGCCGATACAGGGGCTCCAGACCGCGCCCAGCAGCGCGCCGCCCGCGAACTCAGCCCCTATCCCGCGCGGCGTGGCGGCGATGCGGGCATCCGCAGCCGCTGCGATCCCGGCCGAAGCCATGGAGAACCTGCGTCCCAATGCAGGCAGGACCATTACCAACCCGAACCCCACCATGACCAGCGCCGCAATTCGCGTCACGTCGTCGGGATAGATGCCGACTGCGGGACCGATGGCCGCCACGCCCGTGCCAACCGCGACGAAGGAAAGCCCCATCCCCGCCGCAAGGGCCAGCGGCGCACGCGGATCGGTCTGCAGACTGCTCGCCACCACGATGGGCAGTACCGGCAGGACGCAGGGGTTGATCAGCGTCAGCAATCCCGCGAGATAGGCGAAGATCAGATCCATCAGCCCTCCTCGCCTCGGTCAATCCCCGCCAGATGGTCGATCGACCACCGCCCCGGCCCCCGCGCCACCACCGCCAGCAGCGGCGCGGCCCAGAGGCCATGGGTTATCCACGCATCGGGATAGACGAAGATCTGGATCACCGCCGTCATGCCCAGCAGGCCAAGCGCCGAAATTCGCGTGAACAGGCCAAGGATCAGCAGCACAGGCAAAAGGTTCTCTGCCACCGTCGCCATCACCGCCGCCACCTCATGCGGGATCAGCGGCAGGGCATATTCATGCTCGAACAGGAACCACGTGGAGTCCTTGATCGAGAACCCCTCCACCTTCGTCTGCCCCGACTGCCAGAAGACCAGCGCCGGAAAGACCCGCAGCATCAGCGCAACCAGCGCGTCGGGAAAGGCGGAAAGGGTCAGGTTCAGCTTCCGGATCATCGGGCCTCACTCCTTTGCGTCGACAATGGCTCCTGCCTGCATCAGCGACACGAGCATCGGCTGCGGATCATGCCCCGCCTCCGAACCCAGCGCGTTGCACGCTGCGACGGCCAAACGTTCCCCATCCAGAACCGCCCGCAGCAGCGCAGCATCCCCCGCGCCCACCGCCCGCACCGGCACCTGAAACGCCGCATCCCGCAGGATCAGCGCGGTCTCCGGTCCCTTGCCGAGCGGCAGCCCTTCCCCCCCCGGCTGGTTCCGCGCCCAGATGGACACCGCAGGATGGGCAAGCGCCAGAAGCGTGACCGAGGGATGCAGCACCAACCGCACCCGTTCCGGGTCAGCCCCCACAATGGCAGCCGGATCGATTGGCCCCCGATCCGCCGCATGGAACGCCCGCCCCCGCGCAAATTCGATCCGCGCCACATCCCCCAGATAGGGATAGACCGCCAGCGGCGGAAACCCCTCCAGAAACCCCGCGAACCCCGCACCCCATTCGGCCAGAACAGGCGATTTCGGGCGGTCCGTTTCAGCATAAAGCCGCGCCATTGCGGCAAAGAATGCCTCGCCCACCAACCGCCGGATTACAGGAAAACGGCTCGCCAAAGCCTCGCCCAGACTCACGGCCACGTTGTTGCGATAAACGGCAAAGCGCGGCTCCACCTCCGCCGGATCGCGCGCCACCAGCCCCCCAGGTATAGGCCCGCCCCGCAGCGCCGCGTCGAAACCCGCGACGAAGTCACGATGCGCGCGCAAGACCCAGCCCCCCCTTCGCCAATATCTCGCCCGCCCGCGCCGCCTCGGCAGCCAAAATGGACCAGTCGGGCAGGTCGTTGTCCCATTCGACAAGGGTAGGCATTGGTCCGGCCCTTTCGATCACCTCGGCGAACAGGGCCCAGACGGGATCCGCCACCGCAGCGCCATGGCTGTCGATCAGCAGCGGGCCGGAATGCAGCTGTTCCACGTCATGCCCGCCAAGATGAACCTCTCCCACCAGATGCAGCGGGAAAGCCGCGAGCCATGCGCGAGGATCGCTGCCGTGATTGGTGCAGGACACGAAGACGTTGTTCACGTCGAGTAGAAGCCCGCACCCGGTCCGCCGTGCCACTTCGGCCAGAAACTCTGTCTCCGGGATTGTGGATTGCGCGAAACGCAAATAGGTCGCCGGGTTTTCCAGCAGCAACCGCCGACCCAGCACGGCCTGCACCTGATCGACATGGTCGCAGACCAGCCGTTGCGTCTCGTCGGTGTATGGCAGCGGCAACAGGTCGTTCAGATATTCCGCCCCGTGGCTGGACCACGCCAGATGTTCGGAGAAGCTTTCGGGCTCATAGCGGTCGCAAAGCCGCTTCACCCGCGCCAGATGGTCAGCATCCAGCCCGCGCGCCCCGCCGATGGACAGGCCCACGCCGTGAACCGAAAGAGCGTGATCAGCCCGGATCTCCTCCAGCTGCGCATGGGGCAGGCCACCTGCGCCCATGTAATTCTCGGCATGCACCTCGAAGAAACCGATCCCTGCCGCATCTTGCCGGATCGCGGCAAAATGCTCGGGCTTGAAGCCGACTCCGGGCAGAGGGGGTAGCGAGGCTGTGGTCATGGCGTGTCCGACAAGATGGAAACGGGCGCGCGGACAACCCGCGCGCCCCGTGGGTCAGGCCTTGGGAACATCCCGCTCCAGCGCTTCGAGCGATCCGCTCCGCGCCATGCCATCCTCGGCAGCCGGAAGTTCCATGGTCAGGCAGGTGCCCGCCGGAACCATCTTCCACGCATTGCCCTGATAGTCGACCTTCGAGGTGCCGGCACAGGTCGTGCCCGGCCCCGCCGCACAGTCATTCTGCCCGGCCAGCGCCACGCCGAAGCACTTCTCCATCTCTTCGGCCATCACGGGCGTCACGGCCATCGCGCCAAGCGCGCAGGCCAGAGAAGCACGAAGGACCAAGCGGGACGTCATCGCAGTCATGTCAATCTCCCTGTCGAACCGGAAAGGCCATCTGCCCTTCAACAAGCAGTTCGCAGAGAGGAGCCGGTGCGTTACCTGGGTCGCGGTTTCGTGATCAGGGATGTGTCATCACAAGATCGACCTCGCACCATCAGCGACCGAAGGGCAGCTTTCGGCCGGAAGCGTCGATGGATCCGTTTAGTCGACTGCCAGTTCTACTAGGCTCAGACCTCATTAATCCGCTTGTTTTCGGCGCGATCCACTGATTCACTTGTGACATCAGGGAGGTGTCGCATGAGTGATCTGTTCTGGCTGACCGACGCGCAGATGGAGCGGTTGAAGCCGTTCTTTCCTGTGTCGCACGGGGTTCCGCGCGTGGATGACAAACGGGTGTTGAGCGGCATTATCTTTGTCAATCGCAATGGGTTGCGTTGGCGGGATGCGCCTGCGATCTATGGCCCGCACAAGACGCTCTACAATCGCTGGTTTCGCTGGAGCCAGAAAGGGGTGTTTGCACGGATCCTGCTGGAACTGGTCAGGCAGGAGGCCGAAACGGAAATGATCACGATTGACGCGACATATCTCAAGGCTCACCGCACCGCAGCCAGCCTGCGGAAAAAAGGGGGCGCTCTCGGCTGATCGGGCTGACAAAGGGGGGTCGGAACTCGAAGCTCCACGTCGTTTGCGACAGTCTTGGGCGGCCTGTTCAGATGTTTCTGAGCGCGGGGCAGACCAGCGGCTACACCGGCGCAGCGGCGCTGTTGTCTGTGATGCCGCAGGCAAAGGTCTTGTTGGCGGATCGGGGCTATCGAGCCAGCGCGTCGCCACCGGTCCGAGACCGCTGGCGAGGGCAGATTGGTTCCGTAACACATTGATTGAAAAGGGGATAACACCGTGCATTCCGTCACGGAAAAACCGCAAGGTGCAAATCGGGCACGACGCTGTCCTCTACAGAAAACGCCACAACGTCAAAAACATGTTCGGTCGACTCAAAGACTGGCGCAGGATCGCCATGCGCTTTGACCGACGCGCCGACATCTTCCTGTCCGCATGCGTGCTGGCAGCAATCGTCTTGTTCCGGATATGAGTCCTGAGCCTAGGAAAACCGGACAATATCGCAAACTGCGGTCTGAGGTCTGCCGGTCTGCAGGAACGGGCAGATCAGGATATGCCGGAATGTGATGCACCCATAACGCGGCGTTCAAGGCACCTGTGGCGCTGGAAGCCACGAGCGCAGAGCACAGGGTGCCGGAACCGGCCGCCGGATAAGGCGTGCATCCGGCGATGATCGATCAATTCAAGAGGTCACTGCCCAAGGGGGCCGTCCTGGAGCCTGTCGGCAAGGCTGCGGCGGCGGTCGAGGTTGCCGAAGGAACGGCCCGTGACCAGCACGCCGGGACCGCAGACTGAGCCCCCGCAGTTTTCGCGGGGTCCCGGACAGGAATGTCGATCAGACCCCGATTGAAAACTGCCCGGACGTTTTCATATCGCTGCGAGCTGGCGGGCGACGCGCCGGATATCGGCGGTAAGGACCCATGCCTTGCCCGACCCAAGGCGATAGCCCTGTCAGGGCTCTGTACACGGGATGACGCCGGGCGGAACTTCGGCTATTGACGACAGCGATTGCCTTGGCGTCCAAGGCGAGGCAGGCAGGCAGACGGAAGGACGGGACCGGATGGAGCTTTCGGCGTTCGACGAGCGCAGGATAGCGGTGTGTCTGGGGGGTCTTGCAGATTTTTCGCAAGACCCTGACGCGGATGATAACGACCATGGCACCGTGATCTGTGGGGCCCGTGAAACCCGTGCGCAATCTTCCGGCGGTACGCAGACAGATACAGCAGAAGCGAATTTCGCGGGGCGCGTTACAAGTATTATGTCCGCGAGGCGCAGGCATTGGTGCGGATGGTGCAGTCTGATGCCGTATTTGCCTTATTTCCCGGCGACAGTCGCTCGCGGTTTCCGATTCCGGTTTTCGTGAAATCGCGGATGATTCAGGACCGGGATTCCCCATGTGTCCTGCTGCCGCTGGACCGGCGCCGACACTGGGGTGATATCCGCATCGTTGCACAAAACGATATCCCGTTTCGCGACAAGACGGATCGTCTGGTCTGGCGGGGCGTCACGACCGGACCGTTCAAATCCTGGGATGGGCGGTCTGCCTGTTCCAGCAGGCTCCACGTCGCAAGGCTGGGCACCGGCCGCGCGGACATCGATGTCGGATACAGCGGAATCGTGCAGGTGGATGACACGAATTCGGACATTCCGCTGGACACTCTGCGTGCCCGTCTGCGCCCGCCGCTTGATCTGCGGCAACAGTTGCAGTCCAGGTACCTGCTGTCGCTGGAGGGCAATGACGTGGCCACAGGGCTGAAGTGGATGCTGTTCTCCAATTCGGCTGTCTTGATGCCCCGCCCAACCTGCGAAAGCTGGGCTTGCGAGGGCGAACTGGTCGCCTTCGAGCATTATATCCCGGTCAAGGATGACCTCTCGGACATCGAAGAGGTCTTTGACTGGTGCCTGACCCATCCCGATGCCTGCGAAGAGATCGCCCAGAACGGCAAGCGCTATATCAAGGCGTTTCTCGACGAAGCGAGGGAGACCGAAATCCTGCGGCGGATCATTTCGGCCTGCCTGTCCAAAGCGACCTATCGACTGCACTTCGGACTGATGGAACGCCTTCTTCAGGCCTTGCCAAGACGGTCCGGGATGGCGGTTCCGATTTGAACCAGGGGCGGAAAGCCTGACGCGGGTCCGGCATTGCGGTGGCCGGAACGGGCCTGCGACCTTGTCGGCCTGTTTGCAGGGCAAGCCGCAGGACCCTGCGCAGGAAAGCGCCCGCTCAAGGGCGTTTCTGCATGTCTTCGGGCACCCCGCCCGTGGTCAATCCAGCCGCCTGATGACCGGTTCGGGTTCATCTTTCCTTTCTCAAGGGCGACAGCATCTGTTGCTGACAATCCACCCCTTATGGCATGGGCAGAAAAGGCACAGGCCCCGGCGTTTCCACCGGGGCCTTGCTGCCAGGCGCACGTTGTCTGTCACGCCTCGGTTTCGGCCTTTTCAACGATCTCGGCCCCGGTCTGCTGATCGACCATCTTCATGCCAAGGCGGACCTTGCCGCGGTCGTCAAAGCCCAGAAGCTTCACCTTCACCTCCTGGCCTTCTTTGAGGTATTCGTTCGGGTGGCTCAGCCGTTTGCCGGTGATCTGAGAGACGTGGACCAGACCGTCGCGCTTGCCGAAGAAGTTCACGAAAGCCCCGAAATCGACCAGTTTCACGACGCGGCCGGTGTAGATCTTGCCTTCTTCCGGCTCTGCCACGATCGACCAGATCATGTCATGGGCGCGCTTGATCGCAGCCGCGTCGCTGGACGCAATCTTGATCACGCCATCATCGTTGATGTCCACCTTGGCACCGCTGGTTTCCACAATCTCGCGGATCACCTTTCCGCCAGACCCGATCACTTCGCGGATCTTGTCGGTGGGAATGGTCAGCGTTTCGATCTTGGGCGCATATTCGCTGAAGCCCTGCGGCGCCGACAGCGCCTTGTTCATCTCGCCCAGGATGTGCAGACGCCCCTCTTTGGCCTGTGCCAGCGCCTGTTCCATGATCGCAGGGGTAATGCCCGCAACCTTGATGTCCATCTGCAGGCTGGTGATGCCGTTCTGGGTGCCCGCCACCTTGAAATCCATGTCGCCCAGATGGTCTTCATCACCCAGAATGTCGGTCAGGACGGCGTATCTTCCGTCTTCTTCCAGGATCAGACCCATTGCCACGCCCGCCACCGGTGCCTTCAGCGGAACGCCCGCATCCATCATCGACAGCGATCCGCCGCAGACCGACGCCATCGAGGACGAGCCATTGGATTCGGTGATCTCGGACACGACGCGGATGGTATAGGGAAAGTCGGTCGCCGCCGGCAGAACCGCCTGCAATGCCCGCCAGGCCAGCTTACCATGGCCGATCTCGCGGCGTCCGGGGCTGCCGACACGGCCCACTTCCCCGACCGAATAAGGCGGGAAGTTGTAGTGCAGCAGGAAGTTGGACCGCGAATTGCCGTGCAGGGCGTCGATGATCTGCTCGTCCTCGCCGGTGCCCAGGGTGGTCACCACCAGCGCCTGCGTCTCGCCCCTTGTGAACAGGGCAGAGCCATGGGTGCGCGGCAGAATACCGGTTTCGCCGATGATCGGACGCACCGTTCTGGTGTCGCGCCCGTCAATCCGGGCACCGCCCGAAATGATGTCGCCGCGCAGGATCGAACTTTCCAGCTTCTTGATCGCCGCCCCAAGGTTGTGGTCGGCCCTGTCCTCTTCCGACAGGGCGGCAACGATGGCGGCCCCGGCGGCGTCGATGGCCGTGGTACGCTCCTGCTTGTCGCGGATCGCAAAGGCGGCGCGCATCTGCGCCTCGCCCGCGGCCTTGACCCTGGCATAAAGCGCCGAGTAGTCGGGGGCCTGGAAATCGAACGGCTCTTTCGCCGCCACTTCCGCGAGGTCGATGATCAGGTCGATCACCGGCTGCATTGCGGCATGGCCGAATTTCACGGCCCCCAGCATTTCGGCCTCGGACAGTTCATAAGCTTCCGATTCCACCATCATCACGGCGTCTCTGGTGCCGGCCACGACAAGGTCCAGCCGCTGCTCGGGGTTGCCGCGCAATCTCTGCATGTCATCGACCGACGGGTTCAGCACATAGGCACCGTTCGAGAAGCCGACACGCGCAGCACCAATCGGGCCCATGAAGGGCACGCCCGAAATCGTCAGGGCGGCAGAGGCCGCGATCATGGCGACGATATCGGGTTCATTGTGCAGATCGTGGCTCAGCACGGTTGCCATGACCAGAACTTCGTTGCGGAAGCCTTCGACGAACAGCGGGCGGCAGGGCCGGTCGATCAGCCGCGAGGTCAGCGTCTCTTTCTCGGACGGGCGCGCCTCGCGCTTGAAGAAGCCGCCGGGAATTTTGCCGGCCGCATAGTATTTTTCCTGATAATGCACGGTCAGCGGGAAAAAGTCCTGACCCGGCTTGGCCGATTTCGCGAAGGTCACATTGGCCATGACGCTGGTTTCGCCCAGCGTGGCGATGACGGTGCCGTCAGCCTGACGCGCGATCTTTCCGGTTTCCAGTGTCAGCGTCTCGTCGCCCCACTGGATTGATTTCCTGATAACGTTGAACATATTCCGTTTCCTCGGGGGCAGGCCCCCTGGCCATTGCCCCACACATCTGGCGGCCCCATTGCCGCCGCCCCCAATCCTGATGCACGGGCCCGGGGGTTTGGGCCTCACGTCGCAGATGAGGGGCGCGATACAGGAAAAGGGGGGGGAAGGGAAGGGGTGGGCGTTTCAGGGCCTGGTGCGGACGATCCTCGTCCCGAACCACAGCACGAGCGACTCGTAGGTCATCGTGCCGTCAGCGACCGACACCACGAGGTCGTCGATCCTGGTATCGGGATGAAGCTTCAGGTCGCAGCCGCTTCTGCTGAGCAAGACCCTTACAAGCATCCATGCAGTCCGCTTGTTGTCATCGACAAAGCCATGATTTCCCACCATGCTGTGCAGAAGTGCTGCGGCCTTTCGCGCGATGGAGCGATGATACCCGGAGTAAGGCCGTCCAAGAGCAGACTCGATCATTTGCAGGCTGTGGATGCCGGGTCGGCCGCCGAATTCCAAAGCTTGCGCGTGGATATCAAGGGCATCTGCCAAGGTCAGACGATAGTGCGCCTATCGCTTGGCCAGTCTGGCAAGCGCGTCCCGGTCAAGCTCGGCGGCCAGCTTCGCTGCGGCCACGGTCTTCTCGCTTGATCGCGATGTCCCTTTGTCGGTACGGACTTCAACAAACTTGCCGGAGCGTCCCTCGCGCTTGATGAAACCGCCGTTGACTTGCGTCGTTGTGGTAGCAGCTTTCGCCATCTTCAGTATCCGATCCGGGACATCCACCCTGGTCAGAAGGTAATGATCCCGGGGCGCGACCGCAACCACAACCATTCTCCTGATGCAAAAGCGCCCGAGCCTTCCGGCCCGGACGCTTCACTGGCACGTCAGGCTGGCCTCAGCGGCGCAGGCCCAGACGCGCGATCAGTGCCGAGTAGCGGGCCCCGTCCTTCTTTTTCAGATAATCCAGCAGCTTGCGGCGTTGCGCGACCATCATCAGAAGCCCGCGGCGGGAATGGTTGTCCTTGCGGTGGGTCTTGAAATGTTCGGTCAGCGTTGCGATCCGCGAAGACAGGATCGCAACCTGCACTTCCGGCGAACCGGTGTCGCCTGCCTTGGTCGCGTAGTCCGTGATCAGGCGGGCTTTTTCTTCGACTGTGATCGACATCGGGGTCTCCTGTTTCAAAGGGTCATGGCCGCAGCCGGGATGTCGTCCAGCAGGGCCCTTGGAGGTGTCCGCCCTGTCCGGGCGGATGTGCGCGTATAAGAAGACCGGAGCAGAAAGGAAAGGGAAATTCTGCGGGTCTGAGGGGGCGGCAAGGAAGGGCGGCAAGCTGCCCGGCAGTGCCTGCGGCCTTTCTTCCCTTCCGGAAAGGCCGCTGCCTCAGGCTGCGTCCGTCACATCATCCGCCCGGCTGCGCCGCCTTCCGTCGGGAACGCCGGTTGCGCGCGCAAAAGCCATGCCGCGCCCGCAGGAACCGAAGCGATATTGCGATCCGCCAACCCGGGGTGCGGCCGGCAGGGTCTGCCCCCCTGACGGTCGCACCGCAGGGCAATCGGCGCAGCTTGCCGCAATTTGGGCAGGATCACATGCCCGATTGCGGCAAGATGAAAGGGCACCGTCGGGAAACACCCGCATCGATCTGCCAAGGGTCCGGCAGGGTGAAGCAAGAGCATGTCCCCCGCCGGCGCGCGACAGTGCCCTGCAGACCGTCAGGTCCGGGAGGCACAGAGGCCAGCGCCCGCCGGTGGCGGGGCGGGCGCTGGCCGGGGGCTTTGGCTCACCGGCCCGTCCTGATCCCGGCGGGACGCTGTGGCAGGGGCAATGG
>JADCDI010000081.1 GCA_020251025.1 Rhodobacter sp. | reverse complement strand
GGGAACAGGAAACGCATCGCGTTTCCCCCGCCCGCGCGCGACGGTGCCCCGTAAACCGGCAGGTCCGGGAGAAGCAGAGGCCAGCGCCCGACCCGGCGGGGGCGAAGCGCCCGCCGTGGGCGGGGCGGGCGCTGGCCGGGGGCTTTGGCCCCCGGCCGGTCCTGATCCCGGCGCAGCACTGTGGCAGGGGCGATAGCCCCTGCCATTGAGGCGGTGAGGGCGCTGTCGTCGGTGCGGGCGGAAAGGTGAAAGTGCCTTCGCCCGTCGGGGCGGGAACAGGAAACGCGACCCGCGTTTCCCCGCCCGCGCGGGACGGTGCGCTGCAGACCAGCGCGGCCGGGAGTGTCAGCGGCCCAAGGATCAGTCCGGCGCCGGGACAGGGGCGACGGCCCCTGTCAGGATGTGCCGGGTGGAAGCGTTTCCCGCTTTCCGGCCAGGCAGTCCCTGCGGCCGGCACGTCTTCAGCACCCTGTCAGGGGGCAGATGGCAGGCGGGGCGGGCAAGAGGCAGCGGTCCGGATGCCCGTCCTGTTCACGCCACTTCCCCCCGGAAGCCGACCGCCGCAGCCCGGTCCGACGGCAACGTCACCCCCTGCCGTCATTGCCTGCGTTTCATCCCCAAGGGCCGGGGCATGCCGATCCGGTCGCACCGCCCCCTTCCCGCAGACCAGCCCTGTGCCGGGCGCGATCCTTCGCCGTGCTGCGGTCTGCGGTGACCCGGCGCATCCCGTCCAGCTGCCCGGGATCGTCCTTTCAATGGGCCGCAGCCCAGGTTGCCCCCGATCCGGCCTCTACCGTCAGCGGCACCGACAGGTGCACGGCCGGGGCGGCAGCCCCTTCCATGACCTCTTTCACCCGGGCGACCACCCTGTCCACCGCGTCTTGCGCCACTTCGAACAGCAATTCGTCATGCACCTGCAGCAGCATCGTCGCGGGCAGGCCGGCGATGGCGCGGGGCATCCGGATCATCGCGCGGCGGATCACATCGGCCGCCGTCCCCTGGATCGGCGCGTTGATCGCGGCGCGGCGGGCGAAGCCGGCCGTGGGGCCCCTGGCGTTGATTTCGGGCGTGTGAATCCGCCGTCCGAACAGCGTCTGCACATAGCCCGTCTGGCGCGCAAAGGCGACGGTTGCCTCCATATACTCCCTGATGCCGGGAAACCGTTCGAAATAGCGGTCGATAAAGCCCTGGGCATCGGCGCGCGGAATGCGCAGGTTGCGCGCAAGGCCATAGCCCGAGATGCCATAGATCACACCGAAGTTGATCGCCTTGGCCTGGCGGCGGATCATCGGGTCCATCCCCGTGACCGGCACGTTGAACATCTCGGACGCGGTCATGGCGTGAATGTCAAGCCCGTCCCGGAACGCCTGTTTCAGCGCCGGAATACCGGCGATATGGGCCAGGATGCGCAGTTCGATCTGGCTGTAATCCAGGCTGACCAGCACCTTGCCGGGCGGGGCCACGAAAGCCTCGCGGATCCGCCTGCCCTCTTCGCTGCGCACGGGGATGTTCTGCAGGTTCGGGTCGGTCGAGGAAAGGCGGCCCGTCACCGCCCCGGTGAGCGAATAGGACGTATGCACGCGCCCGGTTTCAGGGTTGATATGGTCCTGCAGCGCATCGGTATAGGTCGACTTCAGCTTTGACAACTGCCGCCAGTCCAGCACCCGCGCAGGCAGGTCATGCCCTTCTGCCGCCAGGTCTTCCAGCACATCGGCCCCGGTGGCATAGGCCCCGGTCTTGCCCTTGACCCCGCCGGGCAGGCTGAACTTGTCGAACAGGATTTCGCCCAGTTGCCTGGGGCTGCCCACGTTGAAGCTTTCGCCGGCCAGCGCGTGAATCTCTGCCTCCAGCCCCGCCATCTTCTGCGCAAAGGCGTTTGACAGGCGCGACAGCGTATCGCGGTCCACCTGCACGCCGGCCATTTCCATCGCCGCCAGCACCGGCACCAGCGGCCTTTCCAGCGTTTCATAGACCGTGGTCACCTGCGCCTTGTGCAGTTGCGGCCGGAAGGTTTTCCACAGGCGCAGCGTCACATCGGCGTCTTCGGCGGCGTATTTCACCGCATCCTCCACCGGGACCCGGTCGAAGGTGACCATGCCCTTGCCTGACCCCAGCAACGATTTGATCGGGATGGGCACATGGCCCAGATACTGCTCGGACAGCGCATCCATGCCATGCCCGTGCAAGCCGGCATGCATCGCATAGCTCATCAGCATCGTGTCATCGATGGGGGCAACGGCAATGCCGTGCCGCGCCAGAATCCTGGCGTCATATTTCATGTTCTGCCCGATCTTCAGGATCGAGTCGTCCTCCAGCACCGGCCGGAGCATCGACAGCGCGGTGTCCAGCGGCATCTGCCCCGCCACCAGATCGACCGTCCCGAACAGGTCACCCCCGCTCTGCCGGTGACCGAGGGGGATGTAGCAGGCATGGCCCGCCTCGACGCACAGCGATATGCCCACCAGTTCGGCGCGCATTTCGTCCAGGCTGGTGGTTTCGGTGTCGATCGCCACATGGCCGCGCTCGCGGATCAGCGCAATCCAGGCGGCCAGCGCGGCGGGGTCGCGGACCACCTCATACCCGGCATGGTTGAAGGGCTGCGGCGCAATATGGATCACCGGGGCCCTGTCAGCGGGTGCCTGCGCGATCACGGCTGCGGCGGGTACCGCCACCTTCAGGCTTTCCGCCACGCGCCGCGTCAGGCTGCGGAATTCCATCGCCTCCAGAAAGCCCATCAGCACGTCAGGCTCCGGCTCTTTCACTTCCAGCGCTTCCAGGGTGAAATCCAGCGGGGCGTTGCAATCCAGTTGCACCAGTTGCCTTGACAGGCGGATCTGGCCGGCATTGTCGATCAGCGTCTGGCGGCGCTTGTCCTGCGGGATTTCGCCCGCGCGGGCCAGCAGCGTTTCCAGATCGCCGAATTCCCGGATCAGCAGCGCGGCCGTCTTGATGCCGATGCCCGGTGCCCCCGGCACGTTGTCCACCGGATCGCCGGTCAGCGCCTGCACGTCCGCCACCCGGTCAGGCCGCACGCCGAATTTCTCTTCGACCTCGGCGATGCCGATGGTCTTGTTCTTCATCGGGTCCAGCATTTCCACACCGTCGCCGACAAGCTGCATCAGGTCCTTGTCCGACGACAGGATCGTCACCCGCCCGCCCGCATCGCGCGCACGGCAGGCCAGGGTGGCGATGATGTCATCCGCCTCGAATCCCTCGGTCTCGATGCAGGCCACGTTGAAGGCGCGCGTCGCCTCGCGCGTCAGCGGGAACTGGGGGCGCAGCTCTTCCGGCGGCTCGGGGCGATTGGCCTTGTAAAGCGGATAGATCTCATTGCGGAAGGTCTTTGACGAATGATCGAAGATCACCGCCACATGGGTGGGGGTATCGCCCTTCCGGTTGTTCTCGACATAACGGAACAGCATGTTGCAAAAGCCCGCCACGGCCCCGATGGGCAGGCCATCCGATTTGCGCGTCAAGGGTGGCAGCGCATGATAGGCGCGGAAGATAAAGGCCGATCCGTCGATCAGATGCAGGTGGTTGCCCCTGCCGAAGCTTTGCGCCATCATTGCTTCCGTTCTTTTGTCCCTGTGATGTCTTCGCATGTTCATGCGCTGTCTGCTACCCGTCGCCGTGCTTGTTTTTCCGCTGGCCGTGCCTGCCGGGGGTGAAACGCGCTGTGACCTGACCGATGACCAGACCAGTTGCAGCCGCGTCCTTGCCTGTTTCGGCACCGAAGGCCGCTGGTTTGAAGGGCGCGCTTTCGGGCGCGGGACGGGGACCGTTGCCGGGATGGTCAGCGATGGTGTCGCCTGTTCGGGCACATGGACATCAGACAACGGGCAGGGGCGCGGCGAAGCCCGGGTCAGCTGTGACGACGGGATGACGGTGACCGTCACGACCGGATATCAGGATCAACACACCGGAACAGCCATCGGGCAGGGGGTGGCCAATACGGGCGCGGCGGTCACGTCCTGGTCCGGTTTGCATGTGGCGGAATTCCTGCGGCGCGAAAGCAAAACGCCCCAGGCGGTGCTGCCCTGCGGCCCGCAGGACATACCGGTCAGTCTGGCCCCGCCGGTGACGCCGCTGCCAGACCCGGCCCGGCCCCGCAGGACCGGCTAATCCTGCGGCCCGAACCGCCAGAAAGCCAGGCGCACGGCATAATTGGTCGGTGTCCAGCGCCCGAACCGCAGGCCTGCGCGTGCAAACATCTCTGATACCCAGACATTGCAGGTGCGGGCCATGTGAAACCGGTCGCGACCGGCAAAAAAGCCGTCGGTTGGCGTGAACCCCGCATAGGGCAAGGGAATGCGCCTGCCGTCAGCCACCTGTGCGAAGCTGTCCAGGATCGCATCGGTCAATGCGTTGAACTGGTCCGGCGTCAAAGCCATAAGGGTGATCCGGCTGAAATCCTCGATCCGCCCGGCCAGGTCGATGCGCAGAACCGAAGAGTCGCCGGTTGCCGACCGCCAGATCATGCTTGCGGAGATGTCCGATACGCTTGCGACGGTTTCAAAGAAACTGTTGGACCCCCATCCCACCACCAGCCATTCCGCCTGCGGGTCCAGAACGGGCACGCCTGCGTCCTGGACAAAGGCAAACCGCGCCCGCACGTCCGGGGTGACGGGGATCAGAAGATCGGTGTGAAGCGAGCCCTGAAACAGACCAATGCGATAGGTATCTTCCCCCGGCGCCGGAACCGGCGCGCCGTTGGACAAAAGGCCCCCTGCCGCCGCAGCGGCAAGATAGGTCAGCATGGCGAGTGCAAAGAGGCCCTGTAGAACCGCAAGACGCCGGAACCAGCGGCGGATCATCGCGCCGGACCAACCCGGCTTTCATGGACATAGCGCTTGTCGCAATAGCCGCATTCGACCCAGCCCCTGTCTTCGGGAATGCTCAGCCAGACACACGGATGCCCCAGGGCCCCTTCGCCGCCGTCGCAGGCCACTTTCCAGCTCTTCACCACTTCGGTTTCCGGGGCGTCGGGGGTCATTTTGTACTTTCTTCGGGCCGGTCTCTGCGATGCCTGCGGATGATAGTGATCCCCGCCGCAACGGCAAGGGGTGCCTCAACCGGCGTCAGGGCGCATCCTGCGGCAGCTCTTCCGACCGGATCATCGGAAAGAACCGCCCCGAAGACCAGACACCGAACCAGCTTTCATTGCCCTGGCCCTCGTGGCAGCCCAGGTCGGTCAGCCGGTAAAAGGATTTGCGGTCGATCAGCGCCTCCAGATCGCTGCGGATCAGGATATAGGGTGCGGGCGCGCCCGAGGCGTCGCGCTGAACCCGGATCGGGTGACCGGGGCCCGCAACCGCCCGGTCCCCCACCTGTGTGACAAAGGTCAGGACCTGATCGCGCCCTGTGCCCTCTCTTTCGAAATCCACCGCGACAAAGGGGGCGTCATCCACGCGGATGCCCACCTTTTCGACAGGCGTCACAAGGTAGTAGCGGCCGTCTTCCTTCTTCAGGATCGAAGAGAACAGCCGCACCATACCGGGCCGCCCGATGGGTGTGCCCAGATAGAACCATGTGCCGTCCCGTGCGATGCGGATGTCCAGATCGCCGCAGAACGGCGGGTTCCACAGATGCACCGGCGGCGGGCCTTTCTTCGCGGCAGCCTGGGCCGAGGCCAGAACCGAGTCAGCGGAAGGTCTCACAATCATTTGTCCGCTTTGTCCTTTTGCCATTTGTATGCGAAGGGATAGTTTGCTCAGATGCGCATATAACCCTGCAAGGAAGATTGTCATGGCCGCGCCACAAGACCTGGTCGCCGAAATCGAGGTTCTGGGCCAGCGGCTGGCGCAGGCAAAGGCCAGCATCAATCGCCGCTTCATCGGTCAGGAAAAGGTGGTGGACCTCGTTCTGGCGGCCATGCTGTGCGGCGGGCACGCCCTGCTTGTCGGCCTGCCGGGCCTGGGCAAGACGCGCCTTGTGGATACGCTGTCGACCGTCATGGGTCTGAAGGGCAACCGCATCCAGTTCACGCCGGACCTGATGCCGGCCGATATCCTGGGGTCCGAGGTGCTGGAAACATCGGCCGATGGTGGCCGCGCCTTTCGCTTTATCGAAGGCCCGGTCTTCTGCCAGCTTCTGATGGCCGATGAAATCAACCGCGCCAGCCCGCGCACGCAGTCGGCGCTGCTGCAGGCCATGCAGGAACACGAGGTGACCATCGCGGGGCAGCACCGCCCGCTGGGCCGGCCCTTCCATGTTCTGGCCACCCAGAACCCGATCGAACAGGAAGGCACCTATCCCCTGCCGGAAGCCCAGCTTGACCGCTTTCTGGTGCAGGTCGATGTCGGCTACCCCGACCGGGCGACCGAGCGGGACATCCTGATTGCGACAACCGGGGCGGAAGAGGCGCAGGTGCACCAGGTCTTTACCGCCGAAGACCTGCTGGCCGCACAGGCCGTGCTGCGCCGGATGCCGGTGGGTGACCGGGTGGTCGGAATGATTCTGGATCTTGTGCGCGCCTGCCGCCCTCAGGAACCCGAAGGCGCGGCGCTGGCCGATGTGCTCAGCTGGGGGCCCGGCCCGCGCGCGGCACAGGCGCTGATGCTGACGGTGCGGGCGCGGGCGCTGCTGGACGGGCGGCTTGTACCCGATGCCGATGACGTGCGCGCCCTGGCCCGCCCGGTGATGATCCACCGCATGGCGCTGACTTTCGCCGCGCGGGCGCGGGGCGAAAGCCTTGGCGCGGTGATCGACAGTGTCGTTGCCCGGCTCACGGCCCTTGAGGCCGCTGCGTGACGCAAGACCTTGTCCTGCGGGCGCGGGCCGAAACGCTTGGTCAGGCCCTGCCGCCGCTGCTGGCCGCGGCCGAGCATCTTTCGGCAACGGTGATCCTGGGCGGGCACGGGCGGCGGCGCGCCGGGATGGGCGATGAATTCTGGCAGTATCGCCCTGCGGATGCGGGCGATTCCGCGCGGATGATCGACTGGCGCCGGTCGGGCCGGGCGGATTCGCATTTCGTGCGGGAACGCGAATGGCAGGCGGCGCAATCGGTGACGCTTTGGGTCGACACCTCGCGGTCGATGGCCTTTACCGGCGACAGGGCGCGCCCGCCAAAGGCCGACCGCGCGCGGCTGCTGGCGCTGGCGCTTGCCGTTTTGCTGCTGCGCGGCGGCGAGCGTGTGGGGCTTGCGGGCGATACCGCCCCGCCCCGGTCCGGACGCGCACAGGTGGACCGCCTGGCGCTGGCGCTGGCAGGCGATGCGCCTGCGGATTACGGCGCACCGGTCGTGTCGGGCATGGTCGCGCATGGCCGGGCTGTCTTTCTGTCGGATTTTCTGGGGCAGATGACGGGCATCGAAGATGCGGTCGCCCGCGCCGCGGACAAGGGGGTGCGCGGTGCGCTGGTGCAGGTTCTGGACCCTGCCGAGGAAAGCTTTCCCTTCGACGGCCGCACGATCTTTGAATCGATGGGCGGCACGCTGCGCCATGAGACGCTGCGGGCGGGCGATCTGAAGGCGCGCTATCTGGCGCGGCTGGCCGAACGCAAAGACCGCCTTGCGGCCCTTGGCCGTGCCTCGGGCTGGCATTTCCTGACCCATCACACCGGCGAATCGGCGCAGGCGGCCCTGCTTTGGCTTTACGCTGCCCTGGAACGGGGGCGCTGATGCTGGTGCTTGGCCCCCTTGGCTTCACCGCGCCCTGGCTGCTGCTGGCCCTGGCCGCGCTGCCTGTCCTGTGGCTGTTGCTGCGGGCCGTTCCTCCGGCCCCGTTCCGGCGGCGGTTTCCCGGCGTGGCCCTGCTTCTGGGCCTGACCGATGACAAGGCCGAAACCGACAAGACCCCGTGGTGGCTGCTGGTGCTGCGGATGCTGGCTGTTGCGGCGATGATCATTGCCTTTGCCGGGCCGGTTCTGAACCCGCAGGACCGCCAGCCGGGGACGGGCCCGCTGCTGATCCTGCTCGATGGCGGCTGGGCCGATGCACGCGACTGGCCGCGCCGGATCGACCGCGCCTCGGCCCTGGTCGAGGATGCCGGCCGGGCGGGACGCCCCGTCGCCGTTCTGCGCCTGACAGATGCGCCGCAGGCACCCGTGTTCCAGGCGGCGAATGCCTGGACAGGCCGCATCGGCGCGCTGGGCCCGCAGCCCTGGGCACCTGCGGACCTTGGCCCATGGGCGGCGGTCCTGCCGCAGGACGGGTTTGACAGCTTCTGGCTGTCTGACGGGCTGGATCATCCGGGGCGGGCGGAGCTGCTGGCCGCGCTGGAAACGCGCGGGGCCGTCACCGTGTTTGAAAGCCCCCGCCCGGTTGTCGCCCTGCGGCCTGCGATTTTCGAGGAGGGCGTGGTCAAGGTGCGCGCCCTGCGTCCGGCAGCCGGGGGCGAAGCGGAATTCGAGGTTTCGGCCCGTGGCCCCGATCCGACGGGGGCAGAGCGGGAACTGGCCCGTGTCGGGGTGGCGTTCAGGGCGGGCGAGACGGAAGCGGTCACAGACCTGTCGCTTCCGCCAGAGTTGCGCAACCGCCTGACCCGGTTCGAGATTGTCGGCCTGCGGTCCGCCGGGGCCGTCAGCCTGACCGATGACAGCCTCAAGCGCCGCAAGGTTGCCCTGATTGCCGGCGGCGGCACCCGCGAGGGGTTGCAGTTGCTGTCGCCCATCCATTACCTGCAACAGGCGCTGGCGCCGGTGGCGGATCTGATCGACGGCACCCTTGACGATGTCTTGCTTGCCTCGCCCGATGTCATCATTCTGGCCGATGTCGGGCGACTGTCGGTTGCAGAAGCCGACGGTCTGCTGGACTGGCTGGAAAAGGGCGGCCTGCTGCTGCGCTTTGCCGGGCCGCGCCTTGCCGCCAGCGATGTCAGCCGCGATGCGGAAGACCCGCTGATGCCGGTGCGTCTGCGCGAGGGCGGGCGGTCCGTTGGCGGCGCGATGAGCTGGGGAGAGCCGAAGGCGCTTGCCCCCTTTCCCGAAAACTCGCCCTTCCACGGGCTTGCGGTTCCGGCGGATGTGACCGTCAGGTCGCAGGTTCTGGCCCAGCCCGATCCCGATCTTGCGGGCCGGACCATTGCCGCCCTGACCGATGGCACGCCGCTGGTCACCCGCAAGCCGGTGGGGCAGGGACAGGTGGTGCTGGTGCATGTGACGGCGAATGCCGAATGGTCCACCCTGCCGCTGTCGGGCCTTTTCGTGCAGATGCTGGAACGGCTGGCGGTGTCCACCCGCCCCGCCACACCCCGGGCGGGCGATCTTGCCGGGCAGACCTGGGTGCCCGGGGCGGTGCTGGACGCCTATGGCACCGTTGCGCAGGCAGGCGATGTTGCCGGCGTTGCGGGCGAGGTTCTGGCCGAAGGCCTTGCCACCGGCCCGCGCGACGGGCTTCCGCCGGGGCTTTACGCCGGGGCAGACCGGCGCGTTGCGCTGAACGTGATCGGTCCGCAGACGGTCCTTGCGCCGGCGGTCTGGCCTGACCGCATCGCGGTCGAAGGTCTGGCGGCGGACCGTGAGCAGGCGCTGAAGGGTGCCTTTCTTGGCGGGGCGCTGGCGCTTTTGCTGGCGGATATTGTGGCGTCGCTGTGGCTGACGGGCCGGCTGCGCGCGGCCGGGGGGGCCGTTGCCATGCTGGCGCTGTGCCTGCTTGCAGCGCCCCCTTCCGCGCAGGCGCAGCAGGGTGGCGCACAGGACGACGCGCTTGCGCTGCAGGCGACGACGGCGGTGGTTCTGGCCCATGTGCTGACGGGTGATCCCCAGGTTGATGCCCTGGCCGAGGCCGGTCTGCGCGGCCTTGGCCGCAAGCTGTCCGAGCGCACGTCTGTCGAACCTGCGGCCCCGATCGGCGTTGATCTGAACCGCGACGAACTGGCCTTCTTTCCCTTCCTGTACTGGCCGGTCACGGCCACGCAGCCGCTGCCCTCGGCCGAGGCCTATGCGGCGCTGAACCGCTATCTGCGCACCGGCGGGATGATCCTCTTTGACACGCGCGATGCGGATGTGGCGGGGTTCGGCGGGACAACGCCCGAAGGGCGGCGGTTGCAGGAACTGGCCGCGCAGCTCGACGTGCCGCCGCTGGAACCCGTTCCTGCGGACCATGTCCTGACACGCACCTTTTATCTGTTGCAGGATTTTCCCGGCCGCCATGCAGGCCGGCCGGTCTGGGTCGAGGCATCGCCCCCGGATGCCGAACAGATCGAAGGCATGCCGTTCCGCAACCTCAACGACGGGGTGACGCCGGTGGTCATCGGCGGCAATGACTGGGCCTCGGCCTGGGCGGTTGATGACGCGGGCGCACCCCTTTACCCGGTGGGCCGCGGCTTTGCCGGGGAACGCCAGCGCGAGATCGCCTTCCGCTTCGGCGTGAACCTGATCATGCATGTGCTGACCGGCAACTACAAATCCGACCAGGTCCATGTGCCTGCGCTTCTGGAAAGGCTGGGACAGTGACGGGAACGCTTGTCTTCGACCCGCTTCTGCCCTGGCCGGTGCTTTACGCGGCGCTGGGCCTTGCCGTGACGGGTATTGCGGTTGCGCTGTGGCGCGGGCTGGCCGGCTGGTGGCTGCGCGGGTTGACGGCGGCGGCGCTGCTTGTGGCCATCGCCAACCCGTCGCTTCAGCGGGAAGACCGCGCGCCTTTGCCGGACATCGTTCTGGCGGTTGTCGATGCCAGCGCCAGCCAGCGCATCGGCGACCGCCCCGCCCAGACGGCGGCGGCGCTGGCGGCGGTCGAGGCAGAGGTCGCGGCCCTGCCCAACACCGAGTTGCGCATCATCCGCCTGGGCGATGCCCCGGATGACGAAGGCACGCTGCTGATGACGGCGCTGGCCCAGGCCCTGGCCGAAGAACCGCGTGCCCGCGTCGCCGGGGCCATCCTGATCACCGACGGGCAGGCCCATGACCTGCCCGCCGCCCCCGCCATGCCCGCCCCCGTTCACGTGCTGCTGACCGGACAGGACAGCGACTGGGACCGCAGGCTGACGGTCCGCAACGCCCCGGCCTTTGCCATTCTGGGCGAGGATGTGACGCTGACGCTGCGCATCGACGATGAGGGTGCCCTGCCGGCCGATCTGGCAGAAACCGCAGAGCTGACGGTTTCCGTCGGCGGTGCGCCGCCGCAGAAGTTCAGCGTGCCCACGGGAGAGGATCTGCAGGTGCCGCTGCGTCTGCCGCATGGCGGGATGAACGTGCTGCAGTTCCAGGTGGCGGCGGTGGACAGCGAGCTGACCGACCGCAACAATGCCGCCGTCGTGCAGATCAACGGTGTGCGCGACCGGCTGCGTGTGCTGCTGGTGTCCGGAGAGCCGCATGCGGGCGAACGCGTCTGGCGCAACCTGCTGAAATCCGATGCCTCGGTCGATCTGGTGCATTTCACCATCCTGCGCCCGCCGGAAAAGCAGGATGGTGTGCCGGTAACCGAATTGTCGCTGATCGCCTTTCCCACCCGCGAGTTGTTTGTCGAGAAGATCAACGAATTCGACCTGATCATCTTTGACCGCTATCGCCAGCGTGGCATCCTGCCCGCCTCGTACCTGGAAAACGTGGCTGACTATGTGCGCAGGGGCGGCACCGTGCTGATGGCGGCGGGCCCCGAATTCGGCACGGCCGACAGCCTGTACCGCTCGCCCCTGGCCGATATCCTGCCCGTCGTGCCGTCGGGGCGGGTCATCGAAGAGGGCTTTGTCCCGGCCATGACCGAGCTGGGCCGCCGCCACCCGGTGACCGCAGGGCTGGATGGGTTTGTGCCGGACAAGGCGGATGCGGCGGCGCTGCCGCCCGCAGCGGGCGATGCCGCAAAAGGCCCGGCCTGGGGCCGCTGGTTCCGCATGGTCGATGTGCAGGCGACACGCGGTCAGGTGGTGATGGAAGGTGCGGGCAACCGCCCCCTGCTGGTGCTGGACCGGGTGGGCGGGGGCCGCGTGGCGATGCTGGCCTCGGATCACGCCTGGCTTTGGGGCCGGGGGTACGAAGGCGGCGGGCCGCAACTGGAACTGCTGCGGCGCCTGGCCCACTGGATGCTGAAGGAACCCGAGCTGGAGGAAGAGGCGCTGACCGCGACCGCGCAGGGCCAGACCCTGACCGTCACACGCCGCACCATCGGCGATACCCCGGGCGATCTGACGATCACCGCCCCCGACGGCACCGAAACGACCCTGCCCATGCCCCAAACGGCCCCGGGGCGGCATGAGCTGGTCTGGCAGGCCCCCGACATGGGCCTGTACCGTCTGGCGCAGGGCGACCTGACCGCTGTCGTCGCCGTCGGCCCGTCGGCACCGCGCGAATTCGAGCAGACCCTTGCCGGCGGCTCTGTTCTGGCCCCCGTGGTCGAGGCCGGCCGGGGCGGTATCCTTCGGCTGGCCGATGGCACCCCCGATATCCGTACCGTGCGCGAGGGGCGCGTCGCCGCAGGGCGCGGCTGGATCGGGATCACGCCGCGCAATGCCTTTGTCACCCGGGATGTCAGCATCGCCCCGCTGCTTCCGGCCTGGGCATGGCTGCTGATCGTCGCGGTCCTGACGCTGGCCGCATGGCTGCGCGAAGGGCGGCGCTGACCCTCAGGGTTTGCGCAAAAGGACCCCCCGCGACCGCGAGGCGAATTCGCGCCGGATCAGAACGGCCAGGCACAGCGCCGTCGCCACCAGCAGGGCAACAGCCCCGAACAGCCAGGCAAGTGCTGCCAGCGCGAAATAGACAGATCGCAGCCCCCGGTTGAAGCTGCGTGCAGCGGTGATGTTGATCTCTGCCGCCTGGGCGGCGCGGTGATAGGCCAGCGGATCGGCCGGATCATTGGGAACGGCTGCCATCAGAATGGCGCAATAGCCGAACAGCCGGTGCGACCAGATGAATTTCATCAGCGCATCCGCCAGCAACAACAGCAGCGGGATGATCCGCAGCTCTATCCCCTCGGAACCGCCCGCGGGTGTGAAATCCTGCGTCAGATTCATCAGGCCCGCCGGGTTTCCCATCAGCGCCACGCCCCCGCCAATGGCAATCAGACAGGCCGAGGCGAAAAAAGCAGTCCCCTGCCGCAGGCTGTCGATCATCGTGGCATCGAAGATCCGGGGCTGGCGGGTCACGAACTGGCGCATCCAGTCCCGCCGGAATTCCACCATCAGCATGGTGACCGAAGGAAAGGTCTTGGGCGGATGCTCAATGACCCGGCCAATGGCGATCCAGGAAACGGCCAGCACCGCAAGCGCCAAGAGATCAGGCGTGCCAAAAGGGATGCCGTGAAGATGCCATGTCATGCCATGCACATTACCCTTTCAGGGTATGGCTTGCCAGCGCGACGAACCGGTTATATTTCCTGATCCATGGGGGGTTCTCATGGATATGCCGCTGCCGGACCCGTCGATCCTGTCGCGCAAGGCGCGGATCCTGGATCGATTGCGGGCCATCCTGCCCCATGACGCGGTGATCGATGCGCCTGCCGAAACCCGGGCCTATGACTGTGACGCGCTGACAGCCTACCGCTGCCAGCCGCTGGCTGCCGTCTTGCCGCGCACCACGGCCGAGGTCAGTGCCGTATTGCGGCTGTGCCACAAGGAAGGCGTGCCGGTGGTGCCGCGCGGTTCCGGCACGTCGCTGGCCGGGGGCGCGCTGCCGACGGCGGATTGCGTGGTTCTGGGCGTGGCCCGGATGAACGGGGTGCTGGAAACCGATTACGCCAACCGCTTCATCCGCGTGCAGGCGGGCCGC
The DNA here is from genome assembly GCA_020251025.1 of Rhodobacter sp. GTDB lineage: Bacteria > Pseudomonadota > Alphaproteobacteria > Rhodobacterales > Rhodobacteraceae > Aliitabrizicola. The sequence goes on along the minus strand of JADCDI010000081.1, from coordinate 77,124 downwards.
ACCAACCTCAGCGTTACCGGCGCGGTAGAGGCCGACGGCTTTTTCTATGCCCCCGATCCTTCCAGCCAGCTTGCCTGCGCCATCGGCGGCAATATCGCCATGAACTCGGGCGGGGCGCATTGCCTGAAATACGGGGTGACCACCAACAACCTGCTGGGCGTGACCATCGTGCTGATGGACGGCAGCGTATTGCAGATCGGCGGCGCGCATCTTGACCCCGGCGGGCTGGACCTGCTGGGCGTGATCTGCGGGTCGGAGGGCCAGCTTGGTGTCGTCACCGAAGCCACCCTGCGCATCCTGCCAAAGCCCGAAGGCGCGCGCCCCGTGCTGATCGGGTTTTCCTCGAACGAGGTGGCGGGCACTTGCGTCTCTGACATCATCAAGGCAGGGGTCCTGCCGGTTGCGATCGAATTCATGGACCGCCCCTGCATCCGCGCCTGCGAAGCCTTTGCCAAGGCGGGCTACCCCGATTGCGAGGCGCTGCTGATCGTCGAGGTGGAAGGTTCGGATGCCGAGATCGACGAACAGCTTGCCCTGATCCGCGCCATCGCCCTGCGTCACGATCCCGTCGAATTCCGCGAAAGCCGCAGCGAAGAGGAATCGAAGCGGATCTGGCTGGGCCGCAAATCTGCCTTCGGGGCGATGGGCCAGATCAACGATTACATATGCCTGGACGGCACGATCCCTGTCTCGGCGCTGCCCCATGTGCTGCGCCGCATCGGCGAGATGAGCCGCAGCTATGGCCTGGATGTGGCCAATGTGTTTCATGCGGGCGACGGCAACATGCACCCGCTGATCCTGTTTGACGCCAACAAACCGGGCGACCTTGCCCTGTGCGAGGCGCTGGGTGCCGATATCCTGAAGCTTTGCGTCGAGGTCGGCGGCTGCCTGACCGGCGAACATGGCGTTGGCGTCGAAAAGCGTGATCTGATGCCGGTGCAGTTCACGCCGGATGACATGGAGGCGCAGATGCGCGTCAAGGACGTGTTCGACCCGCAGTGGCTGCTGAACCCGGCCAAGGTCTTTCCGCTGGACGTGACATCAGCCCGTCGCGGTGCCTGATCGGTACCGGTGGGGTTCTGATCGCCCATCACGCCCAAGGATGTTCCTGAACAGATCATGATGACACTGCGCCCCGCCGACGAAGCCGGACTTTGCGCCCTCTTGCGGGGCCGCACAGGCCCTTTGCGCGTCACCGGCGGGGCAACCCGCGCGCTTTGGTTCGGCGGGGCGGCGGATCTGCTGGATTGCACCGCCCTGTCGGGCATCACCCTGTACGAGCCCGGCGCGCTGACGCTGGTGGCCGGGGCCGGCACGCCCCTGTCCGAGGTGGAGCGGGTCCTGGCCGCCGAAGGCCAGCGCCTGCCCTTCGAGGTGCCCGATCTGCGCGGGCTGCTGGGGACCGCCGGCGTCTCGACCCTGGGGGGTGTGGTGGCCGCGAATGCGTCCGGCCCGCGCCGCCTGCAGGCGGGGGCCTGCCGCGACAGCCTGATCGGGCTGCGCTTTGTCGATGGCACCGGAATGGCGGTGAAGACCGGCGGACGGGTGATGAAGAACGTTACCGGCTATGATCTGGTCAAACTGCTGGCGGGCAGCCATGGCACGCTGGGTGTGCTGACCGAAGTCAGCTTCAAGCTGCTGCCGGTGCCCGGTGCCTCGGCCACGCTGGTGCTGCGCGGGCTGGACGACGGCACTGCCGTGCAGGCGATGGCCGCCGCCCTTGGATCGCCCTTCGAGGTGACGGGGGCCGCGCATTGGCCCGGCGAGGGTACGTTCCTTCGGATCGAGGGTTTCGCAGATTCGGTCGCCTATCGCAGCGGCCGGCTTGCCCGCCTGCTGGCCCCCTTTGGTTCTGCCGGGATGCTGGACGCCGAAGACACCGCGCGGCAGTGGCAGGCGATCCGCGACGTGGCCCCCTTCCACGACCGGCCGGGCGATGTCTGGAAGCTGTCGGTCAAGCCGTCGGACGCGCCGGGGCTGGCCGCGCGTCTGGGGGCCGAGGCCGTGCTGTATGACTGGGGCGGGGGCCTTGTCTGGGTGCGGACCGCCCCGGGGACAGATCTGCGCGCCCGTCTGGGGCCCTTTGAGGGCCACGCGACGCTGATCCGGGCCAAGGTGCCGGTGACGCCGGTGTTTCAGCCCCAGCCTGCCCCGCTGGCCGCACTGGCCGCCGCCCTGCGCCGGAAGTTTGATCCGCGCGGCATCCTGAACCCCGGCCTGATGGGCTGATACCGAAAGACCCGGCGATGCAGACGACATTCACGGCCGATCAGCTGAAAGACCCCGCCACGGCGCGGTCGAACGCGATTCTGCGGTCCTGCGTGCACTGCGGTTTGTGCACCGCCACCTGCCCGACCTACCAGGTGCTGGGCGACGAACTCGACAGTCCGCGCGGGCGCATCTACCTGATCAAGGACATGCTGGAACAGGGCCGCCCCGCCGACGCGCGCACGGTCCGGCATATCGACCGCTGCCTGTCCTGCCTCGCTTGCATGACAACCTGCCCCTCGGGCGTGCATTACCGGCATCTGGTGGATCATGCGCGGGAGTATATCGAACAGACCTATCGGCGACCGCTGTCGGACCGTGTCCTGCGCTGGACCCTGGCGCAGATCCTGCCCCATCCGATGCGCTTTCGCCTGGCCCTGCTGGGTGCCAGGATCGGGCGGCCCTTTGCCTTTCTGATCCCGGACCGGCGGATCAGGGCCATGCTGGCGATGGCGCCGCGCCATATTCCCCCGGTCAGCCGCAACGACGACCCGCAGGTCTTTCCCGCCGAAGGGCAGCGCCGCCTGCGCGTGGCCCTGATGACGGGCTGTGCCCAGAAGGCGCTGAACACCGATATCAACGATGCCACCATCCGCCTTTTGCGCCGGCTGGGCTGCGAGGTGGTGATCGCCCGGGGGCAGGGCTGCTGCGGGGCGCTGACCCATCACATGGGAAAGGCCGCCTGGGCCCATGCCGCAGCGGCGCGCAGCATCGCCGCCTTCATGGCCGAGGTCCGGGCAGGGGGGCTGGATGCCGTGGTCATCAACACCTCGGGCTGCGGCACGACGGTCAAGGATTATGGCCACATGTTCCGCGCTGATCCGATTGCAGCCGATGCCGCGACCGTGGCCGGTCTGGCGGTGGATGTGTCGGAACTTCTGGTGCGCCTGGGCCTGCCGCAGGGCGCGCCGAAAGGGCTGCGCGTGGCCTATCACGCCGCCTGCTCGCTGCAGCATGGCCAGCAGGTCAGGACCGCGCCCAAAGACCTGCTCAGGCGCGCAGGGTTCGAGGTGGTCGAACCCGCCGACAGCCATCTGTGCTGCGGATCGGCCGGCACCTACAACCTGCTGCAGCCCGAAATCGCGGCCGAACTGAAGCTTCGCAAGGTCAGGACGCTGGAAGCAAAGTCCCCTCAGGTCATCGCGGCGGGCAACATCGGCTGCATGATGCAGATCGGGTCGGGCACCGGGATTCCCGTGGTCCATACGGTGGAATTGCTGGACTGGGCAACCGGTGGCCCGCAGCCGCGCGCCCTTGCGTCGACGGGGGCCTGACAGGGGCGCGACAGCGTGGCGTTGCATGGGCCGGTGGACCGCAAGGCGGCAAACCCATGCGCCCGCGCGCCCGGCAGATGCCGGCAGGGGCCATCGCCCCTGTCCTGGCACCAGGCGCAAAGCAGCCCCGCCCCGCGCGGGCGCGGGGGCTGTGACAAGGCCGGAAACGCCGGAAATCCCCCGCCGCCGCATCGGGCAGGCAGACGGATCACGCGATTTCGGGGCGCGTTTCCTGAAACCCCGCCCCCTTGAAACGCGGCGGGTGTTTTCCCAGATGCATGCTGTCCGGGTGCCATCACGGGCCCGGACAGAACCGCCCGTCCCGCAAGGGAGGGTTCCATACATCGCTTGATGAGGATGACCATGCGCAGCTTTGATCTTGCCCCCCTGTACCGCGCCACCGTAGGTTTCGACCGGGTCGCAGACCTGATGGACCGCGTGCTGGCGAACGATGTGGCCCAGCCCGCCTATCCGCCCTACAATATCGAAAAGACCGACGAGAACGCCTATCGCATCTCGGTCGCCGTCGCCGGCTTCACCTCGGACGAGCTGAGCGTGGAGGTGAAGGACGGCACCCTGCATGTGGCCGCCCGCAAGAACCCCGACGAGACCGGGCGCAGCTATCTGCACCGGGGCATCGCGACCCGGGCCTTCGAGCGGCGCTTTGCGCTGGCCGACCATGTCCGCGTGACGGGGGCCTCGCACGAGCTGGGGATGCTGAACATCGATCTGGTGCGCGAGACGCCCGAGGCGCTGAAGCCCCGCCGGATCGAGATTGCCCGCGCCACGGATGTTGAAGGCAAGGCGGTCACGTCGGACAAGACCCCGACCGTCCAGTAACGCCGGGGTATCCGGCCTTTGGGGGCGCGCCGCAGGGCGCGCCCTTTTGCGTTAGCGCAGGCGTGCGTTACCGCAGGCGGAAATCGAAGTGCTTGCGCACCTTCTCTTCGATCTTCCAGGTGCCCCTGAAATCCTTTTCCACCACAAAGGCATCGCCCGCCACGACCGTCACCGGGGTGCCGCCATCGGGGGTGATCACGATGCGGCCTTCGATCAGGTGAACGAATTCATAGGCCGAATAGGTGGCATGATAGCTGCCCGGGGTGGCTTCCCAATAGCCCGCCATCATGGTGCCGTCCGAGGCGGTGTGCAGGACCCAGGTCTTCATGGTGGGGCTGCCTTCGGTCACGACCCAGCCGTCCAGCGTGGCGTCAGAAGGGGTGACAGAGGACAGCGGCGGCAGTTTGACGATGGTGGACATGAACGCTCCGTGATTGAAACCGGGGGCAGGCTAACCGTTCCGCCGGGGCGGGGCAACCGGGCCTGGCTGGGGGCACACCGGCCCGGTTCCCGCGATCTGGCGGGGGTGGCGATGCGGTGACGGGACCTGGGGCCACCCGCGCAGGACAGGGGACGCCCCCCTTTGTTTTCCAAGGGCTGTACAGGCGCGTCAAGGGTTTGGCAGGGAATGGGCCGGTCAAGGCGGGGCCTGCGCGGCCTGCCCGGTTTTTCAGACCACGCTTTCCAGCAGGGCGATTTCGCCGGGGGTCAGGTTGAACAGGCCATAGACGATGCTGTCGATCCGGGCTTCGGCAGCGGCAATTTCCGCCGAAAGGCGGGCGATTTCGGCGCGGTCGCGGGTGATCCAATCTTCCCAGGCGGAACGGTCGGCCATCCGCAGATCGTGAAACCTGCCGTCCGGCGTTCGGCCCCGCCTAGCCTGGCAAGAATCCAAGCTCGAACACCTGCGGGCGCAGTTTTGCGGACAGGTCTGCATATGCGGCCTTGAAAGGGTCGAAGTCGGTGAATTCCGTATCGCTGAAGGCTTCAAGCGCGCGGCGCACCTGATACCAGCCTGCATCCGCGCGGCCCAGCTTGTATTCCAGCCTGATCTTGTTGGGGAAACTGGTCGCGTGGAAGCGCTGGAACAGCTTGCGGCCTTCGTCGAGCACGGCCCGCGCCTGGGGCGAGAACATCATCCCTGCCATGTAGCGCACCATGAAATCGCTTTCGAACCGCGCCGTTGCGCCCACTTCGGCCTCGGTGAAGGGGATGAAGTGATTGGTCAGCGACCAGTCGCGGTCATTCCAGCGCAAACCGTCAGCCCCGGCGGTAAGATTGCTGCCGTTGAACAGCATCCAGACAAGGCAATCGGATTTGAAGTCCTCCGAAAGCGGCTGCGAGGGTTGCAGGAACTGGTCGCGGTCGTTGAGCCATGTTCCGGCGATTATTCGCCGAACAGTAAACATAACGCTCACTTTCCAAAGGTTTTCTTCGGTGACAAAGTAGCCGCCAGCATGTCCAATCGAATGCACTGACGAAAACAGCGCTGTCATGGTTCCAGCGTTTTGCAAGTCGTTGCCATTGCAGAAAAAATGCGCGATCGCTCCATTTGCCCAATGCTGGTTTCTGATTCCGTTGACCTTACTGATTGGCGTGACCGCATTTATCAAAGGGACTGCTTCAGACTTATTTTTGCGAGTTCTGGAAAGCCATAAACTTAAAAAGCGGTTGTTCGGAGTATTGAAAAACTTCTTTTCACCAATTTCATTCCCAGCCTTATCGAGCGCACGGACGTTTATTACCTGGGCTGGCTGATTGCAGCTTAAATCCCAAAGCAGAAAGCCGATGGGGAAGTTGCCGCTCAACCCATCGAACGCCTTACTGTGCACTGCAAATCCATCAAGGAATTTCGCATTCCAACGTGCTCTAAACTCCTCGAAGTTTGGCGCGTTTGTATATTTAAAAGTGCTGAACATGGCCAGTTTTGCATTAGGTAACTCAGCCAAGATTCGGTTTAAAAATTGCACAAACAATTCTCGCGCTGCATAACCAAGGCCGTTCATTCCGTAGCTTACACGGGTCGTCGCTATTCCCGATTTGCCAGCATTGCCTTGCGAGTTTGAAGCTTCACCGTAAGGCGGGTTGATCAGCACCAAAATCTGCCGCGCGCCCTCCTTGCCGTCGCGCGCATCGGCAATCGACTGTCGCAGCGCCTGCGGAAGCTTGCCCGACAGTTTGTAGTCAATCTGACCGAACTCATCCACATCATCGTTCAGGTAATCATACTGAAAAATCTCGGCCCCCGCGAAGGCGGGGTTGCTGCGCATGATGGTCACGTCTTCCTTGTCCAGCGTGGACATGTAGACATTGCGCAGGTTGCTGTGCTTGGCCTCCAGGTTGCCAACGCCTGCGCACATATCCCAGACGATGTATTTCTGCTGCCAATCCGCCCCCAGTGTCGCGGCCAACTGATCATAGGCTTTGTCAACGATATGCAGCGGGGTGTAGAATGCGCCCTTGAACTTTTGTTCGTCCAGCGGCAGCAGGCTGTCGCGCCGTTCCAGCAGATAGTGCCGGTGTTTCTGTTCGGGCGGGCGGTGGTAGATGTTCCAGAAATTGCGATAGCCGCGCGCGCTGGCAAGTTCGTATTGGTCGGCCCCCATGATGAAAACCGGCTTGTCGCCGCTGAACAGCAGGCGGGCGGGCAGGTTGCGCATCGCCTCATTGCGCCCGTCATGCATGATGTCGGCAAAGAACAGTACGGCGTAATCCGCCTCGCGCCTTACGCCAAGTTCGACGCCGACCATCGCCACCCATTTGTCGAACACCTGTCGCAGGTTGTCGGGCGTGATCGGGGTGCGGATGATCCGGCCTTCGCGCACCGCGTCTTTCGCGGCCTTGATGAACTCTGCCTCGTAACCGTCGATCTGATACAGAACGAAATGGGTTTCGATGGTCGGGGCGATCCGGGCAGCCAGCGCCTTGTCCGCCGCAGAGCCGGATTTGGGCCAGACGATAGACTTGTCATCGAGCAGCGGCATGGCGTGCTCGGTTGCCATCAGGGCCGCCTTCTGACGGTCGACAACGCACAGGAAGCCGGGGATCGCCTCGCCCCGCTTGCGCGCGGCGCGAACGTAAACCAGCAATTGCGCGAACATCAGCAGCGGCGGGGTGAGGGTTTCCTTGGCCTCGAACCAGATTTCAGGGGTCTGGATATCGACCAGCCCCTTGTTCACGCTTTTGAGGCCAAGCGCCTTGATGTACGCATCCTTGACGTCTTCCTCGGTTCTGGCGCGGGTAAGTTCTGCGTGCAGGCTCATGCGATCAGTTCCCCATAAAGGGCCGTTTGCTTCGGCGCGTGGGCCTTGCCAGACCGGATCATGTCCGACCATGCGTTTAGTACGGCAAAGTGACCGGGGGGAAGGGGGGCGGGTTTGAGGTGCCGTGCCAGGGTCTTGCGGTTGAAAAGGATCATGCGGCCCCTGCCCTGATAAAGGTTCACACCCCATCAAATGACGAGACGGGGCATTTTCGCAAGGTGCTGTCCGGCTTTCCTGCTGCCCCTGACGAAGGGTTTCCCGACGGGGCCGGCGACATCCGACACGAATCTCCCGGCCATCCGCCCCTGAGGCGGGCTTATGCGGCATTCGCGCCTGCCGGGCAGATTTCTGAACGTGAACGCGACCGGCTGACGGGGGCCGCAAGCGATCCGGCGGTTTGGGCCGCCCAAGCGGGCCGGTTTGTCCGGGCCGACTGCTGCGGGCTGACCGATACCCGACCGGGTGGTGAAAAGGTGCCGGCCGCAGGGGCTGGCTGGCCGGAAAGCGGGGGAACCCGTGCACCGGCGCGCGCTCCGGGCATCCCGGCAGGGGCCACCGCCCTTGGCCCGGCGCCGCGCTGCCCCTTGCCCCGCCGCGGGCCAAAGCCCCCGGCCCTCCCGGACCTGCCGGTCTGCGGGGCACCGTCCCGCGCGGGCGGGGAAACGCGGGTCGCGTTTCCTGTTCCCGCCCGAACTGACGACAGCACCCTCACCGCTTCATTGGCAGGGGCCATCGCCCCTGCCACAGCGCTGCGCTGGTCCTTGCCGGGCCGGGGGCCAAAAGCCCCCGGCCAGCGCCCGCCCCGCCCCCGGCGGGCGCTTCTCGCCCGCCGGGTCGGGCGCTGGCCTCTGTCTTTCCCGGACCTGCCGATCTACGGGGCACCGTCTCGCGCGGGCGGGGGAAACGCGGTGCGTTTCCTGGTCCCGCCCGAACGGGCGTTCTCGCGAATGCCCGGTCACTTTGGCAGGGGCCATCGCCCCTGCCACGGCGCTGCGCCGGGATTACGACCGGCCGGGGCCCAAAGCCCCCGGCCGGCACCCGCCTCGCCCTCAGGCTTGGGTGCGGCCCATGTCGCGAAGGCGAACAAGGGCCTCGGGCCGGGGATCGGGGCAGCCGGTCCGACGCTGCAGGGGCGGACCGGGCACGGGTATCCTGGCCGCGATCCTGACGCGCGCGTCCGGTCCAAGCGGGCGCGGCACCCTGCGGGGCGCGTGGCGTGCCGTTGTCAGGCCCCGCCCGGTCCGCCTCCACCGGCCCGGCGCATATGCAGACTTGATCAGGGATCGCGTTGACAGCAGGGCAAAGCGTGCATACCTTTGCCATGCAGCGGCTGTTTGACGGATAAGGGGTCTGCTGCCGGTTTCATCATGCCTGCAATGCCGGGCAGGAACCTCAGAAGCGCAAACGGGGCACAAGGGATGCAGGGGCGCAGCAACACAGTCGTCACGGGATTGCGCGGCAAGATGCGGAAACGCGGCTTGAGCACGCTTGAAGTGGCAGGCTGCGCCATGGCCGCGCTGTGCATGGCGATGTTGGCGGGCCTTGTGTTGTACGCGCCAGAGCGGGGCGACCAGCCCGGGTCCTCGGTGGCCAATGCCATGGTATTCATCGCCGGATCAGGCTCATTGTACAAACAGGCCGAAACGGATGCGAAGACCTATCTGAACATGCTCAACAGCGCCGGGACCATGGCACAGGCGATGGACGGTGTCGGCGGGCTGCCCAGCCCGGTGGCGGCAGACAGTGTCAGGCAGCTTTTCAACCTGCAGACGGTCCAACCCTGAGGGGCGCTGTCCGGCAGGCGTCGGATCGCAACGGAATTTCCGGGCAACCGGCCTCGCGGTGTTGTTTGCCTGTCGCCTTACAGAGGAAAGGCAGACCGGACCTGACCCGGTGCAGATGCGTAGATGCGCCGCGCCGCCCGGCAGGTCACGGCCCTGCGCGGCGGCGGCAGAACCATCGCAAACACAGGTTTCAATGCCTGCGGGCGCGTCGCGCGGGATGATGACTGGCGTTCGGAACCCGTCCGGCCCCGCTGCGGGGCCGGGGGTGCCCGTCCCCGTCCTGATATCCTTCCGCTGCGCGGCACCCTTCACCACAAAGCTGCGTCGGGAACAGTGGCGGATCAGGCAGGCCACCTGTTCAACCCGGTCCAGCGCCAGCTTCGGGGCATCCCTGAACAGCCGGTGCGCCCCGTCAAGGAAGAAGACCGGATTTGTCAGTTCGGGGGCACCCGTTTCGGCCAGCATCTGGAGCAGGTCCGAAAGCATCCAAAGCAGGACCTGGACATTAGGCCGGGGCAAGGCAACCGCCGGTGGGTGCCCCGTCACCGGAAACCGCCAAAAGATCGCCCCGATCCGGCGCAGGTTGGGCGGTCACCCATGCTGCACCCTTTCTCTCCGGTGCTGACAGACGGTGTCGCATCGAACGGGCCGTTGTTGCCAAGACATGGCCGCAGCCCAGGCCGATGGGGCGGGCGTTTCCGCCGAACACGACCGGAAATGCGCAGGTCCTTGAGAGCTTGCAACTTTGGCCCGTCTTCTGCCGAAAGGCGGCAGGCGATGCTCAGCGCGCCCTGGGGCGGTTCGTTCAGTTCCATCAAATGCGGCGCAAATCCATCCGCCCAAATCCATCCGCCGCAGTGGCGCGGATCGGGTGGCCCTGCGGGCCTGACAGACCCCGCACCCTGCCCGGAAGGGCGCGGCACCGCAGGTCTGGCGCGATCATGCCCGCGCGCTTCGCAAAAGGCATGGTGGCAGCTCGCAGCCAAGGATCCGGTTCTGATCCTGAAATTCTTTCTTAATCCCCCTGTGGCAATCTGCGCCTTGCCCGGAACCCGCTGTCAGGTCCGGGTCGACTTCCTCCCTGTCGGACTGGCCGCGCCCTGAACAGGGTGCGGCCATTTTTTCATGTTTTTCAACGGCTGGGGCGGCCATTCAAGAAAAAAGAATCCCGTTGACGCATGCAGGAATTGGCCTTAGCGTTCTGCCCAATGAAGTCGGCCAGTCCGACAGGGAGCAAGAAACGTCCGGAAAAAGGGCCTGGCTGCGGGCCCTTTTTCTGTTGTCGCAAACGTGACCCTTCCCGCGCCCGATCCCTTGATTTTTCTGTCCTGACAGTCGCGGCACGGCATGATAACGCAGCGACAAGACGTGCAGCACGGATGGAAGAACGCATGACCTTGCTTGACAGACCCCTGCTTCTGGCCCTTGGCCTGACTGTTGCGATGGCCGGTTTCGGCGTTGCTCAGGAAACCGCGGCACCTGAAACCACGACCGGAACCACGGCCCCGGCTGACAGTGCCAGTGGCGATCTGTCGATGGGGACCGAAGCCGAAGCGGCGGATGGTCCGGGAACGACCTATACCGCCGCGACCTTTGAGAAGTGGGAACAACGCTGCATGCGCAGCGCAGACGGTGCCGATCCGTGCCAGCTTTATCAGCTTCTGCAGGACGGCGAAGGCAATAACGTGGCCGAAGTCAGCCTCTTTGCCCTGCCCCCGGGTCAACAGGCGGTGGCGGGGGCAACGATCGTGGTCCCGCTGGAAACACTGCTGACCGAGCAGCTGACCATCGCGGTCGACGGTGCGCAGCCAAAGCGCTATCCCTTCTCCTGGTGCGCGCCCCTCGGCTGTATCGCGCGTGTCGGCTTTACACAGGCCGAGATCGACGGCTTCAAGAAAGGGGCCAAGGCGACGATCACCATCGTTCCGGCCGGTGCCCCGGATCGACCCGTGAACCTTGACCTGTCGCTGAAGGGGTTCACCGCCGGGTTTGACGCCGTTTCCAAGGCCCCGGCGCAGTGATCGCGCAAACCTGACCCATGGCATGGCCCGGGCCGGGCTGATGTGCCGGTCTTGGAACCACGATGTCACAAACCCTGCCGGGCGCCCCCCTGGCAGGGTCTTTTCATCCGAACATGGCGCTTGGGGCGGAATTTGCGGTGCACCAAGATGGCACCGGTGCCGCGCCGCGCCCGGGCGGCAGGTCTGCAGGCAAAGGACGCAAGGCGTCAGGCGCGGCGCAGGGCCAGCACGGCGTTCAGCCCGCCGAAGGCAAAAGCGTTCGACAAGACCACATCCACCTGCGCCGTGCGCGCAGTGTTGGGCACCACATCCAGCGCGCATTCCGGATCGGGTTCCTCGTAGCCGATGGTGGGTGCGATCACGCCATCGCGCAGCGCCATGATGCAGGCCAGCAGTTCCACGGCACCGGTGCCGCCGATCAGATGACCGTGCATGGACTTGGTGGACGAGATCATCAGCCGGTCGGCATGGGGGCCGAAAACATCGGCGACGGCTGCGCATTCGGTCTTGTCGTTTGCCGCCGTACCGGTGCCGTGGGCATTGATGTAGCCCACCCGGTCCCCGCTGATCCGGGCATCGCGCAGCGCCCCGCCGATGGCCCGTGCGGCGCCCTGTTTGGACGGCATCACGATATCCGACGCATCCGAGGTCATTGCAAACCCGGCGACTTCCGCCAGAATGTCGGCCCCGCGCGCGCGGGCATGGTCATAGTCCTCGAACACGAAGATTGCCGCCCCTTCGCCCTGCACCATGCCGTTGCGGTTCAGGCTGAACGGGCGGCAGGCATCCTTGGACATGACGCGCAGCCCTTCCCAGGCCTTGATCCCGCCAAAGCACAGCATGGATTCCGATCCGCCGGTCAGCATCGCCTTTGCGCTGCCGGACCGCACCATCTGAAAGGCAAGGCCCATGGCATGGTTCGAACTGGCGCAGGCCGTTGCGACAGAAAACGCAGGCCCCTTGAGGTTGAATTCCATGGACAGGTGGCTGGCGGCCGCGTTGTTCATCAGCTTGGGCACCACAAAGGGATGAACGCGGTTCTTGCCCTCTTCATAGACCGCCCGGTAATTTTCATCCCAGGTATTCACGCCACCACCGGCCGTGCCCAGGACCACCCCGGCGTCATAGCCAAGGTGGCCGTCAAAATTCAGCCCCGCCTGCGCCACAGCCTCGCGGGCGGCCAGAAGGGTGAACTGGGTGAACTTGTCATAAAGAACGATCTGCTGGCGGTTGAAGTGCGCCTCGGGGTCCCAGTTGTGCACCTGGCCGCCGATCTGGATCGACAGCCGGTCCCTGTCGCGGATTTCCAGCTCGGTGATGCCGCAACGCCCTTCGCGGAACGCCTCGAGCGTGCCCGGCACATCATGGGCCAGCGCGTTGATTGTCCCTGCCCCGGTGATGACAACGCGGTTCATGCGGAACGGGCGGCCACCAGCGCCTCGACGGCTGCGGCAATCGAGGCAACGGTCGAGATGTCAAAGTCGCTTTCGGAGGGGTCATTGGCGTTGAAGGGCACAGAGATGTCGAAAGCCTCTTCAATGGCAAAGATCGATTCCACCAACCCCAGGCTGTCGATCCCCAGGCTTTCCAGGGTCGCTTCCGGGCTGACGTCGGAAGGGTCCAGCACGGCCTGTTCGGCGATGATGGCAATCACCCGGTCCATCACAGTCTGCGCCATGGTTTCCCCCGATCAAGCACCGTGATGACTTAGTCTTTCCCGGCCGGCTTTGAAATGGCCTTCTGCAGGGCGGCCACGGTTGCGGCCAGGCGCGGCAGGCGGCGCAGCGCCTTTTGCATTTCGATATGCGTGGTCATCTTCACCGCCGGATAGCCCAGCAGCACGCGACCCGCCGGTGCGTTGGTGAATATCTTGGTGGCACCGCCCGCAATCACGTCATCGCCCACAAAGATGTTGTCATTGACCCCGCATTGCCCCGCCATCACCACGCGGTCGCCGATGCGCGCCGATCCGGCGATGCCGACCTGCCCGCACAGCAGGCAGTCGCGGCCCACGGTCACGTTGTGCCCGACGTGGACAAGGTTATCCAGCTTCGTCCCCGACCCGATTTCGGTGTCGCGGATCGTGCCCCGGTCGATGCAGACGTTGGCCCCCAGTTCGACATCATCGCCGATCACGACCGACCCCAGCGAATGAATGCGGATCCAGCCCTGTGGATGATGCCCGGCGCGCACCCCGAGCGTTTCGCGGATTTCCTCGACACCCGATTTTTCCGGGGTCACAAAGGAAAACCCATCGCCCCCGATCACCGCGCCCGGCTGGCAGATGAACCTGTCACCGATCCTGACCCGCGGCCCGATGCGCACGCCCTGCAGGATCAGCGCGTCAGACCCGATCCGTGCCGCATCGCCTATCGAGACATGGCTGGCGATCCGTGCCCCCGGCCCGATCACGCAGCCCGCCCCGATTGTCACGAAAGGTCCGATCCGCGCGCCATCCCCGATCTGCGCAGAGGGGTGAATGTCGCACAGCGGATGCAGGCCCGGCGCAAGTCCCGGCCCGGGATCCAGCAACTGCGACAGGCCCGCAAGCGCGATACGCGGGCGGCTGACCCACAAGGCGGCCGCCAGGCCAAGCGCGCGCCAGTCTGCACCCTGCCACAGGATTGCAGCACGGGCGGCACCCTGGGCCAGACCTTCGGCATATTTGGGGTCCATCGCCAGGGCCAGCGCATCGGGACCGGCGGTTGCGGGTTCGGACGCTGAAAGGATCACCAGATCAAGGTCACCCTCGGCCCGCGCCCCAAGGGCGGCTGCAATATCGCGGATCGTGTGGCCCATGATCGCCCCCGGCGGTTTCGGGCCTGTGCTGCCCGGCACGCCTGATTTAGCCGCGAACAGGGTTCAGTACCACCCCGGCCTCTGTCAGGGCTTCGAATATCCTGGCATCGCGGCCGTAAACATCCCGCCGATAGGCCATCTCGCCTTTGGCGGTCGGATAGGCGGTGAAATAGACCAGATGAACCGGGACCGGGGCCGCCAGGCTGATCACTGTTTCAACTGCCGCAGACAGGTGGCTTGCGAATTCGCCCTGCGGATCGGCGGACTGCGGCGCAAGAAGCGCATAGGCAAAATCGAACGGGTCGTTCAGACGGATGCAGCCGTGGCTGTAGGCCCGCACCTCTCTGGCAAAAAGCGACTTCTGCGGCGTGTCATGCAGGTAAATGTCGTGAGGGTTGGGAAACATGAACTTCACCTTCCCAAGGGCATTGTCGTCCGACGGCGGCTGGCGCATCGAAAAGGGGAAATCCGCCGCCGTATAGGCGGCAAAATCGATCGACTCGCGCGGGATCACCTGCCCGGACCGGTCGGTAATCTTCAGATGTGACACCGCGTTGCGGTCCATTTTCAGAAGGGGCAGATATTCCTTCGTGGAGATCGAGCGCGGCACGTGCCAGCTTGGATTGATGACCATGTATTCCATCTGGTCCGAGAATTCGGGGCTGCGCTGATCGGGAACGTTCTTGCCGATGACCGACCGGGTCTGAAAGGTGATCTTGCCCCGATCCACGATCCGGGCGGTGAAATCGGTCAGGTTGACCCAGACATGGCGCGCGCCCCGGTCAACGGGGAGCCAGCGCTCGCGTTCCATCGCCACGATCACGGATTTCAGACGCTCTTCGGGGGGGACATTGATGTCCTGCATGGTGCCGGGGCCGGCAATGCCATCGGCAGTCAGACCATGCCGAAGCTGGAACGCCTGCACGGCCCGCTGCAGGGCGGCGTCGTAGGACCGGGACGCGCTTTGGCGCAGAAAACCCATCTCCACCAGGCGGTCGCGCAGGGCAACAACCTGCGGACCCGATTCGCCCGGTGCCAGCGCCTTTGCCTGAACCGCCGGCCCCCAGCCGCCCCGGGCGATCAGGTCTTCCAGCGCCAGCTTTTCGCGCATGAGCTGCACATATCCGGCCGAATTCGGCGGCAGTTGCCGCAGATAGGCCGCCGGGTCGGCCGCGATGAAATCCTCAAGCTGCGCGCGCCGGTCGCGCACCGCAACCTCGCGCAGGATGCCGGGATCGACCCTGGCCGGCACCAGGACCCCGGTCTGGACATCGCGCGCGTAGTCCAGAAAGGCCCGCGTCATCGCCACTTCGGCGCGCCCCCGGTCGCGTTCGCTTCGGGCGTTGCGCAGCGCGTCGGTCAATTGGGCCGCATCATAGCGGCTGACAGGAAGGCCGTGGTCCGACGCGCGCGCCAGGACGCCAAGCAACGCACTGCGCCGCGCGGCATCATCGGCCTCTGTCCAGATCGCATCATAATTCCGCCCAAGGTAGAAGGCCGCAACAACCTCGTCCTGCCCCGCCGCCTCTGCCACCGCCTGCCGGAAGGCCACCGATTGGGCGCAGGCCGCGCCGGACCCCGCCAGCGCCAGCGACAATGCCGTTAAAATTGCGGGAAAAAACCGGTGCATCCGTGATCTTGCAGCAGCCTGAACATACATCTGATCGCCGGTCCCGCGCCTGGTTCCTTTGGCGTCAAGTATCTGCGATCAAAAGCGGAATGTCCATTCACAAGGGTCAGACCGCCCCGTCCTGCCGCCATCTGTGGCGAAGATGCCGCCCCGCTTGGGCACTGGCCCCGCTGCGGCGGCATTCAGCAAATTCCTGCCGATTAACCCCCTGGCAGTGTTTGCGGCCCAATCCAAGGCTTGGGTTGAGACCCATCCTGTGGCATGAACGCAGGGCTTGCTGGAACAGGTGGCACAACGGACCGTCCAGAACAGGCGGATTTTCCGGCGGCGGAACAGGCAGTTAACATGACCGATGCAGATGACCGATAATCCTTCGACCGGCGTGACGCGACGCGGTCTGCTTGGGGCCTTTGCCGCAACGATGGTGGTGGCGGCCCCCACCTATTCCAACGCGTTCGGGCTGTTGAAAGGGGCGGGCGATATCCGCCGGATCCGGATGTATTCGGGACGCACAGGCGAAAGCATCGACACGATCTACTGGATCGAGGGGGATTACATTCCCGAAGTGCTGGACGAGATCAATTACTTCATGCGCGACTGGCGCACGGACAGCAAGACCAGGATCGATCCGCGCAATATCGATATCATGGCGGCCTCGCACCGGCTTCTGGATGTCAGCGAACCCTACATGCTGCTGTCGGGCTACCGCAGCGCGCAGACCAACGCGATGCTGCGCTCGCGCTCTCGGGGTGTTGCCCGCAACTCGTTGCACGTGAAGGGCCAGGCGGCGGACCTGCGGCTGAAATCGCGGTCGGTCGGTCAGGTGGCCAAGGCGGCGGCCTCGTGCAATTCGGGCGGTGTGGGAAAATACTCGCGGTCGAACTTCGTCCATATGGATTGCGGTCCGGTCCGGCATTGGGGCGGCTGAGCCGGGATACAAGGCGCGAGGACACGATGCGCGAATCAGCGCAGCTTTGGGCTCCGTTTACTGCTCTGGCTTGCGTGATCCGGCGGGTTCTGACCTGGATCGCCCCCTGAATCCCATCGCAACAACGAACTTCTCGGCACTGTCCGGGCGGCTGGCGGGGGGTTTTACATTCACAACTTTGGTGAAATTGCGCTTGAGTGCGGTCTGAAGCGCAATCTCAGCCCCGCCGGCCAGAACCTTGGCAACAAAGGTGCCGCCCTCTTCCAGCACATCGAAGGCAAACTGCGCTGCAGCCTCGCACAGGGCGACGATGCGCAGATGGTCCGTCTGCCTGTGCCCCGACGAGGCCGCCGCCATGTCGCTGAGCACCACATCGGCAGGCCCGCCGAGCCAGGCCTTCACCTTGTCGTCCGCCCCGTCTTCCAGAAAATCAAGCCGGTGGATCACCGCGCCGCTGATCGGCATCACCTCTTGCAGGTCCACACCCAGAACGGTGCCCACCGGTTTGTTGTGCCGCTCGCCCAGGGCATTGACCCGCCCGACGGCCACCTGACACCAGCCGCCCGGCGCACAGCCGAGGTCAACCACCCGTGCCCCTGGTTTCAGGAAGCCGTACTTGTCGTCCAACTCCAGTATCTTGTAGGCCGCACGGCCGCGATACCCTTCCTTCCGGGCGCGCAGGACATAGGGGTCGTTCAACTGCCGTTCCAGCCACAGCGTGGAGGACAGCTTGCGGCCCTTGGCGGTCTTGACCCGCACGCGCAGCTCGCGCTGACCCCGGCCCGATGTGTTTTTCTGGCCCGTCTTGCTGTCCCCGGTCATTCGTAGGGTCCGTCTTCCAGAACGCCATCCGCGCTCATCTGCGCGTAAAGCAGTCCCTCGCGCAGCCCGCGGTCCGCCACCGAAAGGCGGTCGGTCGGCCAGATGCGCATCATGGCCTGCAGGATTGCAGCGCCCGACATGATCAGCGCGTGGCGGTCGCGCCCGATCCTGGGGTCTGTGCGCCGGCCTTCGGGGCCAAGCAAAAGGTAATCGCGGATCACCGTATCGATCTGGTCCGACGACATCCGCAGCCCGTCCACCTTGGCCCGGTCATAGCGGCGCAGCCCCAGAAAGGATGCCGCAACGGTCGTGACCGTGCCGCTGGTGCCGATGATCTGGAACCCCTCGCGCGGATTTTCCGCGTTATAGGGGGAAAAATTCGCAAGGTTCTCTTCGAAAAACCAGCTCATCAAAGCAAACCGTGCGGCATCGTCTTCGACATCGGCAAACTGGTCTTTCAGCGTGGCAACGCCCAAAGGCACCGAAATCCAGTCCACCACCCGCGCTGCGGGGTCATCGCCATGGCTGGAAAAGCCGGCATGCAGCCGCATGATGGCGCGGGGCCGGTCTTCGGGATCGACCGCCGAAAGATCGATCCAGACCAGTTCGGTGGATCCGCCGCCGATATCAACGACCAGCAACTGCTCGGTGCGCCGGCTGACCAGGGGTGCGCAAGAGATGACGGCCAGCCGCGCCTCTTCTTCCGGCGCGATGATTTCCAGCTGCAGCCCGGTTTCGCGGCGCACCTGGCGGATAAAGTCGCGGGCGTTGCGGGCACGACGGCAGGCCTCTGTCGCCACCAGACGCATGCGGTCAACGCCATGCTTTTCGATCTTTTTCTGACAGATCCGCAGCGCCTGAACGGTACGCCCCATCGAGGCGCGGCTCAGCCTGCCCGAGGCTTCCAGACCCACCCCAAGCTGGACGGTCTTGGAAAAGCTGTCGACAACCGTAAACTGACTGCCCTTCGGCTGGGCAATCAGCATCCGGCAGCTGTTTGTGCCAAGGTCAAGGGCAGCATAAAGCTGTCCCATCCCGGGCGTAGGGGTGCCAGACAGGTCCGCCGGCGGCGCAACAGGCCATGGCCCATCGGCCGACATCGGCAGCGCGTCCGCACCCGGGGGACGCTCGGGCGTCATATCGCCCTCCATTCATGGTTGCCGCAAGCCTAGCCGCAGGGGCGCGGCTCTGCAAGCGCCGAAGCAGCGCCAAGGCTGCATCCGGGCGGGTCATGTGCCGGTTAGGTCCCGCCAATGCGGCGCGGGAAAGCGCGCGTTCCGCCGCCCTGCAGCGGGCCGATGGCGGGCGGGGTCGCTGGCTGCGCGGGACGTGTCGAAATCCGGCATCGCCTGCCGCCTGACGGCCATTAGAAGGAAGCGCAGGCAAGGAAGGGGAATCAGCGATGCCGGACGTCACGGTCGTCTACTGGCGCGACATCCCGGCCCAGGTGATCGTCGGCAAGGGCCGCAGCGGATCAAAGGTGCAACTCAGCGAACGCTTCGAGCAGGCGATCGACCGCTGCGCCATGAAGATCGGGGCAAAGGATGCCGATGCCTATATGGCAGAGTGGCGCAAAGCCCCGCCCTATCAGGTCGAGGGCGAGCCCCACGTCATCGCAGCGGCGGAAGCGGCCCGGCTGGAAGCGGAATTCGACACCCGGCGCCTGCGGGAACTGATCGAAACCGAAGGCCGGGCCTGAATCGCCCCCGTGCCAGGAACCGTGCAGGAGATCCGTGATGGCCTTGTTCAACTTCCGCCGCGACCCGCAGCCTGCCCCCGCCGCGGCAGCACTTGATGCCATGCTGGACGGCTTCTCGATCGAGGTGATGCCGCGCACCGCAGAAAAAGTGGACAGCTTCCGTGATCTGCTTCCTGCGGGAACGCGCGTCTATATCGCGCATATCGAAGGCACGCCCATTGAAGACATGGTCGCGACCGCGCGGCGCGTATCGGCCGAAGGCTTTCCCGTGATGCCCCACTTCCCGGCGCGGATCATCCGCGACAAGGCCATGCTGGCCGACTGGATCGCGCGGTATCAGGGCGAGGCGGGAGTGAAGCAGGCGCTGCTGCTGGCAGGCGGCGTGGCAACCCCGGCGGGAGATTTCGGCAATTCGATGCAGCTGATGGAAACGGGCCTGTTTGATGGCTTTGACCGTCTGCACGTGGCAGGCCACCCCGAAGGCAACAGGGACATTGACCCTGACGGATCAGACCGCATGGTGATGGCGGCGCTGCACTGGAAACAGGCGTTCAGCGACCGGACGGATGCAAAGATGGCCATTGCCACGCAGTTCTGCTTCGAAGCTGCCCCGGTGATCGCCTGGGCAGACCGTCTGGCAGCCGAAGGAATTGCCCTGCCGATCCATATCGGCGTTGCCGGGCCTGCCAAGTTGCAGACCCTGATCAAATTCGCCATCGCCTGCGGGGTTGGCCCGTCCTTGCGCGTGCTGCAAAAGCGGGCGATGGATGTAACCAAGCTGCTTTTGCCTTATGAACCCACCGATATCCTGACCGCCCTGGCCGGCCACAAGGCGAAAACCCCGGGCTTTGGCATTGAAGCGGTGCATTTCTTTCCCCTGGGCGGCATCAAGACCAATGCGGCATGGGTTACCGAAAACGGCGGCGCCAGTGGCGTTCCGGCCTCTCACGCGCAAGGACCAGTCTGATAGATGACCCGTACTGTTCTGGAATCAAAAACGAAAACCGTCACCATCGGCTTTGACGAACCCTTTTGCGTGATCGGTGAGCGCATCAACCCGACCGGCCGCAAGAAGCTGGCGGCAGAGCTTGAGGCGGGCGATTTCAGCACTGTGGAGCGTGACGCGCTGGAACAGGTCGCCTGTGGTGCCATGGTGCTGGACGTGAACTCGGGCGCCGTCTTTACCAACAAGATGGCCAGCGACCCGCGCTATGCCGACAACAATTTTGTCGAACCGCCGCTGATGCGCGAGCTGATCCTGCGCATCCAGACACTGGTGGATGTGCCGCTGTGCATTGACAGCTCGGTTCCCGGTGCCCTGGAAGAAGGCCTTCGGGCCTGCGAGGGGCGGCCCCTGCTGAACTCGGTGACGGGCGAGGAAGAGCGTCTGGAGTTGGTCCTGCCGCTGGTCAAGAAATACAATGTCCCTGTCGTGGCCATTTCCAACGATGACACCGGCATCAGCCAGGACCCCGACGTGCGCTTTGCGGTGGCAAAGAAGATTGTCGAACGCGCTGCCGATTTCGGCATTCCTGCGCATGATGTCGTGGTTGACCCGCTGGTGATGCCGGTCGGTGCCATGGCCTCTGCCGGGCAGCAGGTCTTTGCGCTGGTCCGCCGCCTGCGCGACGAGCTGGGCGTCAACACCACCTGCGGTGCCTCCAACATCAGCTTCGGCCTGCCCCACCGCCATGGCATCAATGCGGCCTTCCTGCCCATGGCCATTGGCGCGGGCATGACCAGCGCCATCATGAACCCGGTGCGCGCGGTAGAGATGGAGGCGATCCGCGCCGCCAATTTCCTGATGAACCATGATCCCAACGGCGGCGAATGGATCCGCTTCGCGCGGGTGCTGGAAGCGGTCGAAGGCGGCAAGACCTTTGCCGAGGCCAGCGCCGAAGCCGCAAGCGCCGGTGGCCGCGGCGGCCGGTCCGGTGGCCGCGCCGGGCGCGGGCGCGGCTGAACCTTTTGTTAACCATGCCCCGGCAGGATCGGGGGCATGGAAGCGATCATCAGACAAACCACCGCGGCAGGCTGGATTGCCGAAGTCTTCGGCGCGAAATCAGTGGCACGCGGCGGTGTCATCCGGCGCGATCTGCGCTGGATCGACCGCGAAATCGGGCGCGAGCAGTTCATCGCCGAAGTGCGGGCGCGCGGCTTTCACCTGATTGAAACCGGTGGCCAGTGGATCGTGATCTGCAACACCGGGTTTCTGCGCGTGGTCTGCTGAAGACGAATTTTCTGCGAAAATTCTGATTTTTCGCAGAAAAATCGTTCCCGCGCCGCCCGTGACGCAACCGGGCGCTGCCGCGCCGCAAACCGGCATGGCAATTGCCGCGCAGCCCCATACATAGGCTGCACCACCACGGAACAGAACGGGACGGGACAATGACGCAGGACGCGCTGGTGATCTTTACCCCTTCGGGCAAGCGGGGCCGCTTTGCGCTGGGCACGCCGGTTCTGACGGCGGCGCGGCAGCTGGGGGTGGATATTGATTCGGTCTGCGGCGGGCGCGGCATCTGTTCCAAATGCCAGATCACGCCGGGCTATGGCGAGTTTCCCAAGCATGGCCTGACGGTCAGCGCCGGTGCCCTGTCCGAATGGAATGCGGTAGAGGCGCGCTACAAATCGATCCGCGGGCTGGCAGAGGGCCGGCGCCTGGGCTGTCAGGCCAGGGTCATGGGCGATGTCGTCATCGACGTGCCGCCCGAAAGCCAGGTCCACAAGCAGGTCATCCGCAAGTCCGCCACGATGCGCGACATCGTGATGGACCCGGCCACGCGCGCGGTTTACGTCGAAGTCGCCGAGCCGGACATGCACGAGCCGACGGGCGATTTCGAACGCCTGGCGCTGGCCCTGCGCGACCAGTGGCAGATGACGGATGTCGAGGCTGATCTTGCCATCCTGCGCCGGTTGCAGCCTGCGCTGCGCCAGGGTGACTGGAAGGTGACGGTTGCGGTCCATCAGGGCCACCTCGATGCCCGCCCGCGCATCCTGGACATCTGGCCGGGCTTTCACGAGGGCGGGCTTTACGGGCTGGCCATCGACCTTGGGTCGACCACCATCGCGGCGCATCTGTGCGATCTGCGCGACGGCAGCGTACTTGCATCCGGCGGTGTGATGAACCCGCAGATCCGCTTTGGCGAAGACCTGATGAGCCGCGTCAGCTATGCCATGATGAACCCGGGCGGGGACGTGGAAATGACCCGCGCCGTCCGCGAGGCGATTGACGCGCTGACCGGGTCCATCGCCGCCGAGGCGGGGATCGGACCCGCAGCGATCTACGAGATCGTCTTTGTCTGCAACCCGGTGATGCACCACCTGCTTTTGGGCATCGACCCGGTGGAACTGGGTCAGGCCCCCTTTGCCTTGGCCACCTCGGGCAGTCTCAGTCTTGATGCGCGCGATCTGGACCTGACACAGGTCAACCGCGCGGCACGGGTCTATGTGTTGCCCTGCATCGCCGGGCATGTCGGGGCCGATTGTGCCGCCGTTGCCCTGTCGGAACAGCCCGACAAGTCAAAGGACATGGTGCTGATCGTCGATGTCGGTACCAATGCCGAACTGCTGCTGGGCAATGAAACCCGTGTGCTTGCCTGCTCTTCGCCCACCGGCCCGGCCTTTGAAGGGGCCCAGATCTCATCCGGTCAGCGGGCCGCACCGGGTGCGATCGAGCGGGTGGAGATTGATGCCGTCACCAAAGAGCCGCGCTTTCGGGTCATCGGATCAGACCTGTGGTCGGACGAACCCGGCTTTGCCGGGTCCGTCGGCAAGACCGGCGTGACCGGCATCTGCGGGTCCGGCATCATCGAGGCGGTGGCGGAAATGCGCATGGCCGGGCTGGTTGATGCCAGGGGGCTGATCGGCAGTCCCGAACAGACCGGAACCACCCGCGCGATAGCAGAAGGGCGGACACATTCCTACCTGCTGCATGACGGCAGCGCCGATGGCGGGCCGGTGATCAAGGTCACGCAGACCGATATCCGCGCGATTCAGCTTGCGAAATCGGCACTTTATGCCGGGGCGCGCCTGCTGATGGATGAAATGGGGGTGGACCGCGTGGATCGCGTGGTTCTGGCCGGGGCCTTTGGCGCACATATCAGCCCGAAACATGCGATGGTGCTGGGAATGATCCCCGATGCGGCACTTGACCATGTCACCTCGGCCGGCAATGCCGCCGGGACGGGGGCGCGGATTGCGCTGTGCAACAAATCCGCGCGCGCGGCCATCGAACAGACCGTCCAACGGATCCACAAGGTGGAAACGGCCATCGAGCCGCGCTTTCAGGAGCATTTCGTCAACGCGAACGCGATCCCGCATGCGACCGATCCCTTTGCGGAACTGGGCAGGATCGTCAGCCTGCCCGATGTCAGCTTCAACACCGGCGGCGGCGGCAGCAGCGATGCCACGCGCAGGCGCCGCCGCGCCTGAGTTTCCCCGGGCCGGGCGGGTGCCTGTGCCGGACCGGGGGCGCCGATCCGGCGCGGCAGATCAGGCGGCGGCCTTCATCATGCCTTCCAGCTTCAGGATCGCCAGGCATTCATCCAGCGATTTCCAGGCACGCTCGATCAGGATGTCGATTTCGGCCGGCGTGATGATCAAGGGCGGAGATATGATCATCCGGTCACCGACATGGCGCATGATCAGGTCATTGGCAAAGCAGCGCTCGCGGCAGCGATATCCCACGGCCCCCGCTTCCGAGGCGAACTTTGCCCGGCTGGCCTTGTCCGGCGTCAGCGCGATGGAGCCCATCAGCCCCACAAGCCTGGCCTCTCCCACCAGCGGATGATCGGTCAGGGCCTGCCATTTGGCCGCCAGATAAGGATGCGCCACGTCGCGCACATGGTCGATGATCTTTTCTTCTTCGATGATCCGCAGGTTTTCAAGCGCCACCGCCGCCGCCACCGGATGCCCGGAATAGGTATAGCCGTGGTTGAAATCCCCGGCCCCGCCCACGGTATCGGCGACCTCGTCACAGACAATCGACCCGCCGATGGGCAGATAGCCGGATGACAGGCCCTTGGCGATGGTCATGATATGCGGGCGGATGCCAAAGGTCTGGCTGCCGAACCAGTTGCCGGTGCGCCCGAAGCCGGTAATCACCTCATCCGCGATCAGCAGGATGCCGTATTTGTCGCAGATGCGCTGAATCTCGGGCCAGTAGGTGCCTGGCGGAATAATCACGCCGCCCGCGCCCTGCACCGGTTCGCCGATAAAGGCCGCAACCTTGTCAACGCCCAGTTCCAGAATCATCTCTTCCAGTTCGCGTGCGCGCAGCAGGCCGAACGCGTCAGGCGTCATGTCGCCGCCTTCGGCATACCAGTGCGGCTGGCCGATATGGACGATCCCGCCGATCATGCCGCCATGCGCGTGGATCGGGGCCATGCCGCCCAGACTGCCGCCCCCCATGGTAGAGCCGTGGTAGCCGTTCTTGCGGGCGATGATCACGGTCTTGTCCGGCTGGCCCTTGATCGCCCAGTAGCGGCGTACGAGGCGGATGTTGGTATCATTGGCCTCGGACCCCGATCCGGCAAAGAACACATGGTTCAGATCGCCCGGTGCCAGTTCCGCCAGCCGGGCGGCCAGCGCAATGGCAGGCACATGCGTTGTCTGGAAGAAGGTGTTGTAATAGCTCAGCTCTTCCATCTGGCGCGCGGCCGCTTGCGCCAGTTCCCTGCGGCCGTAACCGATATTGACACACCACAGCCCCGCCATCCCGTCGATGATGCGGTGGCCTTCGCTGTCGGTCAGCCACACGCCCTTGCCCTGGGTCATCACCCGAACACCCTTGGCAGCCAGTTCGGCCCCGGCAGTGAAGGGATGCATGTGATGCGCCGCATCCAGCGCCTGCAATTCGGCGGTCGGCATATGGTTGGTGATCTTGTTCATGGCATCCCCGGAATGTCTGGCCGGTGCCCGGGACGCTGCATGCACGCAGGACCCGGCAACCGGATACCCGGATAATATGATCAAATTATCCGCGATGCAAGAATTTGATCAAATTTTCCCCGAGGCGAGTGCCCCCCGCACCTGATCCACACCCTGGGCAATGTCGTTGCGGATGGCCTGGCCCAGCGCCATGGCATCGCCGGCCCTCATGGCTGCCAGCGCCTCGCCGTGGCGGTCTGGCAGGCTTTCCGTTCCGAAGCGGGCGCAGACGACGCGCAGCGACGGACCGAAACGCAGCCACAGCGACTGTGCGATGTCCATCAGCACCCCGGCATCAGCGCAATCGTACAAGGTAAAGTGGAACCGGTGATTGCCGGAAAGATACCCCGGCACATCGCCCGCCCGGATCGCCTGGTCCACGCCCTTGTCCAGCGCCTCCAGCCGCGCGATGATTGCGCCGTTCAGCCGGGGGGCCGCAAGTTCCGCCAGGCGCGGCTCGATGGTCAGCCGCGCAAAGGCAATCTGGTCCAGCAAGGCGGGGGTCAGATGCGGCACCAGAACGCGCCGGTTGCCCTGAAGCGTCAGCGCCCCTTCGGCGATCAGCCGCCGGATTGCTTCGCGCACCGGGGTCATGCCCGCATCCAGGTCGCTGACCAGCCCCTGGATCGTCACCGGCTGGCCGGGCAGAAGATGCCCCGAAAGAACCATGTCCCGCAGCCGGGCATAGGTCAGCTCGTGTGTCGGTATCTTGCGGTCCTGCGCGGTCATCCTGGCCCTGCCTGCGGATATGACCGAATTAGGCCGCCCTGCGGACAGGATCAAGGACGGACGGCCGCGCGACCGTGTTGACGGCACCCTGTGCGCACCGCCATGGTCGGGGCCAGACAGGGAAAGGAGCGGGCATGCAGACCATCCCCCGACAGGACGGGCGATCACGCCCGCAGGCCGACCCATGCTGCGGATAAGGGCGATTCCGCATCCCCGGTTCTTTCTGTTTCTGGCCCTGCTGTTTTGCGGCATTGCCGGAACCTCCGGTTTCATGAAACCGGAAGAGGCGGTTGTGGCCGGTTTCAACATCGCCGCCCTAGGCTTCATCGCGGCCAGCATCCCGCTGTTCCTGCGGGATCAGCCGGATGACCTGCGGCGGCGCGGCGCACGCGATGATGGCGGCCGCGTCTTTCTTCTGCTGTGCTCGACCATCGTTCTGGCCGCCGTCGTTGCCTCTCTGGCCCGCATGATCCACACGCGCGAAGCCCTGACCATGCCGGACCTGCTGCATGTGATTGCCACGCTGATCCTGGCCTGGCTTTTCGTGAACCTGATCTATGCCCATCACTACGGGCACATGTATTACGACCAGAAGGATCATGGCGATGCAGGCGGGCTGGCCTTTCCCGGCGGGGATGATCCTGTCTTTGTCGATTTCTGCTATTTCGCCTTCTGCATCGGCATGACCTCGGCCGTGTCGGATGTGAACATCGAAAGCCGCAGCATGCGCCGGACGGTGACGCTGCACGCCCTGCTGGCCTTTCTGTTCAACCTTGGCATTCTGGCGCTGGTGATCAACGTGCTGTCCGGCGTGTTCTGACGGGCGGCCCGGTCGCTGCCACCCCGCCCCCCTACCGCGCCGCAAGTGCGTCCGTCAGAACGCCGCGCACCGCATCGGGCGGAACGTCATCGGCGACAAAGGCCTGGCCGATGCCGCGCGCCAGGATGAAGCGCAACCGGCCATCGACCACCTTCTTGTCCTGTGCCATCAGGCCCAGCAGCCCGTCCGCCCCCGGCAGGTCGCCCGGAATATCGCGCAGGTCGGTCTTCATGCCCAGGGAGCGCAGATGGGCGCGCAGGCGGCTTGGCGCCTCCTGCGCGCACAGGCCCAGCCGCTGGCTGAGCTCAAAGGCCAGCGCGCAGCCGATGGCCACGCCTTCGCCATGCAGCAGCCGGTCGCCATAGCCCGTGGCCGATTCCAGCGCATGGCAAAAGGTATGGCCCAGGTTCAGAAGCGCCCGCTCGCCCTCTTCGGTTTCGTCGCGTGATACGATGCCCGCCTTCATCGCCACCGAAACCCTGACCGCATGCTGGCGCAGGCCCGCGTCACCCGCCACCATGCGCGGGGCGTTGACCTCCAGCCAGTCAAAAAAGGCGGCGTCGCCCAGCAGCCCGTATTTCAGCACCTCGCCGTAGCCTGCCAGAAAGTCGCGGCGCGGCAGTGTGGCCAGCGCATCGATATCGGCCAGCACCAGGCTGGGCTGGTGAAACGCACCCACCAGGTTCTTGCCCTGGGCGGTGTTGATGCCGGTCTTGCCGCCGACGGAACTGTCCACCTGGGCCAGCAGCGATGTCGGCACCTGCACAAAGCGCACGCCGCGCCGCAGGATCGCCGCCGAGAATCCCACCAGATCGCCGATCACACCGCCGCCCAGCGCCACCACCAGATCGCGCCGCTCCACCTTCTGGTCCAGCAGCCATTCCGTGCAGCGCGCGAGGTGCGCCCAGCCCTTGGTGCTTTCCCCGGCCGGAAGGGCCAGGGACGTGTGGGCAAGGCCCGCCGCCGCCAGCCCATCGGCCAGCCGTGCCAGATGCAGCCCCGCCACCGTTTCATCCGTGACAACCGCCACGCGTGGCCGACGCAGCAGCGGCGCAATCTGCGCCCCCGCCCGGTCGATCAGCCCCGGCCCGATGCGCACCTCATAGGACCGCGCGCCGAGCGCGACGGGAACCGAATCAACCGTCATCTTACTTCCTTTCCAGAACGTCGGGCCGCGCCAGCAGGGCCGCGACCACCCGATCCGCCATCTCTTCCACAGAGGACTCTGCCCGGCTGTCCACCGCCAGATCTGCCAGGCCGTAGATGGGCACGCGCGCCTCAAAGAGGCTGCGCAGCGTATCGCGCGGGCTGGCGGTGCGCAGCAAGGGCCGGGTGGATTTGTGACGCACGCGCTGCCACAACAGATCAAGATCGGCCCGCAGCCAGACCGAAACGCCGCGATCCGCAATCATCCGGCGGTTCTGTTCGGACAGAAAGGCCCCGCCGCCCGTCGACAGCACACAAGGCACGCCGCGCAGAAGGCGGCCCAGCACCTCTGTCTCGCGCGCGCGGAAGAAAGGCTCGCCGTCCCGTTCGAATATCTCGGTGATCGACCGGTTGGCGGCGCGGACGATCTCTTCGTCCGAATCAAGAAACGGCACACCAAGCAGGCGCGCAAGCTGGGTTCCCACGGCAGTCTTGCCAGCGCCCATCATGCCCACCATGACAACGGTTTTTTTCAGACGCCAGCTCACCTTCGACAGGGTCTCACTTTATCTTTCAGTCATATCCTGAATGGCGTGATCCTGGCAGGAATGCCATATACAATCGACGGCGGAAGGCATTGCCCGGGGCGGGCCCGTGCAGGACCGGATGGAACAGGAAGGCTGGGCGGGCATGGGACGCATCCTGGTGGCGGCACTGATACTTGTGGTGCTTGGGGTCATCGGCCTGGCAGGCTATGCCTATCTGGGTGACATGACGCCGCCGCAAACCCCCGTGACGCAACCCGTGACCCTGAATGCCGACTAGAACCGGTCCGGCCCCAGTCCTGGCTCCGGCCTTGGCCCCCGCCCTGGCCTTGGCCGCCCTGTTCGGTTCCGGGGCGGCGGCAGGGGCGGAAGAGCCGTTGTCGGCCATCGACTGGCTGTCCCAATCGGTGGCCGTGCCCGCGCCCTTGCCCGGCTCTGGCGGCTACGAGCCGGCCATTGCCGCAGGGGCCGCGCCTGAGGATATCGCGGTGACCGTGCTTGACGGCCCCTCGCCCGATGCGACGGGCCTTCTTGCCCCGCAGGTCACCGGCCTGCCGCAGGCACTTTGGGGGCTGGGCCGCACCGGGGAAATCGTGGCCCTGATCCGCGCGGAACGGATCGAGACGCTTCCCGCCCTGCAGGCGCTTCTGACCACGCTGATGCTGGCCGAGGCAGATCCCCCCGCCGATGCCGGCGGGCGCGGCACCCTTCTGCTGGCGCGGATCGATGAATTGCTGGATGTCGGCGCGCTGGAACAGGCCGCGGCCCTTCTTGATGCCGCAGGCTCTGCCAAGCCCGAGCTTTTTCGCCGCAGCTTCGATGTTGCCCTGCTGACCGGAACCGAGGACCGGGCCTGCGCGCAGATGCGCGGAAACCCTGATCTGGCACCGACCTTCCCCGCCCGCATCTTCTGCCTTGCCCGGTCGGGCGACTGGAACGCGGCGGCGCTGACCCTGCGCACCGCGCAGGCGCTTGGGTTCGTGACCGAAGAGGAAGACGCGCTGCTGTCACGGTTCCTTGACCCTGAGCTCTACGAAGGCGATCCACCTTTGGCCAAGCCTGCGCGCCCCAGCCCGCTGGTCTGGCGGATGCTGGAAGCGGTGGGCGAACCCCTGCCCACCAACACCCTGCCGCTGGCCTTTGCGCAGGCCGACCTGCGGGACACGGCAGGCTGGAAATCACAGATCGAGGCGGCGGAACGCCTGGCACGCACCGGGGCCATTGCCCCGAACCGCCTGCTGGGCATCTACACCGACCGCAAGCCGGCAGCCTCTGGCGGGGTCTGGGACCGGGTTGCGGATGTGCAGGCCCTTGATGCCGCGCTGGCTGCCGGCGATGCGCAGAAGGTGGCGCAGATCTTGCCCGGTGCCTGGGACCGGATGGTTGCGGCCGAGCTGGAAGTGCCCTTCGCCATCCTTTTCGCAGCCCCCCTGGGCAAGCTTGCCCTGCCCGCGCCGGTCTCTGCGCTGGCATTCCGCATCGCGCTGCTGTCACCCGGCTATCAGGCGGCGGCAGAGGCGCGGAAACCTGCGGATACAACCGAAGGCTTTCTGATCGGCCTTGCGCGCGGCACGGCGGACGGCACGGCACCCGACAGTCTGGGCCGCGCCATCGCGCCCGCGTTCCGCAACCCGTCGCCCGGTCTGGACGCCCAGGCGCTGTTGCAGGACGGGCGCATCGGGGAAGCGATTCTGCTGGCCGTCGACCAGATCGGGGCCGGTCTGCGCGGCGACCTTCCGCTGGTGACGCAGGGGCTGTCGCTGCTGCGCGCCGTCGGGCTGGAAGATGCCGCGCGCCGCACGGCGCTGGAGATGATGCTGCTGGAACGGCGCGGCTGACCGGTGGATCGCTGGATTTCGTCCTTTCTTGATGCACAGGCCGCCGAACGGGGGGCAGCCCGCAACACCCTTCTGGCCTATGGCCGGGATCTGAAGGATTTTGCCGGCTGGCTTGACCGGCGCGGAACCGGCTTTGCCGGTGCCACCCGGAACGATGTGGACGCCTATCTGGTCTGGACCGAATCGCTGGGCCTGTCCAAGGCCACCCGGGCCCGCAGGCTGTCGGCGATCCGGCAAATGTACCGGTTTGCCCATGAAGAGGGTCTGCGCAGCGACAATCCCGCCCTGCCAATCCGGGGGCCGGGGCGCGTAGAGCGGCTGCCCGGCACCCTCAGCCGGTCAGAGGTTGCCGCCCTGCTTGACGCCGCCGCAACCCATGGCCCCGCCCAGGACAGGCTGCGCAACCGTTGCCTGATGGAGATGATCTACGCCACGGGCATGCGCGTGTCGGAACTTGTGGAACTGCCCGTGGCGGCGGTGCGCGGTGACCCCCGGATGATCCTTGTGCGCGGCAAGGGCGGCAGGGAACGCATGGTGCCGCTGTCCGGGCCGGCAAAGGACGCGCTGGCAGCCTGGCTTGCCGCCCGCGATGCGCAGGAGGATGCGGCGCAGGCCTGCGGCAGGCCACCCTCGGGGTTTCTGTTTCCGTCCCGGGGCAAGGGGGGGCACCTGTCACGGCAGGCCTTTCATCTTCTTGTCAAATCCCTCGCCCTGGCCGCAGGGCTGGACCCGGCTGCGGTGACACCGCATACCCTGCGCCATGCCTTTGCGACGCACCTTCTGGAAGGCGGTGCAGACCTGCGGGTGATCCAGACCCTTTTGGGTCATGCGGACCTCGCCACCACGGAAATCTACACCCATGTCATCGATGACCGGCTGCGCCAGCTTGTCCTGACGCATCACCCGCTGGCCCGGCAGGATTGACCGGTGCTTGCACCGCCACCGGACGGCACGCATAAGCGGGGCAGCACGGGAAAGGGTACGGGATGGGAGATTCTGCTTTGGATGCAGCGTTCTGGCTGACTGTCGGGGCCATCCTTCTTCTGCTGGTGATGTCGGCGCTTTTTTCCGGGTCGGAAACCGCGCTGACGGCGGCTTCGCGGGGCAAGCTGCGGGCGCAGGCCGACAAGGGATCAAGCGGGGCGGCGGCGGCGCTGAGGGTGACCGAAGACAACGAACGGATGATCGGTGCGCTGCTTTTGGGCAACAACATCGTCAACATCACCTCGGCCTCTCTGGCGACGGCGCTGCTGACCCGCATGTTCGGCGACAGCGGTGTTGCCCTGGCCACCTTTATCATGACCTTGCTGGTGCTGGTCTTTGGCGAGGTGCTGCCAAAGACCTATGCCATCACCAATGCCGAAGTGGCGGCATCCCGCGTGGCCCCGCTGATCCGGGTGGTGATCCTGGTCTTTTCGCCCGTCGTCTCGGTCGTAAGGGCGCTGGTGCGGGTGCTGCTGCGGCTCTTTGGCGTGCGCGCCGACCCGGACGGGCATATCCTGTCGCTGCGCGAGGAAATCGTCGGGGCCATCGCGCTGGGCCATTCGGGCGGTGCGGTGGAAAAAGAAGACCGCGACCGCCTGCTGGGGGCCCTTGATCTGAACGACCGCACGGTGGACGAGGTCATGCGCCACCGCAGCCAGATCGAGATGATCGATGCCGACCGCAGCCCCGACGAAATCCTGACACAGATCCTGGCCTCGCCGCACACCCGATTGCCGGTCTACCGGGACAGCGACGAGAATATCCTGGGCGTGATCCACGCCAAGGACCTGCTGCGCGAGGTTGACCGGCTGGTGCGCGGGCCGCAGGGCAATGAAGGGGCGCTGGCCGATCTGGACATCCTCAAGATCGCGATGAAGCCCTATTTCGTGCCCGACACCACCCCGCTGGACGAACAGATGCGCCAGTTTCTGAAACGCCACACGCATTTCGCCCTGGTGGTCGACGAATACGGCGCGCTGCGCGGCCTGATCACGCTGGAAGACATCCTGGAAGAGATCGTCGGCGAAATCGCCGACGAGTTCGATCTGGCGCAGGATACGGTTCTGAAACGCGCCGAAAATGGCGACTACTTTGTCGAAGGGTCCATGACGATCCGCGATCTGAACCGCGCGATGGACTGGCAGTTGCCGGATGACGAGGCCAACACCATTGCCGGCCTCGTCATCCATGAAGCGCAGATGATCCCGAACGAAAAGCAGGCGTTCAGTTTTCACGGCTTCCGGTTCGAAGTGGTGACGCGGCGCGAAAACCGCATCACGAAGCTTCGGGTGCGCCCGCTGTAGGCGGCACGGCCAGTGACCTGCGCCAGTCGTCCAGCGCCGCGTTCGGCTCGTCCTGCGGCGCGGGGGCTTTCGCTGCGCCGTTGCCGCCGCGCGTCGGCTGGCGCTGGCGCCGGGCGGGCCCCGCCGCGACCGGGGTGCCAGGGGCCGGGGCGCGGGCCCGGAAATGATGCGCCTCGCGCGCGCCGAAATAGAACCCCACAATGGCCCCCAGCAGCCACCACAGGGGTTCCGGCACCTGGTTGAGGCCGGTCATCCGGGCCGCGAACCCATCCGGATCGACCATGGCATAGCCGAACAGCGCCAGCGTGCCAAAGGCCAGCATCGGGCGCGGCAGGCGGTTCAGCCCGTTGACCAGCCGGTCAAACCACCCCGTCCCTGCGCCCGCAAACTCGGCGCTGTGCTGGGCCAGGGCGGCGGCCTGCGCGCCTGCCGCCAGTTCCATCCGGCGGGTGGCGTTTTCGGTGAACACCTCGGACACATCGCGCACCGTCGCGCCCAGGGACGTGATCATGCCGGGGCCGCCCAGGATTCTGCCGATCAGCCCCATGATGCCACCCTTGCGTTATGGTCCGCATCCGTCAGGCGGTACCGGTCGGCCATGAACTCTTCGGCGCGGGTGATCCAGCCGCCCTTGCCGCCGTCACGCCGCCGGGCAAAGCGGCGGCTGGCGGGCCGGGCGTCGGCCAGCCGGTAGTAGTAATTGCGCCGGGCGATGGCATAGGCATCGGCCAGATGGTTCGGGGCTGCCGCCGCCGCATGGCGGGCGGCCTCGCAGGTGGCCGGACCGATCACACCATCCTCGGTGCAGGGAAAGCCCATCCGGCCCAACAGGCGCTGCAGGATGCGCACGGCATTGGCCCCCGCATTGACATACATGTCAAAGACAGAGGCCTGCAGGCACGCGGGCAGCCGGTCGATCCCCGGCTTGTGAAAGTAATGATCGACAAAGATCGTCACCGCCTGCGCGCGCGTCAGACGGCGCACGTCGGCCTCGGTGACCTGGCCGTCACCGGTCAGGTCCAGGCCAAGGCGGCGCAGCGTGCCAATCGTAACACCGTGGTTGGTGGCCCCGCCCGGGTCGGCGGGGTCGTTCACAAAACCGCCCTCGCGGGCGACAATTTCTTCGGCCAGGTCCTGAACTGTGGTCATGCCCCTCTTCCGATCGCAGGTTTCCGGATCGGTCAGTTCGGGCTGCCGGGGTTAAGATTCGGGCAATCACCCGTTCGGTGGGGTATCGGGATCAACATAGACACCCTGCTCCTTCAGGGCATCGACGACTTCCTTCGGCATGTAGGTTTCGTCATGTCTGGCAAGGATTTCCGTGGCCTGGAACACCCCGTCCACCAGGCGCCCGGTGCCGACCATGCCCTCGCCCTCGCCAAAAAGGTCGGGCAGGACGCCGGTGTAGCTGACCGGCACCTCGGTGGCGGTATCGGTCACGCGGAAGGTCACCGTCTCGCTTTGTCCGCGCTGCAGCGATCCCTTGACCACCAGCCCGCCGATGCGGAAGGTTTCGGTCGGGGGCGGCGGGTTTTGGGTGACCTGGCTGGGCGTGCGGAAGAAATTGATCCCGTCGCGCATGGCATAGCCGATCAGACCCGTGGACAGGGCCAGGGCTGCAAAGGCCAGCACGATGATCTGGATGCGGCGTTTCTTCTTCAGGCCCTTCATTCTGTCCTCATGGAAAAACCGGCGCCGACAGCAGCCCTGCGGTTTCCTCGACCCCCAGCATCAGATTGGCGTTCTGGATCGCCTGGCCCGAAGACCCCTTGGTCAGGTTGTCCAGCACCGCAACCACGACCGTGCGGCCCGCCATGCGGTCACCCGTCACGCCGATATGCACGAAATTGGACCCCCTGACATCGCGCGTCGAGGGGAGTGCGCCGAAAGGTAGCACCTGCAAGAAGGGTTCCGCATCGTAACGGGCCGCAAGCGTGGCATGGACCTGCGCCGGATCGCCGTCCAGATAGACGGTCGCCAGAATGCCCCGGTTCATCGGCAGCAGGTGCGGGGTGAACTGCACCCGCACCGGACGGCCCGCCGCGCGGCTGAATTCCTGATCGAACTCGCCCAGATGCCGGTGCCTGCCGCCTGCGGAATAGGGGTGGGTGCCTTCGGACAGCTCGGCATGCAGCAGGTTTTCCTTCAGCGACCGCCCGGCCCCGCTGACCCCGGCCTTAAGGTCGATCACGATGCGGTCAAGGTCGATCACCCCCGCCCCGATCAGGGGGATGATGACATATTGCCCGGTCGCCGCGTTGCAGCCTGTTCCGGCGACAAGGCGCGCTGCGGCAATCTCGGCGCGGTAGAATTCGGTCAGGCCATAGACGGCTTCTTTCTGAAGCTCCGGCTGGCTGTGGGGCTGGCCGTACCATGCCGCATAGGCCGCCGGGTCGCGCAGGCGGAAGTCGGCAGACAGGTCCACGGTCTTCAGATCGCGCGGCAGGGCCGCGATGACGGCCTGGCTGGTGCCATGCGGCAGGGCGCAGAAACAAAGATCAATCCGCCCGAAGTCGATATCATCGATCTTTTGCAGCGCGGGAAGGGCCAGGTGGCGCAGAAAGGGAAAGACCTCGGCCATCGTCAGCCCTGCCTTGCGGTCGGCCGACAGGGCGGTGATCCGGAAATGAGGGTGCGTCGCCAGCAGGCGGACCAGTTCGGCCCCCGTATAGCCGGACGCGCCAAGAACGGCGATGGACTGGGTCATGGCAGGCCCCCTGGTTGACCGGCGGAGTGATGCGTCACAGGCGCCCGATTGGCAAGAGGGCCTTGCGCCTCTTGGTCCGACGGGGATAGGAAGCTGGGATCGTGCCGGATGAGGAGGCGGGAATCAGGGGTCTGTCAGCGGTCTCATTCGCCCTGTGCGCTTGACAGGGCGGCTTTGGAACCTGAACAAAGCCCGTGGTCTGTCATCCGATCCGAGCACCAGGGCCGGACCCCGGCACCCGACAAGCTGGAGTTTCCGCTGCCTTGGCCACCCTGCCGCCCTGCCCCGGCCCGCAACCGTCAGGATGCACATGGCCGCACCTGATCCCCCTGCCCGACGCCACGCCGGGGCGGCCAGCCCCCCCCAACAATCGGGAAACCCCTTGCCAGCCGCAGCCAGTCACGACAGCTTAGGCCCGGCAAGAACAGCCCCAAGTTCCGGAGAATTGCACCGTGCTGCACATTGACCTGCCGACCCGATCAGAAATCGCAAAACTGACCGAGACCCGCGCCAAACCTTGCGTGACCATTTATGTCACGACCACGCCGCTGACCGAACAGGCGCAGATCGACCGGATCGAGCTTAAGACCCTGCTGAAATCCGCCGTGCAGCAGCTTGTGGCCGCCGACACGCCAAAGCGCAGCATCCAGCCGATCGAAGATGCCGTCGAAGAAATTGTCGCCGATGACGCGTTCTGGGCGCACCAGGCCAACAGCCTCGCTCTGTTCCTGACCCCGCAGGGCGTGACAACCTTTCGCCTGCCGAACCGGCTGCACAGCGAAGTGCATGTGTCGGACCGGTTTCACATCAAGCCGCTGCTGCGCGCCGTGACCTTTCCGCAGAACGCCTATGTGCTGGCCATCAGCCGGGGCGATGTGCGCCTTGTCGAGGTTTCCGCCGACCTTCCTGCGCACAGGGTCCCGGTCCCGGCCCTGCCAAAGGACATGGCCGATGCGCTGGGGCGCCGCACGCATGGTGCGATGAGCGGCGGCCTGCACGGTGCCGAAGCGGGCAGCGAACACGCGCTGCTCACACGCTATGCCCGCGCCGTGGATGCGGCGCTGCGCCCGGTTCTGGCAGGTCAGGACCGCCCGCTGATCCTGGCGGCAAGCGAACCGCTGGCTTCGGTCTTCCGGTCGGTCAGCAGCTATGGGCACCTTGCCGCCGCCGGAATTGCCGGATCGCCCGACCGCACCCCCGACCATGATCTGGCCGACGCGGCACGGGGCATTCTGGACGGGATCTATGCCGAAGACATCGCGGCCCTTGCCCGGCTTTTCGCCGAACGCGCGAATGACGGGCGCGCCACGACCGATGTGGCCCAGGCGGCACGGGCGGCCACCTTCGGCGCGGTCGACACCCTGATCGTCGACATCGACGTGGTCCTGCCCGGCACCGTGTCGGACAGCGACGGGACCGTCGCCTTCGCCGAAGCCGAAAGTGCTGGCACCTACGGCGTTGTCGATGAAATCGTCAGCCGCGCCCTGCGGTCGGGTGCGCGCATCGTCTCGGCGCGGCACGCTGACGTTCCGGGCGGCGGCGCGCTTGCCGCGATTCTGCGCTACGCAATCTGACGCCCGTCAGCGCAGCGCCTGCAGCAGGGC
Source organism: Rhodobacter sp. (assembly GCA_020251025.1). Lineage (GTDB taxonomy): Bacteria > Pseudomonadota > Alphaproteobacteria > Rhodobacterales > Rhodobacteraceae > Aliitabrizicola. Next base: position 40,191 of record JADCDI010000081.1, on the reverse strand, counting down.
AAGGGTCGGCTCTCCGGTCGCGGGGATGCCGTTGCGCCGCTGCCAGGCGCTGATCGCCGCGCGCGTCTTTGGCCCGATGACGCCGTCGGTGCCCCCGGTGTCAAACCCGGCGGCGGTCAGCCTGCGCTGCAAGTCCTGCCGGTCGGTGATGGTCATGCCTTGGGCATCGGGCGGGAAGGTTCCCTGAACGGGCGGGCCGCCCGCCAGCCGGTCCGACAGGTGGCCGACCCCGATCACATAGCTTTCGGCGTTGTTGTAGCGGGCGATGACACCGAAATTGCCGAAGATCATGAAAGCCGGGCCGCCGGCTCCGGCGGGTGCGATGATGGCGGCGGGTCCGTGGTTCGGAACCGCCCGCCCCGACATGTCGCGCACGCCCCGGGCCGCCCAGTCGGCGGGGCTGCGGGTGCGCCCGCGCCCGGCCTGACCCATGTCGAACCCGGCGGGCAACCTGACCTCGGCCCCCCAGGGCTGGCCCCGCGTCCAGCCGGACCGCGACAGATAGGCGGCAGTCGATGCCAGCGCATCGGTCGGATCATCGGACCAGATATCGCGCCGCCCGTCACCGGTGAAGTCCACGGCATAGGCAAGGTACGAGGTTGGAATGAACTGCGTATGGCCCATGGCCCCCGCCCAGCTTCCCGTCATTGCGGCAAGCGGGGTCTCGCCGTTCTGCACAATCTTCAGCGCGGCGACGAGCTGCTGTTCAAAGAACTCGCCGCGCCGCCCGTCATAGGCCAGGGTCGACAGGGCCGAAATCACCGGCACATCGCCGCGCCTTTCGCCGTAAAAGCTTTCCAGACCCCAGACGGCGACGATGACATCGGGTTCCACCCCATAGCGCGCCGTGATCCTTGACAGCACCGGCCCATGGGCGCGCAGCGCCGCACGGCCCTTGCTGACCCGTTCCTGCGAAGCGGCGATGGCCAGGTAATCTTCCAGCGAGCGGGTGAATTCGGTCTGGTTGCGGTCCTTGTCGATCACATCGGGCAGGAACCCGGCAGACCGGAACGCGGTGTCCAGCGTTGCAGGGGAAATGCCCCTGGCTTCGGCGCGGGGGCGGAAGGCCGCAACCCAGGCATCATAGCCTGCGTCCGGGACCGGGCGCATATCACGTTGCGCCACACCCGCCCCGGCCCCACCGCCCTCGCCGCCGCCACAGGCCGCCACAAGCAAGGCCGAAAGTCCCGCCGTTACCGCGCGCCGTGTCACCTGCATGCTGCCCGCCGTTTCCTGATTTGCCTGACCGCAGGCTATCCTATCCGCACCGCCCCGCAAAGGGCGCGCCTGCCGCAGCCGGGCCCTGGCTTTGGGCCAAAGGGCACCTATGTCATCCCTGCCGGGGCGGCCATTGCCCGGATGGTCGCGGCGGGCAGGCACAAGCCGATCCCCCGGGCAATGACGCAGCGCGGACCTTTCAGGCTTCGGTCAACCCGCCAAGCGCGGCAGCCGCATCTGCCCACAGGCGGTCGGAATCGGTCTGTGCGGCGGCAACTGAATTGTCATCGCCGTCGTGCAGCCGTGCTTCCAGCCCGGCGAAATGCCGGTGAAGACGCAACGCGCCCACCATGGCGGCAGCCCCGGCAAGTTCATGGCACAGCGCCCGCGCCTCAAGCGGGGAAGACGCGGCGCTGCGCAGCCGCTCCATCGTGGCGGTGGTATCACGCAGGAATTGCGCAACAGTGCGCCTCATCCCTTCGGCCCCCAGGGCCTGCCGCAACTCTTCGATCCGCGGGGCGTCCAGCACGGCGTCCGCAGGTTCCGGCAAAGCAGGCGGCGACGGAACAGACGGGGCAGAGACAGCGGCCAGCGTGCGGGCAAGATCGCGTATCGACATCGGTTTGGTCAGGCAATCGTCCATGCCTGCGCCCCGGAACCTTTCCAGTTCCTCGGGCATGGTATGGGCCGTAACCGCAATGATGCGGCTGTCCTTTGACAGCCCTTCGGCCCGGATCAGCCCGGTTGCCGTGATCCCGTCCATGACGGGCATCGAGATGTCCATCAGAATGGCATCATAGCGGTGCGCGCGGGCCTTTCTGACCCCTTCCCTGCCATCGACCGCAAGTGCGGCCCGATGGCCCAGCAGGCGCAGCATCTCTTCCATGACAGTCCGGTTGGTGGCGTTGTCTTCGACCACCAGAAGGTCAAGGACCGGATCATCGGCACCGTCCCGGGCCGTTGTTCTGGCCGGCTCTGCGGGGGCGGGTGGCGGGGCTGCACGCTCGACTGTCGGCATCGGCAGCCGAAGCCAGAACCTGCTGCCCTTGCCGGGTTCACTTTCCGCACCGATCTGCCCGCCCATCGCCTCGGTCAGGCGCCGCGATATGGGAAGGCCCAGGCCCGTTCCGGCATCGGTGCGCCCGTAGGACGGATCAAGCATCACAAAATCCTCAAAGATCCGTTCCAGATCTTCGGGCGCTATTCCTATGCCGGAATCCGTCACGCTCAGGTCCAGCAAAGCCATTCCGGCCCCCTGCGGGTGCAGGACAGCCTTCAGCACCACCTTGCCGCCTGCGGTGAACTTGACCGCATTGGACAGAAGGTTCTGCACGATCTGACCCAGGCGGAAGGAATCGCCCCGCACCAGAGGCAAGCCGGTCCCGATGTCCAGTTCGATCTTGGTGGCCTTTTTCGCCGCAACCGGACGCAGCACATCCACCAGAGAGGCCAGCATCGGTTCCAGTTCGAACGGGGAATCCGACAGGGCCAGATGCCCGGCCTCGACTTTTGAGATGTCAAGCACGTCGTTCACATGGCGCAGAAGCTGCTTGGCCGAAGATTGTGCCAGCCGGATGAACTTTGCCTGCGACGGATCGACGGCCTTGCGCGCGACGATTTCAATGGCGGCAATCACGCCGTTCAGCGGTGTCCGCATTTCGTGGCTCATCACCGCCAGAAAATTCGTCTTGGCCTGCTCTGCGGCCAGCGCCTTGTCGCGGGCGGCCAACAGGGCGCGCTCATTTGCCACAGGTTCCGAAATATCGCGCATGAAGGCGATGAAGATCATGCCGTCGGGGCCGGAATTGCTGGTGACCGACATTTCCAGCGGAAATTCCTCGCCGGATTTGCGTATGGCGGTGACCTGGATGCGGCCGCCGTCAACCATCCTCTTATTGCCGGTTTCCTGCATCCGGGCCATGCCCGCCTCATGCGCGGCCGCATGGCGCGCCGGAATGATCAGCCGGTCCAGCCCCTGACCGATCGCCTCGTCCCTGCTGAAGCCGAAGATGCGCTCTGCCGCCTGGTTGAAATCCAGAACACGCCCGTCCAGTCCGGCAACGATCACGCCGTCCAGCGCTGTCGCCACGGTGGCCTGCAGCCGGGACGAGACCCGCAGCGCCTCGGCAGTTTTGCGTTCTGCCTGACGGTTGAGGTACAGCACCGACCCCAGCAGCGCGACCAGAAGCAAAAGCAGCGCAGCAGAAGTTGCGGCAACCTGGCGCAACAGCCGCGCAAGTTCGGCACGGCGCAGGTCCGCCTGGGTGGCATATTGTTCCACCGTGCGGATCGACAGCGACCGCAGGTCCATCCGCAGGGCCTGAACATCTTCCACCAGGGCAGGCAGCGCGGCGCGCAAAGACGCGTCACTGCCGTCGATCAGGGGCGTGGCATGCCGCAGAAACCCGTCCAGCCGCGCGGTCAGCGGCCGGATGGCCGCTTCAAGGTCCAGTCTTTCGAACATTGCCCCTGACCGGACCAGATCGGTTCTGCTGTAGAACAGATCAAAGCGCTTGCGCAGCTCATCCAGCGGCGGGTCATCCTGCGCTTGGGCAAGTTGCGCCGCAGACAGAAGCAGCACAAGGTCCAGTTCCAGTTGCGTCAGGTTCCAGTGGATGCTGTCGACCGGTTCTTCCTGGAAGAGCCGCATCTCGCGCCGGACTTCGGCAGACAGCACCGCAAGAAGGCCCACGGCCATGACCATGAGCCCGCAAAGCACGTTGCGAAGGTACCGCGGCCGGGACAAAAGCGCTGACGGCATCCCAAGCTCTTCCCGGACCTGCAGGCGCAGGCCTACGGCTTGACCACGATGCGGTCGAGTTGCCAGATCGAACGGGCATAGGTCTGTTCGGTCCGGAATGCCTCAACATCGTCATAGGGGAAGATCATCCAGATCGGACCCTTTTCACGGATGGACATGGGCTTGCCATTGGTGCGATAGGCCAGAAGGGGGCCCTCGTCCGTCACATCGGCCACCGGGAAGGTGATCTCGTAATCATTCAGGGCCTTTGCCAGAACATTCGTTCCGGTCGCGCCAAGGGCATCCAGCAGATCCGTCAGAAGGACGCCTTCATAGGTATCCACGCCTTCGGTCCAGATGGTTGACGTGGCGAAACTGTTCCGGGGAAGACCGTCAAGAAGGGCCATGTCAAGACGGGCCACGCCATCGTCGTTGGTGTTTGTGATTGCGCCCGACACGGTCAGGATCACCTCGCCCTGCGGTGCGGGCAGGCTGTCGGCGCGTGCCGCCGCAGCCGGGAAAAGTGCGGCGGCAACCATCAGCGCCGCACCTGAACGTCGTAAGGAATTCATATCATTTCCTGCGATTTACCAATCCTTCAACCATCATATTATAGGCGGCGGCTCATGGCCGGTCGCCTGCCCATCGGTATAGGTCGGCATGTTCAATCGGACATCCGCTCAGCACAGGCCGGCCTCTCTTGCAATCATTGCCGCATGGGTGCGATTTCGGGCATTGATCTTGCGGTACAGCGTCTTGACGTGCAGCTTGACAGTCACTTCCTGCAGATCAAGGTCGCGGGCGATTTCCTTGTTCGCCATACCCCGGCACAGCCGCCGCAGCACATCCAGTTCGCGCGGTGTCAGCGGGCTGGCGGTGGGGGTGCCAAGATTCCAGGTTCGGTCTGCCGTCTGCATCATGGGGGCATAGACCTCGCCCGCGGCCATGAAGCGCGCGGCGGCAACCAGGGACTTGGTGGACATCGTCTTGGGCAGAAATCCTGCGGCACCCTCTGCCAGGGCCTGCTCGGCCACAGCGCGCGACGCCGTGCCCGACAGGATCGCAACAGCGGTTCCCGGAACGGCGGCGCGCATTTCTGCAAGTCCTTCCAGGCCGTTCATGCCCGGCATCATGTAGTCGAGCATCACCAGATCAAAGGGGCCATCTTTCTTCACAGCAACAAGGGCACTGCCAAGATCCTTGGCGATATCCACCGAAAAACCGGAATCCTGCCGCAGGAAGGCCGCAATCGTCTCCCGTACCAGCTCCTGGTCGTCTGCGATCAGTATCTTCATTTCGGCCAACCCTCAAAGCCCGCAGGAGCGTCCGGTCCGGGCCAGGATGACGCGTCGGCTGACGCGGAAACACCGCAACAGTGCTCACCGAGGCTGGTTTCGATGTCAATACACTTGCAGGGCAAACCGAAGGTTTCTCATCGTTTCGCCGGGACATCCTGCGGTGCCGCTGCGGTCATCGCCCCCCGCCCTGTCCCGCCCCGGTCAGGCCCGCACGTCAACGACAACCCGGCCCCGGACCCCGCCCCCAAGGATCGCCCGGCCCAGCCCGGGCAGTTCGGCAAGACCGGCAGGTTGGATCATCGCCTCCAGACGGTTCATCGGCAGGTCGGCCGCGATCCGGTCCCAGGCCCGCACCCGCGCCGCATAGGGCACGAAGACCGAGTTGATGCCCAGCAGGTTCACACCGCGCAAGATGAACGGCACCACCGAAGCGGGCAGGTCAGCGCCACCCGCAAGCCCCACGGCGGCAACGCTGGCGTCCATCTTCATCTGACCCAGAATCCGCGCCAGCATCGCCCCGCCCACTGAATCGATGCAACCCGCCCAGGTCTCTGACTCAAGCGGGCGCTTCACGGTTTCCGCCAGTTCCGCGCGCGGCACGATCCGCGCTGCGCCCAGCCCGCGCAAATAGCCTTCCGTTTCCGGACGCCCCGTTACTGCGGCCACCCTGTGGCCAAGCCCTGCCAGCAGGGCCACGGCCACCGATCCGACGCCCCCTGCGGCCCCGGTCACCAGCACCTCGCCCTGATCCGGGCGCAGGCCGTGGTTTTCCAGCGCGATCACCGCCAGCATCGCCGTGAAACCGGCGGTGCCCACGGCCATCGCCATCCGCGTAGACAGCGATGCGGGCAGCGGCACCAGCCAGTCTGCCCTGACGCGGGCGCGGGTGGCATAGCCGCCCCAATGCACCTCGCCAACGCGCCAGCCGGTCAGCACCACCCGGTCACCGGGACGGTAGCGCGCATCGTCCGAACTTTCGACCACCCCGGCGAAATCAATGCCGGGCACATGCGGCCAGGTCCGAACCAGTCCCCCGCCGGAGCCAAGGCAGAGGGCATCCTTATAGTTCAGCGTCGAATACTCGACCGCCACGGTCACGTCACCGTCCGGCAACCGGCTGTCAGACAGTTCCTGCACGCCGGCGCTGGCAACCCCCGCCGCGTCTTTCTCTACCACCAGTGCCCTGAACATAGCCCCTCCCATATCTGACAGCCAAGGCTAGCGTGGCACGGTCGCAAAGGGAACACGGCGCGTTGGCCAGGACCATCGCATTTGACCCGCGGCTGAACTTGCAAAGACACCGGACCATCCGGCGCGCCTGCATTTTCGTCCCGACAGGGTTTCGGGACGTGCGGTTCTGACGATGCCAAGGGCAAGCTTGCGGATCGTCGCAGGGTCTTCAGGCCCATGATCCTTTCGGTCGCGGCTGCGGTCCCCGTCAAAGGTGACGTCGAACGCCCAATGAAGGCCGCCTTTGATGGCCCGGTGGGCGCGCAGGATTTCTTGACCGGGGCCGGCGGCGAAAGGCGGCCCGCAAAGAGGCAACACCTGGCGCGGCAAGCCGTCTTGTGCGTGGTTGCGCGCGAAAAGGAGGCCGCCCTTACCGGATCAGGCGCGCAGCGACCGCGCCGAGATCCGCGAACCGATCCAGCAGTGCCTCTGGATCAAGCCGGGCGACGCCGGTACCTTCCGGGCCAAAGGTGACCAGCGCCACCGGCACACCGGCGGCGCGTCCCGTGTCGCGGTCCGTGGCCGTGTCGCCCACCAGCAGCGCGCGGCGCGCATCACCGCCCGCGCGGCGGATCGCCTCAAGCAGGGGGGCCGGATCAGGCTTGCGCACCGGCAGCGTCCCGGCCCCCACCAGCGCACCGAACAGCTCGCGCACGCCCAGCCGCTGCAACAGCGTCTCGGCCAGACCTTCGGGCTTGTTGGTGCAGACGGCGGTGGCATAGCCCGCGCGGCGAAGCTCTTCAACCGCCGCCACCGCCCCCGGATAGAGTCGCGTATGCCGGTCAATCGCCGCGCCATAGGCCGCCAGAAGGACCGGATACTGCGCATCAACCGCCGCCTCTGACGCAATGCCCAGCCGCCCGAACCCCAGCCGCAGCATCGCCCGCCCGCCGTGCAGGGCCGTCAGGGCATCGGTCTGGTCCAGAAGATCGCCATGCCCCAGCCCCCGGAAACAGGCATTGGCGGCCGCGATCAGGTCGGCGCTGGTATCGGCCAGCGTGCCGTCAAGATCAAAGACCACAGTGCGCATGGGGTTTCCCTGATTTCCGGCGTAAGCCCGTTCGGCTGCCAGGCCCTTGCGGACCCGCCCGGCCCGGATAAAACGGGTGCCAACAGAAGGAAAGGGGTTCCATGCCCGTCTCAGTGATCATTCTTGCGGCCGGACAGGGCACGCGCATGAATTCCGACCTGCCCAAGGTCCTGCATCCCGTCGGGGCCGCCCCGCTGCTGCACCATGCGATGCGGGCCGCACAGGCGCTTGACCCCGAACGCATGATCGTTGTGGTCGGACAGGGCGCAGATCTTGTCAGCAAAGCCGCAAAAGCCTTTGATCCGGAAGTGGAAATCGTTTTTCAGACCGAACAGCGCGGCACGGGTCATGCGGTGCGGCAGGCCGCCCCCCTTCTGGTCGGGGCTGCGGGCGATACCATCGTGCTTTATGGCGACACCCCCTTTGTGCGCCCCGAAACGCTGAGCCGCCTGCGCCAGGCCCGTGACCGCCACGCGGTCGTGGTCCTTGGCTTCATCGCGCAGGATCCCGATCACTATGGCCGCCTGCTGACGACCGGAGACGATTTGAACCGCATCGTCGAACACAAGGATGCCTCACCCGAAGAACGGGCTATAACCCTTTGTAATTCTGGTGTGATCTGCGCAGAAACCTCTCTGCTTCTTGACCTTGTTCAGGGTCTTGGCACCGCCAATGCGGCCGGCGAGTATTATCTGACGGACATCGTCGGTCTCGCCCGGGACCGCGGCCTGTCCGCAGGCGTTGTGATCTGCGACGAGGCCGAGACCCTGGGCATCAACACCCGCGCCCAGCTTGCCCGGGCCGAAGCGGCCTTTCAGACCGCCATGCGCGCCGACGCGCTGGCGAACGGCGTCACCCTGACCGCCCCCGACACCGTCTTCTTCGCGCTGGACACCCATATCGGCCGCGATGCGGTCATCGCGCCGAACGTGGTCTTCGGCCCCGGCGTCACCGTGGAATCAGGCGCTGTGATCCACGCCTTCTGCCATCTGGAAGGCTGCCATGTGTCGCGCGGCGCCAGCGTCGGCCCCTTCGCCCGTCTGCGCCCCGGGGCGGAACTGGCCGAAGACGTGCATGTCGGCAATTTCGTGGAACTCAAGAATGCGGTGCTGGACGAAGGCGTAAAGGTCGGCCACCTGACCTATCTGGGCGATGCCCATGTCGGCGAACACGCCAATATCGGGGCCGGCACGGTGACCTGCAACTTTGACGGCGTCACGAAGCACCACACCGAAATCGGCGCGCGTACCTTCATCGGGTCGGACACCATGCTGGTTGCCCCGGTCAGCATCGGCGCAGGTGCCATGACTGCCGCGGGCTCGGTGATCACCGCCGATGTCCCGGCGCAAGCCCTGGCCCTGGCCCGCGCGCGGCAGGTCAACAAGCCGGGCCTTGCCGCCCGGCTGATGGAGCGTCTGCGCACGATCAAGGCGGCAAAAGGCCAAGGCTGATGACCGATGATCCTGCCCCCGGCGTCACCGCGCCGCAGCTGCCCGCCGCCCTTGCCGCGCTGGAGGCCCTGGCGGACCCGGTGAAAGCCGAAGGGATGCTGGCCTATCACAAGGCAAAGCGCCGCTACCTGGGCGTGCCGGTCCCGCAGATCGAAGCGCTGGTCGCAGACTGGCGCGCGGCCGCCACGCTGGAGGGCCGTGTGGCCCTGGCCGCCGCCCTGTGGGACAGCAACATCCACGAGGCGCGCGTCGCCGCCGCCAAACTGCTGACCCAGGCCCGCATCCGCCCCGACGGCGCGGTATGGGAGCTGCTCTGCACCTGGGTGCCGGGGTTTGACGGCTGGGCCCTGGCCGACCATGCCACCATCGCCGCGCAGAAACGCCTGGTCGCCGACCCGTCGCGCCTTGCCACCGTCGCAGGCTGGACAACCCATCCGAACATGTGGGCGCGCCGCGCCGCGCTGGTCATCACCCTGCCTTACGCCCGGATGAACAACCCCAAGCCCGCCGACCTTGTCATCCGCGAAACTGCCCTTGGCTGGGCCGAACGCTATATCCCCGACCGCGACTGGTTCATTCAAAAGGCCATCGCCTGGTGGCTGCGTGACCTGTCGAAACACGACCCCGCCCGCAGCAGCGCCTTTCTGGCGGCCCATGGCGCAAAGCTGAAAAGCTTCGCCCGGAAAGAGGCCGCCCGGCATCTGACCGCCATGTCCTGACCAAGTCCGCTGTCTGATCCATTTTCCGTTCACAAGTATCCTCGGGGGTGAATTGGCCGCAGGCCAAGAGGGGGCAGACAGCCCCCGCCCCGGCGCGCTTCATGAATGCCGCCCCCAAACAACCGCTTGCCCCGCCCCCGCGCAATCCCTACCTTGCGCGCATGACCGCCCCGCTGATCGATCCCTTTGCCCGCGCCATCACCTACCTGCGCGTCTCGGTCACCGACCGCTGCGATTTCCGCTGCGTCTATTGCATGTCCGAAAACATGACCTTCCTGCCCAAGGCGGACCTGCTTTCGCTGGAGGAGTTGGACCAGCTCTGTTCCGTCTTTGTCGGCCTTGGCGTGCAGAAGCTGCGCATCACCGGGGGCGAGCCGCTTGTGCGCAAGGGCATCCTGACCTTCTTCCAGCGGATGTCGCGGCACCTTGACTCGGGCGCGCTCAGGGAACTGACGCTGACCACCAACGGCTCCCAACTGGCAAGATACGCCTTGCCGCTGGCTGCCTGCGGCGTGAAGCGCGTCAATGTCTCGCTCGACACGCTGGACCCTGCGAAATTTGCCACAATCACCCGCTGGGGCCGTCTGCCCCAGGTGCTGGACGGCATTGCCGCCGCCCGCGCCGCCGGGATGCGGGTGAAGATCAACACGGTCGCGCTGAAGGGCGTGAACGAGGACGAGTTGTTCACCCTCACCGAATGGTGCGCGCAAGGCGGCCACGATCTGACCTTTATCGAGGTTATGCCGATGGGCGACCTTGGCAATGAAGACCGCCTTGATCAGTACTGGTCGCTGAAAGACCTGCGCGCGCGCCTTGCCACCCGCTATTGCCTGACCGACCTGACCGACCGCAGCGGCGGCCCCGCCCGCTACGTCCGGCTGGAGGAAACCGGGCAGAAGATCGGCTTCATCACGCCGCTGAGCCATAACTTCTGCGAAAGCTGCAACCGCGTCCGGCTGACCTGCACGGGCGAGTTGTACATGTGCCTTGGCCAGGAAGACCGCGCAGACCTGCGTGCGCCGCTGCGCGCCGCACCTGCCGATGATGCCGCCGTCGAACAGGCGATCCGCCGCGCCATCCAGCACAAGCCCAAGGGGCATGATTTCGACTATTCCCGCCAGACCGTCGCAGGCCAGGTCACCCGCCATATGAGCCATACGGGCGGGTAGCGCCGCAATCCTTTTGCCAAGCGCCGCCCCGGGCAGGTTCAGAAACGCGGCGCAAGCCAGTGGCGCAAACGCCGTGACCAGAAGATCATGCCTGCGCCTTTGCAGACATGTCCGCGATAGCCCCAGGATAAGGTACAGACCCTGAATTGCCGACGCTGCGCTGCGCACCGCGGCAAAGCAGCGCGCCAACCGCACTCCTGCCCTGCAGACCCCGAAAGACCCCGAACGGCAGGCTGCCCTGAATTCCGGTCAGCCATCCCTGCTGCCGAAGCTTTTCTTGGTGCCCTGCTAGGGCGCCCTTGCGCCACCCGGCCGCCCCGTCAGACCGATGTCGGCCCAGGTCAGCTGCGTGTTGCGGCTGACGGCCCGGGTCAGGGTGCGGCCCACGACCAGATCGAAATCATAGCCCGCAATCTGGCCCGAGCCGGGTCGGCGGGCCCAGATGTCGGCCTCGGCAATCACATGGCCGGCCGCCAGGTCGCGGTCGGCCACCACGCTGGCGCGGGCAAAGCGGTAAACCGGCTCTTCCGCCGCCGTGCGCTGCTTGGGGTTGTGCAGGGCGGTGTGAATTTCCCGGCTGCGGTCGATCAGAAAGCGCAGCTCTGCCGGATCCATGGAATTGATGATGTCGGGGCCGGCACGATAGCGCGTGTCGGTGTAGTGCCGCTCCAGAATGCAGGCCCCCAGCGCGACCGATGCCAGCGCCATTTCCGGCCCGATGGAATGGTCGGAAAACCCGACGACCGCCCGGGGAAAGGCGCGCTGCAGGTCGGTGACCCCCCGAAGGCTGACGATCTCGGGCGGCGAGGGGTACAGGTTGGTGCATTCCAGCAACGCATAGTCCACGCCCGCAGCATCCAGGATTGCAACGCTTTCGCGGATCGACTGGATCGTCTGCATCCCGGTTGACAGGATCACCGGTTTGCCAAAGCGCGCGATATGGCGGATCAGCGGCAGGTTGTCAGCCTCGCCCGAGCCGATCTTGAAGGCGGGCACACCGATTTCCGCCAGAAAATCCGCAGCCCTGCGGCTGAACGGGGTGGAGATATAGATCATCCCCAGGCTTTCGGTGTAATCGCGCAGCGCCACTTCGTCCTCGGCAGACAGGGCGCAGCGGGCCATCACCTCCCAGATCGAGACATCGGCATTGGGCGGGAATATCTGCCTTGCCTCATCCGTCATCTCATCATCCAGAAAATGCGTCTGGTGCTTGATGCATTCGCAGCCCGACAGATGCGCAAGGCGGACCATCTCCCTGGCAACGTCAAGACTGCCGCCATGGTTGATACCGATTTCGGCAATCACCAGCGGCGGATGGGCGGGGCCGATCTGGCGGTGGGCAATTTGCATGGGGTTCCCCGGGTCAGGGCCGCAGTCTTGCGCCAACGAAAAGGCGGATGCAACCGGGAACATGAACCCGCAGCCGCAGCAGAGGCACCGTCATGGCGGGTCTTTGCCCGGGGGAAAGCGCGTGATGCGCGGTTGCGGCAGCCCGCCGGGGCGGACTGCCGCAGGAATTCAGAACCGCAACGTGGCCACAAGACCGAACAGGGTTGCGTCATCATAGGTGCGCTTGGACAACTCCTTGCCGTTGGAGTCAAAGAGCGTGAACTCGCCGCCCGTGGCAAGACCGGCGAACCCCATGACCTCCATCCTTTCGTTCGGCTGCCAGGAGGCAGTCGCGACCAGAGGCGTGTAGGCTTCCTCGGCAACGCCGCCCGATGCGGTGCCATGATTTTTGTCCAGACGGAACTGGACATCCTCAAAGCGCCCCTGGAACCCGAAGCGCCACGCCTCGTTTGCCTGCCAGTTCAGCGCCAGGCCCGGCCCGCGCTAGGCCGCAAGCCCGCGTGCCGTCGACAGGCTCAGGCGGTCGTTGATCTGCCAATCGACAAGCAGGATGGGAATGATATCGTCGTCCCCTTCCAGATTTTCAAAAAAGCCGACAGCGGGGCCTATGATAAGGCGTGGACTGAACTGCCAGGTGAAACCGCCGATCAGGTTCGATGTCGTCGAATCACCGCTGTCTGCGCCCGACTCACCGTCAAGAGACATGCCCGGTTCCAGGAAGACCTCAAGCCGGTCTGACGCGCTGTAGCTGAACCGCAGGCTGATCTCGTTTTGCCGCACCCAGCCCAACTCGTTCGCAAGAGCAAATCCGGAGACACCGGAAAAGTCATAGTCGGTTCCGCCAAAGCCGGCCTCAAACTCGACCGATGCCCGCTCGCCCAGAGGCATCTCTGCGCCGACCGAGGCAAAGGCGCGGTTTGCAGAAAACTTGCCGGAATTGTTCTGGAGGTCCGTTTCCCCCTGGAACACAAACAGGGCGTCAGCCTCAAACGACAGTCCTTCGTCTTCGTCCTGACCCTGCGCAAGGGCAAAGGTGGGGACACCTGCCACCAGCGCAGAAGCAAGCAGCCCACCCAGATAACGACGGAACATTCAATATACCTCCTCGATCTCATTGTCCCATTTCGAACCATAACAGGGATGACTGCCGTCCGCCACCCGTTTTTTGTATATGGGGCGGTGCGTGAACGGATCGACGCGCCGGCACCGCGTGAACCGGGCCGGGCTGGGTGGTGCATCGCGGGGCCGGTCACCCTGCGGGATCGTTCCCCGGCGGGGAAGCTGCGGCAAAGCTGATCGTCCCGGCCTTCCGCACCTTCGAAAAAGGGCGGCCGGAAGATTGCAGCCCGCAACCAGCCGGCCGGAATACCCGCAGGGCGCGTTGCCGCCTGACCGCATCTGAAAACCCTGCGGAACCGGTCAGATACACAGCGTTGCGCACACTCCCGCTTCGGTCTGCCGCCCGGTCAAGTCAGCCGATCTCAACACCAGCCCATCCTGTGTGGTGATCAGGGCTGCGGATGCGTTCAGGGACAAGACCACGCCACCTGACCGGATGTGGCAGACCGGTCTTGCCTGACTGAATCTCATCGCCTGGGGTGGTTCTGTCTGTCGGCCATCCTTAATGATGTCCCCCGATACGTTATCGGCCGGAAATTCTGCGGCACCATGCGGGCTGAAGATGTGACCGACACGCCCGGCAACGCCTTGGCCGCGTCTGGCGGCGACAGCGCAAAAGCTCTGCACAAATCCCGGCTTCCCGGCGATACTGCCCGCCCTGCATCGCCGGGAATATGCACGGATACCCCGACGGAAAAGGCATGGGACACGTCCGTGATGCGCCGGTGCATCCCCGGCCCCGGGGCAAAGCCGAACGCCGGCAGGTCATCGCTGGCTTCATCGGCCACTGCACCAACCGCCGCTTGCACGGGAGCACCGGCAAGCTGCCCCCGGCTGGCGTCTGCTTTGCACGCGGCGAAACCATCCCGGCCGAAAGGAGGCGCATCAACCTGCAATCCACCCGGAACCGCCGCTTGAACCATCAGCGTCAAGCTGCATAATCTGAACCGGAAAGGCCGTTGCCCTTTGGTCCGGAATCAAGCCGCCTGTTCCGGGTCATTCGGCCAGGGACATCCCGGCCCGGCATGAGGGTATCGCACCGCAGGGCATTTGCGCGTCGAACCTGGTCTTCGCGACCGTCAGCATCCTGACCGTCACAGGGATGATCGCCCGGGTGCTGGCCTGCAACGCCGGGCGATGAAAAGGAAGACATCATGAAGACACTGTCTGAAAACCGGGCCTTCGGCGGCGTGCAGGGCGTTTATGGCCATGCTTCCCTTTCCTGCCGGTGCGACATGACCTTTGGCTTGTTCCTGCCTGCCGGGGCCGGGCACGGGCCGGTGCCGGTGCTGTGGTATCTGTCGGGGCTGACCTGCACCCATGAAAATGCCATGGTCAAGGCCGGAGCGCAGAAATGGGCGGCAGAGGCGGGCGTCGCACTGGTCTTCCCCGATACCTCGCCCCGTGGCGCGGGCGTTGCGGATGATCCGTCCTATGATCTGGGTCAGGGGGCGGGGTTTTACGTCAATGCCACCGAAGCCCCCTGGGCACCCCATTTCCGCATGTGGGATTACGTGACAGACGAGTTGCCGCGCGTGCTGTTCAACACCTTTCCCCTGGACGAAGACCGGCAAAGCATCACCGGTCATTCGATGGGGGGCCACGGTGCCCTGACCGTGGCGATGCGCTTTCCGGGACGGTTCCGGTCGGTGTCGGCCTTTGCGCCGATCGCCCATCCCACAGCATCGGACTGGGGCCGCAGGCAGTTTGCGGCCTATCTTGGGCCGGACGAGGCGACATGGGCCGCGCATGATGCCACCCTGCTGATGCGGCGGCGCGGGTTTGACGGGCCCATCCTGATCGATCAGGGGGCGCAGGATGCCAATCTGGATCTGCTGAAGCCCGAAGCCCTGGCCGAAGCCATGGCGGCCCGTCGGCAGAACGGCGCGTTCCGCATGCAAAAGGGCTATGACCACAGCTATTTCTTTGTGGCCAGCTTCATGGAGGACCACATGGCGTTCCACGCGCAGGCGCTTCATGACTGACACGCGGCTTTTCATCGATGCCGATGCCTGCCCGGTGAAGGCCGAAGCCGAACGGGTGGCCACGCGGCTTGGCGTGCGGATGCTGATGGTCTCGAACGGGGGTATCCGGCCTTCGGCCAACCCGCTGGTCGAAAGCATCTTTGTGGCCCGTGGTCCGGACGGGGCCGACAGGTGGATCGCCGAACGCGCCGGGCCGCGCGATGTGGTCGTGACCGGCGACATTCCCCTGGCGGCGAAATGCCTGTCCGCCGGGGCGCGCGTGATCAAGCCCGATGGCGCGGTGCTGAACGCGGCGAACATCGGCATGATCCTGGCCTCGCGCGATCTGGCCGCAGACCTGCGCGCGGCGGATCCGTTCCGGCGGGGGGGCGGCAGGATGTTTTCCAGGGCCGACCGGTCCCGCTTTCTGGATGGGCTGGACCGGATGCTGCGCGCGGCGCAGGCAGACAGGCCGCTGTCGCAGGCAGAACAGACACCAGGGCGGCCAGCCGGTCAGGTGGGGCGGTGACCGCCCCGCTTTCCCAGCCCCGCCGCCTTGCACTGACCGGCATCTTTTCGGCCATCGGCGGATCGCTGGTCTTTTCGGTCAATGATGTGGCCATCAAGTTCCTGAGCGGGGACTACGCCCTGCACCAGGTTGTGCTGATCCGCTCCCTCATCGGCCTTGCGATGATGATCTGCCTGGTGCTGCCGTTCCAGGGCGGATTTGCGGCGCTGCGGACATCCCGTCCTGGCACCCATCTGCTGCGGGCGCTGTGCGTGGTTGCATCGAACCTGTTCTACTTTCTGGGCCTGGCCGCGATGCCGCTGGCCGATGCCGTGGCGGTTTTCTTTGTGGCCCCGCTGATGATCACCGCCCTGTCGGTGCTTTTGCTGGGTGAACATGTCGGCCCGCGCCGCTGGGTTGCGGTGGGGCTTGGTCTGGCCGGGGTCATGGTGATGCTGCGCCCCGGCCCCACGACCTTTCATGCCGCCGCCCTTCTGCCGCTGGCCTCGGCCCTGTTTTATGCGCTGATGCACATCCTGACGCGCCGGATGGGAACGGCGGAGCGCGCCGTGACCATGGCCTTCTACGTGCAGGTGTCATTCATCTTCGTCTGCCTGTTCATGGGGGTGATCGTGGGCGACGGGCATCTTGCCAGGCAAAGCGATCCGTCGCTGGCCTTTCTGTTTCGCGGATGGACATGGCCGGATCTGGCGGACTGGCCGGTCTTTCTGGCCTCTGGCACGGCCAGCGCGCTGGGGGGATTGCTGATTGCCCAGGCCTACCGGCTGTGCGAGGCGGGGCTGGTCGCCCCGCTGGAATACGTCTCGATGCCCATGGCGATCTTCTGGGGGGTCGCGGTCTTTGGCACCTGGCCGGACGGAACCGCGTGGACAGGTATTGCGTTGATCTGCGGCGGCGGGCTTTACATGCTGTGGCGCGAGGCGGCGCAAAGGGGAAAGACGGGATGACACGACCGCAGGCGGTGATCTTTGACATCGGCAATGTGCTGATCGAATGGAACCCGGAACGCTATTACGACAGTCAGCTGGGCGAGGCGGCCCGCCGCCGGCTGTTTGCCGAGGTTGATCTGCACGCCATGAACGAGCAGATCGATGCGGGCGGGCCGTTCCGCGAGACGGTCTATGATCTGGCAGACCGCACCCCCGCCTGGGCTGAGCAGATCCGCTGGTGGCATGACCGCTGGATCGAGCTTGCCTCGCCCCGGATCGACCGCTCGCTGGTGCTGCTGCGGGCCCTGCGCCGCAACGGCGTGCCGGTGTTTGCGCTGTCGAATTTCGGCATCCACAGCTTTGCCTATGCCGAAACCCGATATGAGTTTCTGGGCGAGTTCGACCGGCGCTATATCTCGGGTCATATGGGGGTGACCAAGCCGAACCCGGAGATTTACCGCAAGGTCGAGGAGGACTGCGGCCTGCCACCCGGGGCGCTGCTGTTCACCGATGACCGGGCCGATAACATCGCGGCCGCCCGTGCCCGCGGCTGGCAGGTGCATCTTTTCGACGGGCCGGAAGGTCTTGCGCGGCGGCTGGTCGCGGCAGATATTCTTGCTGCGGCAGAGGCAGGGGCATGACCATGGACATCATCGGGCCGGAGGCCGAGGCATATCTTTCCTGGGACGGGCTGGTACAGGCCCTGATCGCCGGGCACCGCCTGCCCCGCGCCGGAATTGCCGATACCTTTCTGTACCGGGGCCAGGATACGCAGCTGAACCGCGCCGCCTGGATCGACGGGCTGGGACTGCTGGTCAAGACCGCAACGGTCTTTCCCGGCAATCCGGCGCTGGGCAAACCCAGGGTCAACGGCGGTGTCTGCCTTTACGGCGACACCACGGGCGAGATGGAGGCGGTGATTGATTTCCACCTTGTGACCAAGTGGAAAACGGCCGGGGACAGCCTGCTGTCGGCGCGCCAGCTTGCCCGGCCCGACAGCCGCAATATCCTGATCGTCGGGGCGGGCACCGTGGCCCGGTCGATGGTAGAGGCCTACGCCAGCGCCTTTGCGCAGGCGCATTTCACGTTCTGGAACCGCACGCCCCCGGCGGCGGAAGCCCTGGCGGCGGCAACCGGCGGCACCGCCACGACCGATCTGGAACAGGCGGTGCGCCAGGCCGATATCATCGCCACCGCCACGATGAGCCATGAACCGCTGGTGATGGGCGACTGGCTGAAACCCGGCACGCATCTTGACCTGATCGGCGCCTACCGCCCCGACATGCGCGAGGTGGATGATAACGCGCTGACGCGCGCGCGCCTGTTTGTGGATGCCCGCGCCACGACGGTTGAGCACATCGGAGAGCTGAAGGACCCCATCGCGCGCGGCGTCATTTCCGAAAGCGATGTCGTGGCGGACTTCTACGATCTGGCCAAGGGCACCTATGACCGGCGCGGGCCGGACGAGATCACGCTGGCCAAGAACGGCGGCGGCGCGCACCTGGACCTGATGACGGCGGCGTATATTCTGGCGGCGTGGCGGGGGCGGGGATTTGATCTAACCCAACTCGCTATAAGCGACGTTCAAGCAATCGGGCAACCAGGTCTTCCACGACCGACTTCGCCAGAGTAAAGCCTTCAAACACCTCAAATAAGCTTGAAACGGCTGAATAGGTGTATCCCGCAATTGCTTCCGGGGCAGATATCAGCGGCACCGTTGCTCTGCACATCACCACATCCTGGGCAGAAATGAGACCTGCGCTCAAGTAACGGCTTGGATTAGCCCAGGATGATAATGTTCGCCCCCGAAGACCTTTCCAACGAAAAGCGAACTCCAATACAGTGGTCTCTGGATCGCAACCAAGTGCCCTGGCAAATGCCATGCCTACCGCGATGGCTTCCGCAGTACGCAAGATAACAAGTCCAAAGTCCAAAGTGGCACCGCACGTTGGACCATCTTTTCCTTTAAAATCGTCTTGGAGTGAACGCCTGAGGTAGAAACTCCCCGACGGCTCTTTGCGCATGAAGTCGATGTATGTGCCCATCCAGCTAGGCGGGTCATCAACGATCAAAGCCTCCCATCCTCCATCAAGAACATATGGACGTTCGTTCTTTTTCTCAAACCCACTGCTATCCAACCATATGGGCCAACCAGTAAGTTTCGGATTGCTTGCATCGAGAAGCCGCAAGAATTCTGTGATGTTTGCCTGGCTTGGAACCTGCCCATCGAGTATCAGGCTTACCTCAAATGTACCATGCGGAATAGGAGTGATGCCGCGCCCCGACAATGCCGCAAGGCAGTGTCGTTCACCTTTGTCGAGCAGAGCCACCAGCCGCTCCTCCCAAGTGGGATCGACAGGAGAAGGGGTGCTCAGAAAGCCTACAAGCTCCTGAAAGATATTCCTATCTATACTGCCGAGATGCCGCCTAAAGAAACCTCCTATATCTGCTTCCTGATTATTTAAGCATATCCGCATCAATTCTGGCAGGTCTTTATGGGTTACCTTTGCCGAACTTACAGTGTTATTCGCGTTTAGCGTCCTAAAGTAGATATCGTTGCAAGTTAATAAATTATTGCCCTTGTCGGTTTCTTCAAACAAGTCGCGCTTGACCGCTACCGGAATACGGACACCAGCCGGAACAACGATGACGACGTATGCCTTCCCTTCCAATTCAGGATACAGCACTTCGACATCGAAACTTTCCACAGAGTAGCGCGAAACGATATCTTGAATTTGATCAGCGTGAAAACTCTGCCGCGGGTCGGCGGGTGAATTTTCTAAGTCAGGTCGAAGCGACGTGTTGTCGAAACCTACGACCATGGTTCCGCCATTGTAATTGCGGATTGCCTGTAGGCCCTTCACCAGCTTTGCTTTGCCTTGCGGCTGACTAGGATCAAACCACCGCTTTACCTCGCACGCGCGGCTTTCAGAAAGGCTCCGGATCAGCGTCGCAGCTTCGCTGATGTTCATAGGTACCTCTTCAAATCCATCTCAACGCACAGCATGTTGTGTAGATGTGGCGACAGTACCGATACATTATGTGTGTTTCTGTGTCCAGTCCGAGCCTCATTTTAGATTTAACCGTGGTCATTCGCCCCTTGCGGCAACGACGACCAAAACCCAAGAATCCATTGCCATGTCCGTATCGCGTGCGCGGAAGCTCTACACGTAGCGTCCCGTCGTGGGATTGGGTTCAGGCAAATGTCGGGAATTCTTGGTCGGAGCGAGAGGATTCGAACCTCCGGCCCCCTGCTCCCGAAGCAGGTGCGCTACCAGGCTGCGCTACGCTCCGACCGATGCTGGGGGTTAAACCGAACGCCGGGGCATTGCAAGGGGGCGCGGGCGGCTATTCGCCCTGGTCGCGCGGCCCCTTTCCGGACGGCGTGGCGACGCGCGGCATGACGCCCGTCTCGGGGCGCGCGCGTGACAGGCTGACGGGGTGGGTGGTTTCCACCTTGCCGCCACCCTCGCGCAGCACGATGTAGACGCCGCTGGCGATGATGATCGCGGTGCCGGCGGCGGTCATCAGATCGACCGTCTCGGAAAAGAACAGCCAGCCGTAGAGCACGGCCCAGATGATCTGCGAATACTGCATCGGTGCCACGATGACGGCGGGTGCCGCGCGATAGGCCTGGATCACCAGCATGGCCGCCACAAAGCCCAGAAAGGACATCAGCACCAGCAGGCCGAAATGTTCCAGCGGCATCGGGCGGTAGACAAAGGGCATCATCACCCCCGACGCCACGAAATTCGCCATCATCGGATACAGCATCAGCACGGCAGACCGCTCATCCCGCCCGATCTTGCGCACGATCACCGACACCAGCGCGCCGGTCGTGGCGGCCACCAGCGCCGCAAGCTGGCCCAGGCCCAGCGGCACCTGCCCGGGCCGCAGCACCACGATGACGCCGATCAGGCCGACAACCACGGCCAGCCCGCGCCGGATGCCCACCTTTTCACCCAAAAGCGGTATCGCCATCAGGGTGATCATCAGCGGCATGGCAAAGAACACCGCATAGGCCTGCGCCAGCGGCAGGACGGAAAAGGCATAAAAGCCCGACACGACGTTGACGATCGCCGCAATCGTGCGGATCCACACCCAAACCGGCTGGCGCGGGCGCAGGTTGCCGTCGGTCTTGTCGCGCAGCAGCATCAGCGTGACGAAGGGAAAGCCCAGAAGAACGCTGAAAAAGATGACCTGGAACGGCGAATACTGTGCGCCAAGAAACTTCACCACCGCATCATGCGTTGCATAAAGGCCAAAGGCCGCAAGCGACATCAATGCGCCGTTGAGGTTCGTCTTGTGAAACACCACGGGAGGATTGCCTTGTTCCGGGGGCCGTCACCCGGCAGAAACCTGTGCGTCACTTTCGCTTGACGCGGGGCGGACTGCAAGGCGGGACAGACGGGTAAAGGGGGCGGCAAGGTCGGCGCGGCCCCCCTTTGCCCTGCCGTCAGGCCTCAAGGCGTGCGTCCAGTGCCGCGATCACCGCCGCGCCCATTCCGGTGGTGCTGACAGGCGTGCCGCCTTCGGGCCCCATCAGATCGGCGGTGCGCACGCCGTCCGCCAGCACCTTTTCCACCGCCGCCTCGACCCGCGCCGCCTCTGCCCCCAGATCGAAGGAATAGCGCAGCGCCATGGCAAAACTCAGGATGCAGGCAATCGGGTTGGCCTTGCCCGTGCCGGCGATATCCGGGGCCGAGCCATGGACCGGCTCGTACAGCGCCTTTGGACGGCCATTGGGGCCAATGGCCCCCAGGCTGGCCGAGGGCAGCATCCCCAGCGATCCCGTCAGCATCGCGGCGCAATCCGACAGCACGTCACCGAACAGGTTGTCGGTCACGATCACATCGAACTGCTTGGGCCAGCGCACAAGCTGCATGGCGCCGTTGTCGGCATACATATGCGACAGCGCGACATCGGGGTATTCGTGGTCATGCACCCACTGCACCTCCTCGCGCCACAGGATGCCCGATTCCATGACATTGGCCTTTTCCATCGAACAGACCCTGTTCGACCGCCGGCGAGCCAGTTCAAAGGCGGATCGGGCCACGCGGCGGATCTCGTTCGTGGTGTAGCGCTGCGTGTTCACGCCGACGCGCCCGCCCTCATTGTCCGGGAAGATGCCGCGCGGCTCGCCGAAATAGACGCCGCCCGTCAGTTCGCGGACGATGACGATGTCAAGGCCGGCGACAACCTCTTTCTTCAGGCTGGAAAAATCGGCTAGGGCATCAAAGCACCGTGCCGGGCGCAGGTTGGAAAACAGGTCCATCTCCTTGCGCAGGCGCAACAGGCCGCGTTCGGGCTTCACGCTGAAATCCAGCACGTCGTACTTCGGCCCGCCCACGGCACCCAGCAGAACGGCATCCACCGCCATCGCCTTTTGCATCGTCGCATCCGACAGCGGCACGCCATGCACATCATAGGCCGCACCGCCGACCAGGTCTTCGGTCACGTCGAAATGGATGCCGCGCCTTGCGCCGAACCAGTGGATGATCTTTTTCACCTCGGCCATGACTTCGGGGCCGATGCCGTCGCCCGGCAGGACAAGAAGGGAAGGATTGGCCAAGATGCGCCCCCGGTGGGTTGATTGACTGTGCCCGGGGCCTAGCCAAAGGGCGCGCAAGGGTCAAGCGCCCGTCAGTCCGTTTCGATGTCCACCCAGACAAGCCGGTGCCGCGAGGCGGCCTTTACAACGGGCAGAAACGGGTCCCCTTCTTCGGGCCAGACCACGCCCGAGGCGCGCACGGTCAGCCCGGCAGAGGGCAGCACGTAATCTGCGCGCATCCGGCCCGGACCGCCCGCTTCGGCGAAATCCGCCGTCGCCATGCCGCCCGCGCCTTCGGGACGGGGGTCTTGCAGGCCGGGATGCGCCAGCAGCAGGCGCAGGGCGGCGGGCCGGCCCTCGCTGCGGTCCGGGTCCATGTTGGCATCCCCCAGAAGGACAAAGGGCGGTGCGGGCGGGGCATCGGGCAAGGCGCCGTCCAGCAGGCGCAGCCACAACGCCGCCTCGTCATGGTTGCGTCGCCCGTTGCGGTCTTCGGGGCCGTCGAACACCGGCGGGGTCGCGTGCCAGGCCAGCAGGCGCAAGGTGCCGCCCCCGGCAAGCCGGACCGGCACATCCCAGTGCCCGGTTGTGGACAGGCGTTGGGCCTCTGCCACCTGCGGTTCCATGCCGTCCGGCAGGATCGCCCCCGGCAGATCGCGCCAGAGCAGGCCCGACAGGTCCCGCACCCCGGCCGGATCGATGGAAAGGCGCGACAGTACCGCCATTCCGCCTTCGCCCGCGAAGCGGCCATAACCCTGGGCATCGCGGGGGCCGCCCAGGCGACCATCCCCATCCATGTCGAGGCCGGTCGCGTACCCGGTGTTCGGGCGCAGGGCAAAGCGGTGGGGATAAACGCTGCCTGCGGCGGCCACACGATCAGCAAAGGCACCCAGCGCCACAAGACCATGGTCGTAATCGATGCCAAGCAACACCAGCACATCGGGATCGGCAAAGGCGATGACCCGTGCCGCAGCCTCGACCTGCGGGTCTGACCGCAGGATGTCGCGCAGCAAAAGCCCCGGCCCGTCCCGCGACAGTTCGGCGTGAAAGGTGGCGACACGCAGCGTTTCGGCCAGGGACGGGCCTGCCCAAAGACAGGCAAGGACAAGACTCAGCCGAACGCAAAGCCATCGGCGCCACCGGTGCCAGCAGGGCGGCGCATCCTGCGGATTCTGTCCGCGCTGCGGCCCGTCGCCATGCCGCGCCTGAACAGACTTGCGGTAAGAAAGGCCCATGCCGGCATCGCCCGTATCCGTGTCTGCGGACAGATGAGGCACAGCGTTTCAACCCCGTTTCCGGCCGCCCGCACCGCCGCCGTTACAAGAATGGCAGCAATATCCCTAACGCAATGTTAACGCGGCCGGGCAGGCTGCCCGCTGCATGTCCCCTGAAACCATCGCCCCGATGCGCTTTCGTCAGGAAATTGGTCCCCCGGACCAGTTTCTGCTTTTGCCCACTGCCATTGTCGTGCTGCGGGCAGTCCCCGGTGCATGACCAGCCCGGGCAAGTCCGGGATCATGGGGGGCACCAGAAGCTGCACCACCTCGTGGGACATGATCTTGGGCCTTTTGTTCCCGGGTCTGACCGGCCGCACGCAAGCTGCCGTTGCCTCCGATTTCGGTCGGGACTGCAGCCCAGCCGCAAGCGCCCCGGCCTGCGGCATGATCTGTCCCGACGTGGCGGGCCAGAAGCGACTCGGTGCAGGGCGGCCTTCTGACGCGCCGCGCGGCGCATTGCGCCCTGCCCGCCGCGCCAGCCGGATTTGGGGCGGCGGCACCGGCTGTGGCCTTGACAGGCAAATTGATGAAAACTGCCGCAAATCTTCGCCGCCCCTGGCCGATATTTTCAGTTCTGACCCGTGCCAGTCAATTTTTTTACAGAAAAAACCTTATTTTAAAAAGAGATAGCAAAAAATTGACGAATGGTTTAACATCGCCTTGCGAAGGCTGCGGTGCGGTTTGCCGGTCAGGCTGCGGTCAGATGCCGCAAAAGGAGGGTAGCGATGCAGGACCAGTCACATTTGGCCGGAATATACCCGGCGTCGGCCGAGTTCGTGGCCCGTGCCCATGTCGATGGCGCGAAGTACGAAGCCATGTATGCCGCCTCGGTTGCCGACCCCGAGGGGTTCTGGGCACGCGAGGCGGACCGCATCGACTGGATCAAAAGCCCGACCAGGATCAAGAACTGCGACTTCACCTATGGCCGGGTTTCGATCAAGTGGTTCGAAGACGGCTCGCTTAACGTTGCGGCCAACTGCGTTGACCGCCATGTCGCGCTGCGGGGCAACCAGACCGCAATCATCTGGGAACCGGATGATCCCAGAACCCCGGCCCGGCACATCAGCTATGTCGAACTTCTGGAAAACGTCTGCCGAATGGCGAACGTGCTGAAATCCCACGGCGTGCGCAAGGGCGACCGTGTCGTGCTGTACCTTCCGATGATCCCCGAAGCCGCCTATGCGATGCTGGCCTGCGCGCGGATCGGGGCGGTTCATTCCATTGTCTTTGCAGGGTTTTCGCCCGACGCCCTGGCAAACCGGATCAATGATTCCGATGCCAGGATCGTAATCACGGCTGATTTCGCGCCGCGCGGCGGCAAGAAGACCGCGCTGAAATCAAATGCCGATGCGGCGCTGCTGCATTGCGACGACCATGTGAAATGCCTTGTGGTCAAGCACACCGGCGATCAGACCAGCTGGACGCCGGGCCGCGACTTCGACGTGAAGGCGGAAATGGCAGCCGCCGCCCCCTACTGCGCCTATGCCGAGATCGGGGCGGAAGATCCGCTTTTCATTCTTTACACCTCGGGGTCCACCGGAAAGCCCAAGGGGGTTCTGCACACCTCTGGCGGGTATCTGGTTTATGCCGCGATGACGCATCAGCTGACCTTTGATTACAAGCCGGGCGATATCTTCTGGTGCACCGCCGATGTGGGCTGGGTCACGGGCCACAGCTATATCATCTATGGCCCGCTTGCGAACGGCGCGACGACGGTGATGTTCGAAGGCGTGCCGACCTACCCCGATGCGGGGCGGTTCTGGGAGGTTTGCGCCAGGCATAAGGTGTCGCAGTTCTACACGGCCCCGACGGCGATCCGTTCGCTTATGGGGCTTGGCCCGCAGTGGGTGGAAAAACACGATCTTTCATCGCTCCGCGTGCTGGGGTCGGTGGGCGAGCCGATCAACCCCGAGGCCTGGAACTGGTACAACATCCATGTCGGCAAGGGCCGCTGCCCGATCGTGGATACCTTCTGGCAGACCGAAACCGGCGGGCATATGATCACGCCTCTGCCGGGTGCCATTCCGCAAAAGCCCGGCTCGGCCACGAAACCCTTCTTCGGTGTGAAACCCGTGATCCTGGATCCGGCCACCGCCAGGGTGCAGGAGGCGACCGAAGCCGAAGGTGTCCTGTGTATCGCTGACAGCTGGCCAGGCCAGATGCGCACCCTTTGGGGCGACCATCAGCGCTTTGAAGACGCCTATTTCGCGCAGTATCGCGGCTACTACTTTACCGGGGATGGCTGCAGGCGCGATGCCGACGGCTATTACTGGATCACCGGGCGGGTCGACGATGTGATCAATGTCTCGGGTCACCGGATGGGCACGGCCGAGGTTGAATCGGCGCTTGTCGCGCATCCAAAGGTCGCTGAAAGCGCCGTCGTGGGCTATCCCCACGACATCAAGGGCCAGGGCATCTATGCTTATGTCACGCTGATGAACGGGGTAGAGCCGACGGACGCCCTGAAGAAAGAGCTGGAAGCCTGGGTGCGGACCGAGATCGGCCCCATCGCCAAGCCGGACCTGATCCAGTGGGCCCCCGGCCTGCCGAAAACCCGGTCCGGCAAGATCATGCGGCGCATCCTGCGCAAGATCGCCGAGAATGATTTTGCCGCACTGGGCGATACCTCGACGCTGGCCGACCCGACGGTGGTGCAGGACCTGATCGAAAACCGGATGAACCGGGCCTGAGATGGATGGCAGCATCCTTGCCTTGCCCGCCGTCGTGACCCTGTCGGGGACCCCGGGTGCCGGAAGGGAAACCCGGACGCGCCCGCCCGAAAAGGACGGCGGTCTGATCCATCCCTGTGCGGGCGATCCGGAGAGTGCGGCCCTGCGGGCCGGACCACCGGGCAAATCGGTGCGTGCCGGACCGCAGGCCTGGCGCGCGCAGGCGGCACCGCTGATCGCAGATTACGGCAAGCGCGCCCGTCTGGGGCGGGTCGATGCGACAGCACCCATCGCGGCGATCCGCAGGACGCTGGCAAGCGTGCCGGCGTGATCGGCGCAGTAACGGCAAGGCCCGCGTCCGGGGCGGTTCCGGTCGCGGGCATGAAGAACGACAGGCGGATCGCGCAAGCGGGACGCCGGATGGCCCCGGGCATCGCAAGATTCTTTTGCGGGCAACCGCCCGGGGGACGGCAGCCGCAGCAAAGGGCGGCAAGAGGGACAAGGGTTGGTCCAAGAGACCATGCAACAAGGAGGACGCCTGATGGCGACGACCGATCTGAACGTGAGAGATCGCTCAAGTCCGATGACTGCAGAAGAGAAGAAGGTCATTCTCGCCTCTTCTGCCGGCACGATCTTTGAGTGGTACGACTTCTATCTCTATGGCTCGCTTGCCGCCATCATCGGGGCGCAGTTCTTTACGCCGTTCCCGGAAGCAACGCGCAACGTCTTTGCGTTGCTGGCCTTTGCCGCAGGCTTCATCGTGCGCCCCTTCGGTGCCCTCGTCTTCGGATCGCTGGGCGACCTGATCGGCCGGAAATACACCTTCCTGATGACCATCGTCATCATGGGTGCGTCGACGTTCCTCGTCGGTCTTCTGCCCAACTACTACAGCTGGGGTGTTGCGGCCCCCATCATCCTGATCATCCTGCGGATGCTTCAGGGTCTGGCGCTTGGCGGCGAATATGGCGGCGCGGCGGTTTATGTCGCCGAACATGCCCCGGCCAACCAGCGCGGTTACTTTACGGCCTTCATCCAGACCACCGCAACGCTGGGCCTGCTGCTGTCGCTGATCGTCATTCTTTCGGTGCAGGGCTATGTCAATGGCGCATTCCCCGATCAGCCTGTCCTTGATGCGGCAGGTGTGGCAACCACGAACGCCGACGGCACCCCCGCCATGATGAAGGCATTCAATGCCTGGGGCTGGCGCATCCCCTTCCTTGGCTCGATCTTCCTGCTGCTGATCTCTCTCTACATCCGCCTGCAGATGAACGAGAGCCCGGCCTTCAAGAAGATGAAGGAAGAAGGGTCTGCCTCCAAGGCACCGCTGCGTGAGGCTTTCGGTCCGGGGCGCAACGCCATGGTTCTGCTGATCGCGCCGGTGCTGATGCTTGTGCTGGCCTTCTCCGGCGCGCTGACCGGGTCGCTGGCCATGTACATCGGCATCGCCTTTGTCGTGATCGCGGTCATCTGGGGCTGGCTGAACGCCAGGATCGCGCTGATCGCGCTGCTGGGTCTGGTCGCGGGGCAGGCGGTCGTGTGGTACACGGGCCAGTTCTATGCGCTGTTCTTCCTGCAGAACGTCATCAAGGTTGATGCCTTCTCGGCCAATGTCTTTGTGGCCTGGTCGCTGATCATCGGCACGGGGGGCTTCCTGTTCTTCGGGGCGCTTTCAGACCGGATCGGACGCAAGCCGATCATACTTGCGGGCTGTCTGATCGCGGCGCTGTCGTATCAGTTCGTGTTCCCGCTGCTGACGCAAACCGCCAACCCGATGCTGCACGCCGCCCATCAGGTTCCCGTGGTGGTGACGGCAGACCCGGCGGACTGTTCGTTCCAGTTCAACCCGGTCGGCACGGCCAAGTTCACGAACTCCTGCGATATCACCAAGGCCCTTCTGTCGAAGTCGTCGGTCAACTACACGACCGTCGCGGCACCGGCCGGCAGCATTGCAACCGTGAAGGTCGGCGAGACGGAGATTGCCTCTTTCTCCGGCAGTGCCAATGCCGCTGCGGTCAAGGAATTGACTGCGGCCCTTGAAGCCGCCAAGGCGGGAACCGATACGGCGGCGATCGACGCGGCACAAGCCGCCCTTGATGCCGAAAAGGGCGTTCCGGCCGCCTTCACCAAGGCCGTGAACGCGGCGATTGCGGCGGCAGGATACCCCCTGGTCGCGGCAGACAATACCACGGTCGCCAAGGCCGTGAACTTTGTTGACATCTTCACCGCGCAGAAGCTGACGATCATTGCCATCCTGACCTACCTCATCCTTCTGGTGACGATGGTCTACGGCCCGATTGCCGCCATGCTGGTCGAACTCTTCCCGACCCGGATCCGCTATTCCGGACTGTCGCTGCCCTATCACATCGGCAACGGCTGGTTCGGCGGCCTGATGCCCGCAACCGCCTTCGCCATCTCGGCGCAGACCGGATCGGTCTATGGCGGGTTGTGGTACCCCATCGTCATCGCCCTGATGACCGTTGTGATCGGGGCCCTGCTGGTGCCCGGCGGGACCCACAAGAAGAACATCTTCGGGGATGACACCGCAAGGTAACGGCTGTCCCGGGCCGGGCGTGATCCCGGCCCGGGACTTTCCAGCTTTTGGCTCGTGCCGGAAACGGCAGGCATCACTCCCGCCAGGCGCACCCATAGAGTGCTTCTTGCGGGCAGGATGGCAAAGGGGGATGACAGATGGCCGAGCGTCCGCCGCGTCGCTGCGTCCTGATCGTTGAAGACGATGACAACATCGCCACCGCACTTGAGTACGTCATTTCCCGCGAAGGACTGGATCAGGACCGCGTGGGCAACGGCGCAGACGCCGTGCGGCGCATCCGCGATCTTCGGCCTGACCTGGTTCTGCTGGATGTCATGCTGCCGGAAGTTTCGGGGTATGAAATCTGCCGCACCGTGCGGCAGGACAAATCCCTTGGCGATGTGAAGATTCTGATGATGACCGCACGCGGGTCAACAACCGAACGGCGCAAGGGGCTGGCGCTTGGTGCGGATGGCTTCATCTTGAAACCCTTCGAACTTAACGAATTGCGCAACGAGGTGCGCCGTCTGCTTGGTGCCGGGGCACAGACCGGCCCGTGACCCAATGCCCGGGGCCTTCGGCCTTTGCCGGATCGCCGTGCCCGTGCGGACACCGCAACACCCCCCCGCCCGTGCCGCAAGGGGTCTCAGCCTGATCCGCCGACATCGCTTTGGGCGACTGAAACCGACTTGATCACCGCGAAGACCGGCCTTCCCGCCGCAAGACCCATGGCCTCGGCCGAGCGGCGCGTGACCCGCGCCAGCAAAAGGTCTGCTCCGGCGCGCAGTTGCACCACGGCCCCCGGCCCCTCGCCCAGCCGCACCGCCGTGACGGTGGCGGGCAGGATGTTCAGCGCCGAGATACCTTCGGGCCGCGTCAGGGCCAGCATCACGTCCTGCGCGGCAATCCGGACCCGCAATACCGCGCCCGGATCGGCGGCGACACGGGGCAGCCACAAGGGACCCGCCGGGGTTTCCAGCCGCGAAAGCCCGTCCGCCTCGTGCCGGGCCAGCCGGGCGGCAAGCACCGAACCGGCCTCGCGGATGCCCAGCGCCGGAACCGCCGCCGGGTCTGACAGGATGTCCTGCGCCGGGCCTGCGCGCAGCACGCGCCCGTCCTCCAGCACCACCAGTGTTGTCGCCAGCCTGGCCACTTCGGCAAGCGCATGGCTTACAAACAGGATCGGCACCTGCGTTTCGTCGCGCAGCCGTTCCAGATAGGGCAGGATTTCGGCCTTGCGCGCCTCGTCAAGCGCTGCCATCGGCTCGTCCATCAGCAGCAGCGCGGGGTTGGACAGCAGCGCGCGGCCTATGGCGACCCGGCTGCGCTCTCCGCCGGAAAGGGCACCGGGGCGGCGGGCAAGAAGCGGCTCGATCCCCAGAAGGTCAAGCACGCGCTCCAGCGTCTCGCCTGGCCCGCGCGGTGCAAACCACCGGCCGTACAGCAGGTTCTGGCGCACCGTCAGATGCGGGAACAGGCGTGCATCCTGAAACACATAGCCCAGACGGCGGCGATGCACCGCAACATCAATGCCGCCTGCACTGTCAAACAGCACACGCCCGTCGCTGGCGATGCGGCCCGCATCGGGGCGCAGCAAGCCCGCCACGGCGTTGATCACGGTGGTCTTGCCCGACCCCGACCGCCCGAACAGCGCGGTGACCCCGGCCGGGGCCGTAAAGGCGATGTCCAGCGTAAAGCCCGCAAAAGCGTGGCGAAGGCGCACGTCCAGCGTCATGCCCCGGCAATCCGGCGTGCGACAGACCGGCCGACCCATTCCGACAGCAGCAGGGCCAGCATCGCAATGGCAATGGCGGCCAGCACCAGCCGGAACGCCGCCGCATCCCCGCCGGGAACCTGCAGATAGGCGTAGATTGCCGACGGCAGGGTCTGGGTCTGTCCGGGGATATTGCCAACGAAGGTGATCGTCGCGCCGAATTCGCCCATCGCCTTGGCAAAGGCCAGGATCGCCCCGGCAACGATTCCGGGCAGGATCAGGGGCAGCGTGACCGTGACGAACACCCAAGGACGGGACGCGCCAAGCGTGCCCGCCGCCGCCTCCAGCCGGGGATCGACCGCCTCGATCGCCATGCGGATGGCGCGCACCATCAGCGGAAAGGCCATGACCGCAGCCGCAAGCGCGGCCCCGGTCCAGCGAAAGGCAAAGACCAGCCCGAAGGTCTGGTCCAGAAACGCCCCGACGGCGCCCTTGCGTCCGAAGGTCAGCAGCAAAAGGTATCCCGTCACGACCGGCGGCAGGATCAGCGGCAGGTGGACCAGCCCGTTCAGCAGTTGATGCCCGCGAAAGCGGTACCGCGCCAGCACATAGGCCACGGTGATGCCGAAGGGCAGGCTGACCAGGGTTGCCCAGAACGACACGCGCAGCGACAGGGCAACGGCGCGCCATTCCTCGGGGGTCAGCCAGTCTGTCATTCGTCTCCGGCCAGGGTGCTTGTGCCCGTTTGCGCGAACCTAGTGGATCGACCTGCGGCTGTCAGCGCAAAACTGCCCGCCAGACCGGTTGCAGAACCTGTTGGCGAAACCGCGCCCAAGCCGCTAGCCTTGACGCACCGGGAACACGGGGGGGGGAAGCATGCATATTCTCATTACGGGGGGCGGCGGTTTCATCGGCCGGAAGCTGGCACAGCGTCTGGCCCGGGACGGGGTGCTGCGGGGCAGGCCCATTGCCTCGGTCACGCTTGTCGACCTTGGCGTGCCGGCCCCCGTCCCGGCACCCTTTCCTGTCGGATGCCTGGCCTGCGACATCTCTGACAGGACGGCCCTTGGCACGGTCATGTCCCGCCCCTTTGACGTGATCTTCCACCTCGCCGCTGTCGTTTCGGGCGCGGCCGAGGCGGATTTCGACCTCGGACTGCGGGTCAACCTGTTGGGGACACTCAACCTTTGTCTGGCGGCACGGGCGGCAGGGAATGCGCCGGTCCTGGTCTATGCCTCCTCCGCCGCAGTGCATGGCGGGGAGGAGCCTGACGAGATCACCGACGGGGTCGAGCTGAACCCTCAAACCTCTTACGGCACGCAAAAGGCGATGGGCGAGCTGCTTTTGTCCGATATGTCGCGGCGCGGATTTCTTGACGGGCGCGGCCTGCGCCTGCCCACCGTCACGATCCGCCCCGGCAAACCCAACGCGGCCGCATCCAGCTTCATGTCCTCGATCTTCCGCGACACGCTGCAGGGGCAGACGGCGAATTGCCCTGTCCCGCGCGACTTCGAGGTCTGGCACACGGCCCCGCGGACCGTGGTTGCCAACCTGATTCACGCGGCCACGCTGGACGGGGCGGCCTTCGGTTGTAACCGCTGCCTGAACCTGACCGGCCGGACGGATACGATCGGCGACATGATTGCCGCGATGACACGCGTTGCCGGACCGCTTGCCGAAACGCGGATCACCTGGCAGCCCGATCCGGTGATCGAGCGCATCGTGCGCGGCTGGCGCGCCCGTGTCCGGCCTGAAAAGGCGCAGCGCCTGGGCTTTGCGACGGATGCCTCTTTTGAAGATACGGTGCGCTGGTTTCTGGAGGATGATATCCTTTCCCCATCTTGATCCGCAAAGGAAAGATGTCCGCAACGCTGGATTGCAATGTTCCCTCTTGATTTTTCGTTCTGTTTCTATCAACTTTATGCGGCGACGTTATCCTATCGACCACTGTCTGCTCCAAAAGGCACAGTCCCTCGATCTTGCGTTGACTGAGCCGGGCCGCCGCATATCCGCGGGCGGCATCTAGGAGGAGAGATCACGATGGCCAAGGGCACCGTGAAATGGTTCAATGAAACCAAAGGCTACGGCTTTATCGCCCCCGAGGGCGGGCGTAAGGACGTGTTCGTTCACATCACCGCGCTTGAGCGTGCCGGGCTTCGGTCGCTGAAGGACGGTCAGGCTGTGACCTTCGACATCGAAGCAGGCCGCGACGGCCGCGAATCAGCAACCAACCTCGCGCTCGCCTGATATCCGCACGGCGCATGACCCCCAAGGGCGGGCCCTTGGCCCGCCTTTTATCTTTTGCGCCGCTCCGCTACCGCTGATCTGCCAGGATGATCTCCGCGCCCTTCCAGCCCACCATCATGGCGGGTGCGTTGGTGTTTCCGGCGATCAGCGCCGGAAAGACCGAGGCATCGCAGACCCGCAGTCCTGCCAGTCCATGAACCCGAAGTCGGGCGTCCACCACGGAGGACGCAGGATCGGGACCCATCCGGCAGGTGCAGGACGGGTGATAGACCGTGCCGCTGCGCGCCCGGAAATCCGCAATCAGGGCGTCATCGGTCCGGCACTGCGGACCAGGGCGCAGCTCTTCCTCGATAAGGCGTGCCAGCGGCGGCTGTGCCGCGAGGTGGCGCAGGAACTTCACCGCATCCAGCATTTCGCCGACATCGTGATCGGTCGAAAAGGCATTGGCCGTGATCACCGGATGCGCCAGCGGATCAGCGCTGGCCAGCCGGATATGCCCCCGGCTGGTGGGGCGGCAGTTCGACAGGCCCAGCGACATGCCCGCAAACGGATCGGGTGTCAGAAGCGGGCGCTCCCCTTCGCGCGGGATCAGCGTTGAAAAGGCCTGCATGTAAAGCTGCATGTTGGGCCGGTCAAGCCCGGGCCGGGTGCGAAAAAACCCGCCCCCGTGGTTGATCGACAGGCTCAGCGGCCCGCGCCCGGTCAACAGATAGCGCGCGCCCACCCGCAGCTTGCCCCACCAGGGCCGCAGCTCCTGGTTCAGCGTGGGCACGTTCATCCGCCAGGTGTAGTTGATGCCCTGATGGTCGCTCAGGTGATCGCCCACGTTCGGGTTGTCCTTCAGCACAGGCAGGCCAAGACCGGCCAGCAGCGCCCCCGGCCCGATGCCCGACAATTGCAGAAGCTGTGGCGAGTTGATCGCGCCACCCGCCAGGATCACCTCGGCCCGGGCCCGGATGACACGCCGCGCGCCCCTGTGCATCACTTCAACGCCCACGGCACGGCCACCGTCAATCACCACGCGCGTTGCCTGGGCATGGGTCATCACCGCCAGATTGTGCCGTTTCATGGCCGGGCGCAGAAAGGCGCGCGCCGCCGAATTGCGCCGCCCGTTCTTTACCGTCAGCTGATAGGTGCCAATCCCCTCCTGCCCGGGTCCGTTGAAATCGGCGATATGCGCCAGCCCCGCCGCTTTGCCCGCCGCGATATAGCTTTCCACCAGCGGGTGCAGATCGCGCCGGTTTGCCGAAATGAACAGCGGCCCGCCGGTGCCACGCCATTCGTCGCCGCCCGCCTCGTTGTCTTCCATCGCGCGATAGGCGGCCAGCACCTCGTCCCAGCCCCAGCCCGGGTTTCCCGCCGCCTTCCAGTCGTCGTAATCGCTGCGGTGCCCCCTGATATAGACCATCGCGTTGATCGAGGATGATCCCCCCAAAAGCCGCCCGCGTGGCCAGTGGTCGCGCTGGCCCGCCAGACCCGGATCCGGTTCCGTCCGGTACAACCAGTTGACCGCAGGGTCGTAGAACAACTTGCCGTAGCCCAGCGGCATCTGCACATAAAACCGCCGGTCCGTCCCGCCCGCCTCGATTACCAGAACGCGGAAACGTCCGTCCGCCGTCAGCCGGTCTGCCAGAACCGATCCGGCAGAACCGGCACCAACGATGATGAAATCCGGATTGTCCACACCTGCCCCCTTTTTCTGGCGACAGTACCGGCAAGATCAGGAACAGCCCGGCCAGAAAGCGACCATCGACGTCGCAGAGCGTAAACACCCGCCGTCAGACCCGGCGCGCTGGCAAAGGCCCAGACCATTGCCCCCCGCGTCCCGGTCAACCCCACTCATAATTGAAGCTCACCGAGATCCGCTCTTGCCCGGACATGTTCATCGGCACCTCGTGGCGCAGCCAGCTTTCCCACATCAGCACCTCACCCACGGCGGGTTTGACATAGACGAAGCTTTGCAGGCATTCGGCCGCCTTCTTGATCCGGGTCGGCGCCGCCATCATCATCGGCAGACGCGGGTCTTCCAGCTTGAGCGCCGAGGCACCCTTGGGCATGGCGACATAGGCGGTGCCGGAGATAACCGAATGGGGGTGGATGTGGCTGGCATGCATTCCGCCTTCGGGCAGGATGTTGATCCAGAGCGATCCGCATTTCAGCTTCTTGCCCTGCAAATCGAACCCCAGGTCCTTGACAAAGACCGCAACATGCTTGTCCAGCGCCTTTTCCAGATCGGCAAAGACCGGAAAGCGCCAGGGCAGGTCGTTGAGCGAGGCATAGCTGGTGTAACCGGGATAGCCGTTCTTATCGCTCCACCGCTGGCCCGCCACATCCTCTTCCGCAATGGCAAGGCAGGAAGAGGCCAATTCCGGAAAGTCGATCTTCTTGCTGCCCAGATCATTGACCCCGGCGCGATAGAGGCGGGTGACAAACAGCGAGACGATCTCGGCCATGGCGGGCTCCGTCAAGGAAAGAAAAAGCCCCGCCGCTGCCGGCAGGGCCCTGTTTCACCGGGCGGTCATCACCGCATCCGGCTTACCAGTCTTCGCGGATCACGACGCGGGTCAGCACCGGAAGCTTCATCGCGCCAAGACGCAGCGCCTCGCGCGCGACGGATTCCGCAACGCCGTCGATCTCGAACATGATCCGGCCAGGCTTTACCTTGGCCGCCCAGTAATCGGTCGAACCCTTGCCCTTGCCCATCCGCACCTCGGTGGGTTTGGCCGAGACCGGGACATCCGGGAAGATCCGGATCCAGACCCGGCCCTGACGCTTCATGTGGCGGGTGATCGCGCGGCGGGCCGCCTCGATCTGCCGCGCGGTCACACGCTCGGGCTCGGTGGCTTTCAGGCCGAAGGACCCGAAGTTGAGCATGAAGCCACCCTTCGCTTCGCCATGAATGCGGCCCTTGAACTGCTTGCGGAACTTTGTCCGTTTGGGTTGCAGCATTGTCTCTCTCCTTTACGCGCGTTCGCGGCGCGGCTGGCGCGGAACGCTGCCTTCCTGTGCTTCCGCGTGACGGCGGTCATGCGCCTGCGGATCATGTTCCAGGATTTCGCCTTTGAAGATCCAGACCTTGACGCCGATGATCCCGTAGGGGGTCGCGGCTTCGCACAGCGCATAGTCGATGTCGGCCCGAAGGGTGTGCAGCGGCACACGGCCCTCGCGGTACCATTCGGTCCGGGCAATCTCGGCACCGCCCAGACGGCCGGCCACGTTCACGCGGATGCCAAGGGCACCCAGACGCATGGCGTTCTGCACGCCACGCTTCATGGCGCGGCGGAAGGACACACGGCGTTCCATCTGCTGTGCAATCGATTCCGCGACCAGCTGCGCATCAACCTCGGGCTTGCGCACCTCGACGATGTTCAGGTGCAGCTCCGACTTGGTGAAAGCCGCCAGCTTCTTGCGCAGACCTTCGATGTCTGCGCCTTTCTTGCCGATGATCACGCCGGGGCGCGCCGTGTGGATCGTGACACGGCACTTCTTGTGCGGACGCTCGATGATCACCTTGCTGATCCCGGCCTGCTTGCACTCTTCATGAATGAAGGCGCGCATCTTGAGGTCTTCCAGCAGCAGGTTGCCATAGTCCTTTGACTCGGCGAACCAGCGGCTGTCCCAGGTCCGGTTGACCTGAAGGCGCATGCCGATCGGATTGACCTTCTGACCCATTATGCAGACTCCCCGACTTGGCGGACCGTGATCGTCAGTTCGCTGAACGGTTTCATGATTTTGCCAAACCGGCCCCGGGCGCGCGGACGGCCGCGCTTGAGGGTGATGTTCTTGCCGACATAGGCCTCGGCGACCACCAGTTCGTCCACATCAAGACCGTGGTTGTTTTCGGCATTGGCGATGGCCGATTGCAGGCACTTCTTGACGTCGATGGCGATGCGCCGCTTGGAAAAGGTAAGGTCTGACAGCGCCTTTTCCACCTTCTTGCCGCGGATCAGCGTGGCGACAAGGTTAAGTTTCTGCGGGCTGGTCTTCAGCATGCGCAGCTTGGCCATTGCTTCGTTTTCGGCCACGCGGCGCGGATTTTTCTCGGTTCCCATGGCTTACTTCCGTTTCGCTTTTTTGTCGGCTGCGTGACCGTAATAGGTCCGGGTCGGCGAATACTCCCCGAACTTCTGGCCGATCATCTCTTCCGACACGTTGACGGGAATGTGCTTGTGCCCGTTGTAGACCGCGAAGGTCAGGCCAACGAACTGGGGCAGGATCGTGGAACGGCGCGACCAGATCTTGATCACCTCGTTCTTGCTCGATTCCCTTGCTTTTTCGGCCTTTTTCAGGACGTAAGCGTCAACGAAGGGGCCTTTCCAGACTGAACGCGGCATGGATCAACGCCCCTTCTTCGCATTGCGCGAACGGACGATGTATTTGTCCGTCGTCTTGTTCTTGCGTGTCTTGTTGCCCTTGGTGCCCTTGCCCCAGGGTGTCACCGGGTGCCGGCCGCCGCTGGTGCGGCCCTCGCCGCCGCCATGCGGGTGGTCAATCGGGTTCATCGCAACGCCGCGCACGGTCGGGCGGATGCCCTTGTGGCGCATGCGACCCGCCTTGCCGAAGTTCTGGTTCGAGTTGTCGGGGTTCGAAACTGCCCCGACCGTTGCCATGCATTCCTGACGGACCATGCGAAGCTCGCCCGAGGACAGGCGGATCTGCGCATAGCCACCGTCACGGCCGACAAACTGGGCATAGGTTCCGGCAGCACGGGCCAGTTGGCCCCCCTTGCCGGGCTTCAATTCGACATTGTGAACAATCGTGCCGATGGGCATGCCCGAGAAGGGCATCGCATTGCCCGGCTTCACATCGGTCTTCACCCCGGCGATCACCGAGTCGCCAACGCCCAGACGCTGCGGCGCCAGGATATAGGCCAGCTCGCCATCGTCATAGCGCAGAAGGGCGATGAAGGCGGTGCGGTTGGGATCATATTCGATGCGTTCAACCTTGGCGGCCACGTCGAACTTGGTGCGGCGGAAATCCACCACGCGGTAAAGACGCTTGGCGCCCCCACCCTTGTGCCACATCGTGACGCGTCCGGTATTGTTCCGTCCGCCCGTTTTGGTCAAACCCTCGGTAAGGGCTTTGACCGGGCGGCCTTTCCAAAGCTCCGAACGGTCGATCAGAACCAACCCGCGTTGGCCAGGCGTCGTCGGCTTATACGACTTGAGTGCCATGCTTTCTGTCTTCCGTCAGCTTAAGGACCTGATCCGGTCCGGTGAAGGGATATGCAGATCCCCGGTTTTCAGAACTGCGCGGCCCCGGTCTGACCGGGACCGCAGAGCTTCGGCGGTCCGTCAAAGGCCCGTGGTCACGTCGATGGTGTTTCCTGCCTCCAGCGTCACATAGGCTTTCTTCCTGTCCGACCGCACGCCGGGGCGGCCGCGGAACTTCTTGGTCTTGCCCTTGGTGATCGTGGTGTTGACCGCCTTTACCTTGACGCCGAAAACGGCCTCGACCGCTTCCTTGATCATCGGCTTGGTCGCCTCCATCGCCACCTGAAAGACAACGGCGTTCGATTCGGACGCAAGTGTTGCCTTCTCGGTGATGACCGGCTTCTTGATCACGTCGTAATGTTCGGGTTTTGCGGTCATTTCAGACGGGCCTCCAAAGCTTCGAGACCCGCTTTGGTGATCACCAGCTGATCACGCCTGAGGATATCGTAAACGTTAGCACCGATGCAGGGCAGCACATCGATGGTTTCGATGTTGCGCGCCGCCTTGGCGAAGTTTTCATCGATCTCGGCACCGTCGATGATCAGGACGCGCTTCCAGCCCAGCTCGCGCGCGGCTTTCGCCAGGTTCGCGGTCTTGGCATCGGCCATGGCGGCCGCATCCAGAATGATCAACTCGCCCGCGGCAGCCTTGGCCGACAGCGCGTGCTTCAGACCCAGCGCCCGGAACTTCTTGGGCAGGTCATGGGCGTGGCTGCGCGGCTGCGGGCCCTTGTAGACGCCGCCGTGACGGAAGATCGGGGCTTTGCGGGACCCGTGGCGTGCACCGCCGGTCCCCTTCTGCTTGTAGATTTTCTTTGTGGAATAGCTGACGTCGGATTTGCCCAGCGTCGCATGGGTTCCGGCCTGGGCCTTGGCCCGCTGCCAGCGCACCACGCGGTGCAGGATGTCGGCGCGCGGCTCCAGCCCGAAAATCGCGTCGTCGAGATCGACAGAGCCTGCCTTGCCGGCGTCCAGCCTGATGACATCAAGTTTCATGCTTCACCCCCTTCCACCGTCGCCCCGGCAGCCGGAGCGGCGGCAGCAGCGGCGACTGTACGGATTGCCGCAGGCACCGGCAGGTCGGCGGGGGCCGCCTTCTTGACCGCGTCCTTGATCGTGACCCAGCCGCCTTTGGAACCGGGAACCGCACCCTTGACCATGATCAGGCCACGGTCGGCATCCGTGCGCACAACCTCAAGGTTCTGGGTCGTGACGCGCACCGAACCCAGATGGCCGGCCATTTTCTTGCCCTTGAACACCTTGCCGGGGTCCTGACACTGGCCGGTGGACCCGTGCGAGCGGTGCGACACCGACACGCCGTGCGATGCCCGCAGACCGCCGAAGTTGTGCCGCTTCATCGCGCCGGCAAAACCCTTGCCGATCGAGGTGCCCGCGATGTCCACATACTGGCCTGCCAGATAATGGTTCGCGGTAATTTCGGCACCCACATCAATCATGTTGTCGGGGCTGACGCGGAATTCGGCGATCTTGCGCTTTGGTTCCACGCTTGCCCGCGCAAAGTGGCCACGCATGGCGGCCGTCGTCCGCTTGGCCTTGGCCGTGCCCGCGCCAAGCTGGACGGCGGTGTAGCCATCCCTGTCAGCGGTGCGCTGTGCCACAACCTGCAGGTTGTCAAGCTGAAGAACGGTGACAGGAACCTGCCGCCCGTCTTCCATGAACAGCCGGGTCATGCCCAGCTTTTTTGCGATAACGCCGGAGCGCATCTGTCCGCCCCCCTTCAAACTTTGATTTCGACGTCGACGCCGGCCGCAAGATCGAGCTTCATCAGCGCGTCCACGGTCTGCGGAGTGGGATCAACGATGTCGAGAAGACGCTTGTGCGTGCGGATTTCCCACTGGTCACGCGACTTCTTGTCGATGTGCGGACCGCGCAGAACCGTGAACTTCTCGATCTTGTTGGGCAGGGGAATCGGGCCGCGCACCTGGGCGCCGGTCCGCTTGGCCGTGTTCACGATTTCCAGCGTGCTGGCATCCAGCACGCGGTAATCAAAGGCTTTCAGCCTGATACGAATGGTTTGTGACGACATTTTCTTGCCCTCGGGCTGGTGGATGAGGCGGGGGTGGGTTCCCCCGCCTGTCCCGATTACTCGATGATTTTCGACACGACCCCGGCGCCGACGGTGCGGCCGCCCTCGCGGATGGCGAAGCGCAGTTTTTCTTCCATGGCGATGGGGGCGATCAGTTCCACGTTGAACTTCAGGTTATCGCCCGGCATCACCATTTCC
>JADCDI010000080.1 GCA_020251025.1 Rhodobacter sp. | reverse complement strand
GGTCCGGGAGGAACAGAGGCCAGCGCCCGACCCGGCGGGTGCGAAGCGCCCGCCGTGGGCGGGGCGGGCGCTGGCCGGGGGCTTTGGCCCCCGGCCGGTCCTGATGCCAGCGTGGCGCTGTGGCAGGGGCGATGGCCCCTGCCATTGGAGCGGGAGCAGTGCCTTCACCTCTTCGGGCGGGATCAGGAAACGCGGGCCGCGTTTCCGGGGTGCCGCCCAAAAGGGGCAATCCCTGTCCCCGGACCGGGAAGAGTTTCCCGGCAGGCAGGCGGTCGGACTGCTGGTTCAGCGCCCGGTCAGGTGTGACAGCCGGCACTTTATCGGGGTGTCTCCGGCCCTGCTGCTTCGGGAAAACACCGCATGACAATCCGGCATTGCGCCCGGACCGATAAGGTCCCGCTCCGGTGGCGCGTGACCCGGTCCTTTGCCCGAAGGCGCAAACCGCAGGGCAAGGGGGGGGTGGGCCACCGACAGGGCTGGCAGTTCAGGCCGCGCCCGTGGCGCAGCCGCCGGGGCAGTGCCCCGACCTGACGCGGCGGAAATCAGGCAAGAAAAGCCCCATACCGGTGCATTGCCTCAATCGCCCGCGCATCATGTCATTCGTGCCGGGCACAGCAGCCTTGAACAAAAGGCAAAAGCCCCCATCTTCCGCCAAAGGCAAAGCTGATAAGGGACCCGGCATGAAAAGCCCGAAACTGAAGATCGCTGTCGGCGTGATCCTGGCCCTTGTCATGGCGCTGCCGCTGGTCGGCTGATCAGGCGGCCTTGGCCGCCAGAATCTCGTGCACCATTGGGATGACCCGGCTTCCATACAGGCGGATGCTTTCCATCATCTGCGCCTGCGGCATGGCCCCGTTGGAATATTTCAGATCAAAGCGGCCCAGACCCAGCGCGCTGACGGTTGCGGCAATCTTGCGTGCCACGGTTTCGGGTGATCCGACATAGAGCGAGCCTTGCGCGACCTCGCGCCGGAAGGCCTCGCGCGTGGTGGGCGGCCAGCCGCGTTCGCCGCCGATGCGGTCATGCATCTTGCGGTAATGCGGCCAGAGCTGGTCCTGCGCCAGCTCATCCGTGGCGGCGATGTGGCCGGGGGAATGCACCCCGAGGGGGCGGACGGGCCGTTCCATCTGCCGCGCCGCGCGCTGGTACAGATCCACATAAGGAAGGAAGCGGCGCGGATCGCCGCCGATGATCGCCAGCATCATCGGCAGGTCATGCCGCACCGCGCGCACCACCGATTCCGGGCTGCCGCCGACCCCGATGGAAACAGCCAAGCCCCCGGGTGCCAGCCTGGGGAACACGCGCTGATTGACCAGCGGCGCACGGGTTTGCCCGGACCATGTCACGACGGGTTCGCGCACAAGGCGCGTCAACAGGTCCAGCTTTTCCTCAAACAGGCGTTCGTAATCCGTCAGATGAAACCCGAACAGCGGGAAGCTTTCGGTAAAGGACCCGCGCCCGAGGATGACTTCGGCGCGGCCGCAGGAAATGGCGTTCAGGGTCGAGAACCGCTGGAACACCCGCACCGGATCGTCCGACGACAGCACGGTGACGGCAGAGCCAAGGCGGATGCGGCTGGTCCGGGCGGCGATGGCGGCCAGAACCACCTCTGGCGCAGAGACGGCAAAATCATCGCGGTGATGTTCGCCGACCCCCAGAAAGTCAACGCCCAGACTGTCGGCCAGCGTGCCCTGATCGACCAGATCGCGCAGCACCTGATCGTGGGGCAGAAGGCTGCCATCCTCGGCCAGGGTCACATCGCCAAAGGTATCAAGGCCAAGGGAAAGCGTCATTTCGGTGCCTCATCATCCGGGGATGCGGTCAGGGTACTGCCGCAGCGGCGTTGCCGCAACATCCGGCACTGTGCGCGGGCGGCGGGTGGCTGTGCGCAAACCGCTCAGGGGCGCAGCGGCGTGCGGCCCTCATCCCCCAGCACCCAGACCTCGCGTCCTTCAATGACAATGGCGGTCAGCGGGCCACCATAGGCCGCACCGCTGTCGATGTTCACGCGGTTGCCGTAATGCTTCGGCGCATCCAGCGCGGTATGGCCATGGACCACAAGCGCGCCGTGATCGCGCGGGTCTTCCAGAAAATCCTTCCGGATCCAGACCAGATCGGTTTCCGTCTGTTCGGCAAGGTCGATGCCGGGCCGGATGCCGGCATGAACGAACAGCACCCCGCCGCGGTGAAAACTGGCGGGGCGCGATTCCAGAAAGCTGCGGTGCAGGGCGGGCACGGCGGCCACCGCCTCGGCCCAGACCGGGGCCAGCGGACGGTCGGCGGCGGCGCGCACGCCGTAAGAGGCCAGCGTCGCCGCCCCGCCGATGCGGGGGTTGAGATAGCTCAGCTCCGGGCGCAATCCCGGATCATGCCAGTCGATGGCGCTGAGGTAGCCTGCGAACATCCGGTCATGGTTGCCTTTCAGAACCACCCAAGGTTGTCCCTGTGCGATACCCGACCGCAAGTATTCCACCACGCCCCGGCTGTCCGGCCCACGGTCCACCAGATCGCCAAGATGGATGACGGGTGCCTGCGCATCGCCGGTCAGGCGGCGGTCGCGGGCGATGCGGTCATGTGCCACGGCCAGAAGCCCGGGATGGCCGTGGATATCGCCGATGGCATAGCTGCGCATGTGTCCGTTCCCCCGATGCGGCCTGTCTGCCGGGCGGCCCGTCAAGGCGACAGCGGGTGGCGCGCCGCCCTGCGCGCCGATCGCCCGCCCGCAAAGACAGGGGCATCACCCGACCGCCGGGGCCGGTAGCGCAATTTGCCCCTGTGCCGGCGGTCAGGCGGCGACAAACCTTGTGGGACGGCGCCGGGAACGCCGCCCCCCTTCCCTTACGCCACGTCAAACTGCAGCGGCTTGACCTGCTGGAACAGGCCCGTCGCCTCCAGCGTGTCCACAACCTTCTGGTCCAGCGGCTGGTCCAGATACAGGATGGCGATGGCATCCTTGCCCACACCCGACCGGCCAAGGGTGAAGTTGGCGATGTTCACCCCGTTCTGACCCATGGTCGTGCCCAGCGTGCCGATGATGCCCGGCACGTCGTTGTTGGTGGTATACAGCATGTGGCGGCCGACCTCGGCATCGATGTTGATGCCCTTGATCTGGATGAAGCGCGGCTTGCCATCGGAAAAGCAGGTGCCCGCGACCGAGCGTTCGCGTTTGCCGGTCACGACCGTCAGCTTGATATAGGCATCAAAAACCCCGGTCTTTTCCTGCCGGGTGGTGGAAATCTGGATGCCGCGTTCGCGGGCCAGCACCGGGGC
Source organism: Rhodobacter sp. (assembly GCA_020251025.1). Classification (GTDB taxonomy): domain Bacteria; phylum Pseudomonadota; class Alphaproteobacteria; order Rhodobacterales; family Rhodobacteraceae; genus Aliitabrizicola. Next base: position 4,098 of record JADCDI010000080.1, on the reverse strand, counting down.
CGACACCATGTTCACCGCCGGATTGGTGGCCTGCATGATCCCCGCGATGGTGGCGCAGTTCAGCGCGGCCAGGTTCATGTCGCCCACCGAGCCGTCGTAAAGCACGTTGATCGCCTTGATCGGTTCATCCGTCATCTGGCCGACAAAGGCCCCCAGATGCCCGGCCAGCCTGACCCAGGGCCCCATCACGGCGGCCTCTTCCGCCGTGACCGACGGCATGTTGAGCGCGTTCTGCACCGCCCCGGTCAGCAGGTAATCGGCCATCTGTTGGGCAACCTGCTGCGCCACATTTTCCTGCGCTTCGGTGGTGGCGGCCCCAAGGTGGGGGGTGACCACCACATTGGGCAGGTTGAACAGCGGCGAGTCCCTGGCGGGTTCTTCGGCGAAGACATCAAAGGCGGCCCCCGCGACATGACCGGAGGTCAGGGCGGCGGCCAGCGCCACCTCATCCACCAGCCCGCCCCGGGCGCAGTTGATGATGCGCACCCCGGGCTTGCAGCGGGCAATCGCCCCCGCGGACAGGATGTTGCGGGTCTTGTCGGTCAGCGGCACATGCAGGGTGATGAAATCGGCGCGCGCCAGCAGATCGTCCAGCTCCACCTTGGTGACACCAAGCTGCCTGGCGCGGTCTTCGCCAAGGAAGGGATCATAGGCCAGGACCCTCATCTTCAGGCCCAGCGCGCGGTCGCAGACGATGCCGCCGATATTGCCCGCACCGATGACGCCCAGCGTCTTGTTGAACAGCTCCACCCCCATGAAGCGCGACTTTTCCCATTTGCCGGCATGGGTCGATGCGTTCGCCTCGGGGATCTGGCGGGCAACGGCGAACATCATGGCAATGGCATGTTCGGCGGTGGTGATCGAATTGCCGAAGGGTGTGTTCATCACGATCACCCCCTGCCTGGAGGCCGCCGGGATATCGACATTGTCCACGCCGATGCCGGCGCGGCCGACGACCCTGAGGCTGTTGGCCCGCGCCAGCAGCTTTTCGGTGACCTTGGTGGCAGAGCGGATCGCAAGGCCGTCATAGCGCCCGATCACGGCGGCAAGCGCATCCTTGTCCTTGCCGAGCTGCGGCAGGTAATCCACATCAATTCCGCGGTCGCGGAATATCTGCACGGCTGTTTCGGAAAGTTCGTCAGAAACGAGGACCTTGGGGGCCATATCGGGCTCCTTGTGTTCGGGGTCTGTCCGGGAAGGTGCTTGCGGGGCGCACAGCGCCCTGGCGTCATGCCGCCTGGGCAAGCCTGGCGATTTCGGCGTGAAAGGCCCAGTCGATCCAGGGCATCAGCGCCGCCACATCGGACTGTTCCACGGTCGAGCCGCACCAGATGCGCAGGCCCGGCGGGGCATCGCGGTAGGCAGCCACGTCAAAGGCGGCCCCCGCCGTCTCCAGGCGCTTTGCCACCGCCCTGGCAAAGGCCGCCCCGTCGGGGATGCGCGGGTCAGTGAAGCGCAGGCAGACCGAGGTGGTGGAGGCCGTTGCAGGGTCAACCGCAAGGTTTTCGATCCACGGTCGGGTCGCCACGAATTCATCCACGGTCGCGGCATTCGCGCTGGCGCGGCTGATCAGCGCGGGCAGCCCGCCGATGGACTGCGCCCAGCGCAGGGCAACAAGATAATCCTCGACCGCCAGCATGGAGGGGGTGTTGATCGTCTCGCCTTCGAACAGCCCTTCGATGATCCTGCCGCCCTTGGTCATGCGGAACAGCTTGGGCAGCGGCCAGGCGGGGGTGTGGGTTTCCAGCCGCTCCACCGCGCGGGGCGACAGGATCAGCATGCCATGCGCGCCTTCGCCGCCCAGCACCTTCTGCCAGGAAAAGGTGGTGACATCGAGCTTGTCCCAGGGCAGATCCATCGCGAAGGCCGCGCTGGTGGCATCGCAGATCGTCAGGCCGGCGCGGGTTGCGGGAATGGCATTCCCGTCGGGCAGCCGCACGCCGCTGGTCGTGCCGTTCCAGGTAAAGACCACGTCACGGCCGAAATCGACCTTTGTCAGATCCACGATCTCGCCGTAAGGGGCCTTGCGCACGGTGGCATCAAGTTTCAGCTGCTTTACGGCATCGGTCACCCAGCCTTCGCCGAAGCTTTCCCAGGCCAGCATTTCCACCGGGCGCGCCCCCAGCAGCGACCACATCGCCATTTCCACGGCTCCGGTATCGGACGCGGGCACGATGGCGATGCGGTAATCGGCAGGCACGCCCAGGATGCTGCGGGTCAGGTCGATGGCCTGTTTCAGCTTTGCCTTGCCGACGGCGGCCCGATGCGACCGGCCCAGCGGCGCATCTGCCAGAAGATCAAGGGAAAAACCGGGGATCTTGGCACAGGGGCCAGAAGAAAAGCGCGGATTTGCCGGGCGCACAGCCGGGGCCTGAAGATCAGACATGGTATCCTTCCAGATAAATGCCCCCCGTTGGGGAGGGGTGTCCCACCGCCGGGAATAGGGGCCGCCCCCCTTTGGCACAAGGGGGTTTCTTGCCCCGAGGCGCCGCATCATGCAAAAAAGACGCCGGCCCTTTCCACGATCGGAAACATCCATGTTCATCGCGACCCTGCTGACCGACCCGGCCACCCCCGCCCTTGAGCGCGCCACGGTCGAAGCGCTGCGCAATGCCTGGGGCGGCGGCGATGCGCGCTGGCTGGACCCGGGCGTGGCGGCGGAATTTGCGCTGGATGCCGTGCCGGGGAACCTGTGGGATGTCTGGGAAGGGTTGCAGGCCATGGGCATTGACCTGGCGGTGCAGCCGGCGGCGGGGCGCCGCAAGCGGCTGCTGCTGGCCGACATGGATTCGACCATGATCCGGCAGGAATGCATCGATGAGCTGGCAGCGGTTGCGGGCCTGGGACCGCGGGTGGCCGGGATCACGGCACGGGCGATGGCAGGCGAGCTGGATTTCGAGGCGGCGCTGCGCGAGCGTGTGGGGCTGCTGGCCGGCCTTGCCGAAACGGCGATTGCCGAAGTGCTGGACACAAGGATCAGCTTCATGCCCGGCGGGCGCACGCTGGTGGCCACGATGAAGGCGCAGGGCGGTCATGCCGTGCTTGTGTCGGGCGGTTTTACCGCCTTTAGCGGACCCGTGGCGGCGGCCCTGGGGTTTGACGAGAACCGGGCCAATGTGCTGCATGTCCGCGACGGGAAGCTGACAGGTACGGTGGCAGAGCCGATCCTGGGCCGGGCCGCCAAGGTCCAGGCGCTGGAAGAGGTCGCGGCCCGGCTGGGGATCGGCGAAGATCAGGTTCTGGCAGTGGGTGATGGTGCCAATGACCTGGGCATGCTGGCCCGCGCCGGGGCGGGGGTGGCCCTGCACGCCAAGCCTGCGGTTGCGGCGGAATGCAATCTGCGGGTGAACCACGGCGATCTGACCGCGCTGCTGTTCCTGCAGGGCTATGCGCGGGCAGAGTTCGCGCAGTGACCGCTGCAGCGGGGTTGTCACCCCCCCGCATCCCCCTTGGGACATTTGCAGGAATGCGGAACGGGCCGCAAATGCGCGCGTTTGGCGGCCTCTGGGCCTTTCGGTTTGCTTGCCTTGCGGCGGGCAACAACAGGGCGGACCGGGATGTGGTTTCGGCTGACGACACAGGCCGGCCCCCTGACAGGGTGCTGAAAAGCATCGCAGCCGTGTGCCGCGCGGAAAGATCCTTCCGATCTGCGGAAAAGCGGTTGCCCCTGCGGGCGGGAACAGGAAACGCAACGCGTTTCCCCCGTCCGCGCGGAACGGTGCCCTGCAGACCGGCAGTTCCGGGAGAAACAGAGGCCAGCGCCCGACCCGGCGGGCGCTGGCCGGGAGCTTTGGGCCCCCGGCCGGTCCTGATCCCGGCGCAACGCTGGGCTAAGGGCGATGGCCCCTGCCATTGAGGCGGGGTCGGTGCTGTCCTCAGATCGGGCGGGAAGGTGAGGGTGCCTTTGCCCGTCCGGGCGGGAACAGGAAACGCACCGCGTTTCCCCCGCCCGCGCGGAACAGTCCCCTGTAGACCCGCAGGTCCGGGAGAAACAGAGGCCAGCGCCCGACCCGGCGGGTGCAAAGCGCCCGCCGGGGGCGGGGCGGGCGTTGGCCGGGGGCTTTGGCCCCCGGCTGGTCCTGATCCCGGCGTGGCACT
>JADCDI010000008.1 GCA_020251025.1 Rhodobacter sp. | reverse complement strand
GGCGTTGCGCTGTGGCAGGGGCGATGGCCCCTGCCAAAGTGACCGGGTATTCGCGAGAACGCCCGTCCGGGCGGGACCACGAAACGCGACCCGCGTTTCCCCCGCCCATGCGGAACAGTGACCTGTAAACCGGCAGGTCCGGGAAACACAGAGGCCAGCGCCCGACCCGGCGGGCGCAAAGCGCCCGCCATGGGCGGGGCGGACGCTCGCCGGGGGCTTTGGCCCCCGGCCGGTCCTGATCCCGGCGCGGCGCTGGGCCAAGGGCGATGGCCGCTGCCAGACCACAGGGGGCCTGCGGAGCAGAGTTCTGTTTTCCCTCCGGCGGTCCATGCCCGTGGCACTTTTTCCGCAGCCCGACCATGTCCGCCGCCGCCCGCGACCCGGCCGGACCGGCTGTCCGGTACTTGCCAGCCTCGCTGGCACGGAGTTTGCGCCACCCTGTCTGCGCGTCTTCGTCCTGCCAAAGGTGCCGTTGCGCACCGGCAGGGCCGGAGCGATCCTTCGCCAGGGACCGGGACATCGGCGCGACGCTTTTCGATGGGCTGCGCGATTGCCCGCAGGGCCTGCAATTCTGACCCGGCATTGCCTTTGTCCGGTGTTGCCCCCGCCGCCGACAGCGGCGATAAGGCAGCCGTCAGACGGGATGGATCAGATGGATGACACAGGCCGCTTTGGTGCCCCGGTTCCAAACTTCGTCCCCCCGCCGCGTCCGGGACCCGGTGTGATCGAGGGGCACCTCGTACGGCTGGAACGGCTGGACGCCGATCTTCATGCCGCCGACCTGCACCGCGCCTTTGCCGAAGACGACCGCCTGTGGGACTATCTGCCCTACGGCCCCTTCACCTCTGCCGCGCGGTATCACCGCTGGGTAAAGGACATGTCAGGCGGCCCTGACCCGGTGTTCTATGCGCTGCGCAGCCGCGCGAGCGGTCACTGCGGCGGGGTCGCCAGCTTCCTGCGCATCACCCCCGAGGCGGGCAGCATCGAGATGGGCCATATCTGCATCGCCCCGCAGATGCAGCGCAGCCCGGGCGCGACCGAGGCGCTGTCCCTGATGATGGCCTGGGCCTTCGGCGCGGGATACCGGCGCTGCGAATGGAAATGCGATGCGTGCAATCTGCCGTCGCGCCGGGCCGGGCAGCGGCTTGGCTTTTCCTACGAAGGCATCTTCCGGCAGGCCGCCGTCATCAAGGGGCGCAACCGCGATACCGCCTGGTTTGCCTGCATCGACAAGGAATGGCCGGCGCTGAAGGAATGCTTCGAAACCTGGCTGTCGCCGATGAATTTCGGCCCCGGGGGACAGCAGAAGGAACGGCTTTCGGACCTGACACGTCTGGTGCGCGTGGCATCCGACCCGGCACTGTAGCGCGCTGCGGGGGGCGGAACTGCCGATGGCCCGCCACCGCCGGGCCGGCGGCCCTGCCCGCCCCTACCCTGCCGGGCGGGAAAGGGGAATGCCGCACTCGGGCGGCCCGAAAGCCGGGGGCGCGGCGGCCAGACGCGCCGCGACCAGCGCCGCCAGCTGCGGCAGCGCCAGCGCCGTATCGGCGGCATGCCCTGCGGCCCGCTCCAGATCCCGGTCCTGGGCCGAGCGGGCAAGACTGCCCAGAAAAGCCGCCACATAACGCCTGCTGCGCCCGTCATTGGCCGCACGCAGAAGGTCAGCGGCCCGCAGCAGGTCATCATGCAGGGCGACGCGGTCCGGGTTCAGGGGCAGGGCATCGATGTCCTGCGACTGAGGCGGGGTGGCCCGCAGCTGGCCCAGTAAGGTTGCCTGGAACCTGGCCAGCGACTCGATCGGCTTGGACAGAAATCCTGCCGCCCCCGCTGCCAGGGCCGCCGTCTGCCCGTCGGGATCGCCGCTGGTTCCCAGCACCGTCGGCCCCGGGCAGCGCTGGCGCGCCAGCCGCCGGATCAGGTCGGCCCCGTTGCCGTCGGGCAGGCCCAGATCGACGATCACGATATCGGGGCTGTAAACCGAAAGGTGGCGGTCGGCCTGTTCCAGCGATTCGGCCCGGCGCAGCCGCGCGTCCGAGCGCAGGCACAAAAGCCGCAGCGCCTCGCAGGCAAAGCGGCTGTCCTCGACCGCCAGAATGGTCAGGCCCCGCAGCGGCTGAACCGGGCGGCCAAGGCGCAGCGGTGCCGGACCATCGGGCAGCGGCGGGGCAAGCGGGTGCGGCATATGGCAATCTTTCCGGCAGCGGGACCGCATCAGGGAAACATGTTGCGGTTAACGGCCCGTGAACCGCCCACCTGCGACCCTGCCGCCCCTTGTCCGGCGCGGCGTCCCTGCCCATAACGCTGCGAAAGCGCCTGCAGGAGAATCCCCGGATGATCGGACGTCTGAACCATGTTGCCATCGCCGTCCCCGATCTGGCCGCCGCTGCGGCGCTCTACCGTGACACGCTGGGTGCCAGCGTGGGCGCCCCCCAGGACGAACCGGACCATGGCGTGAGCGTGATCTTCGTTGATCTGCCGAACACCAGGATCGAACTTCTGGCCCCGCTTGGAACGGACTCGCCCATTGCGGGGTTTCTTGAAAAATCCCCGGCGGGCGGCATCCACCATGTCTGTTACGAGGTGGAGGATATCCTGGCCGCGCGTGACCGGCTGAAGGCCGCCGGGGCGCGCGTTCTGGGCTCGGGCGAGCCGAAGACCGGCGCGCATGGCAAGCCGGTGCTGTTCCTGCACCCAAAGGATTTCAACGGCTGTCTTGTGGAACTGGAGCAGGCCTGATGTCGATCACCGCCGCCGCCGTCGTCTTTGCCGTGACCTGGTTCATGGTGTTCTTCATCGTGCTGCCCATCCGTTTCGTGTCGCAGGCCGAAGCGGGGTCGGTGGTGCCCGGCACCCCGGCCGGGGCACCGGCGCAGGAAAACGTCCGGCGCAAGGCCCGGATCACCACATGGATTGCGCTGCCGCTGGCGGCGGCGATCTGCGCGATCATCCTGTCGGGCTGGATCAGCGTGCGCGATTTCGACTTCAACGGGGTGATGGGGCCCGCGCCTGCAGCCGGTGAAACAGATGGGTAAAGGTTGCGGCCCCCAGGACAGGGATCAGCAGGTTGACCAGCGGCACTGACAGCGGTGCCGCCATCAGGGTGCCCGCCAGCCAGATCTCGGCGGCGTGGCGGCGGCGCAGCGCCTGCGCGCCCGCGCGTCCCACCCGGCGCATCGCCACCATGGTGAAATACTCGCGCCCCAGAAGATAACCGTTGACCGCCCAGAAAATGACCGGGGCCAGCGGCCCGGCAAAGGGATAAACCGCCAGCGCCAGCAGGTTGGCAAGCACCAGCACGCCGAAGAACACCGTGGATTCCAGCAGCAGGATCGGGAAGGGGACCGGGGTCGGGGCGGGCAGGGCCGGGTAATGGCGGTCTTCCACCGCCTCGGCCACGTCTTCCAGAAAGAAGCCGGTAAAGGCCGAAGCCACCGGCACCATCAGGAACACCGAAGCCAGCAGAATCAGGGGGACCGCCCCCCAGGACAGCACCGCATCAAGGCCCCCGACCGGCCCGATCCAGGGCAGGATCACCTGATCGGGCACAAAGGCGCGAATCGCGTTCAGCGCCAGCACACAGACCACAACCAGCAGCGCCACCGTCAGGCCGATCCCGCGCCAGAGCACGCCGCGAAAGCGCGGATCGCCCAACTGCCCCAGCGCGCGGAAGAAATCCCTTGGCATCAGGCCACCATCCAGGACGTGATCCGGCTCAGGTCCGGGCGCGGGCGGTCGGGCGGGGTGGCGGGGGCGGTACCGATATGCACGATGCCCGCCACGAATTCCGCAGGCCCCAGCCCCAGCCCTTCGGTCACGAAAGCGCGGTCCTGCGACGGCCAGCCTGACAGCCAGTTCGCCCCCCATCCCGCCGCCGTCGCCGCATTGACCAGCCCAAGGCACACCGCCCCGGCCGACAGGGTTTGTTCGATGTCCGGTATCTTGTCCGAGGGCCTGGGGCTGGCCACCACCACCACGGCCAGCAGCCCCGCATCGAATTGCGCGCGCCCCTTGCCGGTCTTTTCCGCGTCATGGCCCAGCTCTGCCGCGCGCCGCGCCGCCAGCGCGGCAAGGCGCGGCATTGCCCCCCGCTCCAGCACGATGAAGCGCCATGGCTCCAGCTTGCCGTGGTCGGGCACCCGCGCCGCCGCCGTCAGCAGCGGCAGAAGCTGACCGCGCGTCGGCACGGGCAGGGTAAAGGTCTTGGCGGGGCACGACTGGCGCTGCAAAAGAAACTCCAGCGCAGCCGGGTTCGGCACGGGCATCGGGCTGTCCTTTGGTTGCGCGGGCGCACTTGCGCGCCGCGCTGTGGTCTGGCGCAACATCGGTGGGCGCAGCGGTTGTTGCAAGGGGCGTTCAGACCAAAGCCCGCGCCATATCCCCCGATCCACGCCCCGACCAAGGCGTCAAACCGCGCGCCGGGCCGGCGGATGGCCAGCGCCCCGGCCATGGGATCGGGCGACGACGCGGGTGCCCGCGATGCCCTGGCACGGCTGGTCGCGGGGCGGCCTGACGCGGCCCTGCACCTTGCGCAGCTTGAGGCGCTGATCCTTCTGCGCGACGGCCGCACCGCTGAAGCGGCGCAGGCGTTCCGTACCATCCTTTCGGCGGAACCGCGGTATGCGCCCGCCCGCCGCGGACTGACCAGGGCGCTGGCCCGGCAGGGCAACCCCGGTGCCGCCGCCTGGCATGCGGAACGTCTTCTGGCCGCGACCCCGGACGAGGGAGAGCGCGCGGCCCTTGCGGCCTTGGTGACAGCCGCCCGCACGGGGGCACCGCAGGGCGTGGCGCTGCGCTTTGCGCTGCTGCCGTCTTCGAACGCCAGGCGCGGGACCGATGCCGAGACCGTCATCATCAACGGACTTCCCTTCGAGATCGATGACGACGCGCGCAGGAAGGGCGGCGTCGGGCTGTTCTTCGGACTGAGCGCCTGGTCCGGCCGGGCCATCGCCCCGAACTGGACCGCGACCCTTGGTGCCAGCGCCGATGCGAAGCTGTACGGGGAAGGCATTGACGACGAGGCGAACCTGGCGCTGCGTCTTGATCTTGCCCGGTCCGGCCCGCGCAGGCGGCTGTCCTTCGGCCCCCGGGCCGAAGTGCAGTTCAACGGCGGGGCCGGGAACCGCCGCCGCCTTGGGATCGACGCCACCCTTGCGCAGCGCATCGGCGCGCAAAGCGACGTGACAGCGGGGCTGACGCACTGGCGGCAGTGGTATCCTGATGCGCCCTTTCGCGACGGAACGCTGACAGAGGGCCATGTCGGCTGGCGCAGCCAGATTCCGGCGACCTCCGCCGTTTTGCTGCAGCTGCCCTGCGAAGTCGAACGGACGGGTCGCGACCACCTTGACCGGATCGGGACAGGGGTGGTCCTCGGGTTGGAGCGCGAGTGGCGGGGCGGCATGATCCCGGTAATCCCGCCCGACCGGTCGGCCGGCGACTGCCGCGGACAGTACCCCGGTTTTCTGACGGCCCGCCGGGACGAGGTGACGTCCTTCAGCATCCCGCTGCGGCACCGGAGCATGCGGATTGATCGTTTCATCCCCGGGGCGAGCTACACCTTCACCGATCACCGCCCGAACATCCCCTTTCACGCCTGCCAGGCCCACGACTTGGGCTTGGCCCTGTCAACAAGGTTCTGACAGGCTGTTGATAAAGTGCCGGCCCTGTGGGCTGGCTGACCGAAAAGCGGGACACTCTTGCGCCTGCGCGCGCCTTGCGCCTTGTGGCCTCGGCCATCCTCCCTGTGCCAGCGCCATCCCTGCCCCTTTGCCCAGCCGGGGGGCCCAAAGCCCACCGTCGGCACCCGCACCGCCCCCGGCGGGCGCTGGCCTTCTGCGGGTCCCGGAGCTGCCGGTCCGGTTGGCGGCGTTTCGCGCAGGGGCGGGGGAAAGGCGGTGCGTTTCCGGGTCCCGTCCGAAGGGGCAATCCCCTTCCCCGGATCGGGAAGGTTTCCCCGGCAGACAGGCGGACGGACTGCCGTTTCAGCGCCCTGACGGGGTCCATTGTCCGGCATCGGGAACATCCCGGTCCTTTTCTTTCTTCGGGCATGCGGGCATTGGGGACCCAAGGGCGCGTCCAGGCTTCGGATCGGCTTGATCCGCCGCGCTTTCGCCCGGTTTGCCTTCCGATGACCCAGGGTGCCTGCCCCGGTCCGTGGCGGGCGCGGCGGCGTGCGATGACGGGCCGCCTTTGTTCAGGCCCGCAGGCCAACCACCGCCACGCCAAGGGTCGCCAGAACCTTCGCCTCGATCTGCGCGGCGGTCATGCCCGCCACGGCATACATCGCCTCGGGGCTGGCCTGATCGATGAAGACATCGGGAAGCACCATCGAGCGATATTTAAGGCCCCGGTCAAAGATGCCCTCTTCGGCCAGAAGCTGCGCCACATGGCTGCCAAAGCCGCCGATCGCCCCTTCCTCGATGGTGATCAGCGCCTCATGCTCGCGCGCCAGCCGCAGAATCAGGTCGCGGTCCAGCGGTTTGGCGAACCGCGCATCGGCCACCGTGGGTGCAATGCCGCGCGCCGCCAGCGCCTCGGCCGCTGTCAGCACCTCGGCAAGGCGTGCCCCGAAGCTCAGGATCGCCGCACGCGCGCCCTCGCGGATCACCCGGCCCCGGCCGATCTGCAGCGGTACGCCGCGCCGGGGCATGTCAACCCCCACGCCGTCGCCGCGCGGAAAGCGGAAGGAAATGGGGCCGTCGTCATAAGCAGCCGCTGTGGCCACCATATGCACCAGTTCCGCCTCGTCGGCTGCGGCCATCACCACAAATCCCGGCAGGTTGGCAAGGAAAGCCACGTCAAACGCCCCGGCATGGGTCGCGCCATCGGCCCCGACCAGCCCGGCGCGGTCGATGGCAAAGCGCACGGGCAGGCGCTGGATCGCCACATCATGCACCACCTGGTCGTATCCGCGCTGCAGAAAGGTCGAATAGATCGCGCAGAAGGGTTTCAGCCCCCCTGCGGCCATGCCCGCGCTGAAGGTGACGGCGTGCTGCTCGGCAATGCCCACATCGAAGCAGCGCTTTGCAAAACGTCCGGCAAACAGGTCAAGCCCGGTTCCGTCGGGCATCGCCGCCGTCACGGCCACAATCCGCTCGTCCGCCTCGGCCTCGCGGATCAGCGATTGCGCAAAAACCCTGGTGTAAGAGGGCGCGTTCGAGACGGCCTTTGTCTGCACTCCCGTCAGGACATCGAACTCCGCGGTCGCATGGCCGCGGTCGCGCGCCGCCTCGGCGGGGGCATAGCCCTTGCCCTTCCTGGTGATCACATGGATCAGCACCGGCCCCGTCGCCCGCGCCTTGACCGTGCGCAGCACCGGCAGCAACTGGTCAAGATCATGCCCGTCGATCGGGCCCAGATAGGAAAAGCCCAGCTCTTCAAAGAGTGTGCCGCCCACGGTCATGCTTTTCAGCATTTCCTTGGCGCGCCGCGCCCCGGTCTGGAAGGGTTCGGGCAGCAGGCTGACTGCCCCCCTTGCCGCCGCCTTCAACTCCTGAAACGGCTCGCCCGCGTAAAGCCGCGACAGGTAAGAGGACAAGGCCCCCACCGGCGGGGCAATGCTCATCTCGTTGTCGTTCAGCACGACGATCAGGCGCTTTTTGAGGTGCCCGGCGTTGTTCATCGCCTCGAACGCCATGCCGGCACTCATCGATCCGTCGCCGATCACCGCAATTGCATCGCCACCGCCCGCGCCAAGGTCACGCGCCACGGCAAAGCCCAGCGCGGCACTGATCGAGGTGGAAGAATGCGCGGCCCCGAACGGATCATAGGGCGATTCGGACCGTTTGGTGAACCCGCTCAGCCCGTCCTTCATGCGCAGCGTGCGGATGCGGTCGCGCCGCCCGGTCAGGATCTTGTGGGGGTAACACTGATGGCCCACGTCCCAGATGATCCGGTCGCGCGGCGCGTCAAAGACGGCATGCAAGGCAACGGTCAGTTCCACAACCCCCAGTCCGGCCCCCAGATGCCCGCCGGTGACGGAGACGGCCGAAATCGTCTCGGCCCGCAGCTCGTCGGCAAGCTGATGCAGGTCGCGGTCGCTCAGCGCCTTCATGTCAGAGGGCAGTGTCACCCGGTCGAGGATCGGCGTCCTTGGTTGATCGGTCATCCCTGCCCCTTCCCCGGGCGCTCAGCGCTCGCGCGCGATCACGAACTCGGCCGCGGCGATCAAGGTTGCCGCCCGCGACCCGTAGCCTTGCAGGGCCGCCCCGGCCTCTGCCGCCAGGGCGCGCGCCCGGGCCCTGGCCCCGTCCATGCCAAGCAGGGAAACGAATGTCGCCTTGCCTGCCCCTGCATCCTTGCGCAGCCGCTTGCCTGCCTTGTCCGCATCGCCTTCGACATCCAGAATATCGTCCGCGATCTGAAAGGCGAGGCCCAGCGCCGTGGCATAGCGCCCCAGCGGACCCGGGTCCTGCCCCGCAATCAGCGCACCCGCCTGCGCCGACCAGCGGATCAGCGCGCCGGTCTTGGCGGCCTGCAGCTGCGTGATCTGCGCCAGCGTCAGCGGCACCGCTGCGGTTTCCGCCGCGATGTCCAGCGCCTGGCCAAGCACCATGCCCTCTGCGCCCGAGGCCCGCGCCAGTGACGCCACCAGCGCCACGCGCCGCTCTGCCGTTCCCAGCGCCGGGTCGGTCAGCAGTTCAAACGCCAGCGTCTGCAGGGCATCGCCCGCCAGAACCGCCGTTGCCTGCCCCCATTTCACATGCACCGTCGGCCGGCCGCGCCGCAGATCGTCATCATCCATGCAAGGCAGGTCATCATGCACCAGGGAATAGGCATGCAGCGCTTCGGCGGCGGCGGCGGCACTTGCCGCCTGCTCCGGCGGAATGCCCAGCATCGCGGCACTTTCCAGCACCAGAAAGGCCCGCAAGCGTTTGCCGCCCTGCACGGCATAGCGCATTGCATGGACCACCGGCTGATCGGCCCGGTCGGCAAGGGCGGCGTCCAGCCGCCGCTGCGCCGCATCTGCGGCGCGGGCCAGCGCCTCGGGAAAGCTCACAGCCCCTCGACCGGCGTCACGCCTGTGGCACGGCCTTCGGAGGCGCGGATCAGTTCCACCTTTTCCTCGGCATCCTTCAGCTTGGCCGCACAATGCTCTTTCAGGGCCGCCCCCCGGTCATAAAGGGCAATCGACTGTTCCAGCGCCACATCGCCGCGCTCCAGCGCGCCGACCACCTGTTCCAGGGCGCTCATCGCCTCTTCAAAGGTCATTTCTGCGATGGGCTTTGCGGTCATCGGGCATTCCTTGCAAGTTCACCGACATGCGCCGCAACCGAAGCGGCCAGGGCAGACAGATCATAACCGCCCTCCAGCGTCGAGACCACCCGCCCCGAACAACAGCCGGCCGCAACCGCGCAGATCGCCGCCGTCAGCCGCGCAAAATCGGCCTCGGTCCAGGCAAGGCCTGCCAAAGGATCGTCACGATGGGCATCAAACCCGGCGCTGATCACGATCAACTCGGGGCCCCAGGCGCGAAGCCGCTCCAGCGCCGGCTGCCAGGCGCGCCACATGGCCGCGCCGCCAGACCCCGCATCCAGCGGCAGGTTTTCGATCTGCCCATGTGCGCCACGCTCTGACACATGGCCCGTTCCGGGATAAAGCGGCATCTGGTGGGATGAGACGACGCGCACCCTGCTTTCCGCCCACAGCAGGTCCTGGGTTCCGTTGCCGTGATGCACGTCGAAATCCAGCACCGCCACCCGCGACAGCCCGTGAACCTCCAGCGCATGCATCGCCCCGATGGCCGCCGTGCCGAACAGGCAGAACCCCATCGCCCGGTCGCGCTCTGCGTGATGCCCCGGGGGGCGGCAGGCGACAAAGGCCGACCTTGCCCCGCCTGACAGCACCAGATCAACCGCAGCGCAGATGCCGCCGACGGCCCGCATCGCCGCCTGCAGGCTGCCGGGCGACATCCATGTGTCGGGGTCCAGCCCGATGATGCGGTCAGACGGCACGGCTGCGCGCAACCGCGCCAGATACGCGGCCGGGTGACAGCGCAGGATATCAGCCTCGGCACCCAAGGGTGCCTCGAGGCGCAGCAGCGGCAGACCTGCCAGCCCGCGCTCCACCGCCTGCAGACGCGCCGGCTGCTCGGGGTGCCCTTCGGGTGTCAGATGCGCCGCGCAGTCATCATGGGAATAACAGGCTGTGGCCAAGGGTATCCTCACTTGCGCCGTCATCCTGTGGCGCTGCTTCTTTTCGGCCCGGGTCTCGTGTCACCCCGGGGCGGGCAAAGCCCGTGGCCGGTTCAATCGGGGGCCAGCATGTATCCGGCACCGCGCACCGTCTGCAGATAGCGCGGCTGTTTGGGGTCCGCCTCGATCTTGCGGCGCAACCGGGTGATCTGCACGTCCACCGCCCGCTCCTGTGCCTGGCCTTCGTCGCGCCCCAGGTCCCCCACCAGCCGCCCGCGGCTGACCGGAACGCCCGCCCGGGCGGCAAAAATGCGCATCAAGGCCGCCTCGGTCGCCGTCAGGCGCACAATTTCGGCGCCGTTCCACAACTCGCCCCTGTCAACGTCATAGCGCACCGCCCCCAGATGCAGCACCTTCGGAACCGCCTCGGCGGCCCTTGCCTGCGGCACGCGGCGCAGGATGGCGTTGATCCGCAGCAAAAGCTCCTTCGGCTCGAAGGGTTTCACCAGATAGTCATCCGCCCCGGCTTCCAGGCCTTCGATCCGGTTGCCGGTTTCGCCCCTGGCCGTCAGCAGCAGGATCGGCGTTGTCATGTGGCGGCGCAGATCGCGCGTCAGCGCGATGCCGTCCTCACCCGGCATCATCACATCGAGCACGATCAGATCGAACTCCAGCCCGGTCAGCAGACGCCGCGCCTGGGCCGCATCCCGGGCCACCGACACCAGAAACCCGCCCCGTACCAGGAACTTCTGCAGCAATCCCCGGATGCGTTCGTCATCATCGACCACCAGAAGATGCGCAGCCGGATCCCCGCTCATGATCCTGCCTCTTTCAGTGTCTGGTACTGGCGGCGCAGTTGCGGGTCCATCATCGCCTCGAGCACCTGGCGAAAGCCCAGAACGGCGGCAGGCCCGGCCGCGCGGTAGGCCGCACGCATCCGCGCGCGCTGCGCATCCGACAGTTCACGTTCCAGCGCCGCCCCCTTTTCGGTCAGCACCAGATGCCGCTCGCGCTTGTCCTGCCGGCCCACCCGGCTTTCCACCAGCCCATCCTCGATCAGCGTGCGCAGCACCCGGTTCAGGCTTTGCTTGGTGACGCCAAGGATCGACAGCAGGTTGTTCACCGTGGTGCCCGGACAGCGTTGGATGAAATGGATCGCCCGGTGATGCGCGCGCCCGTAATCCATGCCTTCCAGAATCCGGTCAGGATCGGCCGTGAAGCCGCGATAGGCAAAGAACATCGCCTCGATGCCCTTGCGCAACTGCTCGTCCGTCAGGAACAGCAGGCTTTCGCCGCCCCCCGGTGCCCCTGTGCCTTCCGCCATGCCGTCCGCCTTCCCACCCGGCCCGAATTCAACCCTGCCGCTGCGCCGCAGTATCCGCCGCATCTGCCCCCGGGTCCAGCGCCTGACCCAAAGGCTGCCTTGCCGGGCAGGATGCGCGCCCGGGGCCGATCATCCTTCCGCCCCATCGGGATGGTTTATGTCAGCCTTGTTGACTTTCCAAGACTCAACTGTTAGCCAGCCGTGGATTTTGCGCAAGATTATGTCCATTTCGGACCTTTCCTTCGCAATATTCGCAAAAGCGCACCCAAGGCAGGGAGAGGACGATGGCTGGCTATGATGACCGCGACGGCAAGATCTGGATGGACGGCGGGCTGGTCGACTGGCGGGACGCCAAGGTGCATATCCTGACGCATGCGTTGCACTATGCCTCGTCCGTGTTCGAAGGCGAACGCTGCTACAACGGCAAGATCTTCAAGGGCCGCGAACATTCCGAACGGCTGCGCACATCGGGCGAGTTGCTGGACATGCCGCTGCCCTTCACGGCTGACCAGATCGATGCGGCGAAAGAGGCGGTTCTGGCCGCCAACGGCCTTGCGGATGCCTATGTGCGGGCCATTGCCTGGCGCGGGGCGGGCGAAGACATGGGGGTTGCCTCCAAGCGCAATCCCATTCATCTGGCCGTCGCCTGCTGGACCTGGGGCAGCTACTATGGCGATGCCAAGATGAAGGGCGCAAAGCTTGACATCGCCAGGTGGAAGCGCCCTTCGCCCGAAACCATTCCCCATGCGGCAAAGGCCGCCGGCCTTTACATGATCTGCACCATGTCCAAACATGCGGCCGAGGCGAAGGGCTGTTCTGATGCCATGATGTTTGACTATCGCGGCTACGTCGCCGAAGCGACCGGGGCAAACATCTTCTTTGTCAAGGACGGCGAGGTGCACACCCCGCTGCCCGACGCCTTCCTGAACGGCATCACGCGGCAAACCGTTATCGGCATGCTGCGCGACATGCAGGTCAAGGTCCATGAACGCCACATCCTGCCCGGCGAACTGGAAGATTTTCAGCAGTGCTGGCTGACCGGGACGGCGGCAGAAGTCACGCCCGTCGGCCAGATCGGCGACTACACCTTTGAGGTGGGCGATCTGACCCGGCGCGTGGCAACCGAATATGAAAAGCTGGTGCGGGCTTGACAGGCTGCTGAAAAAGCAATCGGGCCGTCTGCCCGCCGGGAAATCTTTGCGGTCCGGGGAAAGGGACTGTCCTTTGGGGCGGGACCCTGAAACGCGGGTCGCGTTTCCCCCGCCAGCCCGGGACGGTGCCCTTCAGACCGGCAGGCCCGGAAAAGACCGAGGCCAGCGCCCGACCCGGCGGGCGGGAAGCGCCCGCCAGGGGCGGGGCGGGCGCTGGCCGGGGGCTTTGGCCCCCGGCCCGTCCTAGTGCCAGTGCAGCGCTGTGGCAGGGGCGATGGCCCCTGCCATTGAAGCGGTGACGGTGCTTTCACCTGTTCGGGCGGGAACAGGAAACGCATCGCGTTTCCCCCGCCCGCGTGGGACAGCGCCCTGTAGACCGGCAGGTCCGGGAAGGACAGAGGCCAGCGCCCGACCCGGCGGGTGCGAAGCGCCCGCCAATGGCGGGGCGGG
>JADCDI010000079.1 GCA_020251025.1 Rhodobacter sp. | reverse complement strand
CCAAAGCCCCCGGCCAGCGCCCGCCCCGCCACCGGCGGGCGCTTCGCCCCCGCCGGGTCGGGCGCTGGCCTCTGTGTCGCCTGGACCTGCCGGTCTACAGGGGACCGTCACGCGCGGGCGGGGGAGACGCGATGCGTTTCCTTTTCCCGCCCGAACTGATGACAGCACCGTCACCGCTTCTCTGGCAGGGGCCATCGCCCCTGCCACAGCATTACACTGGCCCTTGACCGGCCGGGGGCCAAAACCCCCGGCCAGCGCCCGCCCCGCCTGCGGCGGGCGCTGGCCTGCCGTTATGCGGGTGGAGACGGCGCTTGTGGGACCGGCGCTCAGGGCCGGGGGAAACGCAGGTCGCGGTTTCGCGGCCCGCCACCCACGGGCAATCCCCTTCCCCACACCGGAGAAGAGCTTCCCGCCGGGCATGCGGAGGGCACCTTTCAGCACCACTGCTCGGGGCGTGCCATTCACCGTCGCCAGGGAAGCGGATGCCGGTTCTGTCCGCCGGGAGGTTCAAGGGGCCGCCGACGCACAGACAGGGCATCCGGACCGTCGGGGTCTTCGGGCGGCGGCACAGGGCAGTGCCGTCCGGCAGGGGCCCGTCCAGCCCTGCCGCCTTCAGCAATGCCCGCACCATGCCGACCGCCTGGCGCAGGGGCAGCCTGAACAGACCCTTGACCGACAGCCACAGCCGGGTCGCCTCACCTTGGAAAACCGCAGGCCTGTCGATCCGGCCGACAGGCTCCGCCAGCCCCTGCATCGCAGCGCCGGTCAGGATCCGCATCGACCCCCGGCACCCAAACGCGCGGTTGTACCGGGGCCGGTTCGCAGTACGCTCGCGGGGCCGTTGCAGCTTGCCGATCCGCGCCGTCTGAACCACCGGAGTCGCGAAGGGACCCCTCAAACCACCGCCGTGCACAGGAACGCCCATCGGGAGGGTTCGAAACAGCCTTTATCCACGGTGGCAGCAATGAAGCGTCCCTTTTCCCCTTTTCCCAGGGGGTGATCCGGATGCGCACCTCATTTCCCCCGACCATGTCGGCCATCCCCCCGGGGATCGGGGACGGGCCGCGCAGGAAGGCGGGGATCATGCCGTGCCCCAGCGCCCGGCAGGCCGTCAGGCGGCGAAGGCCCCAGATCAGCCCTTAGCGGAAAGGGGCGCAGGTTGCGCAGTTCCCAGACATCGATGGGCTGGCGCAGGCCCGCGTTGGCGACCGGGTGTTCCAGCTCTGCCACCGGCGTGGCTTTGGTCACGGTGCGGTCGCGCGGAAGGGCGTCGGCACCGATTTCGGACAGGGGAATTTGAGGGCCATTCCGCATGCGCCCCACCTGCGGTTTGCGCCGCAGCATGCATGCCGGGGCACGGTGTTGCGCCACCCGGCGGGCGGTGTTCGGGGGGCGGGGTTGCCCGCCCCCCCCCCGCAGGATCACTTCGGCAAAAGCACGCGGTCGATGCGGTGGATCACGCCGTTCGAGGCGATGATATCGGCCTGGGTGACGCGGGCGTTGTTCACGCGCACGCCATTGGTGCCGTTGACCGCAACCGTCTGGCCCTGAACCGTTGCCACATCCATGCGCTTGCCCGCAAGCTGGTCCGATGTCACGGCGCCGGGGACGACGTGATAGGTCAGAACCTTGATCAGCTGGTCCTTGTTTTCGGGCTTGAGAAGATTTTCCACCGTGCCGGCCGGAAGGGCTGCAAAGGCGTCGTTCGTGGGGGCGAACAGGGTGAAGGGGCCGTCGCCCTCCAGCGTGTCCACAAGACCGGCTGCCGAGACGGCGGCCACAAGCGTGCTGAACTGGTCGTTCGATGCGGCGATCTCGACGATGTCCGGGGTCTTTGACATCGGCGCGCAGGCCGCGAGTGTCAGGGCAACGGCACCGCCGCCCATAAGGGTAAAGAGGGTACGTCTGTTCATGTCATGTCCTTTGCTGAAGGCGGCAAGGGACGCGTGCGGTCCTCGCGCACGCGCCCTTGCGTGACCGGTCACATGGGGGGCAGGATAACGGCATCGATCACATGGATCACGCCGTTCGATGCCGCAACATCGGGGCCAGAGATGACAGCGCCGTTCACTTTCGGCCCGCCGTCCAGCGTGATGGTCACGTCACCACCCTGCACGGTCTTTGCGACCATGCCTTCGGTCAGATCGGTCGACATCACCTTGCCGGGCACGACATGATAGGTCAGCACCGCAACCAGTTGGTCCTTGTTTTCCGGCTTGAGCAGGTTTTCGACGGTGCCCGCCGGAAGGGCCGCAAAGGCGGCGTCGGTGGGCGCGAAGACGGTGAAGGGGCCTTCGCCTTTCAGGGTCTCGACAAGACCGGCCGCCTGCACGGCGGCAACGAGCGTGGTGAAGCTTCCGGCGGCAACGGCGGTATCGACAATGTCCGCGTCCTGCGCGAAGGCGGGCATGGCGATGAAGCTGGCGGCAGCGATGGAAAGGAAGGTGCGACGGATCATGCGTATCTCCTGTAAGTGGGTCACCAAATCGGCTTGGTGCAGGGGAAACGGACGCCGGCAGCAAACGGATGCGGAACAATCTTTCGTCAGGCAGGCTTGCCGTGCCCTGGTTGCGCGCTAAGCCGGGCCATCGCGCAGCTTCCAGTCAAAAACCTGTGAGAAGGGTTTACCGGATGTGATCCCGGCCGCCGGGAACTGCGGAAGTGTTGCAGCTTCTTGCCGGGGTTGTGAGATAAGTTTCTTTGGAAATCCGGACGGTCTGCGCCATGTTTGCGCAGCAACAACAGCGGAGGCGACGGTGCGCAAGGGCTTCAGGACGGACCTCGGATGGTCGGACGTGACACCGAAAGAGCAGTGGCTGAACCGCCGGCAGCTTATGGCCGGGGTCGGGGCGCTGGTGACGGCCCCGCCGGTGCTGGCGCAGGGGGCAGCCGCCCCAGGCCGCTATTCCACCGACGAGCCCCCGACTGCGCTGGAGGATATCGCGGGCTACAACAACTTCTACGAGTTCGGCTATGACAAGGAAGACCCCGCGCGCCTTGCGCAGGGGCTGACGGTTGATCCCTGGTCGGTCGTGATCGACGGGCTGGTCGACAGGCCCGGCACCTATGCGCTGGACGACCTGCTTTCGGGGGTCACGCTGGAGGAACGCATCTACCGCTTCCGCTGTGTCGAGGCCTGGTCGATGGTGGTGCCCTGGGTCGGGTTCGAGCTTGGCGCGCTGCTGGGCCGTGTCGGCGTGCAGCCGGGCGCAAGATATGTGGCCTTCGAGACGCTTCTGCGCCCAGGGGAAATGCCGGGCCAGCAGGGCGGCATGATCGAATGGCCCTACCGCGAAGGGCTGCGCCTGGACGAGGCCATGCACCCGCTGACCCTTCTGGCGACCGGGATCTACGACGAGCCCATGCCCAAACAGAACGGCGCGCCGATCCGGCTGGTGGTGCCGTGGAAATACGGCTTCAAGTCGATCAAAAGCATCGTCAGGATCAGCCTGGTCACCGACCGGCCGCAAACCACCTGGAACATGCTGCAGCCCAACGAATACGGCTTTTATTCCAATGTGAATCCGCAGGTCGATCATCCCCGCTGGAGCCAGGCCAGCGAGCGGCGCGTGGGCGGCGGGCTGCTGGCACCGCGCATAGATACGCTGATGTTCAACGGCTATGCCGACGAGGTGGCATCTCTTTACGCCGGCATGGACCTGACCCGGGACTTCTGATGGATGTCGCGGCATCCCTGAACGGCGCGCTGCGGCGCGTGCCGGTATGGGCCGTCTGCGCCCTGGGGCTGGTACCGCTGGCGGTGCTGGTCTGGCGGGCCCTGTCCGGCGGGCTTGGCATCGATCCGGTGAAGACGCTGGAACATCAACTGGGCCTGACCGCGCTGCAACTGTTGCTGGCCGGCCTTGTGGTGTCACCGCTGCGGCGCTGGGCCGGGGTTAACCTGATCCGCTACCGCCGCGCCATCGGGCTGCTTGCTTTCCTTTATGCCGCGCTGCATCTGCTGGTCTGGCTTTGGCTTGACCTTCAGCTGCGCTGGTCCGAGATCGGCACGGATCTGGTGAAACGCCCCTATGTGATTGCGGGCATGCTGGGTTTCGCCTGTCTGGTGCCGCTGGCCATGACATCGAATGCCTGGTCTGTGCGCCGTCTGGGGGCGGCGGCCTGGCAAAAGCTGCACCGGCTGGCCTATGTGGCCGTGCTGCTGGCGGCGCTGCATTATCTGCTTCTGGTCAAGGTCTGGTCGGCAGAGCCGGTGCTTTATGCGCTTGCGGCCGCCGGGCTGGTCGCACTGCGCCGGCCCTCGCGGCGCGACCGGTCCGGCAGGGCCCGCGTCTGAGCACGGCGGCGGGATGCTTTTGGCCGGGACAGCAAGCACGCTTGTGGGCACGATTGCCCAGACCGCTACATCTTGACGGCGGACTCTGCGGTGCAAAAAAAATTTCGTTTACCTCTCTTTTTCCTCTTGCGGGTGGCGGCATCCCTCCGTACTTAGCGCGAGTTGCGGCGCGGTTGACGCTGCGACGGGCGATGGTGCAAGCACCGGAGCCAGCTTTTCGGGGATTGGGCGGTTGGTTGCGCCATTTTGGTGGTGTGGCTGGCTGTTTTGTTTGTCCTTGTGCTCTTTGACATGTTTTTGGAAGAAGGGATATGCGGGCGGTTTGGTCGTTTCGGCGTCGGACGTTTTGCATATCGGCCTGCTAGGGGTT
>JADCDI010000078.1 GCA_020251025.1 Rhodobacter sp. | reverse complement strand
GGGCGGCATCACCGGGTGCTGTGCCTTCTGGCCAGCGTGCTGTGGACGGCGGTGGTGGTCGAGATCTTCGATATCGGCTCGCCCCGGCTGGGATCGTTCCGCACCGATACCCATGCCTGTGAATGGACCATCGCGGGGTTCGGCGACATCCCGCTGCCACAGGTGGATTGAGAAGGGTGCTGAAAAGTGCCGGTCGCAGGGGCTGGCTGACCGGAGGGCGGGGAACTCTTGCGCCTGCCTGCGCCCTGAGCATCCTGGCAGGGGCCATCGTCCCTGGCCCGGCGCCAGGATGACCCTTGGCCAGCCGTCGGCAAAAGCCCCCGGCCCGCGCCCGCCGGGTCCGGCGCTGGCCTTTGTGTCGCCCGGACCTGCCGGTCTACAGGGCACAGTCCCGCGCGGGCGGGGGACAGCATCATCACCGCATCAATGGCAGGGGCCATCGCCCCTGCCACAGCGCTACGCCGGGATCAGGACCGGCCGGGGGCCAAAACCCCCGGCCAGCGCCCGCCCCGCCCACGGCGGG
This sequence comes from Rhodobacter sp., assembly GCA_020251025.1. Lineage (GTDB taxonomy): Bacteria > Pseudomonadota > Alphaproteobacteria > Rhodobacterales > Rhodobacteraceae > Aliitabrizicola. Next base: position 19,551 of record JADCDI010000078.1, on the reverse strand, counting down.
CGCTTCTCGCCCGCCGGGTCGGGCGCTGGCCTCTGTGTCTCCCGGTCCCGCCGGTCTACGGGGGACCGTCGCGCGCGGGCGGGGGAAACGCGATGCGTTTCCTGTTCCCGTCCGAACGGGCGTTCTCGCGAATACCCGGTCGCTCTGGCAGGGGCCATCGCCCCTGCCACAGCGCCGCGCCGGGATCAGGACCGGCCGGGGGCCAAAGCCCCCGGCCAGCGCCCGCCCCGCCCACGGCGGGCGCTTCGCCCCCGCCGGGTCGGGCGCTGGCCTTTGTGTCTCCCGGTCCAGCCGGTCTACAGGGGACCGTTCCGCGCGGGCGGGGGAAACGCGGGTCGCGTTTCCTGGTCCCGCCCGAACGGGCGACAGCACCCCCACCGCTCCAATGGCAGGGGCCATCGCCCTTGCCACAGTGCCACGCTGCTGTAAGGACCGGCCGGGGGCGCGGGGCGGACAGCGCCAGATGCAAGGCCGCCTTGGGAACTTCCGCAAGGCCCCTTCCTGTGCCGCAAAGCGAACGGCCGCCACTGCGGGCGCCGCGGTGATTGCACGGGTCACTCTGCCGTTCCCCAGCCGCCGCCGCCGGGTGTGAGCATTTCGAACACGGCCCCTGCGGGCAGGTTGCGTTCATCATTGCCCCCAAGGTCTTCCACCCGGCCGCCGGGCCAGATCACCCGGTTGTGGCCGACGGCACCCGGCGCGCCGCCTTCGGCACCGAAGGGCGCAATCCGGCGGCTGGAACACAGCGTCGTCACCGTGACGGGGGCAAGAAACCGCAGGCGGCGCACCGCACCGTTGCCGCCCTGCCACCGGCCCGCACCGCCGGAACCGCGACGGATGCCGAACTGTTCCAGCCGGACCGGAAAGCGTTGCTCCAGAATTTCGGGATCGGTCATCCGCGTGTTCGTCATATGGCTTTGCACCGCGTCACAACCGGCAAAACCGGGGCCTGCCCCGGAGCCGCCCGCGACGGTTTCGTAGTTCTGGAACGCCCCATTGCCCCAGACGAAATTGTTCATCGTCCCCTGGCTGGCCGCCATGATCCCCAGCGCCCCGTAAAGGGCATTGCAGGCCGCCTGGCTGACCTCGGTATTGCCGGCGATCACGGCGGCAGGCGGGCGGGGGTTCAGCATGCATCCTTCGGGTACGATCAGCGTGATGGGGGCCAGGCAGCCTTCGTTCAGCGGAATGACCTTGCCGACAAGCGTGCGGAACACATACAGCACCACCGCCCGGCAGACCGCAAGCGGCGCATTGTAGTTGCCCGACTGCTGGGGTGATGTTCCGGTGAAATCCACGGTTGCCGCGCGTTTGGCATGATCAACGCTGACAGATACCTGAATTTTCGTTCCGATATCCATGTGATAAGTGAATGACCCGTCCTTCAGGCGTCCGATGGCGCTGCGCACGCTTTCCCCGGCGTTCCTTTGAACGTGCCGCATATAGGCTGAGACGACCGGCTCGCCATAAGATGCAACAACCGTGAGCAGCGCGTGCCGTCCCGTTTCGTTGGCGGCAACCTGGGCTTTCAGATCGGCGATGTTCTGATCCGGCGCCCGGCAGGGATAGCGGCCGCCGGACAGAAGGGCCCGGGTTTCCGCCTCGCAGAACCGGCCCGCCAGAACCAGGGGCGTCACGTCGATCAGAACACCTTCTTCGCTGATCTCGCGGCTGTCGGGCGGCGAGGACCCCGGGGTGCGCCCGCCGATATCCGCGTGATGCCCGCGTGATCCCAGCCAGAACACGGGGCGGTCCCCGTGGAAAACCGGTGTGATCACTGTCACGTCGGGCAGGTGGGTACCGCCGTTGTAGGGGCTGTTCAGCATGAAGGCATCGCCGGGGCGCACCTGCGCCGCGACATGCCGCATCACCACCTTGACGGCATGGGACATGGACCCAAGATGCACGGGCACATGGGGCGCATTGGCCACCAGATCGCCCTGCGCGTCAAAGATGGCACAGGAAAAATCCAGCCTTTCCTTGATGTTGACGGACCAGGCCGTATTGGCCAGCGTGGCGCCCATCTGGTCGGCGACCGACATGAAGAGATTGTTGAACACCTCAAGCAGCACAGGATCGGCGTCGGTTCCGGCTGCTGGCGGGCGCTGGACCGGCGCGGTCCGTTCCAGCACAAGATTTGACAAGGGATCGACACGGGCCGTCCATCCTGCATCGACGATGATGGTCCCTGTCGTCTCTGCGATCATCGCCGGGCCTGAAAGCACCGTTCCCGGCACAAGGCTGGCGCGGTCATGCAGCGGCACCTGCGCCCAGCCTGCCGACCACAGGGCCACCTGGCCGCCCTGGGCCGCACGATCCGGGGGCGGCAGGGCGGCATCCTGCACTGCGGTTGCGCTGACAGCCTCGGCGCTGAGCATTTCGAACAGAAGCGTGCGCTCGGGCGAGATGAAGCCGAACCGCGCCCGGTGCACCGCCTCAAACGCGGATTGCAGGGCAGCGGGCGGTCCGAAGGCCACGTCCAGCGCCTGATGCGATCCGTCATAGCGCAGATGCGCCCGCCGTTCGATGCCATGTACCGCGATGCCCTGCGCTGCAAGGTCGGCCTCAGCCTCCAGCGCCAGGGCATCCAGTACCGCCGATGCCTGATCCCAGTCCTGCAACGGTTTATCGAACTGTCGTTCACGAATGGAGCGGGTTTCGGCAAGGCCCATGCCAAAGGCAGAAAGCACACCGGCCAGGGGATGGACAAGAACGCGGCGCATGCCAAGGGCATCGGCGACGCGCGTTGCATGCTGGCCCCCTGCGCCGCCGAAGCATTGCAGCGTATAGCCGGTCACATCATGCCCCCGCTGGACGCTGATCTTGCGGATTGCGTTCGCCATGTTGTCGACAGCGATACGCACAAACCCCTCGGCCACCTCTTCCGGGCTGGCCGGAGCCTTGCCGGTGACGGCGGCAATTTCTGCTGCCAGGGCCTCCAGCCGGTCCCGGACGGGGGTTGCATCCAGCGGCAGCGTGCCGTCGGGTCCGAACAGGGCTGGAAAATGCGCGGGCGAAATCCGCCCCAGCATCAGGTTGCAGTCCGTGATGGTCAGCGGACCGCCCCGGCGGTAGCAGGCCGGGCCGGGGTCAGCCCCGGCACTTTCAGGGCCGACCTGAAAGCGGCCATCGCGAAAGGTGCAGATCGATCCGCCGCCGGCTGCCACGGTATGGATATCCATCATCGGGGCACGCATCCGCACGCCCGCAACCTCGGTTTCGAAGGACCGCTCGAAATGACCGGCAAAATGGCTGACATCGGTCGAGGTGCCGCCCATGTCAAAGCCGATCAGCCGGTCATACCCTGCGGCCTGCCCGGTGCGGACCATGCCGACGATGCCGCCGGCCGGGCCCGAGAGGATGGCATCCTTTCCCTGAAACCGCGCCGCCTCGGTCAGGCCGCCGTTTGACTGCATGAACAGCAGCCGGCCCGTTGCCCGGTTCAGGTCAAGGGCCCTGTCCACGCGCGCCACGTAGCGGCGCAGGATCGGCGAAAGATAGGCATCGACCACGGCGGTATCGCCCCGCGCCACCAGCTTGGCCAGACGGCTGACGCCATGGCTGGCCGAAATCTGGGCAAAGCCTTCTTCTGCCGCCAGGGCGGCGGCCCGCGCCTCGTGTGCGGGATTGATATGGGCATGCAGAAAAGCGATGGCGACGGCGCGGATGCCCGTGCCATGGGCCTGGCGCAACGCGGCGCGAACGGCCGGCTCATCAAGCGGCGCAACTTCGGCCCCCCCGGCGTCAAGGCGCCCCGGAACCTCGGCCACCGCCTCGTACAAAAGGTCGGGGCGGCGGATGTCCAGATCGAACAGGGCCGGGCGCGCCTGCGTTCCGATCCGCAGAAGGTCGCGGAACCCTTCGGTGATCAGCAGCAGAACCCGCTCGCCCTTGCGTTCCAAGAGGGCATTGGTGGCAACGGTGGTGCCCATCCTGACGGCAGAGATGGCCCCTGCGGGCAGGTCATCATCCGGACCCAGCCCCAGACAGTCGCGAATGCCCTGCACGGCGGCGTCGGCGTAGCGTTCGGGGTTCTCTGACAGCAGCTTGCGGGTTTCAAGCCGCCCGTCCGGCCGCCGCGCGACAATGTCGGTGAAGGTGCCGCCCCGGTCGATCCAGAATTCCCACGCTGCCATGCCCGCCCCCGCTGCCTGCCCTTCGGTCGGGCAAAACAGCCGGGCTGTCAATCGGCGGCAAGCCGGACGATCAGGGCGGGCAGGTCGGAAAACCGGGCGAACCGTGCCGCATGGGGCAAGGCCGACACCGGGGCCTTGCGGTAGCCTTCGGTGAACAGAACGAAGGGCACCCGCGCCGCAAGGGCGGTCTGGGCATCCACCTCGCTGTCGCCCACGAACAGGACCGGGCCGTCCAGGCCGCAGGCGGCGGCCAGCAGCGGCGCCGGATCGGGCTTGCGCTGCGGCAGGCTGTCGCCGCCGATGACAACCGGGAAAAGCCCGGCCAGCCCGAAGGCGCGCAGAATCTTCCGCGCGGGCAGTTCCGGCTTGTTGGTGCAAAGCGCAAGCTGATGACCGGCCTTGGCCAGGGCCGACAGGGCCGCCATCACACCGGGATAAAGCTGTGTCAGGGTTGTGCTGTCTGCCGCGTAATGGCGCAGGAACCCTGCCTGCCACTCTGCCTGCCGGGCCGGATCGGGTTCCTGACCGCAGGCGGCAAGGACGCGGGCGACAAGGGCGGGCACACCGTTGCCGATAAAGCCTTTCACCGTCTGTGCCGGCAGGGCCGCCTGGCCCGCATCGGCCAGCATGCGGTTGACGGCAGCATGGATGTCGGGGGCGCTGTCGACCAGCGTCCCGTCAAGATCGAAGATCACTGCGGCCATGGCTCAGGCCCGGTCCGACCGGATCGGGTCGAACAGCAGGCGCAGGCCGTTCAGCACGACAAGGACCGTCCCGCCTTCATGTCCCACCACCGCAAGCGGCAGCGGCAGGGCAAAGAACAACGAGCCGATGACCAGAACCAGCATCGCCCCCATGGCAAAGACCAGGTTCTGGCGGATGATCCGCCCCGTCCGCCTGGCCAGCAGATGCGCCGCCGCAAGGCGTTCCATGTTTTCCGACAAAAGCGCCACATCGGCGGCCTGCAGGGCCACGTCGCTGCCCGCCGCCCCCATCGCAATGCCGACATCCGCCCGCGCCAGCGCGGCGGCATCGTTCACGCCGTCGCCGACATAGGCCACCTTGCCACCTGCGGCCAGACCGGCAATCAGCACAACCTTGTCTTCCGGCAGCAGCTCCGCGTGGATTTCATCATCCCGCAGCCCAAGGGAACTGCCGATCCGCCGGGCGACAGGGCGGCGGTCCCCCGTCATCATGGCGATCTGGCGGATGCCGCTTTTGCGCAAGGCAAGGATCCCCGCATGTGACGACGCGCGCGTCTGGTCCGCGACAGCCACCGCGCCCAGCACCTGCCGGCCGCGGCCCATGTAGATCACGGTCTGGTCGCCGTCGTCCATGCGCAGAAGATCCGGATCATCCAGCGCCGCCCCCATGCGCGCGGCAAGACGCCGGTTTCCGGCCCAAAGCGGGCCGATGTCATCCGTGCCGACAATACCTTCGCTGGGAATGGACGTGACACCGGTGACCGATGCGGGTGTCAACCCGCGCCGTTCGGTCAGCCGGCGGATCGCGCTGGCGATGTGATGTTCCGACTGCGCCTCGATTCCCGCAAGCAGTGCAAGAAAGGCGTCTTCGCTGCCGGTCAGGCTGACGATCCCGGTCACTTCGGCCTGCCCCGTGGTCAGCGTGCCGGTCTTGTCAAAGGCAAAGGACCGCACCGCACCCAGCGTTTCAAGTGCCGCCCCGCCCTTGAACAGCACCCCGCCCCGGGCGGCGGCGGACAGCGCCGACAGGATCGCGGCGGGAACCGAAATGACAATGGCGCAGGGGCTGGCGGCGACCAGCAGCGTTGCCGCGCGATAAAGCGCGTCCTGCTGCGGCCAGCCAAGCCACAGGAACACGCCATAAGCGATCACGGACCCCGCCAGCACCGCAGTGGTGTAGCGCTGGCCAAACCAGGAACTGAACCGTTCAGAGGGTGCCTTGGCCGCCTGCGCCTGCGTGACAAGCTGGATCATCCGGGCAACCGTGCTTTCGGATGCGCTGCGGTCCACCCGCAGATCAAGCACGCTGTCAAGGTTCACGGTCGCCTCGAACACGCTGCTTCCCGGACCCTTCACGACCGGAACGGATTCACCCGTGACGGTCGATTCGTTGATTGCGCCTTCGCCGGACAGGATGGTTCCGTCGACGGGCATGCGGCTTCCGGGGCGAATCACCACGACATCGCCGACCGCAAGGCTGGCCACCGGAACTTCCGTGACAGTCCCGTCCCGGCGCAGCAGCGCGGTTTCCGGACGCAGGGCCATCAGCGCCTCGACCGCGCGGCGGGCCTTGCCCATGGCCTGGTTCTCCAGCGTCCCCGACAGGCTGAACAGGGTCAGAAGCACCGCCCCTTCAAATGTCGCGCCCACGGCGGCGGCGGCCACGGCGGCAACGACCATCAGCAGATCAATGTCCAGCACATGATCAAACCACAGGCTGTGCAGTGCCCTGGCCGCAGAGGGCAGCCCGCCGAAGATATAGACCAGCGTCAGTCCGAAGGCCGTCACCTGGGCCGGCATACCGCCATAGGCAGAGGCTGCGGCCACAATCATGCCGGCAAGGGTCAGCCCTGTCAGGACCACACCAAGTTCGTCCCTGCCGGGGTCGGGAACGGGGTCTGGGGTCATCGGCAAGCCTTTCGGGGGCAATCCTGCCAAGACTGTCGCGCGCCTGCGCGTCAGTGTCAAAGCAGAGTCAAAGCGGCATCATCGCCTTGAACCGGTCCTGACGCACATCCAGCAGCACCTCGTCGATGCCGCGCGCTGCGGCGCTGCAAAGATAGGCCATGACCGAGGCGGGCACATCGGCGGGCACAAGTTGATCGCGGGGGATCTTGCTGATCGGGTTCAGGCCCGCCGCCCGGATTTCGGCCTGCATCGCGGTGTCTGTCGGCGGAATGCCGATGAAAAAGCTCTGTATCCCGTCCGGCCCCAGTTCCAGCGCCATGAGGCGCGTCAGCATGTGGACACCCGCCTTGGAGGTGCAGTAGGCCGTCCAGCCTTCCATCGGGGTGGTCGCGGCCCCCGTGCCTGCGTTCACGATCGTGCCCCGTGATGCGCGCAGCAGGGGCAGGGCCGCCACGACCATCCGGTGAACACCGATGACGTTCACCGAAAAGGCCGGGGCCAGACTGTCGCTTGCAAGGCTGGCAAGCGGGCCGATGGGGGAAATAATGCCGGCATTGTTGACCAGAACATCCAGCCGGCCTGCATCCGCCCGGACCCGGGCGATTGCGGCATCGACATCCGCCTGACGGGTGACATCAAGCTGAAAGACCGTCGCATCACCCGGCAGGGCTTCAGGATCGCCAAGAACACCCGCAAAGACGCGCGCCCCCTGCGCCACCAGCACCCGCACCAGGGCGGCCCCGATACCGCGCGTGGCCCCGGTGACAAGAACGCTGCGGCCTGACAGGTCCGGGACAGGAATGGGGGCGAGGTTGAACATTTCTGTTGACCCTTGAGCGGTGACAGGTGTTAATTGGCCTTACCAATTTACCGCTAATGCAGCCGGACCCGGCTGTCAAAAGAATAGCGGAAGGCCCTTGGGAGGGGGAAGCAGATGGACCGGATCGCCCGGATCGAGCCGTTTCCCGTCCATTACCCTGACCCCAACGATTTCAACACCATCCGCCGCACGGTTCTGGTCCGGGTCGAGACCGATCACGGCGTGGTCGGCTGGGGCGAATGCATTGCCATGTGGCCCGAAGCCTGCAAGGCCGTGGCCCTCGTGATTTGCGAAGGCCTGCTGCCGCTGCTGCAGGGCGAACCGGCGCAAGAGATCGAGGCGAACTGGCTTAAGATGCGCCGCCATGTCTGGTGGTACGGCGAGGGCGGCATCGCATCGCTTGCCATATCGGGCATCGACATGGCGCTTTGGGATATTGCGGGCAAGATTGCCGGCAAGCCCCTTTATGATCTGCTGGGCGGGCTCAGGCAGGACCGGCTTCTGGCCAATGCCTCGTCCCACGTCAACAAGAAGGGCGAGGCGGCCTGCGTGGCCGAAGTCGTCGGCTTTTTCGAGGCGGGCTTCCGGTCCTGCAAGCTGGGCTTCGCCAAGAAGGGCGAAAGCAACATCGGCGGCGATCCGGACACCGATGTCAGCTTCATCCGCGCCCTGCGGTCGGCGCTGGGGGATGAGGCGGGCATTCTGGTGGATATCGGCAACGGCGTGCGCTGGGATGCCGATACGGCCATTTCCGTGGCCAACCGGATGCACGCGCTGGGAATCGGCTGGTATGAGGAACCGCTTTACCCCACCGACGATGCCGGATACCGCCGCTTGCGCGCCAATACGGCGGTGCGCATCGCCAGCGGCGAACGGGAATTCACCGAGGCGGGCTATCGCCGCCAGATGGAATTCGTGCAGGCCATCGATGTCTATGGCGTCGATCCCGCGCGGGTCGAAGGGGTCACCGGCTTTCGCCGCGTCGATGCGCTGGCCACCCGGTTTGGCAAGGGGATGAACGCGCACGCCTGGTCCACCGCCATCACCACGGCGGCCAGCCTGCACCTGTCGCTGGCCTCGCCCAACACGGAAATCTTTGAATTCAAACCCTTCGGCGTGGTCGTGCAGGACGATCTGGTGGCCGAAAAGCTGTGGCACAAGGATGGATGGGCCTATCCGATCCACGGACCCGGCCTTGGGATCGACGTGCAGGAAGCGGTGGTCAAGCGGCTGGCCATGCCATGACGGAACAGGCGAAATATGGGCTGACCCGGCCAACCTTCGCTGAAATCCGGCAGGGCGGCTTTTCCACGCCCTGGGATGCGCCGATGATTCCGCCCTTCCCCTTTCGCTTCCGCAATGCCGAGATCCTGACGCTGTACTGGCGCACAGACCCCGCCGCGATGGCCTTTCTTCTGCCGCCCCCGCTGGTGCCGGTGGGCGATGTGGCCTGTGTGCACATCTACAGGATGAACGATACCGACTGGCTGGGGCCCTATACCGAGGCGAACGTGATGTTCGGGGCCGAACTGCCCGGCCAGGGAAAGGGGGCCTATTCGCCCTATCTCGTGCTGTCTTCGGACATCGGCGTGGCCCATGGCCGCGAAATTCATGGCCAGCCGAAGAAACTGGGCAAGCCCGGCCTTGAGGCGCGCGGTGACCTGATGGTCGGAACGGTGGAACGCAACGGGATCGACGTGATCACCGGCACCCTGCCCTACAAGCAGCGCCGCGTCGCGCCCGAGGCGCTTGCCCCCTATTTCGACTTTGGCACGAACCTGAACCTCAAGGCGGTGGATCATATCGACGGTCGTCCCGCGATCCGCCAGATCACCTCGCGCCGTCTGGCCGAGGTGACGGTGCACGAGGCCTGGGAAGGCCCCTGCACGGTCGAATTGCGCCCCAATGCCCAGCTTCCGGTGTTCCGCCTGCCCGTTCTGGAACCGCTGACCGGCATCCACTGGCGGGCTGACTTCACGCTGGTGGCAGGGCGCGTCCTGCACGATTACCTCAAGGAAACGCCATGACCCTGCGCGTCGTCGTCACCGACTACACATTCCCGGATCTGGCGCAGGAAAAAGCGGCCGCAACGGCGGCGGGGGCGGAATTCAAGGCGTTTCAGTGCAAGACGGCGGTCGATGTGGCCGTGGCCGTGGCCGGGGCGGATGTGGCCGTGGTGCAGTTCGCGCCCTTCGGCCCGGATGCCGCGCGCGCCGTCAGACCGGGGTCCACGGTCATCCGCTATGGCGTCGGCTACAACAACATCGATCTGCCATCGGCCAGGGCCGCCGGGCTGCGCCTGGGCTATGTGCCCGACTATTGCACCGATGAGGTGGCCGACCATACGGCGGCGGCAGCCCTGAGCCTGCTGCGCAAGCTGCCGCAACTGGATGCGTCCGTGCGGCGCGGGGACTGGGCGGCGGTAAAGGTTGCCAAACCGATGAAGCCGTTTTCGCAGACCGTGTTCGGCTTTTTCGGCCTGGGCCAGATCGGGCGGGCCGTGCTTGCGCGGCTGCGGGGATTCGGCTTTCGCTTCATCGCCTCTGACCCTGGCCTTTCCGCAGAAGAGGCGGGGCACTTGGGTGTGACGCTGATGGATGGCGACCGGCTGCTGCGCGAGGCGGACCTTGTTTCGCTGCATGCACCCGCGACATCCGCGACGACCGGGTTCTTCAATGCCGCCCGGCTGGCCACGATGCAGCCCCATGCGCTGATCGTGAATGCGGCACGGGGGCAGTTGATCGTCGAGGAAGACCTGGCGGCAGCCCTGGCAAGCGGCACCATCGCAGGTGCCGCCCTGGATGTCTTCCAGGTGGAGCCGCTGGCGGCGGACCATGTGCTGCGCCGGGCGCCCAACCTGCTGCTGACACCCCATGCCGCCTGGTATTCCGAAGTGGCGATCCACCGTCTGCAGCAGCTGGTGGCCGAAGACATCGCCCGCGCCCTGCGCGGCGAAGGGCCGCGCAAACCCGTGCCCGGATAGGCCGGATCAGAATTCCGCCGGGGAAGCCCCCGGCGCGGAAGACCGCCGGGCGATGGGGGAAGAGCCTGCATCCGCCTTCGGCAAAACGACCAGGCACAGATTCGTGCCGAAACCTGGGAGGACTCTGATGAAGACGACCAAAATTCTCGGCGCGGTCGCCGCGCTGATGCTGGGCGGGGCAGGCCTTGCCTATGCCGATGCGATCAAACTGGAAGGCGGCAAGGACACCAGCATGATCCTGCTGCCCAAGTTCCTGGGCATTCTGGTCTTCGATCAGGCCAACGAAGGCGCTCAGGAAGCCCACAAGGAACTGGCAAATCCCGGCAAGCTCGACTTCGTGGGGCCCACCCCGGAAAACTCGGTGGCCGGCCAGATCGAAATCATGACAACGGCGGCCACGCAAAAGCTGGGTGCCGTGATGCTGTCCAACAACGCGGGCGACCAGATCGCCCCTGCGGCCGAAGCCGCACAGGCGGCAGGCACCAAGGTTGTGACCTGGGACAGCCCGATCCCCTCGGCCAAGGGCGAAAGCGTGTTCGTGGCGCAGGTGGACTTCGGCTCCATCGGCGTGGTGATGGCCGATATGGCGCATTCGATCCTGGGCGGGGCCGGTGAAATGGCCGTGCTTTCGGCCACGCCGGATGCCGCAAACCAGAACGCCTGGATCGAGGCGATGAAGAAAACCCTGGCCGAAGATGCCAAGTACAAGGACATCAAGCTGGTCGATGTCGTCTATGGTGATGACCAGTCCGAAGTCAGCTACAACCGCGCGCTGGCGCTTGTGGACAAGTATCCGAACCTTGGCCTGATCATGGCCCCGACCACCGTGGGCATCCAGGCCGCCGCCAAGGCGATGCAGGACGAAGGTCTGTGCGACAGGGTCAGGGTCTCGGGTCTTGGCCTGCCGTCGGAAATGGTCAGCTACACGATGAACGGCTGCGCGCCGGAATTCGCGCTGTGGGATTTCCGCGATCTTGGCTATCTGTCCTACTACACCGCCTATGGCCTGGCCACGGGCCAGCTCAAGGGCGAAATCGGCGAAACCTTTACCGCCGGCCGCATGGGCGACTACACGATCGAGGCCGATCCCGGCCGCGAAGGTGCCAAGCGCATCCTGATGGGGCCCTTCACGGTCTACAACAAGGACAATGTCGAAGCCGCCGCGAAGTGATGAACGGGGCGCGGCCGGGATTGCCCCGGCCGCGCCCATCCTTTGGCCGCGCCCGCCCCGAGGTTGCATGTCCGCCATCCCCACCCTTGCCCTGCGTGCCGTGTCCAAATCCTTCGGGATGACTGCGGCCCTGGCCGACATGACGCTGGAGCTGTTCCCCGGCGAGGTGCATGCCATCGTGGGCGAAAACGGGGCCGGCAAATCCACCATGATCAAGATCATGACGGGCATTTACCAGCCCTCGTCGGGTCAGGTCGAAATCGGCGGCGCGCCCGTGGTCCTGTCGGGGTCCAAGGCGGCGCGCCTGCGCGGTGTGGCGGCGATCTATCAGGAACCGATGGTCTTTCCCGATCTGGACGTGACCGAGAACATCTTTATCTCTGCCACCGGTGCCGGTCTGATCCTGGACCGCCGCAGCATGCGCCGCCGCGCAGAAGCACTGGTCGGGCGCATCGGCATGACGCTGGATGTCGACCGCGAGGCAGGCGGGCTGACACTGGCCGAACAGCAGGCGGTCGAGATTGCCCGCGCCCTGTCGCAGGATGTGCGCGTGCTGATCATGGATGAACCCACCGCATCCCTGTCCGCGCATGAGGCGGCGGAACTGCGCCGCATCGCGCGCAGCCTTGCGGCCTCGGGCGTGGCGGTCGTCTATATCTCGCACCGTCTGGAAGAGGTGTTCGAGATTGCCGACCGCGTGACGGTGATCCGCGACGGGCGGCATATCTCCACCAGACCCGTGGCCGAAGTGACGCCGCAGGGCATGATCGCCGATATGGTCGGGCGTGCGGTGGGCAATTATTTCACCAAGATGGCATCGGTTGCCCGGGACGAGGTCATCCTGTCGGTGCGCGGCCTGACCCGGGCGGGTGTCTTCGAAGACATCAGCTTTGATCTGCACCGGGGCGAGGTGCTGTGCATGGCGGGCCTGATCGGCGCGCGGCGCACCGATGTGGCGCTGTCACTGTTCGGCGTGCATGCCGCGACGGCGGGCGAGATGCGCTACAAGGGGCAGATGGTGCGCATGACCTCGCCCGCGCAGGCCATCGCGCTGGGCATTGCCTATGTCTCGGAAGACCGCCGCAAGCTTGGGCTGGCGATGCCGCTGCCGATCCGGTCCAACATCTCGCTTGCCACGCTGGCGCAGTACCTGTCGCCCCTGGGCCTGATCGACCGCCGCCGAGAGCGCGGCACGGCCATGGCCTACCGCGAACGGCTGAACATCCGTGCGCCGGATGTGGAAATGGCCGTGGGCGTGCTGTCGGGCGGCAACCAGCAAAAGGTGATGCTGGCGAAATGGCTGGCGATGAAACCCGACCTGCTGATTGTCGATGAACCCACCCGCGGGATCGACGTAGGCGCCAAGGCCGAGGTGCACGATCTGATCCGCGCCTTCGTGCGCGACGGTGGCACGGCGCTGGTGATCTCGTCCGACCTGCCCGAAGTGCTGGCGCTGGGCGACCGCATCCTGGTGATGCGCGAAGGCCGCCAGATGGGTATCATCGACAGCGCCCGCGCGACACAGGAAGGCATCATGGCCGTGGCCACCGGCCAAAGCGAGGCCGCATGACCGGCCTGTTCAACCGCCTCAGCCCGCAGGGGCTGCGCATTCTGGCCCTGCTGGCGGTGATCCTGCTGCTTCTGGCCTTCTTTGCCAGCCAGATCGACGGCTATTTCAACGCCCGCCTGTTTTCCCGCATTTCCGGCTCGGTCGCGATCATGGCGCTGATTGCCACGGCGCAGACGCTGGTGATCCTGACGCGCAACATCGATCTGTCCATCGGCTCGGTCGTTGGCTTTACCGCCTTTGCCGCGGGCAATCTTGTCAGCACAAACCCCGAGATGAGCGCCCTTCTGCTGGTGCTGTTCTGCTGCTGCTTCGGGGCGTGCTTTGGCGCGGTCAACGGCCTGATCGTGGCCTACGGGCGGGTGCCGTCGATCATCGTGACCCTGGCCACAATGGCCATCTTCCGGTCGCTGCTGGTGGAGTATTCCGACGGCAAATCCATCACCACCAACACCCTGCCCGCGTGGCTGACCGAATTTCCCAACCTGCCCGTCTTCACGGTCTTCGGGCTGGAGTTCCGTGCAGCCTTTGTTGCGGCCCTGATCGTGGTCTTGGCCGCGCATCTGGCCCTGACCCGCCTGCGCCCGATGCGCCAGTTCTTCGCCGTGGGGTCCAACCCCGAGGCGGCAGAAATGGCCGGGATCGATGCCAGACGCGTGGTGTTTTCCGCCTTTGTGCTGTCGGGCGCGCTGGCCGGGCTGGCCGGGCTGATGTTTCTGGCGCGCTTTGGCAATATCACCGTGGTCGCGGGCCTTGGGTTCGAGCTGAAGTCGGTGGCGGCGGCCGTTGTGGGCGGGGTCAACATCTTCGGCGGCTCCGGCACGGTCATCGGGGCGCTGCTGGGGGCGGTTCTGGTCGATGTGATCGACACCAGCCTGGTGCGCTGGGCCATCGTCAGCGAATTCTGGCGCGAGGCGGTGCTGGGTGCGCTGATCCTGCTGTCGGTCACCACCGACACGCTGTTCACCCGCCGCCTTGTCGCCTGGCGCGCCGCCCGCGCCCATGCCCGGCGCGAAGCCGCCCTGAACCAAGAGGCACGGCCATGATCGCCCGCCTGAAAAGCTGGGAAGGCTTTCTGCTGATGTCGCTTGTGGTGATCATCGGCATCAATGCCGGCCTGTCACCGGAATTCCTTACCCTGGGCAACCAGATCAACCTGTTCCAGCTTTCGATCGAAAAGATCATCGTGGCCCTGGTGATGACCTTCATCATCATCAACGGCGAGATTGACCTGTCGGTGGGATCGATGATGGGCCTGTCAGCCTGCGCCTTTGGCTGGATGGTCAAGGAACAGGGCGTGGCCGCCCCCGCTGCCATTGCCATATCGCTGGGCATCGGCGTGCTGGGCGGGGCGCTGAACGGCTGGTTCATCACCCGCGTCGGCCTGCCGTCACTGGTCGTCACCCTGGCAACCCTGATCGGGTTTCGCGGCCTTGCGCGCGTGCTGGTCGAAGACCGGGGTCTGACAGACTTTCCGGAATGGTTCGACGCCCTGGGGCAACAGGGCCTGATCGGGCCGCTGCCCTTTGCGCTTGTGGCCTTTGCCGTGCTGTTCGGGGTTCTCTACATCGTGCTGGAACGCTCGGGCTTCGGCCGCAAGACGCAGGTGATCGGCACCAACCGCGAGGTGGCGGAATTCGCGGGCATCGACACCAACCGCCACAAGATGATCCTGTTCATTGCCTCTGGCACCATCGCCGCCTTTGCCGGCCTGCTTTATGCCGCCCGCGTCGGTGCCGTGCGCGGTGATGTGGCCAACGGGTTCGAATTGGACATCATCACCATCGTCCTGCTGGGCGGCGTCAGCATCTTTGGCGGTACCGGCAGCCTGACCGGCACGCTGCTGGCCATCCTGATCGTGCTGAACATCCGCAACGGCATGGCGCTTTTGAACATCACCGGGCATATCCAGACCGGGGTAATCGGCCTGCTGCTGATCGCTTCGGTCATGGTGCCGCGCCTGCAATCCGGCACGGGGAAAGAGAAGACCGCATGACCGAACCGGTCACACGCATCGAATTCGACGAACCCATCGTGCGGGAATCCGTGGCGGAAATGGTGGTGCGCCGGATTCTGGACATGGTGCGGACCGGGGTTCTGAAGGCGGGCGATCCGCTTCCGCCCGAACGTGATCTGGCGCTGTCGCTGAACGTGTCGCGCCCTTCGGTGCGCGAGGCGATGCGCGGTCTGACGGTGCTGGGCGTGGTCCGCAGCCGTCAGGGTGGCGGTGCCCATATCAGCGATCTGGATGCAGAGGCGCTTTTGGGGCCGATCCAGTTCTTTCTGTCCCTGCAGGACATGAACATCCGCGAACTTTACGATGCCCGCAGCCTGATCGAAAGCGATGTGGCCCGCCGCGCCGCCGAAAACATCGGTGCCGGGGAACTGGCCGGGCTGGAGGCCATTCTTGCCGCGCAGGCCGGTACGCTGGATGATCCCATCGCCTTCCGCAAATCCGACTATACCTTTCACGAGGCGATCTGGATCGGCTCGCGCAACGCCTTTCTCAAGCGGATCGGCCAAAGCCTGAACGTGCTTGGGCTGGAATTCCGCAAGCGGGCGTCCGAAACCGCCGGGGTCCTGCAGCGCAGCTATCAGGACCACCGCAGGCTGCTGGACGCGCTGCAGGCGCGCGACCCCGAGGCGGCGGCGCGGGCGGCGCAGCAGCACATGCAGACCGTGTTTCAATCGACCATCGCCCAGGGCGGAGAGGAGGCGGAATGACCGCAAGGATCGGCGTTGTGGGCGTGGGATGGTGGGCCACGTTCAACCATATTCCCACCGTGCAGGCGGGCCGGGATGCCCGGATCGTGGCGCTGTGCGACCTGGATGCAGCGCGGTTGCAGGTGGCGGGCGACAGGTTCGGCATTGCGGCCCGCTACACCGACCTCGGCGCGATGCTGGCGGCGGAACGGCTGGACGGGCTGATCGTATCAACGCCCCACGTCGCCCATACCGGCCCCGCCCTGGCCGGTCTGGCCGCAGGATGTCATGTGCTGGTCGAAAAACCCATGGCCACCACGGCGGTCGAGGGGCGCGCCATTGCGGCAGCGGCCCTGGCGGCGGGGCGCGAGGTTCTGGTGCCCTGCGGCATGAACTTTACCGCCTTTACCGCCAGGGCCGCCGCCCTTGTCAGGGCGGGCCGCATCGGCACGGTACGCCATGCCGTCTGCCAGATGGGCTCAGCGCTGGACGATCTGTTCGCGGGCGAGCCGATGCTGGAAACCAAAGACCATCTGTTCCGCCCGCCCGCCTCGACCTGGGCCGATCCGGCCCGTGCGGGGGGCTATGGCTGGGGGCAGATGTCCCATTCGCTGGCCTGGCTTTTGCATGTGTCCGACCTGACGCTGGTCTCGCTTTTCGCCATGGATGGCAAATCCAGGACCGGTGTCGATTTCTACGATGCCGCCGTGGCGCGGGCGGCAAACGGGGCCACCGTTGCGCTGTCGGGCGCGGCCAGTGTGCCCAAACACCGGGGCATGCATATGGACATCCGCATCTACGGCAGCGAAGGCATGATTTCTTTCGATTGCGAAGCGGGCCGCGCAAGGCTGGAGCTTTCCCGCCTTGACGGACAGGATGAAACCGTGGCGATTGCACCGGGCGAGGCGGAATATGACGGTGCCTTGCCGGTGCGCGTCTTCGCCGCACTTTGCGCGGGCCAGCCGGCGACAAACGCCGCCAATGCCGAAAACGGGGCCAGAGTGACCGAAGCACTGGATGCACTTTACCGGTCGGCCCGCAGTGGCCAGTTGGAACGGATCGGGGGGCAGGCATGAAACTGTCGCTGACCGCATGGTCCTTCCCCGCCTGCACGCTGGACGAATGCGTGGGTATCTCAAAGGCCCTGGGCATCAACGCGCTGGATGTGGGGCTGTTCTACCGGTCGGCGCTGGACAAGGCCGAAATCCTGTCGGACCCCAAGGCGGCAGCGGCGCGGCTGGCACCCTATGGCATCGCATTTCCCAATTACTACCACCTGTTCGGGGACGGCCTGGGCGGGCGCAACCTGGCCCTGCCCGGCACCATCGACGCGAATGCGCGCGATCTGGACCGGGTGCTGACCTTCGCCGATGCCGCCGGGATTGACAGCGTGTTTCTGCTGCCCGGCATCGTCAACCCGGGCCAGTCCCGCGCCGACGCCGCCCGCCACAGCGCCGAAAGCCTGACGGCCCTGCTTGCCGTTGCCAGCCACCACAGGGCCCGCATCTGTATCGAGCCGCATGTGCAAAGCTGGGCCGAGTCGCCTGCATCGGTGCAGCGCCTGATCGATGACACGGGCATCGGGCTTGCGCTTGACTATTCGCACTTCGCCTGTCTCGGCTATCGTCAGGAAGAGGTGGACCCGCTGGCCAGACACGCCGTGCATGTGCATTTGCGTCAGGCACGGATGGGGGCGCTGCAGGCGAAATTCGCCGAAGGCACGCTGAACTTCCCCGCGATCTTCGCCACCTTGCGCGATGCGGGCTACAGGGGCTGGCTGGCACTGGAAAACACCCACCAGGACTATATGAACACCCTCAGCGAAGATGTGCTGACCGAAACCGTCACCATGCGGAACTGTTTCCGCAACTGGCAGGAGGCCGCCTGATGCCGGGATATGCCTGGGTTCTTGAAGTCCGCCCCGGATACGAGGCGGAGTATCTGAAGCGCCACGATGACTGCTGGCCGGAGATGCTTGAAACGCTGCGCCGCTCCGGCATCCGCAACTACAACATCTTCCGCCATGGCCTGACCCTGTTCGGTTATTTTGAAACCGATGATCTGGCCGCGACCCGGGCCCATCTGGCCACCTGCCCGGTGAATGCCCGCTGGGCCGAATGGATGGCCCCGATCATGAAGGTCGAGATCGACCCGGCCACGCAATTCCCCTATCTGTTGCCCCGGCAATTCCATATGGACTAGCGCATGGATCTGGGACTGACAGGCAAGATCGTCATCGTCACCGGCGGGGCATCGGGCATCGGTGCCGCGATATCCCAGGCGCTGGCACAGGAAGGGGCCGTGCCGGTGGTCTTCGCGCGCCGCACGCCCCCGCCCGGGTTTCTGGACCGGATCACGGCAGCCAGCCCGCAGGCAGGCTGGATTGAGGCGGATTTGTCGGACGATGCGCAATGCCGCGCTGCCGTTGACGCCACGCTGGCCCGCTGGGGCCGGATCGACGCCCTGGTGAACAACGCAGGCGCCAATGACAGCATCGGGCTGGACGCAGGCACCGATGCCTTCCGCGCCTCGCTGGAGCGGAACCTGATCCATTACTACACGCTGGCCCACCTGACCTTGCCGCAGCTGAAGGCGAACCGGGGCGCGATCGTGAACATCTCGTCCAAGACCGCCGTCACCGGGCAGGGCAACACATCGGCCTATGTCGCGGCCAAGGCGGCGCAGCTTGGGCTGACGCGCGAATGGGCGGCGGCGCTGGCCGGCGACGGGGTTCGGGTCAACGCCGTGATTCCGGCCGAAGTGATGACGCCGCTTTATCGCAACTGGCTTGATACCTTTGAAGACCCCGACGCGCGCCTTGCAGAGATCGTGCAGCATGTCCCTTTGGGACAGCGGATGACCGAACCTGCGGAAATCGCGGCAACGGTCGTGTTTCTGCTTTCGGAAAAGTCCGGCCATACCACCGGTCAGTGGGTTTATGTCGATGGCGGATACACCCACCTTGACCGCGCGCTGAAGCCGGGGCGGCGGCCCTGACAGGGTGCCGAAACAGCAATCCGCCCGCCTTTCCTGCCAGGACACCCTTGCCGGTCCCGGGAAAGGGAATGCCCCTTCGGGCGTGACCCGGAAACGTGCCCCGCGTTTCCCCCGCCCGCGCGGAACGGTACCCTGCGGACCGGCAGGTCCGGGAAGGACAGAGGCCAGCGCCCGACCCGGCGGGCGAGAAGCGCCCGCCGTGGGCGGGGCGGGCGCTGGCCGGGGGTTTTGGGCCCCCGGCCGGTCCTGATCCCGGCGTTGCTCTGTGGCAGGGGCGATGGCCCCTGCCATTGAAGCGGTGAAAGTGCCGTCGCCTGGTAAGCGTCCGGCCTGACCGCTATCCGCGCCAGTTCCAAGGCAGCAGGTCGTCGACCTTGGTGATCTTGTAGTCGGGGATACGGGCGAGGGTGTCGGCGAGCCCGGCCTGTGGATCGACGGCGTTCAGTTTGGCTGTTTCGATCAAGGTGTATGCGATGGCGGCGGCCTTTCCACCTGCCTCGGAACCGACGAAGAGGTAGTTCTTCCGGCCAAGGGCTATGGCGCGCATGCCGCGTTCGGCGGC
>JADCDI010000077.1 GCA_020251025.1 Rhodobacter sp. | reverse complement strand
GTCGCGTTTCCTGTTCCCGCCCACACTGACGACAGCACCATCACCGCTTCAATGGCCCCAGGCCCTGATCCATGCCCTGGACAGGCTCTTTACCCAACCGCACCGCCCCGGTCACCCACCGGTGCCCCGGCCCCGGGACCAGCGCCCGCGTCACCGCCGGGGTGGCGCGCGGCGGAAGAAACCACTCGCTCCCCCCGATATCACCTTTCCGCTGCGCCACTCTCCGCCGCAGCTTGCGCCAAAGCCGTCCGCGTCCGCCGGGCCACCGAAGACAGCCTGCAGCGGGTGCCCGACGTCACCCCCGACGAAGACCGCGCCAGAGGCCGAAAAGACCATGGCCCGGAAAACCCCGCAGCAATCCGAAAACCCGCCCTGAACATCCCCGGAACCACAGGACCCGGAATCGCCATCCGGCCAACCCGGAAGCCATCCGCATGGTCCAAGCCTTTGCAAGATCAGTCACCGGTCAGATGCCATTGCCCCCGGCTGCCCGGTGCGGCGCTTGACGTTGCCGCCCTGCGCAGGCTATCGCCGCCCCTGCCCAAGGAAGGATCGGCCCATGCCCACCTATACCGCGCTGACCAGCCTGGCGGGGCAGGATGCCGCCGAAGCCCTGGCCCGGGCCATGGAAGACCTGACACCGTCACCCGCCGGGGTGGGCGTGTTCGAGATCGAGGACGGCTCGGGCCTGTGGGAGGTCGGCGGCTATTTCCTGCAAGCACCCGATGACATCGCCCTGACGCTGCTGGCGATGGCGTTCAGGGCGCAGCCCTTTGCGCTGTCCGAACTGCCGGAAACCGACTGGGTCGCCAAGGTGCGCCGCGAACTGACCCCGGTTGAGGCGGGGCGGTTCTTTGTCTATGGCAGCCATGACGCCGACAAGGTGCCCAAGGGGCGGATTGCCCTGCTGATCGAAGCGACGGTGGCCTTTGGCACCGGGCACCACGGCACGACACTGGGCTGTCTGCGGGCGCTTGACCGGCTGGTGGACGAGGGGTTCGCTGCGCGGAACGTGGCCGATATCGGCTGCGGCACCGCCGTGCTGGCGATGGCCGCCGCGCGGGTCTGTCCCGGTCGGGTCATCGCCTCTGACATTGATCCGGTTGCGGTCGACGTGGCGCGGGCCAATCTGCAGGTCAACGGTCTGGAGGACCGCATCGATTGCCTGGAGGCCGCCGGCTTCGGGCATCCGCGTCTGGCTGCGGCGGCACCCTTTGATCTGGTGTTCGCCAACATCCTGAAAGGCCCGCTGATCGAACTTGCCCCGGCGATGGCCGACCATATCGCAAGCGGCGGGCTTGCCGTTCTGTCCGGCTTGCTGGTCGTGCAGGCCGACGCCGTGCAGGCCGCCTATGCTGCGGCGGGCTTCACACTGCGCCAGCGCGAAGACATCGGCGAATGGTGCACGCTGGTCCTTCAGCGCGGCTGACGCGATCCCCTCTCGGCGTTCGGCCTTGAGCATGGCCTTTCCGGACCCGCGGCGGGCACCCTGTGGTCTGATGACCGATTGCGCGCAGCCCCGACCTTGGCGGCCCGTCCGGGCGGATCACGCGCGGCGACGCCGCGCGGTGCCAGGGCTTTGGCCGGGAAGCGACCGGAACCTGCGGTGCAGGCCTGCCGGGTGGCGCGCCGGTCTTGCCCGTGGCCGCAACGCTTTGGCTGAAGGTGCCGGTCACGACAAGACGGGCGCTGCGCCCTGCGCCGGACAGGCGCGGCCCCACCTGTCCGGCAAAGACTGACGCCTTCGGGCGGCTGGCGGATGCAGGCCAGTCCGGCGATCATCGGTCATCGCAACCCACCGGCGGGCCGGTGGCCCGGCCGAGGGCCCGACCCCCGCAAATACGAAAGGCCGCAGCCCCGGTGGCGGGCGCGGCCTTTTCCCTGCGATCCGCAAAGCTGCGGTCGCGGCAAGACCCCTTTCCGGGTCAGCCGATGCGATCGATATCGCCCCGGCACAGGCCGATATCATCCAGTTCGCGGTCAGACAGGGCCGACAGCGCCTTGCGCGTCACGCGGGCGTCGTTCCAGCCCTTTACCGTCCCCAACACGTTGCTGACAAACTGGATGAAGTGGTAGGCCGATGTCGCACCGAACGGTGCCGGACGGGTCGTTTCAAAGGCGGCCATGATCAATGATCCTTTATACAGTGCCTGATTTGCGGGCGTTGTTCGCCCTTGCGCTGCGATCTAGCTGTGCTGCAGGTGCAAAACAAGCCGGGGTCAAGACATGTCGCCCATGCATGGCGCGCATGGCTTTGTTCATGATTTTGTCATTGTTTCAAGGGGCCTGACAGCGACGTGTCGGTTTCGCGCGCCAACATGTCGCGATTTGCAGCCGCAGCATCGGCTGCGGCAGCCGATGCCAAGGCGGCTGGCTGATGTTCGCCATTCGTGCTAACCGTTACCAGAACCGAAGGGGTGACAGGCGGCAGCATGAGGGTTCTGGGCATCGATCCGGGGTTGCGAAACCTTGGCTGGGGGCTGATCGACGTGGCGGGTGCGCGCCTGTCACATGTGGCGAACGGCATTTGCCATTCCAGTTCGGGCGATCTGGCCGGCAGGCTGCTGAGCCTGCACGTGCAGCTGACCGACGTCCTGCAGCGCTTTGCACCGCAGGCCGCCGCCGTGGAGCACACCTTCGTCAACAAGGATGCCGTGGCCACGCTGAAGCTGGGCCAGGCGCGGGCCATTGCCCTGCTGGTGCCGGCGCAGTTCGGCCTGACGGTGGGGGAATACGCCCCCAACGCCGTGAAGAAGACGGTGGTCGGCGTGGGACATGCGGCCAAGGTGCAGATCGAACATATGGTGCGCCTGCATCTGCCCGGGGTGTCGATCACCGGCCCGGACGCCGCCGATGCGCTGGCGGTGGCGATCTGCCACGCCCATCACCTGCAATCGGCGGGCCGCTTCATGGCCGCGCTTGACAGGGCCGGCGGTTCTGCCGGGGCAGTCCGATGATCGGGCGGCTGTCGGGGCGGCTGGATTACCGCGCACAGGATCATGTGCTGATCGATGTGCGCGGGGTCGGCTATATCGTTTATGTTTCGGACCGCACTCTTGCGGCACTGCCGCGCCCGGGCGAGGCGGTGGCGCTTTACACCGAACTGGTGGTGCGCGAAGACCTGTTGCAGCTCTTCGGCTTTCCCAGCCTGCTGGAAAAGGAATGGCACCGGCTGCTGACGACGGTGCAGGGCATCGGCGCGAAGGCGGGCCTGTCGATTCTGGGGGCGCTTGGCCCCGAAGGCGTTGCGCGGGCGATCACGCTGGGCGATGCGCGTGCGATCCAGGCCGCGCCCGGCATCGGGCCGAAGCTGGCGCAGCGGGTGGTGCTGGAACTGAAGGCCAAGGCCCCGTCGGTGATGGCACAGGGGGCGGCGCTGTCTGCTGCTGCCTTTAGCGATATGCCGGACCCCGATCCGGGGCCCGCAGCGGCCCCTGACCGGAAACCGATGGCCCCTTCGGCGGCGCAGACCCGCGCAGGATTTGCCGCCGACGCGCTTTCGGCCCTGGCCAACCTGGGCTATTCGCCCGCGGATGCCGCGCAGGCGGTGGCTTTGGCGGCCGGGGACGCGCCCGAGGCCGATACGCCCGCGCTGATCCGGATGGCGCTGCGGCGGCTGGCCCCGAAAGCCTGAGCGGCAGCCCGCGCAGCGCCGCAAGGGGGCGATGCAGGCGGGGCACCGATGAGTTTCGGGCATGGCCCGGCATCGCAAGCTGGCCGCAGTCTTCAAGCCGGGCCTTGCATCGCGGTGAAAGTTCAGGGAATGTTCCGCCATGACCCCGGTCCCACACCCAGACCCCGCCCTGCGCCCGGCACCCCTGCCCGAGGATTCGGACCGCGCCCTGCGCCCCCAGGCCCTGGAAGAGTTCATCGGCCAGGCCGAGGCGCGGGCGAACCTGCGCGTCTTCATCGACAGCGCCCGGATGCGGGGCGAGGCGATGGATCATGCCCTGTTTCATGGCCCCCCGGGGCTGGGCAAGACAACGCTGGCACAGATCATGGCCCGCGAACTTGGCGTCGGCTTTCGGATGACATCGGGGCCGGTACTGGCCAGACCGGGTGATCTGGCCGCGATCCTGACCAATCTGGAACCGCGCGATGTGCTGTTCATCGACGAGATTCACCGCCTGTCGCCGATTGTGGAAGAGGTGCTTTACCCGGCGATGGAAGATTTCGCGCTGGATCTGGTCATCGGCGAAGGTCCGGCGGCGCGTACGGTGCGCATCGATCTGCAGCCCTTCACGCTGGTCGGGGCCACGACGCGGCTGGGCCTGCTGACCACCCCGCTGCGCGACCGTTTCGGCATCCCGACCCGGCTGCAGTTCTATACCGAGGATGAGCTGCACGAGATCGTCACGCGCGGTGCGCGCCTGCTGGGGATCGCCGCCGATCCCGAGGGCTGCCGCGAGATCGCCAGACGCGCGCGCGGGACCCCGCGCATTGCCGGGCGGCTCTTGCGGCGGGTGGTGGATTTCGTGCTGGTCGGGGGCGACGGCAGGCTGACGCGGGCGATTGCCGACAGCGCGCTGACCCGGCTTGGCGTTGACCATCTGGGGCTGGACGGGGCTGACCGGCGCTATCTGACCCTGCTGGCAGAACATTACGGCGGCGGGCCCGCCGGGGTCGAGACGATTGCCGCCGCCCTGTCAGAGTCGCGCGACGCGATCGAAGAGGTCATCGAACCCTTCCTGCTGCAGCAGGGGCTGTTGCAGCGCACGCCGCGCGGGCGGATGCTTGCGGCACGGGCCTGGCGGCATCTGGGGCTGGAGCCGCCCCGCAGCGGGCCGCAGCCGGACCTGTTCGAAACCTGACGGCAAGGCGCCTGTGCCGGGCCGGGCGGGGGGCTGTCTGCCCCCCACGGCCTGCGGCCGTTCCCCCCGAGGATATTTGTGAACAGAAAATGCGGGCAGGGCCGGATCAGCGCTGCACCACGTCCTTGTGGATGATCACATCGGTCTGCGGATAGGCCTGCAGGATGGCGCGGCGCAGGCTGGCACCGATATCATGCGCCTCGCGCAGGGGCTGGTCGCCGTCCAGTTCGATGTGCAGGTTGACGAAGACGCGGCTGCCCGCTGTCCGGGTCTTCAGATCGTGAAAGCCATGCACGCCCGGCCAGCCGGCGGCGATGCGCGCAATGCCTTCGATGAGTCCGGGGTCCGCACGGCGGTCCATCAGCGCATCGAAGGCCCCCTTGCCGATGCGCATGGCACCCAAAGCCAGCAGCGCCGCCGCCCCAAGGGCCACCACGGAGTCGATCTGATCCAGCCCGTAGCGTGCCGAGGCCCAGAGCGACAGAATGGCACCGATGTTCGGCAAAAGATCGCCAAGGTAGTGCAGCCTGTCTGCCTGCACCACGCGGTTGCCCGTGCGCCGGGCCACACGGCCCTGCCAAAGCACCAGTGCCAGCGTCAGGGCGACCGACACCGCCATGACCGCCATGCCCCGGCCTTCGGCCATCAGCCTGTCCGGCTGCGGCGACACCAGACGCAGGATCGCCGCAGCACTGATCACGCCGGCCGAGATCAGAACGAAAATCGCCTGACCCAGCGCCGCGATATCCTCTGCCGAGGTGTGGCCGAAGGCATGGTCCTCATCGGGCGGGCGCGCCGCATAAAGGATTGCAGCCATGGCCCCGACCGAAACCATCAGGTCCATCGCAGAATCGGCCAGCGATGCGGCCACCGAAAGCGCCCCCGTTTCACCAAGCGCCCACAGCTTGAGCAGGACCAGAACGACCGCGACAGTGACCGAGGCTGCCGCCGCCGAAAGATTGAGCCGCGTGGTTGAGGGAATCGCCATGCCCGGTCTCCGCCTCTGGACTGCGCCCGGCCTAGACCACCCCTGCCCTGTGCTGCAAGTGCGACCGTCTCGCAGCGGTCATTCGATGACCTCGTCCTTGTCCACACCCCAAAGCGCGCCGCTTTGAACCCATCCGCGGTGCCCCTCGACCGACATCCGGCACCACCCCGGTTCGCATCGCAGGATCCGGCCGATCACGCCCATCTCGGCCTGGAACGAAACCGGGGCATCCGGATCGGGCAGGGTCCGGAATTCTGCCATGTCCAGCATCACAAGCCCGGTGCGTGCCCCCGACAGCAGCGAGTAATGCACCCAGCCGCCGACGCCGTCGGCGTCTTCGACACGCCGCCAGTGTTCGAACTCTGCCGTGACCCGCAAAGGCATCCCGGCCCGGGTAAACACCCAGTCGATGCGGTGCGTCTTTCCCGGCCCGCGCCGGGCATTGCCCTCGCTGGTCTTGAGCGAGACATAGCGCGGCAACGGCAGGGTGGTGACGCTGCCGCGGTTGGGGTCGCGCGCGGGGGCTGTCGCTGCAGGCACGGCGTCCGGTGCTGCGTCCGGTGCCACGGCAACCGGCGTCGCTTCAACCCCGCCGGAGGCCTTCGGTTCATCGCCCCGGGCCTGGGGGGAAAAAGCCATCAATGCCACAGCAGCCCAGGCTGCCCATCCGGTTCCGGTCATGCTGTTCCGTCCTGCCTTGAGCGGGGCTTGTACCCCGCCCCGCTTCCCTGCACTTTGCCACCGCAAGACGTGATTTGAAAGCTTCAGGGAGGGGTTCCATGCCCGCAGCACGCCTGAGTGTTGTCGTGACGCGACGCTTGCCGGATGTCGTGGAGACCCGGATGAAAGAGTTGTTCAACGTGGAGCTGCGCGATCCCGACACGCGGATGAGCCGGCAAGAGCTTGCAGCCGCGATGCGGCGCGCCGATGTGCTGGTGCCAACGATCACCGAAACCATCGATGCGGGTCTTCTGGGGCAGGCCGGCGACAAGCTGAAGCTGATCGCCAACTACGGCTCGGGCGTCGACCATATCGATGTCGGCACGGCGCGCCAGCGCGGCATCTTGGTGTCGAACACGCCGGGTGTCGTCACCGATGATACCGCCGACATGGCGCTGGCGCTGATTTTGGCGGTGACGCGGCGCATCCCGGAAGGGCTGGCGGAAATGCAGGCCGGAAGCTGGCAGGGCTGGTCACCCATGGCCCATCTGGGCGGGCGCCTTGCCGGGCGGCGTCTTGGCATTCTGGGCATGGGCCGGATCGGACAGGCGGTGGCGCGCCGCGCCCGCGCCTTCGGCCTGCAGATCCACTATCACAACCGCAAGCGCCTGCGCCCCGAGACCGAGGCCGAGACCGAGGCGACGTACTGGGAAAGCCTGGACCAGATGGTCAGCCGGATGGACATCCTCAGCATCAACTGCCCGCATACCCCGTCCACCTTTCATCTGATGAACGCGCGGCGTCTGAAGCTGCTGAAACCCTCTGCCGTGATCGTCAACACCTCGCGCGGTGAGGTGATTGACGAAAACGCCCTGACGCGCGGCCTGCGCGCGGGGGAAATCGCCGGGGCAGGGCTTGATGTGTTCGAGCGCGGGCACGAGGTCAACCCCCGCCTGCGCGAATTGCCGAACGTGGTCCTGCTGCCGCACATGGGATCGGCCACGATCGAGGGGCGGATCGAGATGGGCGAAAAGGTCATCATCAACATAAAGACCTTCGCCGACGGCCACCGCCCGCCCGATCAGGTCGTGCCGGGGATGCTGTAACCACCGATCCGCCGCCACCGGATAAGGCCATCCCCGGGCCCGCCTGCAGGCCCCTTACCCCCGTCAGGGCCGCTTCCGGGGCGAAGCGGCGCGGTGCCTGTCCCGGAAAGGGCCGCGACGGGGCGGATCAGCCCTTTGCCCGTTCCACATAGGAATGATCCTCGGTCGAGATCACCACGCGGGTGCCCGCGCCGATATGGGGCGGGACCATCACCCGGATGCCGTTCGAACAGATCGCAGGCTTGTAGGACGAAGACGCGGTCTGTCCCTTGACCACCGGCTCGGTCTCGATGATCTCGACGGTCACTTTCTGCGGCAGTTCAATGGCAATCGCCACCCCTTCGAAGGTCTTGAGCGAAACCTTGATCCCGTCGGTCAGGAAGACCTTGTCATCCCCCACCACATCGGGCGATACGGTGATCTGCTCGAAGGTGTTGGGTTCCATGAAATGGAAGCCTTCGCCATCCTCATAGAGAAAATCGTAATCGCGGTCGTCCACCGTCGCCTTTTCGACCATCTCGGTCGTGCGCCAGCGTTCCGAAACCTTCACCCCGTCCGAGATGCGGCGCATGTCGATGCTGGTGGTGGGCGTGCCTTTGCCCGGGTGGAAATTCTCGGCCGTCAGAACGACGTAAAGCTTGCCGTCCAGATCGACGACATTTCCCTTGCGCAGGCTTGAGGCGATGACTTTCACGAAAGCTTCCTTGTGGTTGGCTGGCCCGCGCCGTAATGACGGCAGGCCGTTGCGCCGCCTCTAGCGCATCAGCGCAGGAATCGCCAGCCGAAAGCGGACCGTCCCGCCATGACCCGAACGCCCCGATCAACCCCCTGGTGGGACACAGCCCGCCACGCCGACCGCCGCCCGGCCCTGCTGGCACGCAACCGCATTCAGGCTGCAATCCGCAACTGGTTCGCAGGCCAGGACTTTGTCGAGGTCGATCCCCCTGCGCTTCAGGTCAGTCCGGGGAACGAGGCGCATCTGCACGGCTTTGCCACCGCCGCCATCGGCAATGACGGTGTGGCGCATCCGATGTTCCTGCACACCTCGCCCGAATTCGCGATGAAAAAGCTGCTGGCGGCGGGCGAGACGCAGATCTTCGCCTTTTGCCATGTCTGGCGCAACCGCGAACGCGGGCCGCTGCACAGCCCGGAGTTTACCATGCTGGAATGGTACCGCGCCGGTGCGCCCTATGACCGGCTGATGGGGGATTGCGCCCTGGTGCTGCGCCTTGCGGTTCAGGCGGCGGGCGGCGGTCTTTTGCGCCACCGCGACCGCATCTGCGATCCCGCGTTGGAACCCGAGCGTCTTGGCGTGGCAGAGGCCTTTCAGCGCCATGCGGGGATCGATCTGCTGGCGACGATGGACGAAAACGGCACAACCGATGCCGGGGCGCTGGCGGCGGCGCTGCGCCGTCAGGGCATCCGCACCGCGCCGGATGACACCTGGTCCGACATGCTGTCGCGCGTGCTGGTGGACCGGGTGGAACCCCGCCTTGGACTGGGGCGGATGACCGTGCTGGACCGCTTCCCGGCGGCCGAAGCCGCCCTGGCGCGCCGGGTACCGCAAGATGTCCGCCTGGCAGAACGCTTTGAGCTTTATGCCTGCGGGGTGGAACTTGCCAACGGCTTTGGCGAATTGACCGACCCGGCCGAGCAGCGCCGCCGCTTTGCACTGGAAATGGACGAAAAGCAGCGCCTCTACGGCGAACGCTATCCGCTGGACGAGGATTTTCTGGCGGCCCTTGCCCGGATGCCGGCGGCCAGCGGCATTGCCCTTGGGTTTGACCGCCTCGTGATGCTGGCGACAGGTGCCCCGCGGATCGACGACGTGCTCTGGGCCCCGGTTGCGGATCTGTCCGGTCAGACCTGATAGAATTCGCGGTACCAGGCGACAAAGCGGCGCACGCCTTCGGTGATGTCCGTCCGGGGCAGGGGGCCGGCAAGATCGCCGATCAGGGTGGCATCGGCCCAGGTCGCGGGCACATCGCCGGGCTGCATCGGCATCATCCGCATGGTCGCGCGTTCGCCCAGCGCCGCCTCGATTGCCCCGACAAAGTCCACAAGGCGCACCGGCGCACCATTGCCGATGTTGACAACCCGCCAGGGGGCCACGGGCGAAAGGCTGTCGGCATCGCCCACCGGCACGGTTCCCGGAACCACAGCGATCAGCCGCAGGATGCCCTCGATCAGATCATCGACATAGGTGAAGTCGCGCAGCATCTCGCCCTGATTGTAGACCTCGATCGGCTGGCCCGCCAGAATCGCGCGGGTGAACTTGAACAGGGCCATATCCGGGCGGCCCCAGGGGCCGTAGACCGTGAAGAAACGGAAAACCGTCGTCGGGATGCCATAAAGATGCGCATAGGAATGCGACATGGCTTCGCCCGCCTTCTTGGTGGCGGCGTAAAGCGACATCTGGTGATCGGCCCGGTGCGTTTCGGCATAGGGCATGACCGGATTGGCCCCGTAGACCGACGAGGTGGACGCGATCAGAAGATGCCCCGGCACCTGGGCGCGGGCGGCTTGCAGCACCTCGAAGGTGCCCAGAAGGTTCGCCGCCACATAATCGCGCGGCGCATCGATGGAATGGCGCACGCCCGCCTGTGCGGCAAGATGGACGATCACATCGGGGCGAAGGGCCGCCACCAGCCCGGCCATCCGCCCCGGGTCCTCGACTGCGCCGGTGACGGGCCGGAATGCCGCGTTCTGCGCCAGCATGGCGTGCCTGCGTTCCTTAAGCCGCACATCGTAATAGGGCGTCATCGCATCCAGCCCGGTCACCGCCCAGCCATCGGCCAGCAGCCTGCGGCACAGGTGATAGCCGATGAAGCCTGCCGAACCCGTCACCAGCGCCGTGCCTGCCATCCCTTTCCCCTTAACATTTTCTGTTCACAAATATCCCACGGGGGTCGCCGTTTTGTGCGCCATTGGTCCAAGTACCAACTGGCGACGGGGTGTGAAACCCCCGCTGCACCAGAATTCAGAACCGCGACGGCAGACAGGGGGCCAGATCAACCTCTGGCATCCGCCCCGCCACCAGATCGGCCACGATCCGTGCTGTGACCGGTGCCAGCGTCAGGCCGATATGCCCGTGGCCAAAGGCGTGGATCACCTCTGCCCCGGCGCGCGACGGGCCGATCACGGGCAGGCTGTCGGGCATCGAGGGGCGAAAGCCCATCCAGTCGCGGTCCGGCTCGCCAAGATGCGGGAACATGTCCCGCGCGCCCTTGATAAGCTGCGCAATCCGGTGCGGCGACGCAGGTGCGGCCAGCCCGCCCAGCTCGACCGTGCCCGCCGCGCGCAGCCGCCCCGACATCGGGCACAGGTAGAACCCGCGTGCGGCGGGGCAGGCGGGCCGCGACAGCAGCGGCAGGCGCATATCCCATTCCACATGGTAGCCGCGTTCGGTGTCCAAAGGAACCCTGTCGCCCGCCTGCCGTGCCAGCCCGCGCGAATGTGCGCCGGCAGCCAGGACCACGCGGCGCGCATGCAGCCGCGTGCCCTGCGCGAGAATGGTCACGCCATCAACCACCCGCTCCAGCACATCCGCAGCCCGTTGCAGATGACGCACGCCTGCCGCCTGCACCGCCCCGGTCAGCATCAGCATCATCTTTCCGGGGTCATCGAGGAAGACCGCCTGGGGAAAGAACGCCGCCCCGCCGTCCAGCGGCGGCAGCATCGGTTCCATCGCCGCGATTTCGGACGGGCTGATCAGCTCCACCGCAATGCCCAGGGCCCGGCGCCGCGCCATGTCGGCCGCCGCTGCGCGGCAGGCCGCGCTGGTTTCATACAGATAGAGGCAGCCGCGGCGCTGCAGACTTTCCGGCGCACCGATGTCAGCCGCCAGGTCTTCCCAGGCCGGTCTGGCCAAAGCCAGCAGCGCGGCAATCGCCGCCGCGTTGCGCGCGGCGGCCGCGGGCAGGGATTGCACGGCAAAGCGCAAAAGCCAGGGGGCCAGCGAGGCCAGTGCGCCGCGCCGGATCGACAGCGGCGAATTGCGGTTGAACAGAAGCGAGGGCAGGTTGCGCAGAACATCCGGGGTTCCCACCGGCATCACCGCATAATCGGCGATGGTGCCGGCATTGCCGTAAGAAGCCCCCGACCCCGGCATGGCGGGATCCAGCAGCACCACCTCATGCCCGTCCTGCGCCAGCCGCAGCGCAACCGTCAGGCCGATGACACCGGCACCGATCACCGCGATGTCGCAGCGGGCATGCCCGGTCATCGGCGCAGCGCCCATGCGCGCGCGCCGGTCCGCCCGGGGCGGGGGGCAGCGCCCTGCGTCACATGCAGGCCTCGAACAGGGCGCGCGTATTCCCGCGCGTCATGGCAACCGGGTTGCCGCCGCAGGACGGGTCTTCCAGCGCCATGTCTGTCAGCTCGTCCAGCCGGGCGAACTCCACGCCCAGGGCCGTCAGGTTTTCCGGAATGCCCAGCCGGGTGCGCAGATCCATGACCATGGCATGAAAACCCGCGAAGCCGCCGTTGATCCCAAGATAGGCCGCCGCGCGCTCAATCCGCTCTTCGATGGCTTCGCGGTTGAACTCCAGCACCATCGGCATGACGACGGCATTGGTGGTGCCGTGATGCGTGCCATAGACGGCACCTATGGGATGGCTCAGCGCATGGATCGCCCCCAGGCCCTTCTGGAAGGCGACCGCCCCCATGGCGGCCGCGCTCATCATATGGGCGCGGGCGTCCATGTCCTGGGGGTTGTCATAGACCTTTGGCAGGTTTTCCAGCACCAGCCGCATGCCTTCCAGCGCGATGCCCTGCGACATCGGGTGGTAAAAGGGGCTGGAATAGGCTTCCAGGCAATGGGCGAAGGCATCCATCCCCGTCCCTGCCGTGATCGAACGGGGCATGCCCACGGTCAGCTCAGGGTCGCAGATGGTGACCGCAGGCAGCAGTTTCGGGTGAAAGATGATCTTCTTCTTGTGGGTCTTGGAATTGGTCAGAACCCCGGCGCGGCCCACTTCGGACCCGGTGCCTGCCGTGGTCGGCACCGCGACGATGGGCGCAATCTTGCTGGCATCGGCGCGGGTCCACCAGTCACCCACATCCTCAAGGTCCCAGACCGGAATGGTCTGGCCGACCATCAGCGCAATCATCTTGCCCAGGTCCAGCGCCGATCCGCCGCCAAAGCACACAACCCCGTCGTGTCCGCCCGCGCGGTAAACCGCAAGGCCCGCCTCCATGTTGCCCTCGTTCGGGTTCGGATCAACGTCCGCGAATACCGCCCGGCCCAGACCGGCGGCGTCCAGAATGTCCAGCGCCCGCCGGGTGATCGGCAGGGCGGCCAGCGCCCTGTCGGTGACCAGCAGCGGTTTTTTCACGCCCGCAGCCTTGCAGTGATCGGCCAGTTCCGAAATGCGTCCCGCACCGAATTTCACCGGTGTCGGATAGGACCAGTTTCCGCGCAGTTTCATTTCGCCACCTTCTTCAGATGCCAGGATTTCGGACGGGTCACCGACATGAACCCCAGGTGCGACAGGCTGGCGCCGCGCCCGGTGTCCTTCACGCCGGTCCAGGTCAGGGCAGGGTCAAGGTAATCGCAGCGGTTCATGAACACCGTGCCGGTTTCCACCCGAGCCCCGATGGCCGCCGCGCGCCCGGCATCCTGCGTCCAGATCGATGCTGTCAGGCCATAGGGCGAATCGTTCATCAGCGCAATCGCACCGGCCTCGTCGCTGTAGGGCATGATGCCCACCACCGGGCCAAAGCTTTCCTCGCGCATCACGCGCATGGAATGATCGACATTGACCAGGATCTGCGGGGCCAGATAGGCCCCGCCATCATCCGCCGGATGGGCCTTTGGGTCGATCAGCGCCTTTGCCCCGGCTGCAACCGCCTCTGCCGTTTGCGCGCGCACGGTGGCGGCAAAGCGGCGGTTCGCCATGGGGCCAAGGGTGGTGGAGGC
This sequence comes from Rhodobacter sp., assembly GCA_020251025.1. GTDB lineage: Bacteria > Pseudomonadota > Alphaproteobacteria > Rhodobacterales > Rhodobacteraceae > Aliitabrizicola. Next base: position 18,755 of record JADCDI010000077.1, on the reverse strand, counting down.
ATCGAAGGGGTTGCCGAGGCGAAGCTGGCCGACCCAGGCGACGGCCTTTTCCACGAAATCATCAAACAGGCTGTCATGCACATAGATGCGCTCGATCCCGCAGCAGCACTGGCCCGCGTTATACATCGCCCCGTCCATCAGCCCGTCCACCGCCAGGTCAAGATCGGCATCGGGCAGGACCAGACCGGGGTCCTTGCCGCCCAGTTCCAGGCCAAGGCCGGTAAAGGTGCCTGCCGCCGCCCGTTCGATCGCCGCCCCGCCCCCGACCGATCCGGTGAAGTTGACAAAGCCGAAGCTTCGCGCGGCAATCAGCGCCTCGGTCGTTTCATGGTCCAGCACGACGTTCTGGAACACATCCGCCGGAACGCCCGCCGCATGGAAGGCTTCGGCCAGGCGTTCGCCCACTTTCAGGGTCTGGGTCGCCGCCTTCAGCATCACCGTATTCCCGGCGATCAGTGCGGGGGCCAGTGTGTTGATCGTGGTCAGATAGGGGTAATTCCACGGGGCGATGATAAAGACCACCCCCACCGGTTCGCGGGTGATGCGCCGCTCGAACCGGTCGCTGTTTTCGGCCACCATCGGGGCGAGCGCCGTTGCGGCGATCCCTGACATGTAATCGGTTCGTTCGGCGACACCACCGAATTCGCCGCCATAGCGCGTCGGGCGGCCCATCTGCCAGGCCAGTTCCCCGACCAGCACATCCTTCATTTCCGCCAGCTTCGCCACCCCGGCCCTGACCAGCGCGATGCGCTCGGCCAGCGGGCGCGCGGCCCAGGCGGGCTGGGCGGCCTTTGCCCGGGCCGCGGCGGCACGGGCGGCATCCGGCGTCAGCGCGGGCCGTTCCAGATAGACCCGCCCATCAACGGGCGAGATCAGTTGGATTGTCTTTGTCATCATGTCCCCGTCGGTTTTGCGCGGGCCTGCCCGCGCCGTTCAGGTGTCAGGCGCGTTCCAGCAGGCGGCTGACCTCGAAATCCGTCACCACGCGGTCCATCTCGGACATCTCCCACTGGGCCGCGTGATGGTAATGGTCGATCACGTCCCCCCCAAAGGCCGTGCGCAGCATGGCAGAGCCGTGCATCAGCGCCGCCGCCTCGCGCAGGGTCCCGGGAATTTCGCGCACAGCGCCTGCCCGATACATGTCGCCCCTCATTGCGGGTTCCAGTTCCATCTTCTTTTCGATGCCGTCAAGCCCCGCCGCCAGCAGGGCCGCCATGGCCAGGTAGGGGTTCAGGTCGGCCCCGCCGATGCGGCATTCGATGCGGACCGATCTGGTGCCTTCGCCGCACACACGGAAGCCCGCCGTGCGGTTGTCAAGGGACCAGACGGCCTTGGTGGGTGCGAACATGCCCACGCAAAAGCGCTTGTAGCTGTTCACATGGGGCGCAAGAAAGGCGGTAATCTCCTGCGCATGGGCCAGTTGCCCGGCCAAAAAGTGTTTCATCGTCGCCGACATGCCATGGGTGTCTGCCCCGTCACGGAAGGCAGGCTTGCCGCCCGCCCACAGCGACTGATGCACATGCGCCGATGACCCGGCACGGCGGTGGTCATACTTGGCCATGAAAGTCACGGAACGGCCCTTGGACCAGGCAATCTCCTTGATGGCCGTCTTGATGATGCTGTGGTTGTCTGCGGTATCCAGCGCGTCGGAATACCTGACGTTGATCTCTTCCTGCCCGGCCTCAGCCTCGCCCTTGGAACATTCCACGGGGATGCCCGCGCCGTAAAGCCCGTTGCGCACGGCGCGCATCACCTCTTCCTCCTTGGTGGTCTGGAACAGGTGGTAATCCTCGTTATAGGTCGAGATCGGCTGCAGGTCGCGGACCGATCCGTGCTTTTGCAGGCTGTCGCGGATCGATTCGTAGGCGGTCTCGAAGATGTAGAATTCCAGCTCGGTCGCCATCACCGGCTCGAACCCCATGGCGTGGGCACGGGCCACCTGGCGCCGCAGGATCGCGCGCGGGGAATGGGGCACGGCCTGATGCGTGTGGTGGTCCAGCAGGTCGCACAGCACCAGCGCGGTGCCCGGCAGCCAGGGCAGGCGGCGCAGCGTGGACAGATCGGGTTTCATGACATAATCGCCATAGCCTGCGGCCCAGCTTGTGGATTTGTAGCCTTGCACCGTGTTCATTTCCATGTCGGTGGCCAGCAGGTAGTTGCAGCAATGGGTTTCTTCATAGCCGCCGTCGATGAAGAACTGCGCGTGAAAGCGTTTGCCCATCAGGCGGCCCTGCATATCGGTCGCGCCGACAAGGACGGTGTCGATCCCGCCCTGCGCGACGGCCTCTTTCAGCGCGTCAAAGGTCATGTTGCCGGGCATGTCGTGCCCCTTTCCCGTTGCTGTCTTTGCCGGGGTCTGTGCCGCCGGTCCGTTTTCTGGTCAGGGCCGGTCGGCGACCGTCCCGCTGCGTCATGAAAATCTGCGATCTGCTGTCGGTCTGTCACCCCCAGCGCGCCGCAGGCCTGTTGCCCGCAACCACGTCTGTCAACTTTCCGTCACGCTTCACCGCCGCCCGCGCCCTGTCAAGGTCGTTTCGCTGACAAGGCAAGCCGGAGGCAGGTCAGATCAGCGGCGGGGCCACCGGCCTGCGGCGCAGACCCGACAGGGCATTGCCCGCAATCGCCACAAGCAGGATACCGCCCCCCAGAAAGGTTCCGGCGCTGGCCGTTTCGCCCAGGACAAGCCAGACCTAGACCGGTGCCAGCAGCACCTCGACCATCGACAGCAGCGTCAGGTCCGCCGCCGGTACCACCCGGCTGCCCAGGGTATAAAGCGCCATGCCGGTGGCCAGCATGCCCGCACCCATCGCGACCGAGACCGCGATATCCCGCGCCGGCACGGCCAGAACCTCGGCCCGGACCCCCAGCACGACCCCCGCCACCGCCATCGAGAACAGCCCGCCCAGCACGACGGCAGGCATCATGTCTTCCAGCTTGCCCCAGCGCAGCGTCAGCGTGAAGGCGGCAAAACCGAAGGCCGACAGCAGGGCGGCCAGGTTGCCCGCCGTCTCGCCCCCCGCCAGACCGTCGCGCACCATCACGAACATGCCCACCCCCGCCACGGCGATGGCGGCCCAGGTCGCGGGCCGGACCGGTTCCCTCAGGATGATCCAGCCCAGCAGCGCCGCAATGAAGGGCGATGCGGCAAAAAGGAACACCGCATTGGCCACCGTGGTCGCCTGCAGGGCATAGATTGCGCCGGCAAAGGCAAAGACCAGTCCAAGCGCGCCCAGCACACCGGCGACACCGACGCGGCGCAACCGCTCCAGCGGATGCCCGCCCGACCGCCAGGCGATGAAGGCCAGCAGAACCGGCACCATCCCGGCCGACCGCCAGAACAGGATCGCCCAGGTTCCCGCGGTTTCGATATGGCGGACCGCAAGGCCCATGAAGGACCACAGCAAACCCGCCAGAACCACAAGCAGAACACCCCGTGCATAGGTCATGGCGCACCTCGTTGCGGCGCAGTGTCCGATGGTGCGGGCGGCGGCGTCTGTTCCATTCCCGACCCCCGGGCGGGCAGGCACGGCTTTCAGTACCCGCGCCCGCGATCCACCAGATGCAGGAACGGCTCCCCCGCCTCGCCGCGCCGGATGTTTTCCGCGATCACGCGCGATGCCGTCCCGGGCCGGGTGCTGGCCGCGATATGGGGTGTCACGGTGACGCGGGGATGGTGCCAGAACGGGTGCGCGGGCGGCAGCGGTTCCTGGCGGAACACATCCAGCGTGGCATGACCGACCTGTCCGGCATCCAGCGCGGCCAGCAGGGCCGCATCATCGATCAGCGGCCCGCGTCCGGGATTGATGACAAAGGCCCCCGGTGCCAGCAGCGCCAGACGGGCCGCGTTCAGCGTATTGACCGTATCGGGCGTGTCCGGCAGCAGCAGGACCACGATCTGTGCGCCTGTCAGGGCCGCCGTCAGCCCGTCCGGCCCCGACAGGCAGCGCAGCCCGGGCAGATCACGCGCGGTCCGGCTCCACCCCGTTACCGGAAAGCCAAGCGCGCTCAGCGCACGCGCCACGGCCTGGCCCAGCTCGCCCAGCCCCAGCACCGTGACGGGCCGTTCGCAGGCCAGCGGCGGGGGCGGGGCATCGCCGCGCCAGCGCCCGTCCTGACCAAGGATATGCACATCCATCCTCAGATGGTGGCGCAGCACATGGCCCACGACCCATTCCATCATGCTGGCCGTCATCGCCGGATCGACCATGCGGCACAAAGGCTGGGTCAGGGTGGGATTCCCGACGATCCGTTCCACCCCCGCCCACAGGTTGAGCACCGCCCTGGTGCGGACGAAAGGCGCGAAATCGCGGATCGTCCCGCCGGGCGAGAACAGGATGTAATCCACCGTTTCGGGGGCCGCGTCCTGCGTAAGCACGGCGTCAAGCCCTGCATCCCGCAGCGCCGCCGTCAGGGCACTGCGGTAGTCATCCCACAGGGCGGGGCCTGCCGCGAAAAGGACTGTGATCGGCATGGCGCTACCTCGGCCGGTGGACATGGGCGCTTTGAACAACGCCGAAGGCCACCATGAGCACAAGCATCACCGATCCGCCATAGGACAGGAAGGGCAGGGGCACCCCCACCACCGGCGCCATGCCCATCACCATCGACAGGTTCACGGCCAGGTAGAAGAAGAAGGTGCAGCCGATTCCGATCAGCAGCAGTTGCGAAAAGCGGTCTTTCGACTGCATGGCAGAGGCCAGGCAGAAGAAAATGATCAACCCGTACAGCAGCAAAAGCGAGAAGGCCCCGATGAAGCCGAATTCTTCGGCCAGGGTGGTGAAGATGAAATCGGTGTGCTTTTCGGGCAGGAAGTTCAGCCGGCTTTGCGTGCCCTGCATGAACCCCTTGCCCGACCAGCCGCCGGACCCCAGCGCGATCTGGGCCTGAATGATGTTGTATCCCGCGCCCAGCGGATCCGTTGTCGGGTCAAGAAAGGTGTCGATGCGGCGGTACTGATAATCATGCAGGAACTGCCAGGGCGTGCCGCGCAGCGTGAACACCGAAGCAATCGCCCCCGCGCCAAGGGCGGCAACCGCGCCGAAATACCAAAGGCTGACACCGGCTGCGAACATCACCGCCGCGCCGCCCATCAGCAGCATCAGCGCCGTGCCAAGGTTCGGCTGGATCAGAACCAGCGCCGCCGGGACCGCGATCAGCGCCACAGGGATCAGAACCCACAGCGGACGCGAGGTTTTCCGGGTGTCGAGCCAGTCGTAATAGGCGGCCAGCATCATCACCAGGGTGATCTTCATCAGTTCGGACGGTTGCAGCCGAAGCGGCCCGATATCGATCCAGCGCTGCGCGCCCATGCCGACTTCGCCAAAGAATTCCACCGCCAGCAGCAGCAGAACCGAGATGCCATAGGCCAGACCCGCCATGTTGCGGATGAACCAGATCGGCACCATGGCAATGGCGAACATCAACACCAGACCTGCCGCAAACCGCTTCATCTGCGGTTCCGCCCAGGGCTGCAGACTGCCCCCGGCCACGGAATAGAGCATCAGAAAGCCCATCGAGGCGACCGCGACCAGAACCAGGACCAGACCCCAGTTCAGGTACAGGATCTTGCGGATGCCGCCGGGGACCGTCTTGATCTGATATTCAAGAAAACTCATGACGTCTTCATGCCCGGCTGCTTTGCGCAGCGGCGGGCTCCGGCTTGCGCAGCTTCATGTTCTTTTGCTGGGTTTCGATCGTGGTGCGCTGATTGGCCGGATAGGCGCTGAGCGGCGGAAGGCCGTCGCTCAGCGCGCGCAGGATGGCGTCGCGCGCGATCGGGGCGGCCACGGCCGATCCGCCCCCGCCATGCTCCACCACCACCGACACCGCATAGCGCGGGGCGCTTGCGGGGGCATAGCCCACAAACAGGGCATGGTCGCGCCGGTTCCAGGGCAATTGCTCATTGCTGATCACGCCGCTGGCCCGTTCGGCGGCGCTGATGTTGCGCACCTGGCTGGTTCCGGTCTTGCCCGCGAACAGCATCGTCTCATCGGCGATGCGCGAGGTCCAGGCGGTGCCGCCCTGGGCGTTCATGACGGCGAACATGGCCTCCTGGACCGCGCGCAGATGCTGGGGGGCGATGCCCAGCGGCGGGATATCGCCCACCGGCACCTCCCTGTCCCCGATGGCATGCACCAGGCGGGGTGATACGGCATTGCCGCTGGCGATCCGTGCGGTCATCACCGCAAGCTGCAGCGGCGATGCCAGAACATAGCCCTGCCCGATCGAGGCGTTGATCGTGTCGCCGATGCGCCATTCGGCCTTGTGGCGGTCGCGCTTCCACGCCTTGTCCGGCATGACCCCTTCGCTGATGGCGGACATCGGCAGGTCGTGGCGCACACCAAGGCCCAGCCTGCGGCCCATTTCGGCAATCCTGTCGATGCCCGCGCGCTGGGCGATGTCGTAGAAGTAAACGTCGCAACTGCCCTTCAATGCCCCTTCCAGCGACACCGTGCCATGTCCGCCATGTTTCCAGCAGTGAAACCTGCGCCCGCCGAATTCCAGAAAGCCGGGACAGTGGACTGCGGTCTTTTCAGTCACGGCCCCCGCTTCCAGCGCGGCAAGGGCGGTGACCATCTTGAAGGTCGATCCGGGCGGATAGGCCCCCTGCACCGATTTGTTCGCCAGCGGGCGGTGATCATTCTCTGTCAGCGCGCTGTAATCGGCCTGCGAAATGCCGCGCACGAAAAGGTTCGGATCGAATGACGGGGCAGAGGCAACGGCGATCAGATCGCCGTTGGTCACATCCATCACCACGGCGGCCGCACTTTCTTCCCCCAGCCGGGCCTGCACGAAATTCTGCACATCGGCATCGATCGTCAGCCGGACATCGGCCCCGGCAACGCCGTCCTGCCGGTCCAGTTCGCGCATGACGCGGCCCACCGAATTCACCTCGATCCTTCTGGTTCCGGAACGACCGCGCAGATCAGCCTCCATCCAGCGTTCGACCCCGATCTTGCCGATCTGGAACTTCGGGATCTGCAGCAGCGGATCGGGGTCTTCCAGTTCGGCCAGATCAGCATCGCTGACCGGGCCGACATAGCCCACGACATGGGCAAAATCGCCGACAAGGGGATAGCGGCGGCTGAGGCCGACCTCGGGGTTCACCCCGGGCAGGGCGGGCGCGTTCACGGCAACCGCCGCCAGGTCATCCCAGCGCAACCAGTCTGCGACCACGATGGGAACAAAGGCGCTGCGCCGGTCCATTTCCTTGCGGGTGCGCTCCAGCATCTCGGGCGTCAGCGGGATCACCTCGGCCAGCCTGGCCAGCACCGCCTCTACGTCGCCCGTCTCTTCGCGCGTGATCACAACGCGGTAGTTCTGTTGATTGCCGGCAATCACGCGGCCGCTGCGGTCAAGGATCAGGCCGCGTGCCGGCGGGATGAGGCGCATGTTGATGCGGTTCTCTTCGGCCAGAAGCCGGTACTTGTCGGCCTCTTCCACCTGCATGTAGCGCATCCTTGCACCCAGCACGGCGATGAAGGCCGCTTGCGCCCCGCCCAGAAACAGCGCCCGGCGCGTCACCTTGCGCGCGGTGGCTTCGGCATCTCTTGCGGTCCGTCTCACAGCCGTCTCCCATAGGCATCGACCTCGCCGGTGGCGGGCTTGCGCACGCCGAAGATCAGGCGCGATGCGCCCACAACCACAGGATAGCACAGGATCGAGGCAATCAGTTGAATCATCGCCTGTCCCGGGCTGGCCTCGGGCAGCAATGTCAGCATCAGCGCCAGCCGGAACGCCAGCAGTGACGCCGCCATCACCGCCGCCACAATCAGCCATTCGACCGCAAAGCTGATTTCGCGCGCAAGTGCCCCGCGCTGGCGCAGGAATTCCGTCGCAAGCACGATGATCGCCGTCCACAGACCCGGAGGGCGCATCACCAGCAGGTCTTCCACCAGCAGCACGACCGCGATCAGCAGCACGGGCACATAATCCGGCCGACGCAGCACCCAGGCAAAGGTCAGGCACACCAGCAGATCCGGCCCCGGCCAGGCACCGGCAACCGATCCCAGCGGCAGCATGCGAAGAAACAGCAGCGCAACGGCCAGACCCGCATAAAGCCCGCGATAGGCCCAAACCGAGGCGGTCAGCGATTCAGCCATCGGCGGCCTCCGGGGGCGGCGGTGCCGGGGGCGGCCCGATCAGGCCCTCAGGCGCCGGCGGCGGCACGATCACCCCGCCCGGTTCGGTGATGCGTTCGGACTCATGGCTGCGCAGAACCCGCAGGAATTCCAGACGCTGATAGTCTGCGGCAAGGCGCACCCTCAGTCTGCCGTCCACGCCCTGCGCGACCTGACCCACCAGCAGACCGGCCGGAAACACCCCGCCGTCGCCAGAGCTGATCACCCGGTCACCGGGCCGGACCAGATCCTTCTTTTCCAGGAACTCCAGCGGCGGCGCAGGGGAATTGTCCCCCGAAAGCAGCGCCTTCTGCCCCGAAGGCTGCACCGTGACGGGGATGCGGCTGTTGCTGTCCGTCAGCAGGATCACCCGGCTTGTGGTCCGCCCCACACCCGAGATGCGCCCGACCAGACCGATCCCGTCCATCGTGGCCCAGCCGTCGCGGATACCGTCGCGCGCGCCGACGTTCAGCAGCACCGACTGGCGAAAGGGCGAGCCGCTGTCGGCCAGAACCACGCCGGTGACATGGGTCAGCCGCGGGTCAAGCCGCACCTGGTTCAGATCCAGCAGACGGGCGTTCTTCTGCTCCAGCTGCAACGCGGCCTCGCGCCAGGCTTTCATCTGCTGCAATTCGCGGCGCAGCTCCTGGTTCTGCTCGTAGATGCGGGTGTAGGACCGGAAATCCTCGATCATCGCGGCCGCCCGGGTGACCGGCAGCATGGCCCAGGAAAACGAGGGCACCACCCGGTCGGCCAGCGCCGCCCGCAGGCGTTCCACGCGCGGGCTGTCAATGCGCCAGATCAGGAAAAGTGCAAGAAGCAGCAGCACAAGCCCGCCGACAAGGATGCGCCGGATCGGTCTTGTAAAGTCTGGGGGAGATCTGCGATCTCTGGCCACGGCGGTCTGATCTCCGGCGCGGGGTCCGTTGCGCGGCGGGCCCGGGGGCTTAGCTGTCGTAATCGATCACGTGACGCAGCTGTTTTTCATATTCCAGCGCCTTGCCGGTTCCAAGCGCCACACAGTTGAGCGACTCATTGGCGACCGAAATCGACAGACCGGTCTGCTCGCGCAGGGCCAGGTCCAGATCACCCAGCAGCGCGCCCCCCCCGGTCAGCATCACGCCCCGGTCCACGATATCTGCCGCCAGATCGGGCGGGGTCGCTTCCAGCGCCTGCATCACCGCGTCACAGATCTGCTGCACGGGTTCGGCAAGCGCCTCGGCCACTTGGGCCTGGTTGATGTCGGTTTCCTTGGGCACCCCGTTCAGCAGGTCGCGCCCGCGGATCGTCATGCTGGCCCCGCGCCCGTCATCGGGCATCCGGGCGGTGCCGATCGAGGTCTTGATCCGCTCGGCCGTGGATTCCCCGATCAGCAGGTTCTGGTGGCGGCGCAGATAGCTGATGATCGCCTCGTCCATCCTGTCACCGCCGACCCGGACCGAGCGCGCATAGACGATATCGCCCAGCGACAGCACCGCAACCTCGGTCGTGCCGCCGCCGATATCCACAACCATGTTGCCGGTGGGGTCGGTGATCGGCATGCCCGCGCCGATCGCCGCCGCGATGGGTTCCGAAATCAGCCCCGCCCGCCGGGCACCCGCCGACAGCACGGATTGGCGGATGGCCCGCTTTTCCACCGGCGTGGCGCCATAGGGCACGCAGACGATGATCTTGGGCTTGCTGAAGGTGGTGCGCCTGTGGACCTTGCGGATGAAGTGCTTGATCATCTCTTCGGCCACATCAAAGTCGGCGATCACCCCGTCGCGCATCGGGCGGATCGCCTCGATGCTGCCCGGCGTGCGGCCCAGCATCAGCTTGGCATCCTCGCCCACGGCCAGGACCTGCTTCTTGCCGTCCTTGACATGATAGGCCACCACCGAAGGCTCGTTCAGGATGATGCCGCGGCCCTTGACATAAACCAGCGTATTCGCCGTGCCGAGGTCAATCGCCATGTCCGACGAAAACAGCCCTGAAAGTACCGACATCCTGAGGTGATCCTTGATGGAAAAAAGGCGAAACACCCGCGACTCGTGTCCAAGGCAGGTGCCCCTCTTATAGAAACGGCGGTGGCCCGGGGAAAGGGCCAAGGCCGCCGTCTTCGGCGCAATTCCGCGTGTTGATGCCGCCGGACGCGTCCGGGGCCATGCCGGCATCCCGCCCGGACAGGCCGCAAAAGTCAGGTATTGAACAAAAGCGGCCGGATCACGCCCTTTTTCCCCGCCGCGCATGTTCGAAATGCTCAGTTGGTCTATGGGCCACGATGGCCTGTGAAGAGGGCGGGTTTTCTTGCCGCAGTCCCCGCAGAACCGGTCCGGGGCTGCCCCTGTGCAGCCCCGGATGCGCCCGGTCAGCTTGCGTCGCGGTAGTTGACCGACTTCACATCGCTGCCCGGCGCTGATTTGGTGCGCCGCACGATCAGGCGGTTCAGCGCGTTGACATAGGCCTTCACGCTGGCCACGACCGTATCGGTATCTGCCGATTGCCCGGTTGAAATGCGCCCGTCTTCTTCCAGCCGCACGGTCACGGTGGCCTGGGCATCGGTGCCTTCGGTGACGGCGCTGACCTGATAAAGCTGCAGTTGCGCCCTGTTCGGATAAAGCATCTTCACCGCGTTGAAGGCGGCATCGACCGGGCCGTCACCGGTTGCGTCGATGGAATGGTCCACCCCTTCGATGGTCAGCGTCAGTTCCGCCTCGCGCGGGCCTTCGGTGCCGCAGACCACGCGCAGGCGCTTGACCTGCAGGGTGTCATGCTTTTCGCTGGTTCCGCTGTCCTGCATCAGGGCGATCAGATCATCGTCATAGACTTCCTTCTTGGCATCGGCCAGCGCCTTGAAGCGCACGAAGACATCGGCCAGCTGGTTGTCGGCCAACTCGAACCCCAGTTCCCGCAGCTTTGAGCGCAGGGCGGCACGCCCCGAATGCTTGCCCATTACCAGATTGGTTTCCGACAGGCCGATATCGGTGGGGCGCATGATCTCGAAAGTTTCGGCGTTCTTGAGCATTCCGTCCTGGTGGATGCCGCTTTCATGGGCAAAGGCGTTCTTGCCGACGATGGCCTTGTTGAACTGCACGGCAAAGCCCGACACGGTGGCAACCTTGCGGCTGATGTTCATGATCTTGGTGCTGTCCACCCCGGTGCGGAAGGGCATGATGTCATTGCGCACCTTCAGCGCCATGACCACCTCTTCCAGCGCGGTGTTGCCCGCCCGTTCGCCCAGGCCGTTGATGGTGCATTCGATCTGCCGCGCCCCGGCCTCGACCGCCGCCAGGGCATTGGCCGTCGCCATGCCCAGATCGTTGTGGCAATGGGTGGCAAAGGTGACGGTGTCTGCCCCCGGCACACGGTTCAGCAGCATCGCGATCAGCGCGGCGCTTTCACGCGGCACGGTATAGCCGACGGTATCGGGAATGTTGATCGTGCTGGCCCCGGCCCTGATCGCGATTTCCACCACGCGGCACAGATAATCATGTTCGGTCCGCGTCGCGTCCATCGGCGACCACTGGATGTTGTCGCACAGGTTGCGCGCATGGGTCACCGTGTCATGGATCCGTTCTGCCATCTGGTCCATGTCCAGGTTCGGAATGGCCCGGTGCAGCGGCGAGGTGCCGATGAAGGTGTGGATTCGGGGGCGGCGCGCATGTTTCACCGCTTCCCAGCAGCGGTCGATATCCTTGAAATTCGCCCGCGCCAGCCCGCAGATGACGGATGTCTTCGCCTGCCGGGCAATGTCGCGCACCGCAGCGAAGTCACCTTCCGAAGCGATGGGAAAGCCCGCCTCGATGATGTCCACGCCCATGTCATCCAGCAGGGCCGCGATCTCCAGCTTTTCGGCATGGGTCATGGTGGCGCCGGGGCTTTGTTCGCCGTCGCGCAGCGTCGTGTCAAAGATCAGGACGCGGGGTTGCGTGGTCTTGTCGGTCATGGTGGTCTTTCCTTGGTCCTCTGGCCTGTCCCGGGCGCTGGTCACCCCTGAGCGGTCGCGCCCGATGGCACGCTCAGAGGAGGCTGAGGAGAAGAAGCGCACGGGGGCATGGGGGCGAAGGCGACCCCAAGAGGAACAAATTGAAGCGATCCCGTGTCATGCGGCGGATCATACGGAGGAATCCCCGAAAGGAAAGGCGGAAAATCGTCGGCCGGGGCGGGTTTCGGCGGCATGGCCCCGGCCGCCGCCGCCCGTCTGTGACGCATTTCTTCCCGATGCCTGGCAGCCGCCCGCTTTGGCGCTAGCTGACGGGGCAGGGGGGACGGGGCCACGGGGGGGGCAGGGCATGGCACAGGCTTTGGTTGTGGGCGCATCGGGTGGCATCGGGCAGGCGCTGGTGGCGGCGCTGCGCGCGCGGGGCGATGACGTCACGGGGCTTTCACGATCCGCCGACGGTCTGGACGTGACCGATGAGGCCAGTATCAGTGCCGCGCTGGCGCCGCTGACCGCTCCGTTCCAGACCGTGATTGTCGCCACAGGCGCGCTTGAAATCGGGGGCGCCACCCCGGAGAAAAGCCTGCGCGGGGTTGCGGCATCGGCCCTTGCCGCCCAGTTTGCGCTGAATGCCATCGGCCCCGCGCTGGTCCTGAAACATGCGCTGCGCTTGCTGCCCCGCGATGCGCCTGCGCGTTTTGCCGTGCTGTCGGCGCGGGTCGGGTCCATCGGCGACAACCGGCTGGGGGGATGGTATTCCTACCGCGCGGCCAAGGCGGCGCTGAACCAGCTTGTCCATACGGCGGCCATCGAAATTGCCCGGACCCATCCGCAGGCGGTCGTCACCTGCCTGCACCCGGGCACTGTTGCCACCCCCTTTACCGCAAAATACCTGGGCACGCATACCGCCGTGCCGCCGGACGTGGCCGCGCGGAACCTGATTGCCGTGCTCGACAGTCTGACGCCCGTCCAGACCGGCGGTTTCTTTGATGCGCAGGGCAGGGTGGTGCCGTGGTGACGCGCCTGATCCTTGTGCTGGGCGATCAGCTGACCCCTGATGTCGCCGCCCTGCGTCAGGCTGACAAGGCGCGCGATCTGGTGGTCATGGCCGAAGTGATGGCCGAGGCCAGCTATGCCCGGCACCACCCGCAGAAGATCGCCCTCGTCTTTGCCGCGATGCGCAAATTTGCAGCCCATCTTGCGGCACAGGGCTGGACGGTGGCCTACACCCGTCTGGATGATCCCGAAAACAGCCAGTCCATCGGTGGCGAGCTGTTGCGGCGTGCCGCCGAACGGGGGGCCAGCGAGGTTCTGGCGACCGCGCCGGGCGAATGGCGGCTGATCCTGGCGCTGAATGACCTGCCGCTGCCCGTCACCTTGCTGCCCGATGACCGGTTCCTGTGTTCCGCAGCCGAATTCGCGGCCTGGGCCAGGGACCGCAGGCAATTGCGGATGGAGTTCTTCTACCGCGAGATGCGCCGCAGGACCGGCCTGCTGATGGAGGGGGACAAACCCGCTGGCGGCCAGTGGAATTTCGATCATGACAACCGCAGGCCCGCCACCCCCGATCTGTTCCGCACACCGCCGCCGCGCTTTGCCCCCGATGCGGTGACGGCAGAGGTGCTGGATCTGGTCGCCGCGCGTTTTGGCACGAACTTCGGTGTCTTGCACCCCTTTGAATGGGCCACCGACAGGGCCGGGGCGCTGCGGGCGCTGGACCATTTCATCGACCATTCCCTGGCGGGTTTCGGCGATACCCAGGATGCCATGCTGGCAGGCGATCCGGTGCTGGCCCATTCGCTGCTGTCGCCCTATCTCAACCTGGGCCTCCTGTCCCCGCGCGAGGTTTGCGACCGGGCCGATGCCGCCTTTCGCGCGGGCCTTGTGCCGGTCAATTCCGCCGAAGGCTTCATCCGCCAGATCTTGGGCTGGCGCGAATTCATGCGCGGCATCTATTTTCTGGAAGGCCCCGGTTACACCCGCCGCAATGTGCTGGCCCACAGCCGCGCGCTGCCGCCCCTTTACTGGGGCGGACCCACGCGCATGGCCTGCCTGTCGCATGTTGTGGGCCAGACCCGCGACATGGCCTATGCCCATCATATCCAGCGCCTGATGGTGACGGGAAACTTCGCGCTGCTGGCCGGGGTTGACCCGTTCCAGGTGCATGAGTGGTATCTGGCCGTCTATATCGACGCCTTTGAATGGGTCGAGGCCCCCAACACCATCGGGATGAGCCAGTTCGCCGATGGCGGCGTCGTCGCGTCCAAGCCCTATGTCTCGAGCGGTGCCTATATCAACCGGATGTCCGACTATTGCGGGGGCTGTGCCTATGATGTGGCGCAGAAGTCGGGTCCGGGGGCCTGTCCGTTCAACCTGCTCTATTGGCATTTCCTGCTGCGCCACCGCACGCGGTTTGCGCAGAATCCGCGCATGGCGCAGATGTACCGCACCTGGGACAGGATGGACGAAACCCGCCGGACGGCCGTGCTGGCGGGGGCCGATGCCTTTCTGGCGCGCCTTGATGCGGGCGAGGCGGTGTGACGGCTCAGTTTCCCCGGGCACGCACCGGCCCGGGCGCGGCGGGGGCCACAGGCGGGCCCGCCGGATCGGTCGCCCTGTCTGCCGCCGGGGCCGGCGACGGGGCGGTGAGCGTGCCGTCGTTCCACACACCGCCGCTTTCCTGCCCCGAGGCATAGCGCATCACGCCCTCGCCCTGCCGCTTGCCGGCCCGGAACATCCCCTCATAGACATCGCCGTTTGCATAGGTGGCAATGCCGCGGCCATCGATCTTGCCCGCTTTCCACGCCCCGACATAGCGAAAACCGTCCGTCATCGTGACCTCGCCCTGGCCTTCGCGCTGCCCGTTGACGAACTGGCCCCGGTAGACGGTGCCGTCGGGATAGGTGGCCGTGCCCTTGCCCTGCCTTTGGCCGTCTTCCCACTGACCGACATAGATATAGCCGTCGGGGTAGGTCATCTTGCCGGTTCCGTGGATGCGCGCGCGCCGGAATTCGCCCTCATAGACCTGCCCGCTGGCATAGGTGGCGCGGCCCTTGCCCTCTGGCACACCTGCCTTCCAGTCCCCCTCATAGGTGGACCCGTCGGCGTAGGTGATCTTGCCGGGACCTTCGGCCTGATCCGCCAGGAAGCGGCCTGTAAAGACCGATCCGTCGGGATAGGTCACGGTGGCTTCGCCCTCGCGGCGGCCCGCCAGCCAGTCGCCGTCATAGATATAGCCGTCCGTCCCCGTGAACACGCCCTTGCCCTGCAGGCGGTCGGCGACAAATCCGCCGACATAGGTATCGCCATTGGCGTAAAGGATGCGCCCCGTTCCCTGCCTTTGGCCGTTCACCAGCGGGCCCTCATAGACATCGCCATTGGCCTGGGTCAGCTTGCCGGTGCCGTTCATCTGCCCCTCTGCCCACTGGCCGACATAGGTCAGCCCGTCCGGCATCCTCAGGCTGCCCTGCCCGGACCGCTGGCCGCGGACAAGCCCGCCCTCATAGACCGCGCCGTCGGGATAGGTGATCTTGCCGCGCCCTTCCTTGACGCCTTCCACCCAGTCGCCGTCATAGCTGTAGCCGCCGGCGCCTTTCAGGGTGCCCTTGCCGTGGTGCATGGCATTCAGGAATGACCCGGAATAGACCGAGCCATTGGCATAGTTTGCCACGCCCTGGCCTGTCATCTGCCCGTCGGTCCAGTCGCCCTCATAGGTGCCGCCGTCGGAAAAGGTGATCTTGCCCTTGCCCGCAGGCTTGCCCGCCGCGAACTGCCCCTCATAGACCGATCCGTTCGGAAAGCGGGCCACGCCCTTGCCCCGGATTTCGCCTGCAACCCATTCGCCGGTGTATTCATAGCCGTTGGGCAGCCGGTAGGTGCCGATGCCGTCCTGGCGGCCATCCTTGAAGGTGCCCTCATAAACGCTGCCGTCTTCGTATTGCTTGGCGATCACATCGCCGCCGGTCTGGGCGGGGACCGGCACCGGTGCAAATGCCAGCGCCAGCGCCAGCATTCCTGTCCGCACCATTCGCCCGCCTGCTGCTGAACCCATGCCCGTCGCCCCCGGCAAAGGCGGAACGGGTACCGACCCCGGACCCGCGCGCCTGCGCCATCTGCGAGGTTAGTCGCGCGGTCCCGGCGTGGCAAGCAGGACCGGCAGCAGGACCGGCAGCAATCGGCTTTTCCTTGCCCGCAACTCTGCTAGAAGCCGCAGAGCAGCCCCGGCAGGGCTGCGGGAGATCCCGATGGCAGACAGATTCCGCCTGACCCTGGCGCAGCTGAACCCGGTTCTGGGGGACCTTCAGGGCAATGCCGCCAAGGCGAAAGCGGCGTGGGAGGCGGGCCGCGCCGCCGGTGCCGACATGGTGGCGCTGACCGAGATGTTCCTGACGGGGTATCAGACGCAGGACCTTGTGCTCAAGCCCGCCTTCGCTGCGGCGGCGGCGGCGGCGCTGGCACGGCTTGCCGCCGACTGCGCAGAGGGGCCGGCCCTGGGCATCGGTGCCCCGCACCGGGCGGGGGGCAGGCTTTTCAACGGGTATTTCATCCTGCACGGGGGCCGGATTCAGACGGTCGTGCTGAAACATCATTTGCCCAACAGCGATGTCTTCGACGAAAAGCGCGTCTTCGCGGCGGCAGATGTGCACGGACCCTACCGTATCGGGCCGCTGCGCATCGGCACGCCGATCTGCGAGGACAGCTGGCACCCCGATGTCTGCGAGACGCTGGCCGAAACCGGGGCCGAGATCCTGCTGGTGCCCAACGGATCGCCCTATCACCGGGGCAAGCCCGATGTCCGCATGAACCTGATGGTCGCGCGGGTGGTCGAAACCGGCCTGCCGCTGGCCTATCTGAACATGACCGGCGGGCAGGATGATCAGGTCTTTGACGGTGCGTCCTTTGTGCTGAACCCGGGCGGCCATCTGGCCCTGCAGATGCCGCAGTTCGATGATGCCATTGCCCATGTCGATTTCATTCGCGGGCCGGACGGCTGGCGCGCCGAACAGGGGCCGCTGGCGGCGATCCCCGACGGGCATGAGGCCGACTATCGCACCATGGTCCAGGGCCTGCGCGACTATCTGGGCAAGTCGGGGTTCGGCAGGGCGGTGCTGGGCCTGTCGGGCGGCGTCGATTCCGCCCTTGTCGCCACGATTGCCGCCGATGCCATCGGGCCGCAGAATCTGCGCTGCGTCATGCTGCCGTCCGAGTTCACCTCTCAGACCTCGTTAGAGGATGCGGCGGCGGTGGCGCGGGCACTGGGCTGTCGGCTGGATACGGTGCCGATCAGCGGCCCGCAGGCGGCTGTCGCGGCTGCCCTTGACCCGCTGTTTGCGGGCCTTGCGCCGGGTGTCACCGGGGAAAACATCCAGTCCCGCCTGCGCGGGCTGCTGCTGATGGCGCTGTCCAACCAGTTCGGGGAAATGCTGCTGACCACCGGCAACAAATCCGAGGTTGCCGTGGGTTACTGCACGATCTACGGCGATATGAACGGCGGGTACAATCCGCTCAAGGACCTGTACAAGACCCGCGTCTTTTCGGTCTGCCGCTGGCGCAACGGAAATCACCGCCCCTGGATGCTGGGGCCGGCGGGGCAGGTCATCCCGCCCCGTGTGATCGACAAGCCACCCAGCGCCGAACTGCGCGAGGGGCAGAAGGACGAAGACAGCCTGCCGCCCTATCCGGTACTGGATGCGATCCTGGAAGGGCTGGTGGACCGCGATGAGTCGGTTGCGGACCTTGTGGCGCGCGGGTTCGACCGCGATACGGTCAAGAAGGTGGAGCATCTGCTTTACCTCAGCGAATACAAGCGCTTCCAGTCTGCCCCGGGAACGCGGCTGTCCAGCCGCGCCTTCTGGCTTGACCGCCGCTATCCGATCGTGAACCGCTGGCGGGACGGTGGCTGAACGGGCCAAAGTGCGCCGGTCATGAAAGCGAAGGGGCGGCCCTGGCAGGATGGGGCAGCAATCAGATTGCAGCGCCCCGCGATGATGGCCCGCCTGTCGTCCCCAGCATCCGCCACGGCGCCCGCTGCCGCCACCCGTGCCGGTGCCGGAACCACCCCGGGCGTGACGGGCTTCACCATCCGGGGCGGCGGGGCGGGGGCACCGGGAAGGCCGCAGATGATCATGCCGGCCGGATGGATTCCGGGCGGGCCGGCGGGGCCCGTCCAAGGGCGACCGATGCCGCCTTTGGCGGGGAAGGCAGGCCGCGCGGCGACAGTCTGGTCATCCCCTGGCCGTCCGACCACCGCGTCATGGTGGCTGCGGCAAGGCTTTGACCCCGTCGGCAGACGCCCCCCCGGCTGCCGACAGGCTGCCTGAAACGGGCCAGATGCATGAACCACCGGCCGGAGAGCTGGAAACCCTTCCGCCGCCGCGTCCTCTGTAGCCCGGCAGGGGGCATCGCCCCTGCCGGGTCGCGGGCGCTGGCCTCCGGCTGGTCCCGGACCTGCCGGCATATGGGGCACCGTCCCGCGCGGGCGGGGAAACGCGGTGCGTTTCCTGGTCCCGCCCGAACGGGCGAAGGCGCTGCCAACGCTTAAATGGCAGGGGCCATCGCCCCTGCCACAGCGCCACACCGGGATCAGGACCGGCCGGGGGCCCAAAGCCCCCGGCCAGCGCCCGCCCCGCCCCCGGCGGGCGCTTCGCCCCCGCCGGGTCGGGCGCTGGCCTCTGTGTCTCCCGGACCTGCCGGTCTACAAGACACAGTCCCGCGCG